>NZ_AP025171.1:732291-1464582 GCF_003402535.2 Cupriavidus sp. P-10
AGGCGGCGTTTGCCGTCGGCAATGGCTTCCATGCGATTAGTAGTGATGCTCGGTTTTTGGTCGACCTGCTGCGTTGACACCGTGTCTACGGTTGTCTACTCTTCGCCGAGGTAGACAGTTGTCTACGTTAGACGAAACGGCGGCAGATGGCAATCGCCCCGCCGGCCCCCGGACCTTGGTGCAGATCGCGCAAACCGCGCAAACCGAGCAAACTGCACAAATCGCCCCCCAGTCATGCCGCACCCAACCGTGTCCCCGGGCGCCGACGCCCTTGCCGAGCCAACCCATCCCGCCGCCCGCACGGCGCCCGAGCCGATTCCGCGCGATCCCGGCTGGCCGCTGGTCGGCAACCTGCTGCAGATCACGCCGGGTGAGGTGGGCCAGCACCTGCTGGCGCGCAGCCGCCACCATGACGGCATCTTCGAGCTCGACTTCGCCGGGCGGCGCGTGCCGTTCGTCACCTCGGTCGCGCTGGCTGCCGAGGTGTGCGATGCCGCGCGCTTCCGCAAGTACATCGGCCCGCCGCTGTCCTACCTGCGCGGCATGGCCGGCGACGGCCTGTTCACCGCCCACACCGACGAGGCCAACTGGGGCAAGGCGCACCGCATCCTGATGCCGGCCTTCAGCCAGCGGGCGATGAAGGGCTATTTCGACGTGATGCTGCGCGTGGCCAACCGGCTGGTCGACAAATGGGACCGGCAGGGCCCCGACGCAGATATCGCCGTCGCCGACGACATGACGCGGCTGACGCTCGATACCATCGCGCTGTCCGGCTTCGGCTATGACTTCGACTCGTTCGCCAGTGCGCAGCTGCACCCGTTTATCGAGGCCATGGTCGGCGCGCTGGAAGAAGCGATGTCCAGGCTCACGCGCTTTGCACTGCAAGACCGCTTCATGCACGCGGCGCACCGCAAGTTCGATGAAGACACGCGCTTCATGCGCGAACTGGTCGACGACGTAGTTCGCCGGCGCCGCGCCGCTGACGAAGGCGAGCGGCAGGGCACCGCCATGGACCTGCTCGGGCTGATGCTCGAAGCGCGCGACCCCGACACCGACCTGCGCCTGGACGACGAGAACATCCGCAACCAGGTCATCACCTTCCTGATCGCCGGCCACGAAACCACCAGCGGGCTACTGACCTTCGCCCTGTACGAACTGCTGCGCAATCCCGGCGTGATGGCGCAGGCTTACGCCGAGGTGGACGCGGTACTGCCCGGCGACACCGCGCCGGTGTACGCCGACCTGGCACGGCTGCCGGTGCTCGACCGCGTGCTCAAGGAAACGCTGCGGCTGTGGCCCACCGCGCCTGCTTTCGCCGTCGCGCCGTACCAGGACGCGCTGCTCGGTGGCCGCTACCTGATCCGCAAGGACCGCCGCGTGTCCGTCGTGCTGACCGCGCTGCACCGCGACCCCAAGGTCTGGACCGATCCCGAACGCTTCGACATTGACCGCTTCCTGCCCGAGAACGAGGCCAGGCTGCCGCGCCACGCCTACATGCCGTTCGGCAATGGCGAGCGCGCCTGCATCGGCCGCCAGTTCGCGCTGACCGAGGCCAAGCTGGCGCTGGCGCTGATGCTGCGCAATTTCCAGTTCACCGACGCGCACGACTACCAGTTCCGCATCAAGGAAACGCTGACGATCAAGCCCGATGGCTTTACCATGCGCGCGCGCAGGCGCCGACCGCATGAACGCATCGCCGCGGTGCCGGTCGGCGCGGCAGGGCAGGCGCCGGCGGCCAGCGCCGAAGTGCAAGGCGCGGGGCGCCCGCTTGCCGTCCTGTGCGGGTCCAGCCTCGGCACCGCGCGCGAACTGGCCGAGCAGGTGCACGCCGGCGCGCTGGCCGCGGGATTCGATGCAACCCTGCGCGACCTCGACGAGATCGCCGATGCCTTGCCCGCCAGCGGCATGGCTGTCATCGTGGCCGCGACGTATAACGGCCGCGCCCCGGATTCCGCCCGTCGCTTCGAAGAACTGCTCGACAGCAACGCCGCCGGCGGCTACCGCGCGCCGGAGCTGCGCGTTGCGGTGCTGGGCTGCGGCAATTCGCAATGGCCGACCTACCAGGCCTTCCCGCGCCGGGTATTCGAGTTCTTCACCAGTGCCGGTGCCACGCCACTGCTGCCGCGTGGCGAGGCCGACGGCAACGGCGACTTCGACCACGCCGCGGAACGCTGGCTGGCCCTGTTGTGGCAGTCGCTGCAGGGCGGCGACGGCGCCAGCGGTTCGCCACAAGTGCCGGCTGTGCAGGTACAGCTGCGGGGCGTGGCCGAGATCCGCGCGACGACGCTGCCGCCCAATACACAGGGCTTCACGGTGCTGTCGAACACGGAACTGGTGAACGATCCCGACGGCCTGTGGGACTTCACGCGCGAGGCGCCGCGGACTTCCACGCGCGATATCCGGCTGCGCTTGCCGGAAGGCGCGCGCTATAGCACTGGCGACCACCTTGCCGTCTATCCGCAGAACCGGCCAGAGATCGTCACCGCGCTTTGCGAGCGGATCGCTGCCGACCCGGAGGCCATCGTCACCTTGTCTGCCGCGCCCGGTGCGGCACGCGGCCTGCCGGTTGGCGAGGCGCTTTCCGTGCGGCAACTGCTGACGCATTTCGTGGAGCTGCAGGATGTCGTTTCGCGCCACACGCTGCGCAGCCTCGCGCAGGCAACCCGTTGCCCATTCACTCAGCAGTCGCTACAGCAGCTTGCCTCGGACGATGAAACGGCTGGCTATGCAGCACAAGTCGCGCAGCGCCGGCTAGGTCTGGCCGATGTACTTGACCGGTTTCCCGCGATCGAACTGGACCTGGCCGGCCTGCTTGCCTGCACGGTGCCGATGCGGCCACGGTTCTATTCCATCGCGTCGTCGCCGCTGGTCTCGCCCGACGTGGCGACCGTCACCGTCGGCACGGTTTGCGCGCCGGCGCTGTCGGGCCGCGGCACGTTCCGTGGCGTGGCTTCCACCTGGCTGCAGGGCCTCGCACCCGGCGTGGTAGTAGCGGGCGTCATTCGCACACCCAATCCGCCGTTCGCGCCCGAGGCGGCGGGTGTCCCGATGATCCTCGTCGGGCCCGGCACCGGCATCGCACCGTTCCGCGGCTTCCTGGAAGAACGCGCGGCGCAGCAGGCCGCCGGAGAGGCGGTGGCGCCGGTGCAGTTGTACTACGGCTGCCGGCACCCGGCGCACGACTGGCTGTATCGAGAAGACGTCGCCCGCTGGCAAAAGCAAGGCGTGGCCGACGTCCACACCGCATACTCGGTCGTCGATGGCGCGCCGCGCTTTGTGCAGGATCTGCTCTGGCAGCGCCGGACAGATATCTGGACGCGGCTGAACGCAGGCGCTGTGATCTATGTATGCGGGGATGGCCGGCAGATGGCGCCTGCGGTCAGGCAGGCGCTGATCCGGATCGCCGCGGAGCAGGGCGGGATGACCGAGGCGGCGGCTTCGGACTGGCTGGCGGCGCTGGTAGCGGCAGGGCGCTATCGGCAAGACGTCTTTAACTGACCAGCGTACGTGCCCGTCCGCCGCCAGGGCCGTCAGATCGGGGGGAAGTGCAACTGGCCATCCGAGCCCAGCACACGACCATCCGGCGTCGCCGGCAAATGGGTGAGCTCAAACGCCAGGATCTGCTGCGGCGTGCGATAGATGCCGCCGTGGATTGCAGACATGGTGCTCGCGTCGAGGGCGCGGTGACCGGCAAGGTCTCGGATGATCAGGGTGCTCATGGCAGTTCTCCCAGGGATTGGTGAGCGGGACGCTCTGACCGGGAGATTGCAACCATCGTGCCTGTCGGGCACGGGCGCAGCTTTCGGCATGGAAACGGCGGGGGCGTGATGCCGACGGCGCGGCGCATCATGCGCGCTGTTGGGTGGCGACGCACACTGGTGCGATCAGGGATGGCGCCGCACCAACAACGGCATGGAAAGCGGGCAGCTTGCGCAAGCCCGTGAGGCACTTTGCAATCGGAAGTTGACAGACTAATGTTGGACTATGCTCCGGGGGCCAGACGACGGAGGCAGTTATGACCACGGTCTCGATAGAACCCGGCAGCTATCACGTTGCACTGCCGCAAAACCCCGGTGAAGTCATCGATCTGATCAACAAGCACGCTATCGAGGTCGTTGACCTCAGGTTCACCGACTTGCCCGGCGTGTGGCAGCACTTCTCGATCACGCTGCCAGAAGTCAACGACGATTTGTTCTCGGCCGGCATCGGGTTCGACGGGTCTTCCATTCGTGGGTTCCAGGAAATACACGAGTCCGACATGCTGGTCAGGCCTGACCCGGCCACGGCATTCATCGATCCGTTTTGCACGGCACCAACGCTGGTGCTGATCTGCGACGTGCTGGACCCTGTCCTGCACCAGCCGTATTCGCGCGACCCGCGCTACATCGCGCGTAAGGCGGAGCTGTACCTCCAGCAAACCGGTCTTGCTACGGTTTGCTACGTTGGCCCCGAACTGGAGTTCTTCGTTTTCGACTCCATTCGCTTCGGGCAGGACCAGCACTCCGGCTACTACTATGTCGAATCCGCCGAAGGCGAATGGGCCTCGGGCCGTGACGAAGGCGCCTATGGCGGAGGCAATCTTGGCTACAAGCAGTCCTACAAGGGAGGATATTTTCCCGTGCCGCCAAGCGATACGCTGCAGGACATCCGCTCCGAGATCGTCCTCGCGCTGATGCAGGCAGGCGTCCGGGTCGAGGTGCATCACCATGAGGTAGCCACGGCGGGCCAGAATGAAATCGACATGCGCTTTGCACCTCTGACCCGGATGGCAGACAACGTGATGATGTACAAGTATATCTGCAAGAATGTTGCACGCCGCCACGGCAAGGTCGCCACATTCATGCCCAAGCCCCTGTTTGCCGACAACGCGAGCGGCATGCATTGCCACCAGAGCCTGTGGCGCGGCGACGAGAACCTCTTCTATGACAAGGACGGTTGGGCGCAGACATCCCAGATGTGCCGGTGGTACATAGGCGGCTTGCTCAGGCACGCCCCCGCCCTGATGGCTTTCTGCGCGCCGAGCACAAACTCATACAAGCGACTGGTGCCTGGATACGAGGCGCCTGTCAATCTGGCCATGTCGCAGCGCAACCGATCTGCCGCAGCCAGGATTCCCATGGTTTCGGATTCCCCAAGCGCCAGACGCGTTGAATTCCGCTGTCCTGACCCGTCGGCCAATGCCTATCTCGCCTTCTCGGCAATGCTGCTCGCCGGCCTTGACGGCATTGAAAACCAGACGGACCCCGGCGACCCGCTCGACAAGAACATTTATGATCTGCCACCCGAGGAAGCCGCCAGCATCCGGCAGGTTCCAGGTTCCCTCGAAGAGTCGCTTTCCGCACTGGAAGCCGATTCAGCCTTCCTGCGGAAGGGGGATGTCTTCACTGAAGACCTGATCAGTACGTGGATTGATTACAAGCGCACGCGCGAGATTGATACATTGAAGTTGCGGCCGCACCCGTGGGAGTTCCATCTCTACTTCGACATTTGATCAGTGGCGCGCTGATGGTGCTGGAACGGCGAGCGCGCCGACGGCCTTTCTCCGGTCTTCAAAAGGTCAAAAGGTCAAAAGGTCTCAGGCAGATCGCGCAAGCTGGACACAACGCTTTGCCAGCACGTCCGTAGGGTCGACCAGAGAAACGGTCGGCGCGCTTCCAACCTCGAATTGATCCGTTTGCGCAAATATCAACGGGAGTTCGGTGCAGCCGAGAATCTGCACCCTGGCGCCTTTGCCGTGCAGGTGAGCAATGGCAGCGCGCAGCAACTCGGCGCAATGGCCTTGCGTATGGCCTGCCTTGACGCCTTCAGCGCCGTAGATGGCATCCATGACCATCTGCTGGATCTCTGGCGCTGGCGTGATGAGTTCCAGGTGGCCCGCGGCGGCTTCGTGATAGACGCGGCTTTCCACGGTGCCTGATGTCGCAAGCAGGCCAACCTTCGAGCCTTGGCCATACTTGTCGACGATATGCCGGACCGTCTCCGTCAGCATATTGACGATCGGTACGGACAGGTGAGGCTGGATACGCTCGACATAGGCATGCGCCGTATTGCAGGGAATTGCAATCGCATTCGCGCCTTCGGACTCCAGCCGCTTGCACGTGGCGAAGAGCGCAACCGTCGGGTCGGCCTCCTGGTGCAGGAGGTTTGCCGTACGGTCCGGAATTTGAGGGTTTTGCTCGACGACCATCTTGATATGGTCCTGATCCTTCGCCGCAGTGGTGTTCTTGACGACTTTTCCCATGAAGTCGACCGTCGCGGCGGGCCCAACGCCACCGACGATGCCCAGCTTGAACGCGAGATTGACCTGCCCGTCCGCCAGGGTGGTGGCATAGTCCGCATAGACCTGGTTCACATCGACAAATGCGATGCCGCGCCGCTGCAAGGCCGCAGCCACGAGTGAGAGTTCGGTCATGCCTGGAACAATCAGCTCCGCGCCAAGTTCGATCAGTTCCTGGCAGGCCTGGCAAATCCGCTCCAGAGCGAGGCCTTCCGTATTGCCGGACCTGATGCCTCCAGGACCATAAATCGCATCCATCAAACTGCCCTGCGTTGCTTCGGAGGGATACACAATCTCAAAATCGCGGCCGAAGCTCTCATCGAATTGCCGCGACTGACGCACGAAGTCCGAAGCAAGAACGCCGATTTTTCCACCGCGGGGCAAGGCGTCATTCAGCGTGGGCACCAATGCATCGAGCATATTGACGAGGCGCACCGACAGTTCCGCCTGAAGCTCTTCACGGAAGGTGTGGGACGCAAAGCAAGGCATGAGCACCGCATCGACCTTCCTGCTTTCGAAGGACTGGCAAGTCTTGAAGACATAGAGCTTGCGGCTGGTCATGCTCGCATTGCGGGTCAGTGGCATCGCTACATCGCGAAACGGATGCTGCTCGAACAGGAAGTGGTACCGACCCTGGTCGGCCATGACCGCACGGCTCTTGACCAGCTTGAGAAAGAGGTCGGCGCCGGCCAGTGCGCCGAGCCCGCCAATGATTCCGAACGTGAGCTGTTGCATGCTTGTGAGATGACAATAAAGCCTTATTGGTTGAGTGCAACCGGTGCACGCGGGGCGGTCAGGACCTCGGGTCGCAAGATCTCCGCCAGTGCTGCCGCCGAGAGAAGTTCGCGTTCAAGAACGATGTCAGCGACCTTGCGTCCGGTTTCCAGGGCTTCCCGTGCAACTTCCGTGGAACTGGCGTAGCCGATGTAAGGATTCAACAGCGCGCGTCATCCAGCAGGCCGAGGTCCCGGTTCGTGAGTGCGGCCGCCTCCTTGATGTCGACCAGGGCGACAATCAGTTCGGGATACTTCGAAATGGGGTCGCCCGAAATCGGGAAATTCTCCAGCGCCCGCAGCGTATGGATGCCGTAGTACGCGTCTGCCGGCACCTCGCGGTAGCCCAGCAGATCGTGCTCGCGTCGCGTCCCCCTGAAAAATTCTTCCTTGCTCATCGCGTTCCTCATCAGTGCGCCTGATTGGCGCAACCAGATTCTAGGAGCGCAAAGAAACCGAGCTGATGAGGATGTACACTCAAACTATTCCATACCGGAATAGTTTGAGAAAGCGTCGCATGGAATGCTTTTAACACGCCTGAAAGCGGAGTTAATGGCACTTTTTAGGCAAACAATACCGGTGAAGTCCGGGTTTACCACGACGGCCAACATCGATGAGCCTGTCGGCAACGAGGAGCGGCACAATTGCAATTGAAGTGGATAGAAGACCTCTTGGCCATCGAGCAGACCAGAAGCTTTTCCCGCGCGGCCGAATTGCGATTCGTCACTCAGTCGGCGCTTTCTCGCCGGGTCAAGTCGCTCGAAGACTGGGTCGGGGTCGAACTGGTCGACCGTGCAACCTACCCGGTCGAACTGACCTCCGCCGGCCGGCGGTTTTGTGAGCAGAGCAAGGAGTCGGTCGGCGCGCTGACCGAGGTCCGCTCAGCGCTGCGGCAGGAGGCCAGGATGCCTGGACGCTCCATCCAGATCACCGCCGGGCACACACTGTCACTGACCTTCCTGCCCAAATGGCTGAAGCAGTTTCACCAGCGTTCCGGGGATTTCAATGCCCGCGTCGTCGCAGCCAATGTCCACGACGCCGTCATCGCGCTTGCCGAGAGCAATTGCGACCTGATGATTGGGTATCACCATCCGCTCGTCCCGATGCAGCTGGACGAGGACAAATTTGCAAGCCTGACCTTGGGACAGGAAGCGTTTATCCCCGTTTCCGCGCCGAACGGTCGTGGCGCACCAATGTTCGCGCTGCCTGGCTCGTCAGCGTCCCCTCTGCCATATCTCGCTTATACGGCGACGACCTTCATGGGACGCGTGGTCGACGTGATTCTGAATAGCGTGGATACCGCCTACCATTTCCGCGCTTGCTACGAAACAGACATGGCGATGTTGCTGATGAAAATGGTTGTCGAGGGATACGGGGTTGCCTGGCTTCCGTTCAGCGCCGTCAGCGAGGAAATCGACGCAGGCCGGCTTGTCCGCGCCGGTGGCGACGAGTGGAGCGCGCAACTGGAGATTCGGTCCTATCGCGCAATCGCCAATACGAACCCCACTATGCAAGACCTGTGGAAATCGTTGGAAGATTCTGTCAACCGAGGCGCATAGGAATGCGCGATATCCAGGGCCGGCGCGCACAGCCACGAACAGGCGCAAATCGCCGAGGGTTGCCGTCAGCAAGATTGGTGCGGCGAACGGCAACCTGAGTCAGCAAGGTTGCTACATTTCCGGCGGACCGTAGATCACGTTGGCCAAAGCACGTGCGCCCGCGGCCACCCCCACGGTCTGCGAGGGCGGTTGCGGCTGGAGGAGTCCGCTGCTCGTCAGCACGTTGGCGGCAACGACGGTGTAGCTGCCGGGAGCCAGGGTCAGCGTGGACGGCTGGGTCAGGGTCTGGCGGAACTCGCCGGGTCCCAGTACCGTGATGGCCGCCGACGTCCCGGACGGCAGGCCGGAGATGGAGATCATCAGCTCGCCCGTGCCGCTGGCGCTGCCATCGCCCTCGTCGTCCCCACCCCCGCCGCAGGCAGCGATGCCCAGGCAGCAGGCAATGAGGAATTGGCAAAGCGAGGATCGAAGTGCTACGGACATGGCACGCTCCTGTCACGGCCCCGGGCACAGCCTGCCATGCAAGAACCGAATTACGGTTGCACAAGTCCCGCGGGCCTTTCCGGCGGCAGGCGCGCACCGGCCTTATAAAAATACTTCATGCGCGCGGCATCAGCGATGCGTATCCGTAGGCGCAAGCCCTGAAGTGGGTCGGGAATCAAGATTCCCGACCTGGCGAGGCCGTTGCAGGATCGGCTTGCCCTAGCGCAACGACCGGAACGCCGACCGCAACTCCGCGCTGAACAGCTCCGGCTCTTCCCACGCCGCGAAGTGACCGCCCCTGGCAACCTGGTTGTAATAGACCAGGTTGGGATAGGCCCGCGCCAGCCAGGCCTTCGGTGGCCGGTAGACCTCGCCCGGAAAGACCGTCACCGCCGCCGGAACGGTGACGGGGCCGCTCCTTGCCGGTGCGGCGCTGGTCTCCCAGTAGATCCGTGCGCTGGACTCGCCGGTGTTCGTCAGCCAGTAGAGCGAGATGTTGTCGAGGATCGCGTCACGGCCCAATGCCCGCTCGGGATCGCCGCGCGTGTAGACCCAGTCGGCCAGCTTGTCATAAATCCATGCCGCCAGCCCCACTGGCGAATCGGCCAGGCCAAAGCCGATGGTCTGGGGGCGCGTCTGCATGAGGGCGGCGTAGCCGAATCCCTTGCTGAGGAAGTCCCTCGCCTCGTCGAACACCTGCTTCTCCTCGGCGGTCAGGCTGGACGGGGCGGGCTCGCCGGTCTTCAGCGCCATGGCGAGCGCCGGCGGCAGCGTCGTCGCGCGCTCGATACGGTTGACGTGAATGCCTAGCAACCCTTCAGGCGCGAGGCGGCCAAGTGCGTCGGAGACGATCGCGCCCCAGTCGCCGCCTTGCGACACGTACCGCGCATAGCCGAGACGCTTCATCAGCACGTCCCACGCGCGGGCGATGCGGTCCGGGTTCCAGCCGGTGCCCCCGGGCATTTGGGAAAAGCCGAAGCCCGGCAGCGACGGGATCACCAGATGGAATGCATCGGCCGCGCTGCCGCCGTATGCGGTGGGATCCGTCAGCGGACGGATGCTGTCGAGCAACTCGAAGACCGACCCGGGCCAGCCGTGCGTCATGACCAGCGGCAGCGCGTTCTCATGGCGCGATCGGACATGGATGAAGTGGATATCCACGCCGTCTATGTTCGTCACGAACTGGGGCCAGGCATTCAGTCTTGCCTCGGCCTTGCGCCAGTCATGGCCCGTAGCCCAGTAGCGCACGAGCGGCCGCAGCTTGTCGAGTTGTACGCCCTGGGACCGGTCTGGCACGGTTTCCGGATCGGGCCATCGCGTCGCCATCAGCCGGCGGCGCAGATCGTCCAGGGCCGATTGCGGGATCCGCGCGCGGAACGGGCGGATCGCATCGGACGCGCCGGTGCGCGCCGGCGCGGACTGCCCGGCAAGAGCCAGCCGCGGTGAAAAGAGCGAGAGGGCCGCGCTCGCCACGCCGCCCAACAACAGGGAACGGCGCGGCAGGTCGGTTGTGTTATCGGACGATTGCGCGTTCATGCGAGGCTTCGTCATTGCGCGCTGGCCTTGCCGGATGGCTTGGCCGGCACCAGCAGCGGCACGTCCTTCCTGACAATGTAGGTCGCCAGTTCCGACGCCTTGCCGCTACCGACATTGCGTGCCGAATGAACGCTGCCGGCCGGGATGAACAGCGCCTCACCGGTCTTCAGCGTGACTGGCGGCTTGTCGTCGAGCTGGTATTCCAGCGTGCCTTGCAGCACATAGGCGATTTCTTCGCCAGGGTGCGAGTGCCTGGCCGCGAAGGCGCCGGGGTCGAAGTCGACGCGGACCTGGATGGCATCGCGGCCGGGAATGCTGAGTGCGTGGTGGATCAGGTCGGTGCGCTGGATGTCGGAAGGTTGCGCGTGGGCGTTCAGCAGAGGCAGGCTGCTGCTGGCAATAAGCAGGGCGGAGGCGAAAAGCCGAGGCATGTTCATGAGGCAGGTTTCCTTGTTGTGTGCAGGACGCTGCGGTGAACGCATTGGCCAGCGTTGGCCAATGCGTTCACGCGGGGTGGGCGCGTCTCTTATGTAGTGGGTGAGATCCGGCCGTCCTCAGACGATGTGGATCTCGACATCGATGTTCCCGCGCGTGGCTTTCGAGTACGGGCAGATTTCATGGGCGGTGCTGGCAAGGGACTGTGCCACCTGGCGCTCCACGCCGGGCAGGCTGACATGCAGACGCGCCGCGAGGAAGTAGCCTTGTGCCGCCTGGCCAAGATCGATTTCCGCATCGACGGCCGCGTCAGCCGGCAGCGCGACGTTGGCCGCCTGGGCTGCCTTGGCAATCGCGCCAAGGAAGCATGCTGACCAGCCGGCGCCTAGCAGCTGTTCGGGGTTGGTACCGGCACCAGCGGTGCCGGGGGAGGACAGGTCAACGGCCAGGCGACCGTCTGCGCTCCGGGCGTGCCCGTTGCGGCCGCCAGTGGTGTGGGTCTTGCCGGTGTAAATCACTTTCTCGATGGCATTGATCATTGACAGGATGTTCCAGGTTGAGAGGGGGTTGCCACGTGGGACAGGGCATCGCCGGAGGTGGCGTGTACCGGCGATGCGATGCAGGCGGAGCAAGTCGGATCGGAGACCTGGACCGCCTGCAATGCGAGTTATCGGAATGCAGCGCGAACCTCTTGCACGGCTTGCTGCGGGTCCTGCAGATGCGGGTAGTGCCCGATGCCAGGAAGCTCGGTGAACGGTGCATGCGCCTTCTGCGCAAACTCGATCCCCATTTCCTTCCGGATATAGATGTCCTTTTCACCCCAGACCACCTTGACCGGTGTCTTGAGCCGGTGCAGGTTCGCCTCCAGGTATGCCTGGTCGCGCGAAAAGTGCGAGTAGTAGTGGTAAAAGGCATCGGCAGACGTCATCGCGCCGTGGCTCCATCCGCGGGCCATGTCGTCCCGGAGTTCGGGCGAGATGTCGAACTGCGCTTCCGTGGGCAGGCCGCGCCGGTAGGCGTTTTGCAAGACATCGTCGCGGTTCCGGTTCAACTGGGCGCGGGCCAGTTCGGCCGACGGCTGCGCCTTCAGGCTCTGCAGGCTTTCGTACATGTACTGCGGCCGGTCAAGCGGGGCGAAGTCGCCCACGATGATCGTTCTCGCAATGTCCGGTTCGTCGAGCGCCAGGAGCAGGGCGGGCAGCGCGCCGATATCGGTGGCATAGATGGTCAGCCGGGACGTGTCGATGCCTGCCTTGCGGATGTATGCCTGCAGGACGCGCGCATAGTCCCTGGGCGCATAGGAAAACTTGTCGGCCGTGGGGCGCGACGAGAGACCGTAGCCGGGCCAATCGATGGCATGCACTTCGAAGTCATCGCCCAGCGACACGGCGATGTCCTTCCATGCGTACAGGGTTTCCGGGAAACCGTGCAGGAAGAGGACGGTCCCTTTCGCGCCGGGGTGGTGCACCACCATTCGCCTCAGCGAAATGTCCCTGTCTATCTCGATCCATCCGATATCGGGTTGTCGTGCCTGCTTTCGCACGGTGGCGTCGGCATGGGCGATGGCCGACGCCGTGGCAGCGCCGAGGATGAGGGCGATGGCAAGCAGCCGCCGCAGCAGATTCCTGGACATATCAGCAGTTCCCGGACGTGGCATGCGGCGTCACTGGACCCAGCGCTCGACCTGCGCCTGCAGGCGCGGCCCGACCAGCAGGATGGCGGGAATGACGATCACGTAGCCGAGGCCCCAGGAGCGCAGCCACGTCAGCGCAAAGCCTTCCGAGAACCCCATATTCAGAGCGAGCAGGGCGAAGGAGATGATCCCCGTGGTCACGACACCCATCGACAGTGCGAAGGCGATTTTCCGTTTCAGATGCAGGTCCATGGCTACTTCCTTTGTGATGAAAAAATACCAATCGGTATATTTTGGGGCAAAAAAATCAGGCGAGGTCGACCACGGTTTTTTCCACTGCCGACATGACGGCCTTGTTGTAGGCCGCGTTTCCAGTCAGCCGCGAGATCATGACGGCACCCTCGATCAGCGCGATCAGGGTGACGGCGGCCTGCTCGGGATCGACGTCCCGGCGGAATTCCCGCGAAGCAATGCCTGCCTTGATGACCGATACCAGATTCGACTGCCAGCTCCGGAAAGCCTCCAGGGCCTTTTCCCGCAGGGCGGGGTGGGTGTCGTCGGCTTCAATGGCGGTGTTGAGCAGCGGGCATCCGCCCTCCGGAAAACCTTCAGGAAGGTTTTCGTACACGCCAGTCAGGGCAAGCAGCTTTTCCATGCTGGTGGTTTTCGCGGCCATTTCGTTGCGGACCGCGGATTGCACCTGCTTCCAGTTGTGGTCGAATGCAGCCAGAGCCACCTCTTCCTTGTTGGCAAAGTTGCCGTAGACACTGCCCTTGGTCAGGCCGGTGGCCTCGGTCATGTCGGCCAGCGATGTTCCGGCATAGCCCTTTGTGTTGAAAATGGGCGCTGTCTTCTCGACGATGAGCTGGCGGGTGCGTTCGGCTTTGTTCATGCAGGCCAGAATATACCAATCGGTATTTTTGTCAAGGACAGTCCATCCATGTGATGGCTGGCCCATGTCGCACGAGGTGTCAGCCGAAGCAAACGCCATGATTCTCAGTCCTGGTGCTGCACTTCCGGCGGGCGGCGAAAGCTGATTGCCAGGCGGTTGAATGCATTCATCAGGCTGATGGCCATCGTCAGGTCGGCGAGTTCCTTTTCGCTGAAGACCGCTTCGGCCCTGTGGAACGCGTCGTCCGGGACGTGCGTTTCCGCTACGCGTGTCACCGACTCCGCCCATTCGAGTGCGGCCTGCTCGCGCTCACTGAAAAGGTCGCCTGCCTCGCGCCAGGCTTGCACGAGTGCGAGCTTCGTGACCGACACGCCTTTCTTCAACAGGTCTCGCGTGTGCATGTCCAGGCAGTAGGCGCAGCCATTGATCTGGCTGACGCGAAGATAGGTCAGCTCCACCAGGACGCTGTCCAGCCCCGACTGCAGGATGTATCCGTAGACATTGCCGAATGCCTTGACACCGCCAGGAGACACTTTTGTGTAGTCCAGCCTCATTTCGTGCTCCCTTCGTAAGTCGTCAGGTTTTTCTCGCCGCTATCCACCACGAACACAGCCAGGAGCTTCGCCGGTTTTGTCCGGCTCGCGTTGCGGCTGACCGGATGATGCGATCCGGGCTCTTCGTGGAAGCTTTCGCCGGCCTTGTAGACGCGCTCCGGACCGTTGTCCACCTTGCTCGCAATGCTGCCTGAGACGACATAGGCATAGATGAACGCTGACTTTGCGTGGTAGTGCGGCACGGAGGCGCCGCCAGGCGGATAAACGACTTCCACGGCGACGATCGATTTCCCTGGAATGTTCGTGATCGATCGCGAGAAGTTTTCCTTCACCGTTTCTTCGGGGCCGTGCGCGGCCGCGGCGCCGCTGAATGCCATGGCGGTTGCCGCCATGAAGGGCAAGAGAATGCGTTGGGGTTTCATGTCGATCTCCTTGGTAAAGCCTGGTCCTGAGTTTTAACTACGACTTATGCAGTCGTAGTAACGATAGTGGATCGTCAGCGAAAGCGCAAGTCCTGCGCGCAGGTTCACCGCGCGAGGCAGGCACTAAAAAAATCTTGCGTTTCTTAACTGCGACTCATATGATCGTAGTTAAGGGCCGGATGTGCTCGGATTTCGCCGACGCATCCATGCGCGCCACTCAACCGTCGGCGCCGGCCCTGTCACACGAAACCGAGGTTTGATTCAGGAGCTTGAAGATGTCCCAACGCATTCTTGTCATCGGCGCCGGCTTTGCCGGCATGTGGAGCGCACTGGCTTCGGCCCGTCTGCTTGACCAGGTCGGGCGCACCGACGTGGAAATCGCGCTGGTCGCGCCGGAACCCGAACTACATGTCCGCCCGCGTCTCTATGAGCAGAATCCGAACGGGATGAAGGCGCCGCTGCAAGAGATCTTCAAGGCCGTCGGCGTGCGGTTTATCCAGGGGAGGGTGGAGCACATCGACGTCGCGAACCGCAATGTGAGCATTGCGGGTGTCGGCACGGAGGGCTCGCGCCAGCGCATCGGCTATGACCGCCTGGTGCTCGCCGCGGGAAGCCGGCTGTTCCGTCCGCAGATTCCTGGCCTGGACCAGCATGCATTCAATGTCGACCAGGTCGCCGACGCAGCGCAGCTCGAAGCGCATCTCCATAACCTGGCCAGCCGGCCGGATCGTGCCGGGCGCAATACGGTGGTGGTCGCGGGTGCCGGCTTCACCGGCATCGAGACGGCCGCGGAAATGCCGGCCCGCCTGCGCGAAGTCCTGGGCGAGGACGCCGCAGTGAACGTGATCATGGTGGAGCGCAATGCCGAGATCGGACCTGACCTGGGTGCGGGGCCGCGACCGGTGATCACGCAGGCGCTGACGGAGTTGGGCGTGACCTGGAAGCTCGGCTCTGGCGTCGCTGCTGTCGATGCGACCGGCGTGACGCTTGAGAGCGGCGAGCGCATCGAGGCGGATACGGTGATCTGGACGGCAGGTGCGCGTGCCAGCGAACTTACCGCGCAGATTCCGGCGGAGCGCGATGGCCTGGGCCGGCTGCACGTCGATCGCGATCTCAGGGTCAGGGGTGTCGATGAGGTGTTCGCCACCGGCGATTGCGCCTATGCCGCGACCGATGACGAAGGCAACTTTGCGGCGATGTCCTGCCAGCACGCGATGAACCTCGGCCGTTCGGCGGGGCACAATGTGGCGGCGGACCTCGTGGGCGAGGCCATGATCCCGTATAGCCAGCCGAAGTATGTGACCTGCCTGGACCTGGGGCCGTGGGGCGCTGTCTACACGGAAGGCTGGAACCGGCAGGTCAAGCTGACCGGCGGCGTGGCCAAGGCGCTGAAGACGCGGATCAATACCGAGTGGATCTACCCGCCGAGCGCGGATCGTGCGGAAGCGCTGGCGCTGGCTGACCCGCGCCGCATCGTTGTTGCCTGACGGCACGCGCAAAAAGCAAACAGGGCGATCCAACGGATCGCCCTGTTGCATTGCATCCGCGCAGTCCTGTGCGCGGAGCGAGGGAGCCTCGTTGCGCTCAGGCGCTCTCGCGTTTTCGTGCGCGCAGTTTCCGGCCTGTCGCCCCGCCGGTTGGCTGCCCGGTCCGACAACTACCGCACCGCCTGTCCGCCATAGCTGGCGGACGCCTTGTCGGTAGTGCGCTGGGCGAGGTCGCGGGCCGGGCCGCAAGGACGCCTATAGTGAAGGCCGGCACCTCTCTCCTGCCTCCCACGCCATGCCATCCCGAAAGACAGCCGTCCGCGCCCTCGTGGCCACCGGCGTGATTGCCGCGTTGCTCTTTGCGCCGCTCCCCTGGCAGCCGATGACAAGGATCCACAGCGAAGCCACGATCCAGCGGCCGCCCGCGGAGGTATTCGAATATGTCTCGACGCCTGCGAACTGGCCGGCATGGCATCCATCGTCACTGGCGGTGCGCGGCGCCACCGATCATTCGCTGCAGGCGGGCGAGCAGGTGACGGAGGACTTCAGGGTAGCGGGGCGCGAAGGGACAGTCGTGTGGACGGTAGCGGAGCGCCGGGCACCGACATCCTGGCGCATCGACGGGGACATCGATGGCAGGAAGGCGGGGACGGTCACCTACACGCTGACGCCGGTCGGCGCCGGCACGCGGTTCGAGCGTGAGTTCACTTACCAGGCGCCGACCTTGCTGTTTTCGCTGCTCAACTGGGCAGCATTGCGCAAGCAGGTCGAGGCCGAGTCGACGGAAGCGGTGCGGCGCCTCAAGGCCAGGCTTGATGGCGGCGCACGCTTGGAGTAGTCCTGCGTCGCCCTACCGGGGTTTGAACGTCAGCGCCAGCCCGGCTTCGGCCTCCAGCATCTCCCGGTCCTGCCCGGACACCAGCAGCCCCTCGCTGCGCGAGCGCAGCGCCTGCGCCGCTTCGCGCTCGCCCGGCATCGCGATCGCATCGAAGCCGTCGGCGAGCGGCGAGGCCTTGGCGCGGCCGACCAGTTCGTCCGCGCGCGCGAAGTAGTCGCCGAGCGGCAGCCCCGCATCGGGCCTGAACGCGATAAACGCATGCCCGACGTCCTGCGGCTGCGTGAAGTCGCTGTTCTGGTTGCGTACCTCTCCGCCGAAAGCAGCACCAGACATCACGCCCGCCATCAGTTCCATCATCAGCCCGAGCCCGGAGCCCTTCGGGCCCGCCATCGGCAGCACCACGCCATCGATGGCGGCATTGGGATCGGTGGTGGCCTGGCCGTTGGCGTTCAGCGCCCAGTCCGGCGGGATCGCTTCGCCACGGCGCGCGGCGCGGCGGATCTTGCCGAAGGCCACCACGGAAGTCGCCATGTCCAGCATGATCGGCGTACCGCGCGCCGGTGCGGCAAAGGCAAAGGGGCTGGTGCCGAGAAATGGCGTGCGGCCGCCCCAGACCGGCATCAGCGGCGGCGCATTGGTCAGCACCAGCGCGCCGAGGCCCGCATCCAGCGCCTGCTGCAGGTACGTCGCCGCCATCCCGAAATGATTGCTGCGCGAGGCCAGCACCAGGCTGATGCCGTGCTGCCGGGCGCGTGCGATCGCCTCGTCCATCGCCTTGCGGGCGACGATGTAGCCCATGCCGTTGTCCCCGTCGACATGGGCGGTGGCGCCGTCGCCAGGCGTCACCGCCAGCTTCGGGGTGCGATTGACCACGCCGAGACGCAGCCGCTTGGTATAGACCGGGATGCGTCCGATGCCGTGCGAGGCAACGCCGCGCGCGTCGGCATCGACCAGGCAGCCGGCAACGTAGGCGGCATCGCCGGCGGGCAGGTAGGCCGCGAAGATGTCGGTCACGGCTTGCAGGAGGCAGGGATAGGGCGTCGGGTTCGTGTCCACGGTCATACCTGAGAAGAAGGGAGGAAGTCGGGCAAGGGTGCGCGTCAGCTCAGCTTGATCTGCGCCTCGCGGATCAGCGCGCCCCACTTGGCGTGTTCGGCGCGGATATGCGCGGCAAAGGCCGTGGGCGAGGTCGGCGTCGCGACGCTGCCTTCCTGCTTCAGCCGTTGCTGGACGTCGGCCCGCGCCAGCACTTGCAGCGTGGTAGCGGACAGCTTGGCCGTGATGTCAGCCGGCAATCCAGCCGGCGCGACCAGGCCCAGCCACGTGGTGGCCTCGAAGCCCGCGAAGCCCTGTTCGGCGACCGTCGGTACCGACGGCAGCGCCGACAGCCGCTGCGCGGAGGTCACCGCCAACGCACGGATACTGCCGGCGGCCAGCTGCGGCATCACCGAGACCGCATTGCCGAAATAGGCCGGCACCTGTCCGCCCAGCAGGTCGTTCATGGCCGGGCCCGCGCCCTTGTACGGCACCTGCATGACCCGCACGCCGGCACGCCGCGCCAGCATTTCGCCGGCCAGGTGTCCGACCGTGCCGTTGCCGGCCTGTGCGATTCCCATCTCGCCGCTGCGCGCCCTGGCTTGCTGCAGGAAGTCGGCCAGCGCACGGAACGGCGCATCCTTCCGCACTACCAGCACCACCGGTTGCGCCGCCACGCCCGCGATCGCGGTGAAATCCTTGAGCGGATCGAACGGCATCTTCGGGTAGAGGCCCGGATTGATGGCGAGGTTGGCGGCCTGGCCCATGCCGATGGTGTAGCCATCCGGCGCGGCCTTCGCGACCATGTCCAGGCCGATATTGCCGCCGGCACCCGGCTTGTTGTCGACCACCAGGGTCCAGCGCGCCAGCGTGGTCAGTTTCTCGGCGATCAGGCGCGAGGTGGCATCGGTGCCACCGCCAGGCGGGAACGGCACCACCAGCCGGATGGGCTTCTGCGGCCAGGGGCCCTGGGCGCGTACCAGGCCGGAAGCGGCCAGCGCCGCGGCGGCGCCGCACTGGAGGAATTGGCGTCGTTGCATCGTTGTCTCCGTCATCGTTATGGGTAAGCCGGCGCGGATGCCGCTCAGACTGGCAGGCCCTTGGCCCGCAGCGTGGCGTCGAAGCGTTCCGGGTCCGAGGTGCCCGCCGCATTGCCGGCGCGGATCTTCGCTTCCTTCTGCAGGTGGGCGCGGGTGCGCTCCAGCACGTCGGCCGCCTGTGCCGCCGGGACCGCGATCACGCCGTCCGCATCGCCCACGATCAGGTCGCCCGGCAATACGGCCATGCCGGCGCAGACCACTGGCACGTTGATCTCGCCGGGGCCGTCCTTGGTCGGGCCGCGATGGGTATTGCCGCGCGCAAAGATGGGCATGCCGTCTTCCGCCCATTCCAGGACGTCGCGGATCGCCCCGTCGATCACCAGCCCGCCGAGCCGCCTGGCCACGCAGGTGGTGCGCATCAGGCCGCCGACCAGCGCCTGGGTCAGGTCCGCACCGCCGTCGATGACCAGCACATCGCCGGCGCGGACCATCATCAGGGCCTTGTGGATCATCAGGTTGTCGCCGGGGCGCACGCGCACGGTCACGGCGGGCCCGCACAGCACGGTCTCCGGCCGGCGGTGGTAGGGGCGCAGGCCGATGGTGCCGACCTGTCGGCTCATCGCATCGCCGATCGCCGCCACGGGCAGCTCGCGGAATGCCGCCAGCAGCGCGGGCGCGAAGCCGTCGGCGCAGGGGTTGATGCGGTATCCCGCCGGCCAGGACAGGGCGGTGGCTTGCTCGGTGCTCATCGGGGTCTCCTTGGGAAGCATCGTGGAATGGGTAAGGGGATAAGGGGGCAAGGGGAAAGGGGTCAGGCGCTGCGCCGTACTGCCGGCGCGAGAACGCCTGGATTCACGCACCACGCCGGCGCGGGCGGCGTCCCTTGCAGGTAGCCGAGCACATTGCGCACGGCACCGCTGGCCATGGCGGCCAGCGCCGCGGGCGTGGAGCCGCCCACATGCGGGGTCAGCACGACGTTGTCGAGCGCGAGCAGCGGGCTGTCCGCGGGCAGCGGTTCGACGGCCATGGTGTCCAGCCCCGCGGCATGGAGATGGCCGCTGCGCAGCGCGGCGGCCAGCGCCGCTTCGTCGACGACTTCGCCGCGCGCGGTATTGACCAGGATCGCGCCCGGCTTCATCGCGGCCAGTTGCGCCTCGCCGATCAGGCCGCGCGTCTGCGCGGTCAGCGGAATGTGCAGGCTGACCACGTCGCTGACGGAAAGCAGGGCGTCCAGCGTGTCGCAGCAGTCGACGTCGGCGGGCCGTGCCGCAGCCCCGGCCAGTGCGGGATCGAACGCGGCGACGCGCATGCCCAGCGCCAGGCACACGCGCGCGACGCGCTGCGCCACCTGCCCAAAGCCGACCAGCCCGATGGTGCGGCCCTGCAGTTCCACGCCATCCTGCGCGCGCGACCACCGGCCAGCACGCAGTTCGCGATCCATCCACGGCACGCGGCGCGCCGCCGCGAACATCAGCGCCAGCGTCAGCTCCGCCACGGACTGGGCATTGGCGCCCGGCGTCACGTAGACCGGAATGCCGCGGGCGGTGGCGGCGGCAACATCGATATTGCTGACGCCTACGCCATGCTTGGAGATCACTTTCAGCGTCGGGCAGGCTTCGATGGCCGCGCTGGTCAGCTCGACGGTGCGCGAGATCACCGCATCCACCGGCAGGGTGGCGAGCAACGCCTGCAGCGCTTGCGGGTCACTTTCCGGCAAGTAGTGGACGCGGGCGTTGGCGGCTTCCAGCAGGCGGACGCCGGCATCGGCAAGGCGCGGCGCGGTAACGAGGACGGTGTAGGGCATGGCTCGGATCGGTTGGAGGATGGAGCGAATTCTTGTCCGCCGATTCGATGCCGTCCAGCTTATAATTTTTTGGTTTTGATAAACGAAAGTAATCAGTCGGGCCAATCATAGCGACGGCCGACTGCATGCCGCGGAGCGCTGCCATGGACCTGCGTGACCTCAAGTACTTCCTGGCCGTCGCCAACGCCGGCAACTTCCGCCGCGCCGCCGAACTGGTGCACCGCAGCCAGCCGACCCTGACCAAGGCGGTCGACCGCCTTGAAGCCTCGCTCGGCGCCGCGCTGTTCGAGCGCGACGGCAGGGGCCAGAAACTGAGCGCGGCCGGGGTCGCGCTGCGCGCCCGCGCCGCCGGCCTGCTGCAGGAGGCCGACCTCGTGCGCGACGAGGTGGGCGCCATCGCGCGCGGCGTGGCGGGCACCGTCAGGCTGGGCAGCGGCCCCCTCGGCGCGGAATACCTGCTGCCGCCCATCTGCCAGATGCTGCTGCGCGAAGCCCCCAACGTAGTGCTGCAACTGAGCATCCGCCACAACTACGAACTGCGCGACGACCTGCGCGAAGGGCGCGTGGATGTGATCCTCGGCTTCGTGCCGGACCAGGAGGATGACGAGTTCCACTGCGAGACGCTGCTGAAGGACACCGTCGTGGTCGCGGCCGTCAAAGGGCATCCGATCTTCCGCGTGCGCAAGCCCGGGCTGGAGTCGCTGGCCGGCTATCGCTGGGCGCTGCCCAACCGCGCGGTGCCGAGCCGGAACTGGCTCGACCAGACCATGGAATCGCGCAACCTGCCGCGGCCCGTGGTGCAGATCGAGACCAACTCGATCCCGCTGATCCCGCGCGTGGTGGCCGACACCGAGCTGCTGACCTTTGTCTCGCGGCGCACCTTGCTCGCCAGTGGCGGCGACCTGCTGGAAGTGCCGCTGCCGGCGGCCACGCTGGTGCGCAATTTCGGCGTGACGTTCCGCAGGGGGGCGCCGCTGTCGCCGGTGGCGGACAGGCTGATCGGGCTGCTGCACGAGTTCGGCAAGACCTTGTTTGACCGGCTGGATTGACCGGTAGCACGGATGCCAAGACCGCCGCGTGTGCCGCCGGGCGCATAACGCAGCGCGAGCCGGCGAGCGCCATCCGGCTTGTACTTCGGCGTGGATGATGTAATACGTATCCATGCCGTGACCTCGCGCAAAAGTCGGCCTTTGTTCGCCTGGCAGCGAGAGACCGCCCAACAACCCGGGCTATCGCCCCGTCATCTCCTCGGGAGGGGAATGATGGAACAACTGCTGGTTGACGCGGTAATCTTCCTCGCCGCGGCACTGCTCGCCGTGCCGCTGTCGGTGCGCTTTGGCTTCGGCTCCGTGCTGGGCTACCTGATCGCCGGCGCGGTGATCGGGCCCTGGGGGCTGCGGCTGGTCACGGATGTTGATTCGATCCTGGACGTGTCCGAGCTGGGCATTGTGCTGATGATGTTCATCATCGGCATTGAAATGGACTTCGAGAAGCTGTGGGCGATGCGCCGCTCCATCTTCGGCTACGGCGGAATCCAGGTCGCGCTGTGCGCGGCGCTGCTGGCCGCGATCTTCATTGTCTTCGGCGTGCAATGGCGGGTTGGCGTGGCGGCCGGGTTTGCGCTGTCGCTGTCGTCCACGGCGATGGTGATCGCGATCCTGGAGCAGAACCGGCTGATGGACGCGCCCGTCGGCCAATCCAGCTTCGGCATCCTGCTGTTCCAGGACATCGCCGCGATCCCGATGATCGCCCTGTTGCCGCTGCTTGCGCCGGTGGCGGCGGACGCCGGCATGTCCAGCGGCTGGGCTTCCGCGGCGAAGGCGCTGGCCATGCTCGCGGCGGTCGTCGTGATCGGGCGCTTCGTGCTCAAGTACGTGCTGCGCATGATCCAGCGCAGCGGCACGCGCGAGATCTTTACCATCTTTGCGCTGCTCTGGGTCATCGGCATCGCGCTGCTGATGCACGTGGTCCACCTGTCGATGTCGCTTGGCGCGTTCGTGGCCGGGCTGCTGCTGGCCGGGTCTGAATGCCGCCACGAGATCGAATCGGACATGGCGCCGTTCAAGGGCATCCTGCTCGGCCTGTTCTTTATCGCGGTCGGCATGTCGATCGATTTCTCCGTGCTGGCCAGCAAGCCGCTGCTGGTGGCGGTGCTGGTGGTCGCCCTGGTGGTGGGCAAGTTCCTGGCACTGATGTACCTGGCGAACCAGATCGAATTGCCGCGCCAGCATCGCATCTACTTCGCCCTCTTGCTGTCACAGGGCGGTGAGTTCGCCTTTGTCGTGATGGGCGCCGCGCAGGCGGCGAACCTGATCGACGCCGAGCAGCTCTCCGTCGTCACGGTCGTCGTTGCGCTGTCGATGGCAACGACTCCACTGCTGTTGCTTGCCCACCGCAAGCTGCCACGCACCCGCGCGGCACCGCGCCAGGCTGAGGCGGATGGCCAGTAGCGGCCCGAGTTCGCCAGCGCCGCAAGCAACCCGATCGCGCCACGGAGGTGCCTAGCGATGACTGTCCTCAACTGGCTGCGCCGTCGCGGCAAGCATCCGGACGGGGCGCGCGATGCAGAGCGCGCCGCGCTGGCGGAGCGCGTGACCAGGCTTTGCCCATACGTGCGGCTGGTGGGGGGCTACCGCAAGCAGCTTGCCCCGGCGCTGGCCATCGCCGACCGGTACGTGCGCGATGTCGTGGCGGGCTTGCCGCCGGCGTCGGTGGCAAGCGAGGCAAGCTGGGACAGCGATCCCTATATCCATGCCTTCTTTGGCACGGCGCAGGACGTCATGCCGGTGTTCAGCCGGTCGCCGGACCTGCGCGACTATTTCAGCGGCGCAGCGTCCGCCGCCGAGGCCTATTGCGTGCTCGGGATGGACAAGCTGGAACGCCGCACGCTGGGTGTGGCGCTGGAAGGCGATGTCATGCGCACGGAGGTGCCCCAGACCACGGTCAGCTTCGCCGATCACCAGGTCAGGATCTGCGCGCCGAACGAAGCGGCGCTGCGCGAGGAAATCGCTTCCCGCATACTGGACCAGCTCGCGCTGCAGGCACTGGGCGACGTCGCTGGCGGCACGTCCCGGCGCGACCGCATCGAGCGCGAGCAGACGCTGCTGACCACGCGGCTGCACCTGCTGGAAAAGCAGGGCGTCGGCATGCGCAGCGTGCTTGGACAAGGCGGCGAGGCGCAAGCCGGCGAGCCCGAGCGGCTGCGCGAGCAGGTGGCACAGAACGAGGCTGCGCTCGCCGCACTGAGCGAAGAGGGCGCGCAGGGCGGCCGGGCCGGCATGCCGGAGCGCCAGCTGCACGCGCTGGTCGACGCGCTGACGCATGCCGAGGCCAGCTTCAAGGTCGAGCGGGAAGCGGTGCGGCTGAGCGCCATGAACATCGTGCTGCCGCCCGGCAGTGCCGGGCCCGGCGCGGACCTCCAGCTGATGACCGCGCGGGTTCCCGGGGATCCGCCGCTGGTTCGCACCTTTGCGCTGGTGTGCGTGGCCCGCGCCGGCATGTTGTCGCCCATGCAGTTGCTCGATGAGGCGGCGCGCATGCTGTGAGCCCGCGTGGAGCGGGCCGCGCCGGCGTCAGGCCACTTCCAGCACCAGGTTGCGATAGATCTCGCACGCGCCGTCCAGCTGCTCCAGCGCGATCGATTCATCGATGGTGTGCGCGTCCTCCTCGCACCCCGGCCCCAGCCCGATGGTCGGGATACGGCGGCGGCCGGCCGATTCGGAGCCGTTGGTGCAGAACGCCCAGCTTCCGACCTGCGGCGAACGCCCGGCTTGTGCGATGGCGCGCACCGCGGCCTGCACGAGCGGGGTGCTTTCCGGCTGCTGCCATGCCGGCAGCCAGCGGGTCGGCCGCGCCGATTCGCCGGTGAAGGTCCGCACCTCGTCGTCGGACACCGCCAGTGTGAAGTCATGCAGGCCATTGGCGCGCAGGCAGCTGCCGATCTGGCCGAGGATGTCCTCGCGCGTCTCGCCGCCCAGGGTGCGGCGGTCAAAGCGGATGGTGGCCGAAGTCGGGATCATCGAGATCGACGGATACGGCGACGAAACGATGTCCGTCGGCACCAGCAGTGCGGCGCCAAGGACCGGGTCGACCGGCAGTTGCAGGCCTTCCAGCGCCGTCAGCGCACGCGCGGCGGCGAGCAGAGGATTGACGCCAAGGTGCGGCGTCGCCGCATGCGCGGGTTTGCCGTGGAAGGTGAGCTGGATTTCCAGCCGGCCTTTCTGTCCCGTCTTGACCTGCAGCTTCGAAGGTTCGCAGATAACCACCGCATCCGGCTCGCAACGGCCCAGCACCGATGCCAGCGCATGTCCTTCGATCACTTCCTCCAGCACGCTGGCGGAAACCGCGACGCGCTTGCGCAGCGGCCGCTCCCGCGCCGCCGCGGCAACGCCGCAGATAGCGGCGGCGATGCCGCCCTTCATGTCGGTGCTGCCGCGCCCGTACAGCCGGCCGTCGTGGATGGTGCCGCCGAACGGCTCGAAGCGCCACGTGCCGGTGACAGGCACCACGTCCATATGGCCGTCGAACAGCAGCGCCACGTCCGCGTCCTCGGGGCCGATCAGCCCGAGCACGCTACCGTTTGCGTCCATCGTTACCGACGTGAAGCCGGCTTCGGTCATGCGTCGGGACAGCAGGGCAGCGAGGTCGCCCTCCTGGCCAGACAGGCTGGGAATGCGCACCATCTCGCGGGTCAGCGATGCGACGTCACTGAGATTGCTTGCGGGATCGATCATGTCGGTAAGTCTCTTGTTGTCAGCGGTTGACCAGCGCGGCCGGCACGCGCAGCACCAGCAGCGCGCCGATCACGGTGAAGGAGGCGAGGAAGTACATGCCCCAGTCGGTCGAGCCGGTCAGGTCCTTGATCCAGCCGATCGCATACGGGCTGGCAAAGGCGGCGAGGCCGGCGAAGGAATTGATCGCCGCAATGCCGGCCGCCGCGCTGCGCCCTTCGAGGAAGGCGGTCGGCAGGCTCCAGAACAGCGGCGAGCAGACCATGCACCCGGCCGCCGCCACCGACAGCATCGCCACCGCGAACGCGGGGTTATGGCTGAACATCGTGCTGAGCGCCAGGCCGGTGCCGCCGACGAGAAAGGGGATGACCATGTGCCAGCGGCGCTCGCGCGTCTTGTCGGAATGCCGGCACACCAGGATCATCGACACCACCGCGAACGCATTCGGGATCGCCGTCAGCAGGCCGACGTCGAGCAGCGAGACCACGCCCGTCGAGCGGATCACCGACGGAATCCAGAATGCCAGGCCAGACAGGCTGGAGACCGTGCAGTAGCAGATCAGCGCCATATGGATCACGCGGCGGTCGCGGAACAGCCTGAGCAGCGATACGTGCTCGGTCTTGCTTCCCTTTTCCGCCGCGATGTTGTGGGCGAGGCGGTGCTTCTCGGCCGCGCCCAGCCAGCGTGCATCGGCGATGCTGTCGTCCAGGTACCAGAGCACGGCAATCCCGAGCACGACCGATGGAATCGCTTCGAGCAGGAACATCCATTGCCAGCCGGCAAAGCCGTAGTGCTCGTGCATGCTCTCCATGATCCAGCCCGACAGCGGTCCGCCGAGGATGCCCGCCACCGGCACCGCGGTCATGAAGACCGCGATCACCTGGCCGCGCCGGTGCGACGGGAACCAGTAGGTGAGGTACAGGATGATGCCGGGGTAGAAGCCCGCCTCGGCGGCGCCGAGCAGGAAGCGCAGGATGTAGAACTGCGTCGGCGTCTTTGTCAGCGCCATGCAGGCCGAGATGCAGGCCCACAGGATCATGATGCGCGCCAGCGTCTTCTTGGCGCCGATGCGGTGCATCAGCACGTTGCTCGGCACTTCGAACAGGAAGTAGCCGATGAAGAAGATGCCGGCGCCAAGGCCGTACACCGTGTCGCTGAACTTGAGCTGGTCCAGCATCTGCAGCTTGGCGAAGCCGACGTTGACGCGGTCCAGGAAGGCCGCCACGTAGCAGGCCATCAGGAAGGGCAGCAGTCGCCAGGCCACCTTGCGGTAGAGCGCGTTGTCGTGCGCTGCCATCGTGTCGGATGTGTTCGGGGTCGCGGCCGGGGCGCGAAGCGCCGGCGCGGATTGCAGGGAATCGCTCACTATGTTCCTCCTTTGGATTTGGTGAGACAACAACGCCCCCTGCGGGCGCCCGGAGGCGCCTGCATGTTCTTTTTATCTCGATTAGGGAAGGGGGCGGGAAAGTGCGCCGGTTAAGCGGCGGCCAGCGCCTGCGGTGGTGTGGCGCCGCGCTGGCTGGTGATGCGGCCGTAGGCCTCGGGGCGGCGGTGCCGCGCGAAGTTGAAGGTCGTGGTCTTGTACGACTGGCACAGGTCGAGGTCGCAGCGCGCGATGGCCAGCTCGTCGCCCTTGGTCGAGCAGGCCGCGACGATCTCGCCCGACGGCGCGATGATGCAGGTGCCGCCGATCATCTCGCAGCCTTCTTCCTTGCCGGCCTTGGCCAC
Organism: Cupriavidus sp. P-10; assembly: GCF_003402535.2. NCBI lineage: Bacteria > Pseudomonadati > Pseudomonadota > Betaproteobacteria > Burkholderiales > Burkholderiaceae > Cupriavidus > Cupriavidus sp. P-10. Next base: position 759,518 of record NZ_AP025171.1, read on the forward strand.
GCCGACCACCCAGGTGCCGTTCTGGTAGGCGCCGGCCTGCATCACCAGGTGGTTGTGGAACATCGACAGGTCGTCGTGCTCCGGCGCGGGCGGGTTGTGCACGGGGGTGTTGTAGCCCAGCAGGATCATTTCCGCGCCTTGCAGGCCCATCACGCGATAGGTCTCCGACCAGCGGCGGTCGTTGCAAAGCGCCATGCCCATGACGCCGCCGAACCCCTGCCAGACGCCGAAATCGTCGCCCGGCTCGAAATAGCGCTTTTCCAGGTGCTGGAAGGCGCGCCAGGGCTCATGCTGGTCGTGGCCGGGCAGGTGCACCTTGCGGTATTTGCCGATGATCTTGCCATCGCGGCCGACGAGGATGGCGGTGTTGTAGCGCCGTTCCGCGCCACCTTCGCGCGCCAGTTCCGCATAGCCGAGGTAGAAGCCGATGCCGAGCCGCGCGGCGGTGTCGAACAGGATGCGCGTCTCGGGGCCGGGCATCTCGCGCTCGTAGAAGGCGTCGAGGGCTTCGGGGTCTTCCATGTACCAGCGCGGGAAGAAAGTGGTCAGCGCCAGTTCCGGGAACACCACGAGGTGGCAGCCCATTTCGTGGGCATGGTGCAGGTGGGCCAGCAGGCGGGCGACGACGTCGCGGCGCGAGTCGCTGCGCTGGATCGGACCGAGCTGGGCTGCGGCAACGTGGACGATGCGGGACATGATTGGGAGTCTCCTGTTATGCGGGGAATGTCAGGCGGCAAGTTCGAGCATCAGGTCGAGCAGCACGTCGGCGCCGGCCTGGATGTCGCGGTCGTGGGTCAGTTCGGCGACGTTGTGCGAAAGGCCGGCCACGCTCGGCACGAAGATCATGCCGGCGGGGCACATGCGGGCGAGTATCTGGGCGTCGTGCCCGGCGCCGCTCGGCATGCGCCGCACGCTGTGTCCGTGCCGGCGCGCGATGGCTTCGACGCGGTCGACCATGCCGGCGTCGAACGCCACCGGTGCGAAGTCGGCCAGCGTGCGCTGGCTGAGGCGAACGCCCTCGGCCTTCGCCACGTCCTGCGCATAGGCCAGCGTGCGCTGCACCGCATCCGTCAGCACGGCGCCGTCGGTATTGCGCAGGTCGACCGTGAACACCGCGCGGTTCGGGATCACGTTGACGAGGTTCGGGAAGTACTGCACCTGGCCGACGGTTGCGAGCTGCGCGCCGCCCAGCTCGCGCGACAGGTCGCGCACGAAGCAGGCGACGCGCGCGGCGACCAGGCCCGCATCGTGGCGCAACCGCATCGGCGTGGTGCCGGCATGGTTGGATGTGCCCTCCACGGTGAATTCGGTCCAGTGGATGCCCTGCACGCCAGTGACCGCGCCGATGGCGATGTCCTCGTGCTCAAGCACCGGGCCCTGCTCGACATGCAGTTCGACGAAGGCATGCACGCGATTGCGGCCCACTGGCGCAGGGCCGGCATAACCGATCCGGGAAAGGTTCTCGCCAACCGTGGTGCCATCGATGCCGCGCGTGCCAAGCGCCTGCTGCAGTGGCAGGTCGCCCTGGAACACGAGGCTGCCCATCATGTCCGGGGCAAAGCGCGCGCCTTCCTCATTGGTGAAGAACGCAACCGCCAGCGGGTGGCGCGTGACGATGCCGGCGTCGTCCAGCGCGGCCATGACTTCCAGGCCGGCGAGCACGCCGAGATTGCCGTCGTAGCGCCCGCCCGTGCGCACGGTGTCGATATGCGAGCCGGTCATTACCGGCGGCAGGTCTTCGCGGCCGGCGCGCACGCCGACCACGTTGCCGATACCGTCGATGCTGACCGCCAGTCCCAGCTCGCGCATCCACGACACCACCAGATCGCGCCCCGCGCGGTCTTCGTCGGTCAGCGCGAGCCGGCAGACCCCGCCGCCGTCGATGGCGCCGACTTCGCCGAGCATGGCGATGCGGCGCAGCAGCCGAGGCAGGTCGATCCGCGCGGTTCGCGCAAGGTCGAGGGTCGCGTTCACGCTGCCTTCCTTACGTCTTCCGGCAGGCGGCCGACGATGCGCTGGTACAGCGCCACATCGGTCGCGCCTTCGCTGCCGAACACCAGCACCCGGCTGGCGGCGTCGAGGCCAAGCTGTTCGCGCGTGGTGGGATCTGCCATGGCGCCAAGGCAGCCGGCCAGCCCCGCGACCGCCGATTCGCCGGCGACGATGGGGGCATCGCCATAGCGGCCGTCGGCCAGCAGGCGCACGCTTTCCAGCGCGGAGGCATCGTCGATGGTCAGGAACGCATGCGCGCCGGGATGCAGCACTTCCCAGGCCAGCAGCGAGACTTCGCCACAGGCGAGCCCGGCCATCACCGTGTCGAGGTCGCCATGGACTGCCACCGGCTTGCCGGCGCGAGCGCTTTCATACAGGCAGGCGGCCTGGTCCGGCTCGACCACGATAAAGCGGGGGCGCTTGTCGCCGAGCACTTCCCAGAAGTGCGCGCACACGGCGGCTGCGAGCCCGCCCACGCCTCCCTGCAGGAACACGTGGGTCGGCAACTGGCCGTCCGGCAACTGGCGCAGCGCCTCGTCGGCCATCACCGCGTAGCCCTGCATCACGTCCTTGGGCACTTCCATATAGCCTTCATAGGAGGTGTCCGAGACCACGAAGCGCCCCAGCCGGGCCGCGTCCTCGGCCGCCTGGCGTACCGAATCGTCGTAGTTGCCCGCGGTGCGGACCACCTGCGCGCCGTATTGCTCGATGGCGGCCTTGCGGCCTTCGCTGACGGTGGCGTGGATATAGATCACGCACTGGCAGCCGAAGCGTTGCGCGCCCCAGGCCACGGAGCGGCCGTGGTTGCCGTCAGTGGCGCAGGTGACCGTGATATCCCGCACCGCGTCGGCATAGCGGCCCGATAGCAGGTCGTCGACCGACACGTCGCCCACACCCAGCCGGCTGCCGATCTCGCGCACCAGCAGGCGGCTGACCGCGTAGGCGCCGCCCAGCGCCTTGAAGCTGCCCAGCCCGAAGCGGTCGCCTTCGTCCTTGTAAAGGATCTGTGCGACACCGGCGGCTTGTGCAAGGCCATCGAGTGCGACCAGCGGCGTCGGCGCGTAGCCCGGCCAGCGGCGGATCTGCGTGGCGGCGCGGGTAAAGGCTTCGCCGCCGAGCACGGCTTGCTGGCGCGTGCCGTAGGGCGCGCCGGGCGTGGCCGCCGGGTTCAGCGCGCACTGCAGCTTCAGGTTGGGGAGCGGGTGGTTCAAGACAGTCTCCTGGGTTGGGTTCTAGCGATGTAAATCGCCGTAGTGGTCATGCAGCGATTCGATTTCTTCGAGCCGCTCGCGCGCCGCGTCGCCGAGGATCAGCGCGAGGCCTGTGCAAAGGTGGTTGATCAGGCTGACGGCCGCGACATAGGAGTCGAACACCGCCGCACCGTGGTTGACGCAGCGAAGCACCACGTCAGAGCGCGCCGGCAGGTCGGTCGCGCTGGGGTCGGTCAGGATCACGACCTTGGCGCCGACGCGGTTGGCGTGGGCCACCATGGGCCACAGCAGCGTCACGCGCCGGCGGAAGTCCATCACCAGCAGCACGTCGTCTGCGCCGAGGTCGGCCAGGTCTTCAGCAAGGTTCAGCCCGGCGCCCGGCGCCAGCGTCACGCCCGGCCGCAACTGGGTCAGCAGCGCCCACGCGTATTGCGCCAGCACGCGGCCGTTGCGGAAGCCGGCGATAAAGACCCGCCCGGCGCCGGCGAACAGCGCGACGGCGCGCTCGACATCGGCCGGATTCAGGCGGTCGAAGGTCTGGGCGAGGTTCTGCAGGTCATTGGACAGATGGCGTGCCAGCGGCGCCTGGTCGTCGGCAGGAGCCTGCACGCCGGCCAGCTCGTACAGCGGCGAGCCGCGGTCGGCCTCGTCGCGCAGCAGGGCGCGGACTTCATTGAAATTCTCATAGCCGAGGCGGCGGAAGAACCGCCCGGCGGTCGCCTTGGACACGCCGGCCTTCTGCGCCAGTTCGGTAGCCGAGTAGGCGGCGAGGTTGCCAATGCACTCCAGGGTCACGGCGGCCAGGCGGCGCTCGCTTTCGGTGAGCTGGTCGTTCAGTGCGAGGATCTTGTCTTGCAACGATGAGGTCATGATCGGGTCCGAATGAAACTTCGGTTTCAGAAATATAGGCCGATGAAACTTTGGTGTCAAACAAAATTATTCATGAAACTTTGGTTTCATGATGGGGATTGTCGCGCACATGCGAGCGTCGGGTCGAGGGCGGCCCTCGCTTCGCTAAAATCACCCGATAGCGGTTTCATTCCAAAAGGCTCAAGCGTGGCACTCCAGCAGGGTTTCATCCTGACCCGGCATTGGCGCGATACGCCGGCCGGCACCGAGGTCGAGGTCTGGCTGGCCACCGACGACGGGCCGCGCCGGCTGCGCCTGCCGTATCAGCCGTCGATTGCATTTGTCCCCGAGGCACAACGCGAGCGTGCCGAGGCGCTGCTGCGCCGCGAGCGCGAGGTCGAGTTGCGCCCGCTGAAGTTGCAAGACTTCCGGGGCAGGCCGGTCATGGGCCTGTACTGCCAGCAGCATCGGCAGCTGATCCAGCTCGGCCGTTCGCTGCGCGAGGCCGGCATCGACCTCTACGAAGCCGATATCCGCCCGCCCGAGCGCTACCTGATGGAGCGCTTCATCACGGCGCCGGTCTGGTTCGAGGGCGAGCCGGACGGCGACGGCGTGCTGTGCAACGCCCAGCTGAAACCCGCGGCGGACTACCGGCCCACGCTACGGCTGGTGTCGCTCGATATCGAAACCAACGCCTTCGGCGAGCTTTACTCGATTGCGCTCGAAGGCTGCGACCAGCGCCAGGTCTACATGCTGGGCGACGCGCCAGCGGCACCGGTCGATGTCGATTTCTCGCTCGAATATTGCGCGGCACGACCCGAGTTGCTGGAGAAGCTGAACCAGTGGCTGGCCCATCACGACCCCGACGCGATCATCGGCTGGAACCTGGTCCAGTTCGACCTGCGCGTGCTGGTCGAGCATGCCCGCCGCTTGCAGGTGCCGTTGCGCCTCGGCCGCGGCGGTGCGGAACTGGAATGGCGCGAGCACAACGCACAGCAGCACTATTTCGCCAGCGCGCCGGGACGGCTGATCATCGATGGCATCGAGGCGCTGCGTTCGGCCACGTGGAGCTTCCCGTCGTTCAGCCTGGAATCGGTGGCGCAGACGCTGCTCGGTGAAGGCAAGGCGATCGACAATCCGTACGACCGCATGGATGCCATCGACCGCATGTTCGAGCAGGACAAGCCGGCACTGGCGCGCTACAACCTGCGCGATTGCGAACTGGTGACGCGGATCTTCGAGAAGACGGAACTGCTGTCATTCCTGCTGGAGCGCGCCACGGTCACGGGACTGCCGGCCGACCGCAGCGGCGGTTCGGTTGCCGCCTTCACGCATCTCTACATGCCGCTGATGCACCGGCAGGGCTATGTCGCACCCAACCTCGGCGAGCTGGCGCCGGAGGCCAGCCCGGGCGGCTTCGTCATGGATTCACGGCCGGGGCTCTACGAATCGGTGCTGGTGCTGGACTACAAGAGTCTCTATCCGTCGATCATCCGCACCTTCCTGATCGACCCCATCGGCCTGGTCGAGGGCCTGGCGCATCCTGGCGATGCCGACTCGGTGCCCGGTTTCCGCGGCGCGCGCTTCTCCCGGACGAAGCACTGCCTGCCGGCGATCGTCGCCCGGGTCTGGCAGGGCCGCGAGGCCGCCAAGCGCGACCGTAACAAGCCGCTCGCGCAGGCGCTCAAGATCATCATGAATGCGTTCTATGGCGTGCTGGGGTCGAGCGGGTGCCGGTTCTTCGATCCACGGCTGGCGTCATCGATCACCATGCGCGGCCACGAGATCATGCGGCAGACCCGCGCGCTGGTCGAGGCGCGCGGCTACGAGGTGATCTATGGCGACACCGATTCCACCTTCGTCTGGCTGCGCCGCGCGCGCACGGAAGCCGATGCGCAGCAGATCGGCCGCAGCCTGGTCGCCTGCGTCAACGACTGGTGGCGCGACCACCTGTGGCAGACCTATGGCCTGGAAAGCGCGCTTGAACTCCAGTTCGAGACCCACTTCCGCCGCTTCCTGATGCCGACCATCCGCGGCACCGACCTTGGCAGCAAGAAGCGCTACGCCGGCCAGGTGGAGCGGGCCGACGGCACGGTCGAGATGGTGTTCAAGGGGCTGGAGACGGTGCGCACGGACTGGTCGCCGCTTGCGCAGCAGTTCCAGCAGACGCTTTACGAGAAGGTCTTCAACCGCGCGCCATACCAGGACTATGTGCGCGACATCGTGCGCCGTACGCTTGCCGGCGAGCTCGACGAGCAGCTGGTTTATCGCAAGCGCCTGCGGCGCAAGCTGGAGGACTATCAGCGCAACGTGCCGCCGCACGTGCGGGCTGCCCGCATCGCCGACGACTACAACGAGCGCCACGGCCGCCCACGCCAGTACCAGCATGGCGGCTGGATCAGCTATGTGATGACCACGGCAGGGCCGGAGCCGCTCGAATGCCGATCCGCGCCGATCGACTATGGCCACTACGTCGGCAAGCAGCTGCAGCCGATTGCCGATGCGATCCTGCCGTTCCTGGACGACGACTTCGAGCGGCTGTTGTCGGGGCAGATGACGCTGTTTCCGCAATAGGCCAGCGTGACAGCACCCCTGGCGTCAGGCGCCTGCCTGATGGATGGCCGCCAGCAGGTCGTCAGGATGGACCATCAGCTCGCGGACTTGCCACAGCGCCGGATATTGGTTGAGTACGCTGCGCCACCGGGGCGATTCCAATAGCCCGTGCCAGACAGGGGCAAGAATCGCCGCTTCCGCGGGTTGGCCTTCCCACAGGTCGCTGGCGAATTCGAGGCTGGCCTGCGCCGACAGCAGCTGCATCCGGCTGGCCGCACTGAGCAGGCGCGGCCTGGCTTCGGCGGGCGCATCGCAGCAATACAGCACCAGGCCTGCCAGGCCGGCCTGACTGGCCTCATCGGTGCGCAGCGCGCTGAGCGAGGCACCGTGCAGGCGCACGGTCCCTTGCTGCGTTTCGAACGCATAGACGACGTCCTTGTCGGCATGTGCCAGCAAGTGCAAGCCGCGCAGCAGCTTCGGCAGGTCAGTCGTGGCGGCATCGACGGAGGCCTTGGCCTCTGCGAGCAGGCAGATTTCCCAGGCTGGTGCTGCATCGGATGCCGGCAGTTGCCTGAGCAGGACGGCGTCCCATTCGGTCTTGGCACGTTCATGCGTGGCGGGGATCGAGGCCGGTACGCGCATCGAGGTCACGACGCGGTATGACGCCTGCGCTCGCTCGGCCTCGTTGAGTCGCTGCGCCAGTGCCTCCAGTGCCTGTGCGGCCTGCGCTTCGGTGGCGGCGCCACGCTGGCGGGCGGCGGCGCCTTGCGCACTGGCCGTGGCGCTTCCCGAGCGCGGGCCATGCCGGTCCCATAGCTCCCGGTATTGGCGCACCAGGTCATCCGCCTCCAGTGCTTCGAGACGCTGCAAGCGCTTCAGCGCGGGACTGTCGAGCAGCCGCGCCAGGCCCGGCGCTTCGCTCGCTATCTCCGGCATATCGAGCAGGCCACGTACGGTATCGTGCAGCGCGGACCACGATGACGCCGAGGTGGACGCATGAAGCCGGGCCAAGGCCTCACGCTGCGGACCCGGCGCGAGACGCTGCTGCCGGCCCGGATGGGCGATCGCGTTGACGGCCATGTAGACCTGGCGGCGATCGGGGTCGGCGCCCGCGGACAACGACGCGTACTCGCGCACGTGCGTCGCCCGGTGCCGCATGACCATGGCCTGGAAGACCGGGTCGCCGGCGTCCGTGCGCAACGCTTCGCGGATCAGGTGCGCGAGCGCATCGATAAAGCGGTCTTTCAGGGCCGCGGCTGGCGTTTCACCGCTTGCCATCGCTGCGCGGGAGTGTTCGATTGCGAGCGCGAGCGTCGTTGCCGGGCTGGCTGCCTGCTGCCCGGATAGCTCGGCGGCGCTGGCCGGCAGGCGATAGCGGCGCGCGACGGCGCGCAGTGTTGCATTGAGCAAAGGAGGCGAGGGCAACGGTGGCATGGCAAGGGGCGGCACAGGGGGGGCACAGGGGGGGCACAGGGGGGGCACAGGGGGGGCACAGGGGGGGCACAGGGTCGATGCACGCGGATCTGGTCAAGTCTCGACAATCCGTACGGGTTTGTCCACCGTGCGGGGGCTCGCTGTACGTTATTGACGGGTTTCATGACATGCGGCGCGTTGCCGGAAATCCGGCCGCGACCGCCCCCGGCCGCATGGCGTCGCGGCGTTTCCACAGCCCGGTCCGTGCGCTTCCTTATTCGCCTTGCGCCGTAATAGAATCGGGACTTTACAAATAGCGTGCCGGGTACCGACAGGGTTGACGCGTCCTGTCGTCAAGGTCCTGGCATGACAACAATCTCCGGCGACCGCGTGGCCGGGCAGGGCGGGTCGATTCACACCGTATGCACGCATTCACGTATGACGCCGTCCTGGCGAACGACGGAGCGGAATGGGCCCGCGACGACGAGGCGGATGGCGCGATGCCAGCCCCCGCCGGGCGGCACGGCTGGGCCTTGCTGGAAACGTCGGAAGGGCTGGCCCTGCATGTCAGTGTCACCGGCCAGATCCTGAACGCGACCCGGGCGTCGGGCGCGCTGCTGGGCCTTCCGTACGCGTATCTGTGCCGCGCGGCCATGCGCGACATTCTTCCCATTGGCGAATACGAACGCGCCGCGGCGCTGTGGCAGGCCTGCCTGCTGGATGGCCAGGCCCGGCGGGCCACCGTCCGGTTCAACGATGCCTCGGCCGGAACCCGCTACCTGGAGCTGCATGTCTGCCGCGACATCGACGAAGCCGGGCTGGCGTCGCTGCTGCTGTTCGGGACCGATGTCACGGCGTGGATGCAGAAGCTGCAGCAACTGACCGAGCAGTCGCTGATCGATCCGTTGACCGGGATCGGCAACCGCGACCTCATTCGCCGCCGCATTGAACTATACCTGGCCGGGGAGCATTCGGCGGGACGCCGGCTCGCTGTCGCGCTGATGGACCTGGACGGATTCAAGAAAATCAACGATTCCCTCGGGCATGGCGCCGGCGATGCCTTGCTGAAGGAAATGGCGGCCCGTTTGCGCGGCGTGCTGCGCGGGACGGACACCGTGGCGCGGCTGGGTGGCGATGAATTTGTCTTGCTGCTCGAAAACATCGTAGCCGACGAAGCCGCAGCCGACATCCTGGAACAGGTCATGCGGATTTGCCGGCAGCCATTCCAGCTGTCGGCGCGCCAGATCCGCGTCACCACCAGTATCGGGCTGGCCTTCGCCACCGGTGTCGAGGATTCCGACGCCGAGCTGCTGCGGCGCGCCGACCGGGCCATGTACGAAGCGAAGGCGCTGGGCGGCAATCGGTATTTCCGCTATTCGCCGGAGTTCGACGAGAAGCTGAACGAGCAGTTCCGGATCGAGCAAGACCTGTTCGAGGCCGTGCATAACGGCGAATTGTCCCTGCAGTACCAGCCCATCGTCAGCCTCGACGGCAGCAACCTGTGCGCGGTCGAGGCGCTGATGCGGTGGGAGCGGGCCGGCCGCCCCGTGTCTCCCGAGATCTTCGTGCCGGTCGCTGAAAACAACGGCCTGATCCATCATCTCGGCGCCTGGGTGCTGCGCTGCGCTTGCGCCCAGCTTGCCATGTGGGATGCAAAGGGTGCGCAGGTCGGCTACGTGTCGGTCAATGTGTCGCCGGTGCAGTTCAGCCATCCCGGCTTCGCCGACCAGGTGCGCAGCGCGATCCGCGATACCGGTGTCAGCGCCGGCCGGCTGGTGCTGGAAATCACCGAAGGGGCGCTGATGATCGATCCCGAAGCGGCGGGCAATGTCCTGACCGAGTTGCGGGCGCTGGGCATCCGCTTTGCCGTGGACGATTTCGGCACCGGCTACTCCAGCCTGTCGTACCTGCGCCGGTTTCCGCTGTCGGCGCTGAAGATCGACCGCAGTTTTGTTGCCGACATGGTCGATTCGCCGCACGCGCAGACCATCGTCTTTGCGGTCCTCTCGCTGGCGCGCGAGCTTGGGCTGGTGGCGATCGCCGAAGGCGTCGAGACGGCATGCCAGCGCGAGCTGCTGGCCGCGCAGCGCTGCGAGATGGCACAGGGCTGGCACTATGGGCGCGCCATGAGTCCCGCCGACCTCGAAGCGGCTTTTGCCGCGGGCAGGTGGCGCCTGGACGCCCCGACCCTGTTGCCGCAATGAGGCATGGCCATGGATAAACAGGCATTCCTCGACCAACTCTGGGCCCGGCTGGCCGAGCAGGGCGATTTTCCGACGCTGCAGTATTGCATCGATCATGTGTTCAGTTCGCTGGATGCGGAGCGCAACGTCGGCGAAATGGCCAGCAGCATCTTGTCGGACTTCAGCCTGTCGCAGAAGATCATCCGGCTGTCCAACTCCGCCATGTACCGCTCGTTCGGGGGCGAGGTCACCACCGTTTCGCGCGCGATCATGGTGCTGGGGGTGGATACGGTCATCCATCTGACGCTGGGCGTGCGCGTGCTCGACTTCTTCCAGACCATGCCGGAGAACCGGCCACGGGCCGCGCAAGCGCTCAAGCAGGCCATGGTCGCGGCGGAATTCACCCGGACTCTGGCGGAAGCAAGGGGCATCGCCGACGGGGAAGAGGCCGTGGTCTGCACGCTGATGCACCATGTGAGCCGGCTGCTGCTGATCCTGTATGTGCCGGAGGCGTGGGACCGCATTACCGCAATGTGCGAGGCCGGCGCGCAGGCCGGCGCGCAGATCAGCGAGGACGAGGCCTGCCGCGAAGTCCTGGGCGTGTCGCTCGGCGAGATCGCCCGGGCGGCTGCGGTCAAATGGCGTTTGCCGCCGCTGATCGCCGGCGCCATGAGCGCGCCCCCGTTGCCGGAAGGCGCCATGCCGGAGACGCACGCCGACTGGCTGGGCGCCGTCGCCCGGTTGTCGTCGCAGGCGGCCGCGTCGATCCTCTCGGGCCAGGGCGACCCAGCGGCCGACAGTCCGTTGGCGGCCGATACGGCGCTGCGGGCGCAGGCGGAACGGCTGGGCCTGGAGCCGGGGCACCTCGGGCGGGCGCTGGAGCAGGCCAGGGTGCTCACGACCTCGATGGCGGCCACGGACGCCGCCAGCCAGGCCGGGGACGACGCCGGCGAGCAAGGCGGCAACCCCGCCGACGCGCTCGCCAGGCTGCAGCGGGCGGTCGCCGAAGTCCGGCAGGAGGGCAGGGCGATGTCCATTGCCGAGCTTGCGCCCTTTGCGCTGGAGTCCGCCATGCGCGCGCTGAATTTCTCGCGCTGCTTCCTGATGCTGCTGAATCCATCGGCGCGGCGCTTCGGTGCGCGGCTCGGCTTTGGCGAAGGCATGCGCGACAAGCTCGACCAGTTGTCCTTCGAGGAAGGCTTCGTTCCGGACGTGTTCCACTTCGCCACGCTCGCTGACCGGCCATTGCTGATCGAGGACACCTTTGACAACGAGGCCGCGCATCGCGTGCCGCGCTGGTATCGCGAGGCCATGCCCGATGCCCGCGCGCTGCTTCTGATCCCGGTGCGGGTGCGCAATCGCTGCGTTGCCCTGATTTGCGGCGACTGGGGCAACGCGCGCTTCACCGGGGCACTGTCCGGGGAGGAGGCCGACGCGATCGCCCAGCTGGCGGGAGAGATTGCGGCCGGCTTCCTGCGGTCGGCGCCGGCGCGCTAGGCCGGCGGGGCTGGCGCTGCTGCCTCCGGGACCTTCTTCAGGCAGCCCCGGGGAACGGTGCTGCGCTGCACACATGGATTTGTAGCGCGCCAAGGCACACAATGCCTGCATGAAAGCCGCCCTGCATCCTGCCCGCGCCGTCGCCATGGGGTTCCTGCTGGCCATCGTGGCGGGCAGCGTGCTGCTGATGCTGCCCTGGGCGCGCGAAGGCGGCGGCAGCGTGCCGTGGCTGACCGCTTTTTTTACGGCGGTGTCCGCGGTGTGCGTGGCCGGGCTGATCGTGGTCGATACCGGCACGTACTGGTCCGGCTTTGGCCAGGCAGTCATCATGGTCCTGTTCCAGCTTGGCGGATTCGGCATGATGACGGCGTCGACGCTGCTGGGGCTGATGGTCAACCGCTCGCTGAGGCTGCGCACCAAGCTGCTGACCCAGGCCGAGACCCACGCGATCGGGCTGGGCGATGTCGTCGGCGTGGCCAGGCTGGTGCTGGTGGTGACCATCGGGGTCGAACTGGTGCTGGCGGCCTGGCTGGCGTTGCGGCTGCATTTCCTCTATGGCGCGCCGTGGGACGACGCCGCCTGGAACGGGCTGTTCCATGCCATTTCCGCCTATAACAATGCCGGCTTCTCGACACATGCCGACAGCCTGATCCGCTATGCGGCCGACCAGTGGGTGCTGATGCCGGTGATGGTGGCGGCCCTGGTCGGCGGCATCGGTTTCCCGGTGCTGCACGACCTGCGCAACAAGACTTTCCGCCCGCACCGCTGGTCGCTGCACAGCAAGCTCACGCTGGCCACCACCGGGGTGCTGTTCCTGGTAGGCCTGGTCGGGGTGCTGATGTTCGAGTGGACCAACGCACGCACGCTCGGCCCGATGGCGCCGGGAGACAAGCTGTTGTCGGCGGCGTTTGCCTCGGTCTCCGCGCGCACCGTCGGCTTCAACACCATCGACATCGGCGGCCTGACCCATGAAAGCATGGCGCTGCACTACTTCCTGATGTTCGTCGGCGGCGGCAGCGCCAGTACCGCGGGCGGCGTCAAGGTCGGCACCATCGCGATCCTGGCGCTGCTGGTGATCGCCGAGATCCGCGGCCGCGGCGACAGCGAAGCCTTCGGGCGCCGCGTCAGCAGCTCCGCCCAGCGGCAAGCGATCACGGTGCTGGTGCTGGGCAGCGCGCTGACGACGATCGGAACGCTGGCCATCCTGTTCGTCACGGAATTCCCGACCGACCAGGTCATCTTCGAGGTCATCGCGGCCTTTGGCTCCGCGGGCCTGTCCACCGGCATCACCGCCGACCTCCCGCCGTCGGCGCACCTGATCCTGGCCGCGCTGATGTATGCCGGCCGGGTCGGCACCATCACGCTCGCGGTATCCCTTGCCATGGGCGAGCGTCGTACGCCGTACCGTTACCCCGAGGAGCATCCAATTGTTGGCTAGATTGTTTTCCGAACAGTTCGCCTTCTCGGCAGGCGACAGCGTGGCCGTGATCGGGCTCGGGCGCTTTGGCGGTTCCGTGGCGCAGTCGCTGATGCGCCTGGGGCATGACGTGATGGGCATCGACCGGGATCCCGACCTGGTGCAGCGCTGGTCCAACGTGCTGACCTGCGCGATCCAGGCCGACTCGACCGACGTCAATGTCATGCGCCAGCTCGGCGTGGCCGATTTTTCACACGCCATCGTGGGCATCGGCACGGATATGTCGTCCAGCCTGATGACCCTGATGGCGCTGACCGAGCTGCAGATCCAGGACATCTGGGTCAAGGCGTTTACGGCCGAACACGGGCAGATCGCGGAGCGCATCGGTGCGCACCATGTGGTCTATCCGGAAGCGGACATGGGCGCGCGGGTCGCCCACCTGATTACCGGCAAGATGATCGATTTCATCGAGTTCGATGACGGCTTCGCCATTGCGCGGATCCATGCGCCGGCCTGCACCCATAACAAGACCTTGCTGATGTCCCATGTCCGGGAGCAATTCGGGGTGACGGTGGTGGGTATCAAGCGGGGCAACGCGGAGTTCGAGCACGCCACGGCGACCACCATGGTCCTGCCCGGCGACCTGCTGGTGGTGTCGGGCCTGACCAGCAAGATCGAACGCTTCGCCGGCAGTTCGGAAAAGGTTTAGGGGCGCGGGGAAGAGCCGCAGGCCGCCGTGTAATATCCCGTAGTTATTGCAGCGCAGCGAGCACCCAGGAGAAGGGCATGACCCTTGCCGATACCGTCCCGCCCCCCGACCTTTACATCACCGCCGAACTGGAGCGCCGGCCTCCGAAAGCCATTGACTACCAGGGCGAGAAGCTTGCGCTGAAGGACATCGCCGCGCAGATGCTCAACCATCCCGGGCAGGTGCTTCCCCGGCTGGTCGAACGCGCGATGCAGCTGACCGGCGCGGCGTCGGCCGGGATCAGCGCGTTCGAGCCCGAGCATGGCACGCCGGGCCTCTTCCGCTGGCGCGACCTGCGTGGCAAGCTTGCGTCCTTCGAAGGCGCCACCACGCCGCGCGACTACAGCCCTTGTGGCGTATGCCTGGACCGCTTCGAGCCGACCCTGACGCGGCATCCGGAACGTTACTATGGCTGGATCGCCGAGGCGGGCGTGGTCTGTCCCGAGGTGCTGCTGGTTCCGCTATACATGGCGCACGGGCAGCCGCTGGGCACCCTGTGGATCGTCGCCGAGGAAGCCGGGCACTTCGATGCCGGGCATGCCGGCGTGATGCAGGAGCTGGCCTCCTTCGTCGGCATTGCGCTTGCCATGCTGCAGAATCAACGCCGCCTGCAGGAGGCGCTGGAGCGGCAGGAAATGCTGACGCGCGAGATGGACCACCGCGTGAACAATGTATTCGCCGTCGTGGATGGGATGATCCATGCCAGCAGGCTGTCGGCCGGTTCGGTGGACGGCTATGCCAGGAGCCTGTCCGGCCGGTTGCACGCGCTCGCCGCCGCGCATGCTCTGGTGCGCGAGGCGTCCGGCACGGAGGCGGATGGCCCGCCAGCCTCCGCCGGCACCTTGCATGAACTGACCCGGGCCATCTTCAAGCCCTATGAAGCGTCGGGCCAAGCCTCGGACCGGCCCCGCCTTGTCGTCAACGGTGCCGATGTGCCCCTTGGCAACCGGGCGATCACCAGCCTGGCGCTCGTCTTCCACGAGCTTGCCACCAATGCGGCAAAGTACGGCGCGCTGTCCGAGGAAGCCGGGTGTGTCTCGGTGAGCTGGGAGCGCTGCGGGGAGCATCTCGCCGTCCGCTGGCACGAAGAAGGCGGCCCGCCAATCCAGGGGCCCAGCCAGCGGCAAGGGTTCGGCAGCATCCTGTTGCGCAATACGCTTACCCGTCAGCTCGGCGGTACGTTCGAACTGGATTGGCGCGAGCCCGGGCTGGCCGTCATGTTTTCCCTGCCGCTGTCCAGGCTGTAGCGCGCTGCCGGTGACGCGACCTCGGCGTCAGGCAGCCGCGGCCCCTGCGACAGACAGCGCCGATTCGAGTCGATTGCCGCCCAGCGATTTCGCGCGGTAAAGCGCCCGGTCCGCGGCGGCAAGCCCGTCGGCCAACGCCGGCACTTCAGTGTCGAACTGCGCCAGCCCGATGCTGACCGTTGCCGCTATCCGGATGCCGTCGATGCGCTCGGGAATGGCCCCGGCGAAGCGCCTGGCAACAGACTCCCCCAGCGCGCGGGCGCGGCGGGCGTCGTCCCCGCTTAGCAGCGCCGCGAATTCTTCGCCACCGATGCGCGCCAGCAGCGCGTGGGGGCCAAGGACCTCACGCGCGGTTTCCGCAAAGAACTTCAGTACCTTGTCGCCCGCCTGGTGCCCGTACCGGTCGTTGATCGCCTTGAACTGGTCGAGGTCGAACGCGAGCACGGCGACCGGGCCGGCACCGGACGCACCGCCCGTGCCTCCCGTGCCTCCCGTGCCCCCCGTGCCCCCCGTCAGCCGCGCGCCTTCTTCAAAGAACCACCTGCGGTTGCCAAGCCGGGTCAGGTAATCGGTCTGGGAGTCGCGCAGCAACTGGCCGTGCGCCTCCTCGCGCACGAGCTTGAGCAGGGCCATCGGCAACAGGACCGAGTACAGCACGCCTTCGTAGATCGTGATCTTGCTGGCAAACGACTGGACAGACGGTCCGTACGCCATCACCAGCCATGGCAGCACGCATGCCCGGGTGGCATAGAAGAGGGCATGGATGCCTGTCACCGCGACGACGACGCGGCGCGCATGCAGCGCTTTCATCGGCTCGCAGCGCAGCATCTCCAGCGTTGTCAGCACGCTAACCAGCGCGATCGGGAACGAGCTGACGTAGTTCCACATGGCATCCTGCCAGCGCATGCCCGCCGCCGCCCACATTAGCGCCATGCCAATCAGCACGGCGGCCGCCAGGGCGCGGTACTGGCGTCCCCGTAACGAGGCGACCGCGGAAAGGATCAGCAGGTAGCCGCTGAGAATGACGAGGTTGCTCAGGGCCGGGCCGATCGCACCAGGCAAGTCACGGCGGAACAGCACCGCCGCGCAGCCGGCGGCGAGCGTCGCGAAGCCCGCTGCCAGGGTCCGCAACGCCTCGCCGCGGCTGGGATGGGTCCGATGCTCCCAGAACGTCATCCCGGCACTGGCGAGAAGGGTTCCGATGGCAAGGAGGTAAAGAGTAAGAAGATCGACGTACATCCCAAATGTAAAGACATGGCGCCTGCAGATTGCGCCGTGAGGCGAATTCTACGTGGGAAATACGACAGCAGCCTTGCCACGGCAGCGGGTAGAAAGTGCCTTGGCAGGGATCCACTGGCAGGCAAAACCTTCACGACCGCGTTGCCGGACCGGACTGCGGGCGCTGGCATGGACGATGCAGTGTTTCACGATCGTTCCTGACGCCGAAGGAGTCGGCAAATGGCCAAACGGTTCGTGAATCGCCGGCGCGCTGCGGGCATTCGCGGACACAGGCGCGCTGACGGCAACATCGCATGGACTGCACACCCCCGGAAAACCGCATTGCCTCCCTGTTCGCGGCACTGAGCCCGCGTGAAGGCATCCCGCTGCCCGGGCGGGGGCAGACGCTGGCGCGCTGGCAATTGTTGTCTGCCGTGGCGGCAACGCATGGCGCCGTGGTCATCAAGCTGTTCGAAGCCCATGCCGACGCGCTCGCGATCCTGGCGGAGGTAGCACATGCCACGGCGGCCGCGGACACCACCTGGGCGATATGGGCCGCCGAGCCGCCGGACGCGCGCGTCGGCATGACGGCCATGCCGGGCGAGCCCGACGAAGCCCAGTGCAGGCTGGCCCTGCAGGCGGGTAAGGCGGATATGGCGGGTATGGCGGGACCGTTGACGCCGGTGCGGCTGCATGGCCGCAAGGCGTGGTGTTCCGGCGCGGCGGCGGTGTCACATGCGCTCCTGACCTGCCGGGACGAAGCCGGCTCGGCCCGGCTGGCGCTGATCGATGCGCGCGCCCCGGGCGTGACCGTGACCGGCGATGGCTGGCATGCGGTCGGCATGCGCGATACCGGCAGCGGCGACGTGCTGCTGGACGACTGCGCGGCGCTCTGCATTGGCGGTCCCGGCGCCTATATCGACCGCCCCGGATTCTGGCACGGCGGAGCAGGCATCGCGGCGTGCTGGTATGGGGCCGTGACGCCGCTGGCGCGGGCCGTGCGCGACACCGTGCAGCGCCACCAGAATCCCCACGCGGCGGCGCACCTGGGTGCCATCGACGGCGAACTGCGCGCCGCGGCGGCGCTGCTGCGCGAGACCGCGGCCTGGATCGATGCCCATCCCGCCGCGGATGCCTTCGTGCCGGCCATGCGCGTGCGCGCCGTGGTGGAAGCCGCGGCCCGGCGCGTGATGCATCGTGCCGGCAATGTGCTCGGCGCAGGACCGCTCTGCCGCGACCAGCGGCTGGCCCAGCTGTATGCCGACCTGCCGGTGTTCCTGCGTCAGAGCCATGCGGAACGCGACCAGGCGGCGCTGGGCGCGCGGCTTGCGGATGACGCGGGTGGGCCTGCCTTCGAACACGCGCTGTGACAACGCAAGCGGAGGGCACACGATGATCGGCGTGGTGGTGCCGGTGCATAACGAAGAACAGTATCTCGAGGCTTGCCTGATCGCGCTGACGGTCGCCTGTACCCATCCGCTGCTGGACGGCGAGCCCGTCGTGATCGTGCTGGTGCTGGACGACTGCAGCGATCGCTCTGCCGCCATTGCCAGGCGGCACGCCCGCCGCCATCTGCCGGCCGGCCATCTCACCTGCCTGACGATCGCCGCGCGCAACGTCGGCAAGGCCCGCCATGCGGGCGCCGTGCACCTGCTGGCGCGGCAGGCGCGCTGGCTGGCGTTTACCGACGCGGACACGCGCGTGGCGCCTGACTGGCTGGTGGCCCAGCTGGCGTTGCGCGCCGATGCCGTATGCGGGCTGGTCATGGTCGACGACTGGAGCCTGCACCCCCCGCATGTGCCGGCCCTTTTCTACGCGCATTACCGCTGGCAGGACGAACATCGGCACATCCACGGCGCCAACCTGGGCGTCTGTTCGCACGCCTACCGGCGTACCGGCGGGTTTCCGCCGCAGGCCACGCACGAAGACGTCGCGCTGGTGCTGCGGCTGATGGCCATCGACGCCAGGATCGCGTGGAGCTGCCAGCCCCGGGTCGTCACCAGCGGCCGTCCGCGCGGCCGGCTGCCCGGGGGATTCGCCGATCATCTCGCGGCGTTGGCGGCTGCGCCGGACTTGCCGTCGCCGCCGCATGACGGCGCCGGCGAGGCAACGGCGCCCGAGGGCGTCTAGCGCCGCGGGCGCCATGCGTCGTCGACGGCACGCGCGCGTATTGCCATGCGGCTTATCGCGCCCACAAAAAGATTCACTTCACTTCGCGGCTCTCGTCATAGAAGATTTCCGAGCGTCTCCATCGCTGGCCTGAAAGCGCAATTGGCCGGGCGATTGTCCAGTCAACCGGAGTTCACTATGGCACGCATACCGGCCCTGACCCTGCTCGTCATCGCGCTGGCGGCCTGCAGCAGCACGCCGCCAGCGCCGCCGCCCGCCGCACCCGCGACATCGGCCGCGCCCGCAGCGGCGCCGGCCAGCAAGGCACAGCCGCAGCCGCAGGCGCAGCAGAATGCGGTCGATCCCGCGGCCATCCAGGCGCTGAACGACATGGGCAAGTACCTGCAGTCGCTGCGCCAGTTCGAGGTCTTCATCGACTTGTCGGGCGAACGGGTGCTGCAGGACGGCCAGAAGCTGCAGCACACCGCCACGGCTGACCTGGATGTGCAACGGCCGGACCGGCTGCGCGCGCTGATGCGCAGCGCGCGCTCGCAGCGCGACCTGATCTATGACGGCAAGCAGGTCACGCTCTACTCGCCTGCGCAGAAGTCCTATTCGCAGGTGGACTTCAGCGACAACCTGGGCGTGCTGGCGCAACGGCTGCGCGAACGCTTCGGTGTCGAGATTCCGTCGGCCGACCTGTTCCTGTGGGGCACGCCCGCGGCGCCGCTGGACAACATGGAATCGGCCATGAATGCCGGCCAGGACATCGTCGGCGGTGAACTGTGCGACCACTATGCTTTCCGCCAGGGACAGCTCGACTGGCAGATCTGGATCGCCACGGGCAGCCGTCCGCTGCCGCGCAAGCTCCTCATCACCAATCGGGCCGACGAGGCCAGGCCGCAGTCGGTCACGCTCTACAAGTGGAACCTGACCCCGAGGTTCGGCACTTCAGCGTTCGCCTTCACGCCGCCCAAGGACGCCAGGAAGGCGGAATTCGTTCCCCTGAAGGCCACCCGGTAACGGGGCAATGGACAAAAGGAGCATTGCCATGACCTACACATTCGCAAAGCCGCTCGCAGTGTGCACGGCCGCGCTCGTGCTGGTGGCGTCCGGCTGGACCCCGGTGGCCGAGGCCGCCCGCGGTGGCGGTGGTGGCGGACATGCCGCAGCCGGTGGACACGCTGGCGGCGGGCAGCGCGCCGCTGCCGGCGGCGGTAACCGCGAAGCGCGGCAGGTGAACAACCAGCGAGCCGACGCGCGCACCAACAACGTTCGCAACACCAGCGTCAACAACGTCAACGCCAACCGCAACGTCAACGTCAATTCGAACCGCAACGTCAACGTGAACGTCGACAGTCACGGCGGCTGCTGCGGCTGGGACAACGATTACCACCCGGTGGCGACTGCCGCCGCGGTGACCGCCACGGTGGCAGTGACGTCGGCGGTGGTGGGTTCCATGGTGCGCTCGGTCCCGCCGAGCTGCGTGCCGGTCAACTACGGCGGCATGGTCTACCAGCAGTGCGGCAGTACCTGGTACATGCCGCAGGGGCCGCAGTACGTCGTGGTCAACCCGCCGTACTGAAGACAGGCCTGAGCGCGCCGGGCTGGCTGCCTCGCCGGCCCGGCGGGCTTACCCATGGCGCAGCTGCAAGTCATGGAATGACACCAGTTCACCGGCCATCGCACTGGCCGCCACGGTGGGCGGGCTCGCCAGCCACACCTGCCCGGGCCCCGAGCGCCCGGGGAAATTCCGGTTGATCGAGCTGACCGTTACCTGCCCGGCCCGTTCCGACGAGCCCGGCCCGCAGTTGGCGCACGCCCCGCACGACGGCTGCAGGATGCGCGCGCCGGCCGCGTTGAATGTCTCCATGTAGCCCTGGCGGATGCAATAGTCCCTGACGTCGGTGGTGCCGAACTGCAGGTAGAGCGTGACATGCGGCGGCAGCCGCAGGCCGCGCTGCACCGCCCAGTGCAGCACCTCGTGGTACAGGTCGAAGTCCTCGCGCTTGCCGGCGGTGCAGGAGCCGCCGTAGGCGATATCCACGCGCACGCGCCGGTCCAGCGCTGCCAGCGGCAGGCCGTTGCCCGGATCGCCGGGGCGTGCCACCATCGGGCCGAGCGTGCTGCAGTCGAGTTCGATGGTGGCCGCGAAGGCGGCATCGTCGTCGCTGCGCATCCACGGCTCGATCACGAAATCGATGCCGCGACGCTCCTTGAGAAAGCGCACCGTCTGCGCATCCGGCGCGACGATGCCGGTGAAGCCGCCCAGCTCGGCGCACATATTGGTCAGCGTCGCGCGTTCGTCGATGGACATCGCGCGCACGACGGGGCCGGTGAACTCGAACACCTTGCCGACCCCGGCGCCGGCCTTGATGGCGGCCTGCGCCAGCAGGTGCAGCACCACATCCTTGGCCGTGACGCCCGGCGCAAGCGCCCCGTGAAGTGCGACGCGGATGCTCTCGGGCATGGTCATGCGGACCGCGCCCGTCACGAACGCGTTGGCCATGTCGGTGGTGCCGACGCCGAAGGCCACGCAGCCCAGCGCGCCACTATGCGGCGTGTGCGAGTCGGTGCCCACCACGACCTGTCCCGGCAGCGCATAGCGCTCGGCCATCATCGCGTGCGAGATGCCCGCGGCATGGCCGCCGTCGTCGGCACGGGAAGCCTCCTCGGTCAGCGTGCGGTGGCAGCGCAGCTGGTATGCGTCGACGAACTCGCGCTGTGCCGCGCACATCCTCGCAACGTTGTCGACCAGCCCGCCACGCACGTGCGCCGGGCTTTCATTGACGTAGGAGGTATGGTCCTCGAACACCACGATGCGCTCGGCATCCCTGAGCCGCAGCGGCTTGCCGAAGGTGGCGTGCAGCATGTGGGCGCACATGCCGGTGTAGTACTCGTGGATGAAGCGCCAGTCGGCGCGCACGAAAACGCCGTCGCCCGGTTGCGGGCTTGCCGGGGTGACCGGCGTCGCCAGCAGGTGGCGGTGGACGATTTTCTCGAACAGGGTCTGCGGTGCCGCGGGCGGCGTCGCGGCCGCCGGTTCGACGTTGCCCAGGTATTGCTGGCCGAACTTCAGCAGCCCCCCGCTCAGCAGGATCGACGCGGCCAGCGTGTCGCGTCCGGCCACCAGCGTTTCGGCGGGGATCGGCTCGCCTGCCTGCAGGCGCGCAAGCAGGCCGAAGTCGGTCGAGGTGAACAGGCCGATGTTGTCCGCGTTCTGGCGATAGATGCGTTCGAAGCTGCGCGCGATCACCAGCCTGATGCCGGCCAGCTTTTCCGCCGCGGGACTATGCTCGCGCGACGATCCCTTGCCGTAGCGGTTGCCGGCGACCGTCACCGAGAAGCCGCCCTCGCGGATCGCCCCGGGCGCGACCGGGCAGGTGCCTTCGACCTTGTAGCCCATATAGGGATAGCGGCCAAGCTTGTCGTCGTAGTGCGTCAGGATCGGCACCGGCGTGATCTCGTCGGTGGACACGTCGTCGCGCAGAGCCCCGGCTTGCTCGGGCGTGATGGCCTCGCCGCGCAACTGGCGCGCCACGGCATCCGCCGAGTCGGCAAGGAACAGGATGCGGCCTGGGAAATCGGGGGCGCTCATGGAGGTCTCCGGTGGCACGGTGGCACGGTTGGCAGATGGGCGGCACTTTACTGGCTGCGGGGCGTGGACACGAAGCGCTGATCCGGCATCTCTGCTATCTGCCGGTGGCATATCAGGGTTAACCCGTTGTGCTGTGTGTGGCGCGGACGGCAGGCACAGGCAGGCGGTAGTATCGGGACGAAACGAGGCTCGCGGGCTCGCGGCCCGGCATCCTGAATGACCATGCATCGCATCGACCCCGTCAATATCCAGCTGTTCCTCGCCGCGGCACGCGAAGGATCGATCAAGCGCGCGGCGGAAACCGAACACATAGCGCAGTCGGCGCTGAGCCGGCGCATCGCCGAGCTGGAGCGCAGCCTGGGCGTGGTGCTGTTCGTGCGTTCGCCCGCGGGCGTGGTGCTGACCGATGCCGGCGCCCGCGCGCTCGAACTGGGCCGCAAGCTGAATGAGGACATCGCCAGCTTCGCGCGCGAAGTGCAGGATCTGGGCGACCAGGTTGCCGGCGTGGTGCGCGTGTCGGCCAGTCCGTCGGCCATCATCGGCTTCCTGCCCGAGCGCCTGCATGCGTTCAAGGCGGCGCATCCGCTGGTCGAGATCGCGCTGTATGAACGCTCCACCGCCGAATCGATCCGCGCCTGCCTTGACGATCGCGTCGACATCGGCATTGGCGTCGCGGCCAAGACGCCTGGCGGCCTGGAGTCGTGGCCGTTCGCCAGCGATCCGCTCAATGTCGTGATTCCGTCTTCGCACCGGCTGGCGCGGCGCAAGCGCATTCGCTATGCCGAAGTGCTGGAGCATCCGCTGGTGGTGGTGCAGTCCGGCGGCGCGCTCGACCAGGAACTGCGCGAGCAGGCGGCGAACCTGCGCCTGCCGTTCAACCAGAGCGTGACGGTGTCCAGCTTCGAAGCCGCATGCCGCATGGTGGAAGCGGGCCTGGGCATCGCCGTGCTGCCGGCCAGCGCCGGCGCTGCCTACGCCGGCACGCGCGGCTTTGTGCGCGTGCCGCTCGACGAGCCCTGGCGCGAGCGCCAGCTGCTGATCTACGCGCCCTACAAGCAACCGCGGCTGCGGGCGATCGCGGCCATGATCCGCGCGCTGCAGCCGGGCACCGCCGAGGCTATGCCAGCCTGAGATACCCCGTCCAGCGGATTAGCACTCTGCCGCGCGGCGGCGCAGCCCTACACTCCGACCCAAAGCCACCGCTCACGGTGCGATTCAATAAACGGAGACAAGGAATGCGGACAACGCTGTTTCGGCGGGCGTGCCATGCGCTCGCCAGCTTCACGACCCTCGCCGCGCTGGGCAGCCTGCCAGTCGCAGTCAATGCGCAGGAAACCAAGCCGGTCAGGCTGATCGTGCCGACCCAGCCGGGATCGCAGGCCGATGCGGTGGCGCGTGCGCTGAGCCAGCCGCTGGGCAAGCACCTGGGCCAGTCGGTAGTGGTCGAGAATATCGCCGGTGCCGGCGGCGTGCCGGGCACGCAGCAGATCGTCAGGGCGCCGAAGGACGGCTCGACCCTGGGCCTGATCTCGTCGAACCACGTGATCAACCCGTTCATCTACAAGAACCTGCCCTATGACTCGCTCAAGGACATCACGCCGATCACGGTGATCGGCACGCTGCCGCTGGTGCTGGTCGTCAATCCATCCGTCGGCGCGCAAACCACCCGTGACCTGATCGCGCTGCTCAAGTCAAAGCCGGGTGAGTTGAACTATGGTTCGTCGGGCAACGGCACGGTGCTGCACCTGGCTGGCCAGTTGTTTGCCAGCGAAGCGAAGGTGGATATCCGGCATGTGCCTTACAAGGGGGCTGGCAACTACACCACAGACCTGATCGGCGGCCAGGTGCAGGTCGGCTTCCTGACGGTGCAGGCGGTGCTGCCACTGATCAAGGCCGGCAAGCTCAAGGCCATCGCCGTGTCGACCACGCAGCGCGTGCCGGCCTTGCCGGATGTGCCGACGCTGGCGGAGTCGGGCCTGCCACGCTACAGCTTCGATGCCTGGCTGGCGATCGTCGGTCCTGCGGGTTTGCCGAAGGCGAACGTCGCGGCGCTCCAGTCCAGGATCCAGGCCACGCTGCAGGAGCGCGACGTGCTGGAGCATCTGGCGGCGCAAGGCGTGGTCGTGGCCGCCACGGGGGCCGACGCGGCCGTGCCGTTCTTGCGCAACGAGCTGGACAAGCACGCGAGGATCGTCAAGCAGGCGGGGCCGACGCTGAATTGAGGCAACGTGCTTGAGGCAACGTGCCTGAACCCGGGCCCGCCGCTTGCGGCGGGCCTTGTTTTTTTCAGCCTGCCTACAGCGCCGGGCAATCCTCGGAATCCGCGACTGCCGCATGTTGCGCCGGTTGCGGTGGGCTTGCCACGGGCTGCGCTGCCGGATGTCCCGGACCGGGGCCTGCCTGTCCCAGGCGCGCACCGCGTTGCAGTGCCACGTGGACGGCTTCGCCCTTGCTGCGTACCCCGAGCGTCTTGTAGACGGCGTGGCAATGGCATTTGACCGTCGCCACGGAAACGTTCAGCTGCCGGCTGATGGTCTTGGCGGGATAGCCGCGCGCGAGCAGTACCAGGATTTCATATTGGCGCGGCGTGAGGCCGAGCAGGTGGGCTTCGCCGGGAGCGTTCACGTCGCCGGGCGAACGCAACGCCACGGTCTGCGGCTTCCCCGCGCTGCCCTTGCGCGTGCCATCGTGCGATGCCACCGCGACACCCGGCCGCTGGCGGAACGGCCCGAGGCTGACCTGGTAGCCGCTGGCGACCAGCCGGATCGATGCCTTCAAGACATCGGGCCCCACCGATTTCGGCAGGCAGCCCACCACGCCCGCCGTGACCTTGTCATCGACCCAGTTCGCGGGCGCGTAGTCGGACAGTACCAGTATCCGCGCTGCAGGCCAGGTCCTGCCGACCTGGCACAGCAACTGCCACGCTGCCTCCGGATCCTCCGGCAGGCCGAGCACGACGAATGCGATGGCTTCACCGGCGGCGCGAGGCGCGGCGATGCTCGCCGGATCGACCGTGACGACCTCACCGACGTCCTCGGCGTCTTCCAGCGTCCTGCACAACGCAACCCGCAGCAAAGCGTGGGATTCAATCAACAGCACCTTCATTGCACGCTTCTCTCTTGCGCGCGGACGCGGCGCCGTGGCCGCGGCAGGGGCGGCAGGCGGCGCGTCCGGCGACCGTGGGTTATGCGGCGGCCCGCCCGGCGACAGCCGCCGCCGTGGCGTGGCTCAGCCTGGATTGCGCGAGTTCAGCCGCTTGCTGGAAGCGGGCCTGGGCCAGCTGGGCGAGCCCGGCCTGCGTTTCCGCGGCGATCTCGCACACCTGCCGCGTGTAGGCGCAGGCCTTGTCGGCGGCAAGCGGCGTCAGGGCACTTTGCAGTTCAAGAACCTTGCGCAGGTCCTTGCTGGCGAACAGCGCCTGCATGCGTTGCTGGTTTTCCTCGAAGGCCAACTGGGCGGTCTGCAGGTTCAGCTCGGCGATCCGCTGGAAGCCGGCAAACAGGATGCTGGAGAAGGCGAAGCAGTCAGCAAAGCCGCTGCCGTTGGGGACAGCGAACTGATCGGGCGCGAAAACGGGCATGCAATGGTTTCCTTTGGTCCGCCTGGGCTCAATGCCGGACGACAGGTTGCTGGTAAACACACAACCGGATTGCGTCGAAAGAGGCACCCGGCGTGCTGCGTTGCATCATTTCGCGACCCATTTTAGAGTAAGCACTCTAGACAATGTGGTGTGCCGTCCTAGGGGGATTCCCCGATGGTTTCAGCGTTTTTGCACGATTTTGTATTTTCGCTTTCGTTTTCGATGAGCCTCGCGCTGAGGCGCCCTGGAATCCACCAGGAGGTAGGGTGGATCACCCAAAAACGGTATCCTTCCGTCACGCACGCCACCATAAAGCCACTCTTGCGCCACCCTTATCGCCGGCATCCCATCTTCGCCGGCCTCCTGCTTGTTGTATTCCTGACAGTTCAGCTGGCAGCAGTCGCGTACGCCTGTACCGGTAGCCGCTACCAGATGGAAAACAGCGGCACCGCGGCGGCGATGACCGAATCGTGCGCGGACATGGCGGCCGGCAGTGATGACCAGGGCATTGACCAGAGCGGGCTATGCCTGGCGCACTGCCAGGCCGATTCCAAGAGCTCGGACCATGTATCCCCGCAGATTCCGGCATTCCTGCCGGTGCTGAGGAGCATCGTGGAACCCACGCGCGTGGTCCTTGCCGAGGTTCGCGTCGCGCTGCGCGCAGACGTGGCGGCACGCGGGCCGCCGCCGCTTAACATCCTTCACTGCAGTTTTCAAACGTAGCCTCCAGATCGACGTCCATTCGGTGCTGCCCCGCCAGATCCGGGCAGCTGTCGTCGCTCATGGAGGCTTTATGCTTTCTCTTCGTCGCCTGACCCTGGCGCTGCTCTGCGCGCCTGCCCTGGGCCTGGCGTGGTCGCATGCCGCGGCTGCGCAAGCCGCCCCAAACCTTTCCCTCGCGGAATCCGTCGCGCTCGCGACGACGCACGCGGGTAATGCCGAATCCTCCGTCGGGGCCGTCGAGTCGGCCATGCAAATGGCGGTTGCCGCAGGCCAGTTGCCGGACCCTGTGCTCAAGCTCGGGCTCAACAATGTCCCCCTGAACGGGCCGGACCAGTTCTCGCTTACCCGGGACTTCATGACCATGCGGTCCGTCAGCGTGATGCAGGAATTCACGCGTCCGGACAAGCGGCGCGCACGGGTGGCGCGACTGGAAGCGGAGGCGACCGCCGCCGAGGCGCAGCGTGCTGTCGGACTGGCCAGCGTGCAGCGCAATGCGGCCGGTGCCTGGCTCGATCGATGGTATGCCGAACAGACCGGCGTCCTTCTCGGGCACCACGGCCATCCTCTGGACCTGGCGCTTCAGGCGGCGGCGGCCGCCTATCGCAGCGGGCGTGGCTCGCGCGCGGATGTCCTGGCGATGGAGCTGGAAATCCAGAAGCTGCATGACCGCCTGGATGAAAACCAGGCCGCCGTTGCCACGGCCAGGCTCAATTTTGAGCGCTGGGTCGGGCCTGCGGCAAGTCGCCCATTGTCGGAGCGTCCGCCGCTGGAAGTTCCGCAAGGCGTCCAGCAGCTGGCGCAAGGCGCATTCGACTCGGTGCCAGAGATCACGGCGGCGCAGCGCGAAGTGGCGCTGGCGGAGTCGGAGATCCAGGTGGCGACTGAAGCCCGGAAGCCGGATGTGACGGTCGAACTGATGTACAGCCAGCGCGGCCCGGCTTACTCGAACATGGGGTCGCTCAACGTCAGCTTCCCGGTGCCCTGGGACCGGGGCAATCGCCAGGACCGCGACATCGCAGCCAGGCTGGCACAGGCCAATGAGGCGCGTGCCAGGTTCGAAATCATCCGCCGCAATACGCAGGCCATGGTGGGCGCCAAGGTCGCCGAGTTGCAGCGCAACCTCGGGCGGCTCAAGCGCTACGACGAGAAGACCTTGCCGCTCGCCAGCGCGCAGGCGGATGCCGCGCTCACGGCCTACCGGGCCAATACCGGGTCGTTGCTCGCTGTCGCCGAGGCCAACCATCGGGCCATCGACCTGGCGGTGGAGCGGCTGGCACTGGAGGCGAAGACGGCAAGGCTCTGGGCGGACCTGGCCTTCCTGGTCCCGCTTCCCACCGCGCAATCCGGGCCGGCCACCAAGGAGCTGAAATGAAGACCCCGGTTATTGCAGTGGCGGCCGCTTTCGTTCTCGTCAGCGCCGCCATCTATGGCGCCTATCAACTGGGCGTCGCGCGCGGGACGCAATCGGCGGGATCAGCGCGATCGGCGCAATCGTCCGGAGCAACCGGCGGGGAGTCCGCTCTCAAGGCTGGTGACACGGATCCGAAGACCGGCAAGAAGATCCTGTACTGGCATGACCCGATGGTGCCCGGTCAGCGCTTCGACAAGCCGGGCAAGTCACCGTTCATGGACATGCAGCTGGTGCCGGTCTACGCGGACCGGGATGGCGCGGGCAGCGGCGTCACGGTCGACAGCCGTGTCGCACAGAACCTGGGCATTCGCACGGCCGAGGTCAAGGCCGGCCGGATCGGCGCCGTGCTCGAGGCGCCCGGCAATGTTGCCATCGACGAGCGCAGCGTCCAGGTGATTCAGGCGCGAACGAACGGCTTCGTCCAGCATGTCGCGGTCAAGGCGACGCTTGACCCGGTTCGGCGCGGGCAAGCGCTGGTGACGGTGTACTCGCCCGACTGGATTGCCGCGCAGGAAGAATACCTCGCCGTGTCCCGCATGGCCGCCGATGGCCGGTCTGACCTGCGCGGTGCGGCCAGGGCCCGCATGCTGCAGGCAGGCATGACGCCAGGCCAGGTCAGCGTGGTCGAGTCAACCGGCAAGCTCCAGCCGCATCTTGGCATCGCGAGTCCGGTCGATGGCATCGTGACCGAGGTCGCCGTCCGCGAGGGCATGACGGTCTCTCCGGGCATGACGCTGTTCCGCCTGGCCGATCTGAGCCGGATCTGGGTGATTGCCGAGGTCCCGGAGGGGCAGGCCCGCGCCATCGCTTCCGGCCAGGCGGTCAAGGTGTTGCCCACCGGCGCAACCGAGCCACTGGCCGGAAATATCGAAACCATCCTGCCGGACGTCAATCCAGCCACGCGTACCATCAAGGTGCGTATTGTCCTGGCGAACAAGGGCAGGCAGCTGTTGCCCGGCATGTTCGTGACGGCCCGGTTCGACAGCGGTGACCAGAAAGAGGTGCTGATGATTCCGCTGGAGTCCGTCATCCGCACCGGCCGGCGCACCATCGTCATGGTGGATGCCGGCAACGCAGGCTTCGTGGCAACCGAAATCAAGACAGGGCGCGAGGCCGCGGGCATGGTGGAGGTGGTGGACGGCCTTCAGGCCGGCCAGAAGGTGGTCACTTCCGGGCAATTCCTCATCGATTCGGAGGCCAGCCTGCGCGGCACCGCGGAACGCATGGGTGCCACGCCGGCGGCGGCAGCGGCGCCCGAGCACGAGGGCCTCGGACGCATCGAGGCAGTCAACGGCACCGACAGCCTGACGATTTCGCACGGACCGATACCCTCGGCGCAGTGGGGCGCGATGACCATGGATTTCGCCGCGCCGCCTGCGGGCTTGCCCAAAACGCTCAAGCCCGGTGACCGCATCCGCTTCCGCTTCCATCTGGACAAGGACGGCGTGGCGATCCTGTCATCGATCGAGCCGGCCGGCGTCACCCCGGGGAGCAAGCCATGATCGCCCGGCTCATTCTCGCCTCCATCCGCAACCGCTTCCTGGTCCTGCTGGCCACGGTCATGCTGACCGCATGGGGCCTGTGGGCGGTGCGCAGTATTCCGCTCGACGCGTTGCCGGACCTGTCCGATGTGCAGGTCATCATCCGCACGCCATTTCCCGGCCAGGCACCGCAGATTGTCGAGAACCAGGTCACGTATCCGCTGACCACCACCATGCTGTCGGTGCCAGGCGCCAAGACCGTGCGCGGCTATTCATTCTTCGGCGACTCCTTTGTCTACGTGTTGTTCGATGATGAAACCGACCTCTACTGGGCTCGTTCGCGGGTGCTGGAATACCTGAACCAGGTGCAATCCCGCTTGCCCGCCGCGGCCCGGCCGGCATTGGGGCCGGACGCCACCGGCGTTGGCTGGATCTACGAGTACGCGCTGGTGGACAAGGCAGGACAGCATGACCTGAGCCAACTGCGTGCGCTGCAGGACTGGTTCCTGCGCTTCGAGCTGAAATCACTGCCCAACGTCGCCGAGGTCGCCTCGCTGGGTGGCATGGTGAAGCAGTACCAGATCGTGCTGATGCCGGATCGGCTGCGCGCCTACAACCTGTCACAGGCCAGGGTGCTGGCGGCGCTCAAGGGCGCCAACCAGGAGACCGGCGGCTCGGTGCTGGAGCTGGGTGAAGCGGAGTACATGGTCCGCGCCAGTGGGTATCTGACAACACTCGACGATTTTCGGCAGATACCGCTGATGACCAGCGAGGCTGGCATACCCGTGCGGCTGGGAGATGTCGCCGTCATCCAGCTCGGCCCCGAGATGCGGCGCGGCATTGCGGAGCTCGACGGCCAGGGAGAGGTGGCCGGCGGCGTCATCGTGATGCGCTCGGGCAAGAACGCGCTGGAAACCATCGAGGCGGTCAAGGCCAGGCTCGCCACGTTGCAGAAGAGCCTGCCGGCTGGCGTGCAGGTTGTCACCACCTACGACCGGTCCGCCCTGATCAACCGGGCGGTGGAAAACCTGACGCACAAGCTGGTCGAAGAGTTCATCGTCGTCGCGCTGGTCTGCCTGGTCTTCCTGTTTCACCTGCGCTCCGCGCTGGTGGCCATCGTTTCCTTGCCGCTGGGGGTGCTGGCAGCGTTCCTGGTCATGCGATACCAGGGGGTCAATGCCGACATCATGTCGCTGGGCGGGATCGCCATTGCGATCGGCGCCATGGTTGACGCCGCGGTTGTCATGATCGAGAACGCTCACAAACATCTGGAGCACTGGCATGCCGACAATCCCGGAGCCGAGCTGAGCGCGCACGAGCGCTGGGACGTGATCGGCAAGGCGGCGGCAGAGGTCGGGCCCGCGCTGTTCTTCTCGTTGCTGATCATCACGCTATCGTTCATCCCGGTGTTCACGCTCGAGGCGCAGGAGGGGCGGCTGTTCTCGCCGCTGGCCTTTACCAAGACCTATGCCATGGCCGCGGCGGCGGGCCTGTCCGTGACGCTGGTGCCAGTCCTGATGGGCTACATGATCCGCGGCAGGATCCCTGCAGAGCAGTCGAATCCGCTCAGCCGATGGCTGATCCGCGCCTATCAACCCGTACTGGCCAGGGTGCTCGCCTGTCCCAGGGCCACCGTGGCAGTTGCCGCGCTCCTGCTGCTTGCGACCGCCTGGCCGGTCATGCGGACCGGCGGCGAGTTCATGCCGCCCCTCGACGAGGGAGACCTGCTGTACATGCCGTCGGCGCTGCCGGGGCTGTCCGTCGGCAAGGCAGCGCAGTTGCTGCAGCAGACCGACCGCCTGATCAAGACCGTGCCAGAGGTGGCCACCGTGTTCGGCAAGGCGGGCCGCGCGGATACCGCGACCGATCCGGCGCCGATCGAGATGTTCGAGACCACCATCCGCTTCAAGCCGCGTGAACAGTGGCGTGCCGGCATGACGACCGACAAGCTGGTGGAGGAGCTTGACCGGGTGGTGAAGGTCCCCGGCCTGTCCAATATCTGGGTGCCGCCGATCCGCAACCGGATCGACATGCTTGCCACCGGCATCAAGAGCCCGGTTGGCATCAAGGTGGCTGGCACGGACCTGAAGGAGATCGACCGCATGGTGACGCACATCGAAGCAGCCGTCAGGACGGTACCCGGCGTCAGCTCGGCGCTGGCCGAGCGGCTGACCGGCGGGCGCTATATCGACGTCGACATCGACCGCATGGCGGCCGGGCGGTATGGACTCAACATCGAGGATGTCCAGCGCATCGTGTCGTCGGCAATCGGCGGCGACAACGTTGGGGAAGTCGTCGACGGGCTGGCGCGTTTTCCCATCAACGTGCGTTATCCACGCGACTACCGCGAATCGGTCGAGCAACTGCGCAGCCTCCCCATCGTGACCGACAGGGGCCAGCAGATCGTCCTGTCCGACGTTGCGCGGATCCGGGTGGTGCAGGGACCACCGATGCTGCGCAGCGAAAACGCCCGCCTGTCCGGCTGGGTGTACGTGGACATCCGCGGACGCGACCTGCGCTCGGCCGTTCACGACATGCAGGCCGCCGTGGCCAAGGCGGTGCCGATGCCGGCGGGCTACTCGCTGAGCTGGTCGGGGCAGTTCGAGTACCTGGAGCGGGCGAGTGCGAAGCTGAAGATGGTCGTGCCGTTCACGCTGCTGATCATCTTCGTGCTGCTTTACCTGGTGTTCGGTCGACTCGACGAAGCGCTGCTGATCATGGGCACGTTGCCGCTGGCGCTGATCGGCGGGTTCTGGCTGCTTTACCTGCTGGGCTACAACCTGTCAGTGGCCGGCGTGGTCGGCTTCATTGCGCTGGCCGGCGTGGCGGCGGAGTTCGGCGTCATCATGCTGCTTTACCTGAAGCAAGCCTGGAGCGAGCGCGAGGACCGTGGCGAGACCAGCCAGGCCGCCCTGATGGAAGCCATCCAGGAAGGCGCGGTACTGCGTGTGCGCCCGAAGGCCATGACGGTCGCCGTCATTCTTGCTGGCCTGCTTCCGATCATGTGGTCGCATGGTACCGGCTCGGAAGTCATGCAGCGCATTGCCGCCCCGATGGTCGGCGGCATGGTGACCGCGCCGTTGCTTTCCCTGTTTGTCGTGCCGGCGGTGTACCTGCTGATCCGCAGACGCAAGGCAAGACCCACTCCACCTTCTACCCAACCTTCGTTTCAAGAGGAATCAAGATGAAACGCGTCAACACTCTCGCAATCGTGCTGGCCCTGGCGGGCATGCCGGCGGCATTTGCCGCAGGATCGATGGACGGCGTGGACATGAAGCCGTCAACCGGATCGAAGCAGGCTGCCCGCCCCGTTGCGGCGGAAATCAAGAAGATCGATGTGACGGCCGGAAAAGTCACCCTCAAGCATGACCCGATCGAAAACCTTGGCATGTCAGCCATGACCATGGCGTTCCCGGTCAAGGATCGCGCTTCGTTGAAGCATTTCAAGGAAGGCGAGTCGGTGTCGGTCATATTCGACAACATCAACGGCAAGCCGACCGTCGTGGAGATGCAGCGCAAGTAAGCGCGGCAGGCACGTGTCGCCGCAGCGGCGCGTGCTTGCCATACACAGTAGAATCGCTGCGACTCCATGCCGAACCACATGCCATGCGGATTCCCCCGGTAAAGGCCATCATCGCCTTCGAAAGCGTCGCCAGGACCAAGAGCGTCAGCCGCGCCGCGGAGGAACTGGGTTTGACGGCGTCCGCCGTCAGCCACCAGATCAGCAATCTCGAGGAGATCCTGGGCCAGGCGCTGTTCTTCCGGCAGGGCCGCGGCCTGGCGCTGTCGCCGGTGGGCGAGCAGTACCTGCGCGATGTCACGGGCGTGCTTGCCGACCTCAACCGCGCCACCGAGCGCGCTTCGAGCCCGGCCAATGTCGAGATCCTGCGCGTCCATTCAAGCCCGAGCTTCGGCCTGATGTGGCTGCTGCCACGGCTGGAATCGTTCCAGGCCGACAACGGCGATATCCAGCTCAACCTGTCGTGCTCGTATGAAGACGTGCCGTTCACCAGCGGCTACTACGATGTCGATATCCGCCACGGCTACGCCCACTGGCGCGACCTGCAGGTGAAGACGCTGCGGCGCGAGACGATTGCGCCGCTGGCCTCACCCGCCTATCTCGAAAAGCATCCGATCCGTACACCGGACGACCTGCTGGCGCAGCGGCTGATCTATTCCGAGACGCCACTGGTGCAGTGGCAGCAGTGGTTCGCGCGGTTCGGGGTGCCGGCTTCGCACAAGAAGACCTTCGATTTCACTTTCGACCGCTCCTACATGTCGCTGGAGACTGCCGCACTGGGGCTGGGGGTGGCGCTGGAAAGCACGCTGCTGGCATCGGTGCAGATCCGCAAGGGCGCGCTGGTGCCGGTGTTCGACGACAGCCATGCGGTGGAGGTGGGCAGCCACCACGTGGTCTATCCGGCGCAGAACGCCGAACTGCCGCGCGTGGCGCGCTTCCTCGCCTGGCTCGACCGCCAACTGCCGGCGCCGCGCTGAGCCGGCGCCCGGCAAGTGCCTGCCGCGGCGCGGGAATCGGTGCCCCGCCGCCGTCGTTTGAAAATTTCTCAGCAATAGCTGAGGCAGACAGCGTTGATCGGCAAGCCGCCAGCGACAAAACTCGACACATCCCAAGTCCAATTTCAAGGAGACAAAGATGCTGGTCGAGAACAACGTAGTCATCATCACCGGCGCGGCCTCGCCGCGCGGCATCGGCAAGGCCACCGCCATGGCCTTCGCCGCGCAGGGGGCCACCGTGGTCATCCTGGACCTGCGCCTGGAAGACGCCCAGGCTGCCGCCGGCGAACTGGGCGACCAGCACCTGGGCCTGGCCTGCGATGTGACGGACAAGGCCGCCTGCGAGCGCGCGGTGCAGGCCGTGCTGCAGCGTTACGGGCGCGTCGATGCGCTCGTCAACAACGCCGGCATTACCCAGCCGGTGCGCACGCTCGATATCCAGGCCGCCAACTATGACGCCGTGCTCGACGTGAACCTGCGCGGCACGCTGTACATGTCGCAGGCGGTGCTGCCGCAGATGCGCGTGCAGCAGCGCGGCAGCATCGTGTGCATGTCGTCGGTTTCGGCGCAGCGCGGCGGCGGCATCTTCGGCGGCCCGCACTACAGCGCGGCCAAGGCCGGCGTGCTGGGGCTGGCGCGCGCCATGGCGCGCGAGTTCGGCGCGGACGGCATCCGCGTCAATTCGATCACGCCGGGCCTGATCCAGACCGACATCACCGGCGACAAGCTCACGCCCGAGATGCGCGCCGACATCATCAAGGGCATCCCGCTGGGCCGCCTGGGCAATGCCGCCGACGTGGCCAACGCCTGCGTGTTCCTGGCGAGCGACATGTCCGCCTACCTGACGGGCATCACGCTCGACGTCAATGGCGGCATGCTGATCCACTAAATTCAAGTGAAGCCGCCCGACAGAGGCGGAACCTTCAACAGCCGGGGCACCGCAGGGCGGCGCCGCCAGGCAGGAGACAACCGATGAAGACCAAATACGCGGCTTCGCCCATTGGCGGCGAAGCGACGCTGCACGCCGATTCCGCCACCTTCGAGACCCGCACCTACGCCAAGGTGGTGAAGCGGCTGATTCCGTTCCTGATGCTGTGCTACCTCGGTGCCTACCTGGACCGGGTCAATGTCGGCTTCGCCAAGCTGCA
Source organism: Cupriavidus sp. P-10 (assembly GCF_003402535.2). Taxonomy (NCBI): domain Bacteria; kingdom Pseudomonadati; phylum Pseudomonadota; class Betaproteobacteria; order Burkholderiales; family Burkholderiaceae; genus Cupriavidus; species Cupriavidus sp. P-10. Next base: position 794,411 of record NZ_AP025171.1, read on the forward strand.
GATGCTGAGCGACCTGCAGTTCAGCGAAACCATCTACGGCCTGGGCGCCGGCATCTTCTTCCTCGGCTACTTCCTGTTTGAAGTGCCGAGCAACGTGATCCTGCACAAGGTCGGCGCCAAGCGCTGGCTGGCGCGCATCATGCTGACCTGGGCGGTGATCTCGGCGTGCTTCGCCTTTGTCACCACGCCGACCCAGTTCTACGTGCTGCGCTTCCTGCTGGGCGTGGCCGAGGCCGGCTTCGCGCCGGGCGTGATCCTGTACATGACCTACTGGTTCCCGTCGGAGCGGCGTGCCAAGGCCCTGTCGATGTTCTTCATGGCGATCCCGCTGGCGGGGATGGTGGGCGGGCCGCTGTCGGGCTGGATCATGCATGCCTTCCACGGCGTGGGCGACCTGGCCGGCTGGAAGTGGCTGTTCCTGATCGAGGCGCTGCCTTCACTGTGCCTGGGCGTGGCCATCCTGTACTACCTCGACAATGGCATCGACCAGGCGCACTGGCTGACCGACGTGGAGAAGGCGCTGCTCAAGCGCAATATCGAAGGCGACAACGCGCAGAAGATGGAGCACATGTCGATCCGCTCGTTCATGGCGGACCGTCGCCTGTGGCTGATGGCAGCGATCTACTTCTGCGTGGTGCTGGGCCAGTACGGGCTGACCTTCTGGCTGCCCACCATCATCCGCAAGGCCGGCGTCGCCGATCCGCTGTGGGTGGGGATCTACACCGCGCTGCCGTACCTGTGCGCCATCGTGGCGCTGCCGCTGGTGGGCATGAGCGCAGACCGCCGCCGCGAACGCCGCTTCCACCTGATCGTGCCGATGGTGGTCGCCGCCGCCGGGTTTGCCACCTTGCCGCTGCTGGGCAGTGTCAGCGCATCGCTGATTTGCCTGTGCATCGCCGCCGCCGGCATCCTGGCTTCGTCGTCGCAATTCTGGGCGCTGCCCACCGCGCTGCTGGGCGGCATGTCGGCCGCCGCCGGGATCGCCGCGGTCAACTGCGTCGCCAACCTCGCGGGCTTCTTCTCGCCCGCCATCGTCGGCTGGCTCAACGACCTGACCGGCAAGTCCACCGCCGGGCTGGTGTTTATCTCGGCCACCGTGGTCTTTGGCGCGATGCTGGTGTTCCTGGTCCCCGCCAGGACCGTGAACCGCTGACGCCCCCCTTTTCCCCAAATGTTGATCGAACCGATTGCTGGAGACACCATGCAACAAGCATCCACCGACCAGGCCGTGTCCTTGCGGGAACACGCCTACCGCATCCGCCGCAACGCCTTGCTGATGGGCGAAGTCCAGGGCCAGGGCTATATCGGCCAGGCGCTCGATATTGCCGACGTGCTCGCCGTGGCCTACTTCGGCGCCATGCGCTACCGCCCCGAAGACCCCGAATGGGAAGGACGCGACCGCTTCCTGCTGTCCAACGGCCACTACGCCATCGCGCTGTACGCGGCGCTGCTGGAAGCCGGCATCCTGCCCGCGGAAGAACTGGAGACCTATGGCAGCGACGACAGCCGCCTGCCGATGTCGGGCATGGCCAGCTACACGCCCGGCATGGAGATGTCAGGCGGCTCGCTGGGGCAGGGCCTGACCATCGCGGTGGGTCGTTGCCTGGGCCTCAAGCGCAAGGGCTCCGGCAACTTCGTCTACACGCTGTTCTCCGACGGCGAGCTGGACGAGGGCGCGATCTGGGAGGGCATCCTGTCCGCCGCGCACTGGAAGCTGGACAACCTGATCGCGATTGTCGACGTCAACAACCAGCAGGCAGACGGGCCCTCCACGCAGATCATGGCGTTCGAGCCGCTGGTGCCCAAGCTGGAAGCGTTCGGCTGGTTCACGCAGCGCGTCGATGGCAACGACATCGACGCCGTGGCTGCCGCCTTCCGTGCGGCGCGCGAGCACAGCGGCGCGCAGCCGCGCATGATCATCTGCGATACGCGCATGGGGTGCGGCGTGCCGTTCCTCGAACAACGCGAGAAGAACCACTTTATCCGCGTGGATGCCCATGAATGGCAACTCGCACTGCAGGCCCTGGAAGCCGGGAGACAAGCATGAGCAATACCATCGCTACCACCAACGCCACCACCAACGCCAAGCCGAAGCTGAAGACCTCGGCGATGATCGCCTCCATTGCCGGCGAAGGGCAGGCCACCCGGTCCGCCCCCTTCGGCCACGCGCTGGTGGAACTGGGCCGCCAGAAGCAGAACGTGATCGGCATGACCGCCGACCTGGGCAAGTACACCGACCTGCATATCTTTGCGCAGGCGTTCCCCGAGCGCTATTACCAGATGGGCATGGCCGAGCAGTTGCTGATGGGCGCTGCCGCCGGCCTTGCGCACGAGGGCGCGCAGCCCTTCGTCACCACCTACGCGGTGTTCGCCACCCGGCGCGCCTATGACTTCATGCACCAGACCATTGCCGAGGACAACCTCGACGTAAAGATCGTCTGCGCGCTGCCCGGGCTGACCACCGGCTACGGCCCCAGCCACCAGGCGGCGGAAGACCTGGCGCTGATGCGGGCCATGCCCAACATGACCGTGATCGACCCGTGCGACGCGATCGATATCGAGCAGATGGTGCCGGCCATTGCCGCGCACAACGGCCCGGTGTACGCGCGCCTGCTGCGCGGCAACGTGCCGGTGGTGCTGGACGAGTACGACTACAAGTTCGAGCTGGGCAAGGCCAGGCTGCTGCGCGACGGCGCCGAGGTGCTGGTGATCTCGTCCGGCATCATGACCATGCGCGCGCTGGAGGTGGCCAAGGCGCTGGAGAAGGACCGTATCGGCGTGGCGGTGCTGCACATACCGACCATCAAGCCGCTCGATACCGAGACCATCCTGCGCGAAGCCAGGCGGCAAGGGCGCCTGGTGGTGGTGGCCGAGAACCACACCGTGATCGGCGGCCTGGGCGAGGCCGTGGCGGCCACGCTGATGCAGGCGGGCACCATGGTGCCGTTCCGGCAGGTCGGGCTGCCCGACGCCTTCCTCGATGCCGGCGCGTTGCCCACGCTGCACGACCGCTATGGCATCTCGGCGGGCGTGATGGCGCAATCGATCCGCGACTGGATCGCCTGACGGCCGTCTTGCACATCGCCATGGTCATTCCCGCGTTCGCGGGAATGACAGCGTGGCTCAGATCCCGGACAGCGCGTGGCGCAGTAGCAGTGCCGACAGCACGAACATCGTCACGCCGATCAGCCCGTCCAGCACCCGCCAGGCCCACGGCCGCGCAAACCACGGCGCCAGCCAGCCCGCCCCGAATCCCAGCAGCCCGAAACAGAACAGGCTGGCCGAACTCGCGCCCGCCACGAACCAGCCCCGCAGCGCCGCCGGCTGCTGCGCGCCGATGCTGCCGACCAGCAGCACCGTGTCGAGGTAGACATGGGGATTGAGCAGCGTGAACGCCGCCGCCTGCGCCAGCGCCGCACCGCGGCCCAGGCGGTCCTGTCCGGCCGCCGCCCGCAGCTGGTGCGACTGGCGCGCGCGCTTCAGTGCCCGCCATCCGTATAGCGCCAGGAACGCGGCGCCGGCCAGCGCCAGTGCGCGCGCCAGGCCGGGGCTCTCTCCCAGTGCTTGCGCCATGCCCATGACCCCGGCGGCGATCAGCAATGCGTCCGCGATGGCGCAGAACAGCACCACGCTGCCGACATGCTCGCGGCGCAGGCCCTGGCGCAGCACGAACGCGTTCTGCGCGCCGATGGCGACGATCAGGCCGAGGCCCAGGGCCATGCCCTGTAGTGAGACCTGTACAGAAACCGACAGCGGGAGGGAAGGGGTGGCGAATAGCGTCATCATGGGCGCAGCTTGCCTGCACGCGCCGATGAAGACAAACTAGCTTTCCTTTATTCGGTTTAGAAAAACTTAAGCCATGCTGGACTACTCGGCACTCTCCGCGCTGGCCGCCGTGGTGCGCGAAGGCAGCTTCGAGCGCGCTGCCCGCGCACTTCATGTCACGCCATCCGCCATTTCCCAGCGCATCCGGCTGCTGGAAGAGCGGCTTGGCTGTGCGCTGGTGGTGCGCGACCAGCCTTGCCGCGCCACGGAGGCGGGCCGCAAGTTGTGCCAGCACGTCGACCGGGTGCGGTTGCTCGAGCAGGATTTGCAGGGCGCATTGCCGGCACTGGCGCCGGAAGGCATTGCGCGCGTCGTGCTGCCGGTCGCGGTGAATGCCGACAGCCTCGCGACCTGGGCCGCGCCTGCCATTGCGGCCTTCGCGGCGGCCAGCCCCGTGCTGATGGAAGTGGCCGTGGACGACCAGGACCACACCACCGAGTGGCTGCGCAGCGGCGCCGTGCTGGCGGCCGTGACCGCGACGGCGCGCCCGGCGGCAGGCTGCAACAGCCAGCCGCTGGGGGCCATGCGCTACCTGGCGGCCGCCAGCCCGGCCTTCGTGCGGCAGCACTTTGCCGGCGGCGTGGGTGCCGGCACGCTGGCCAAGGCCCCCAGCCTGGTGTTCAACACCAAGGACGAACTGCAGGTGCGCTGGGCGCGGCGGCAGTGCCATCGGCACGTGGAACTGCCCCGGCACACGCTGCCTTCGTCGCAGGCGTTCGTGACCGCGGCGCTGGCCGGCATGGGCTGGGGCCTGCATCCGCAGTCGCTGATTGCGCAGCATCTCGACGACGGCTCGCTGGTCGAGCTGGTGCCGGGTACGCCGCTGAACGTGCCGCTGCACTGGCAATACGCGCGCGCCGCGTCCGGATTGCTCGACGGCCTGAGCAGGGAGGTGCTGGCCGCCGGGCGCGCCGCGTTGCTGGCTCCCTGACTTGCCAGCGCTAACTCACCGGCGTGCCGGTGTCAGTCGTGCAGGTGCTCGTCGACGAAACGCCGGAACAACGCCATGCTCGGCGCCTCGGTCCGGCCCGCCAGCGTAAAGAACGCATACCTGGGACCATCGTCGACCGCCGGCGTGGTCACCAGCTCGCACAGCTTGCCCTCGGCGATTTCCGTCCGCACCGCCGCGACGATGCTGAACAGGATCGCGTCCGAGACCAGCACGGCCTCGACCAGGCTGCGCACGTTCTCGCAGCGCAGGCTCAGGCAATGCTCCGGGTCGGCGCGCGGGCCGAAGCGCTTGACCAGCCCGCGCGCGACTTCCGGACTCAGCGGTGCCGACGCCAGCGGATAGCGCATGACAGCGTCGAAGGTCACGGCGTCGCCGGCGGCGGCCTGCTGCAGCAGGGGATGCCCGGCGCGGCAGATGAAGCGGCCCTGCAGCTGCGCCAGCAATTCATGGCGCAGGTCGGTGGCGGGCGCCACGCTGGTGACCTCGACGATGACCGCGTCCAGCGTGCGCTGGCGCAGCTGGATCATCAGCGCATCGGAAGTGCCGAGCGACACCGCCACCTGGATGCCGGGGTGGTGCATGGCCATGTGCCGGAGGAAGGGCGTCATCAGCACCGCGCCCGGGCCCGCGCCCAGCCCGACGCGGATGGCGCCGAGGTGATGGCGGTGGAACAGTTCGACGCTGCGATGCAGCTCGGCCTCCTCGAACAGCATGCGCCGGGCCCGTTCCGCGATCAGCTCGCCCAGCGGGGTCAGCACATTGCGCCGGCCATGGCGGTCGATCAGCTTGCCGCCAAGCTCGTCCTCCAGCGCCTGGATGCTGCGGCTCAGCGCCGACTGGGTCAGGTGCAGGCGCTGTGCCGCGCGGCTGAACGATTCCACGTCCGCAACCATGAGCAGGTGCCGCAGGTGTTTGAGGTGCATCGATGCCTTGTGAATGAGTTTTATGAATAAATTCTAGACGAGTAATGCATTGGACACATAGCAGGCTGGCCGATACGATCCGTCGCACAACACCCACACAAAGCGACGCAAGGCGCCCAGGAGACTGCCATGACCCCAATCCGATTCCAGAACATTGCCCGCCGGCTGCTGCGCGGCGCGGTGGCCGGCCTGCTGTGCGTAGGCCTGGCGCCGGCCTACGCCTACCCCGACCGGCCGGTCACGCTGCTGGTGCCGTTTCCGGCGGGCGGGCTGTCGGATGTGGTGGCCCGCAACCTCAATGCGCCGCTGGGCCGGCAGTTCGGCCAGCCGGTCATCGTCGAGAACCTCGGCGGCGCCGGCGGCGCGATCGCCGCGCAGAAGGTACTGCATGCGCCGGCCGACGGGCACCTGCTGTTCCAGGCCGGCCCGGGCGAGCTGATCACGACGCCGCTGGCCAACGCCGCCATCAAGTACAAGAGCGAGGACTTCCGGCTGGTCCACATGGTCGGCGTGGTCGACCTGGCCATCCTGGTGCGCAAGGACCTGCCGGTGAAGGATGTCGATGAACTCGCCGCCTATGCCGCGCAGGCGGCCCGGGCGGGCAAGCCGCTGACGTACGCCAGCGTCGGCGTCGGTTCGCTCTATCACCTGCTGGGGGCACACCTGTCGCAGACCATCGGCGCACCGATGACGCACGTGCCCTACAAGGGCGGCGCGCCCGTGATCCAGGACCTGGTGGGCGGCATCGTCGATATCTTTATCTCGCCGTTCGGCAAGCCCGATATCGAGCGCATGCGCACCGGCCAGGTCAGGATGCTGGCGGTGCTGTCGCCGAACCGGCTCGACGCGGTCAAGTCCGTGCCGAGCGTCAATGAAAGCAGGGCGCTGCGCGGCTTCAACTACTCGACGTGGGCCGGCGTGTTCGTGAAGAAGGACACCGCCGAGCCAGTCGTGCAGGCGCTGCACAAGGCGCTGGCGCAGACGCTGGCCGAGCCGGCGGTGCGCGCCAGCCTGGACGCCGCGAACCTGCCCGCATCCCGTCCGGCATCGCTGGCGGAAAGCCAGAAGGCGTACCAGCAGAGCATCGACCAGTACCGCGGCATTGCCCGTGCCATCGGCCTGCAGCCGCAATGAAGGAAGCCATGCATCCCATCCTGGCAGCGCTGCGGGACAGCGCCGAAGCCTTCGTTGCCATCCGCCGCGATCTCCATCGCCATCCGGAACTTGGCTTCGAGGAACATCGCACCAGCGACATCGTGGCCCGCCTGCTCGCCGAATGGGGCTACGAGGTGGAGCGCGGGCTCGGGGCCACCGGCGTCGTTGGCCGGCTGCGGCGCGGCAACGGCGGGCGCAGTCTCGGCATCCGCGCCGACATGGACGCGCTGCCGATGGCGGAAGCCACCGGGCTGCCCTATGCCAGTTGCCATCCCGGCGTGATGCACGCCTGCGGGCATGACGGGCATACCGCCATGCTGCTTTGCGCAGCCAGGCATCTCGCGCGGCATGGCAACTTCAGCGGGACCCTGAACCTGATCTTCCAGCCGGCGGAGGAGGGGTTGGGCGGCGCAAAGCGGATGATGGAAGCGGGGTTGTTCGACAAGTACCCGTGCGATGCCATCTTCGCCATGCACAACGTCCCGGGCACGGCGCCGGGCCGGTTGCTGCTGCGCCAGGGCGCGGCGCAGGCTTCGGCGGATAACGTGACCATCACGCTCGCCGGCATCGGCGGCCACGCGGCGTTCCCGCACAACGCGGCCGATCCGGTCGTGGCCGGTGCTTCGATCGTGATGGCGTTGCAGACCATCGTGGCGCGCAATGTCGATCCGCTGCAAGCGGCGGTGATCACGGTGGGCGCGTTCCAGGCGGGTACCGTCTCCAACATCATTCCCGCGCAGGCGGTGCTCCGGCTGAGCGTGCGCGCGCTGGACCGCCGCGTCCGCGAACAGCTCGAACAGCGCATCCGCGAACTGGTGGCCGCGCAGGCGCAAAGCTACGGCGTGACGGCGCAGGTCGACTACGAGCGCGGCTATCCGGTGCTGGTAAACACGCCGGCGGAAACGGCGCTTGCCGGCCAGGTTGCGCTGGAGCTGCTGGGGCCCGGCCACGTCGACTGCCAGGCGCCGCCGATCGCGGCGAGCGAGGACTTCGCCTTCATGCTGGACGCGGTGCCCGGCTGCTACCTGTGGATCGGCAATGGCGAAGGGGCCGAGGGTGGCTGCATGGTGCATAACCCCGGCTACGACTTCAACGACGGCAACATCCCGGTGGGCGCGGCGTACTGGGCGCTGCTCTGCGAGCGCTTCCTGGTGGACCAGCCATGGCCGGCGCATGTGACGAACGCGGCCGCCCGGACACCTGCCTAGGCCGGCCTGCCGCTCTGCTGCACCAGCCATTGCCGGAAGGTGCGCGCGACCGACGTCTCCACCCGGTCCCGATGCCACAGCGCGTAATAGCCGCCACCGAGTGTGGCGCTGGCCTCGCAGGCGCGTACCAGCCGGCCGTCCTTCAGGCAGCCGTCGATCATGTGGCGCCAGCCCAGCACGATGCCGTGGCCTTCGATCGCGAGCTGCACCAGGATCGGGTAGGCGTTCGACACCACGGTGTTCTGCACGCGTGCCTTGCCCAGCCCGTTCTGCGCCAGCCACGCCGGCCACGACATCCACTGGCGCTGCGCGTCTTCCAGCACCAGCAGCGTCTCGCCCGGCAGGTCGGCCACCGCCAGCCGCCGGCCGCGCAGGTAGCCGGGCGCGCAGACCGGCACCACTTCCTCGTCGTAGAGCCGCTGCGCGGCCAGTCCTTGCGGCGGGCCTTCGCGCAGGTAGTACAGCGCGACGTCGAAGCTGGTGTCGACCAGTGACGCGAGCCCGTCGCTGACGAACAGCCGCACCTGTACGTCGGGATGCTCGGCGCGGAATTGCGCCAGCCGCGGCGCGATCCACAGCGTGGACACGCCCGACGACGCCGCCACCGTCAGCTCGGTGCTGCCCTTGCGCCGCATCACGCTTTCGGTCGCTTCGGCGCAGTCGACCAGCAGGCGCTGGATCTGCTCGGCGTATTGCTGGCCGCTGACCGTCAGGCTCAGCGCGCGCGGCCCGCGCTCGAACAGTTTCTTGCCGAGGAAGCGTTCCAGCTGCGCCACCTGCCGGCTGATCGCGCTCTGCGTCAGGTGCAGTTCCGCGGCCGCGCGGGTGAAGTTGCCGTGCCGCATGGCCGCCTCGAAGGCGACCAGGCAGGGAAGGGGAGGAAGGGGGGAGATGCGCATGGGACGGCCGGACGTCGGGGAACCAGCCGCCCATCTTAAGGGAAAGCCAGCCGAAGGCTTACCCCTGCCGCGCGTGGATGCGCCCGGCCTGCATGACCAGAGAGATATGCTCGCCCTGGCCGCACAGCAGGCTGATGTCTTGCAGCGGGTCGCCGTCGACCACCAGCAGGTCGGCCAGCGCGCCGGCCTTGACCGTGCCAAGCTCGTCCTCGCGCTGCAGCACCGCGGCGGCAATCGAGGTGGCCGAGCGGATGGTCTCCAGCGCGCCGAGCAGTTCGGCGCGGATGCGGAACTCGTCGGACTGGTAGTGGTGCATCTCGCCCAGCAGGTCGGAGCCGAAGGCCATCGGCACGCCGGCCTCGGCGTAGATCGCCAGCGAGTTGCGGCCGGCCTCGCGCACGGTCTCGATCTTGGCGACCGATTCCGGCGGCAGGCCCAGGCGCGCGCCGTCGCGGGCCAGCGCATCGTAGGTGACCAGCGTCGGCACCACGAAGGCGCCGTGCTCGCGCATCACGCGCGCCGCCGCGGCATCGACCAGGTTGCCGTGCTCGATGGTGCGCACGCCGCAGCGGATCGCCCGCGTGATGGCGCGGCCGGTGTAGGCGTGTGCCATCACGTAGGTCTGCGCGGCTTCGGCCTCGGCCACGATCGCGCGGATCTCGTCCTCGCTGTACTGGGTGTTGCCGATCGGGTCGGTCGGCGAGGCCACGCCGCCGGAGGCCATGATCTTGATCTGCGTGGCGCCCTTCTGGATTTCTTCGCGCACGGCTAGGCGCACCGCGTCGACGCCGTCGGCAACGCGCGCGATGGCGCCGGCACGGAAGGCGCACGAGCAGGGCTCGAGCACGTCGGCGCGCGGGCGGAAGTCGCCATGCCCGCCGGTCTGCGACAACGCCTTGCCGGACGGGAAGATGCGCGGCCCGGGGATCAGCCCGGTGGCCACTGCCTGCGACAGGCCCCAGTCGGCGCCGCCGGCATCGCGCACGGTGGTGAAGCCGCGCTCCAGCATCGACTTCATGATCGGCATGGCGCGGAAGGCCACCAGCACGTTGGGCTGCACCGCGTTCACGCCGAGGTTGGCCAGCGCGGCCAGCACGTGCACGTGGCAGTCGATCAGGCCAGGCATCACGGTCTTGCCGGTGACATCGATCTGCCGCGCGTGCGGCGCCACGATGCCTTGCGCGGAGACTTCGACGATGCGCTCGCCCTCGATCAGCACATCGGCGCGCGGCAGCGCGGTGCCGCGGGCGGGGTCCAGGACGTTGCCGCCCTTCAGCAGGATCTGGTTCATGGTCATTGCTTGCGGAGGTAGGCCGGTTCGCGCACCAGCAGCGTGCCGGCAAAGCTGATGGCGGCGGCGATCATCACGTAGAACGCGGGCGCCATGGTGCTGCCGGTGGTGGCGATCAGCCAGGTGATGATGAAGGAGGCGAAGCCGCCGAAGATGGTGACCGCCAGGTTGTAGGCGACCGACAGGCCGGTCGACAGCACCTTGGCCGGGAACAGTTCGGAGAAGGCCGCCAGGATCGGGCCGGTGTAGCCGGCGATCAGCACGCCGAACACCAGCTGGAACACCAGCAGCGAGAACAGGCCCGGGACCTGGTTGATGTACACGTACATCGGCCAGGCCAGCACGAAGATCAGCGCGGCCGAGCCCGACAGCAGGATGCGGCGGCCGTAGCGGTCGGCCAGGCGGCCCACCAGCGGCGCGAACACCAGGATCGCCATGCCGCCGACCATGCCGGCCACGAAGCCCGACGACTGCGGCACCTTCAGCACCTTGACGGCATAGGTCGGCATGTAGAACAGCAGCACGTAGGTGCATACCGTCCACAGGATCACCATCGAGAAACTGGCGGCGGTCTGGCGCGGGTAGTCGCGCAGCACTTCCTTCAGCGGCGAATCGGTCTTGTCCTTGGCTTCGCGGAAGGTCGGCGTTTCATCGAGGTGATGGCGGATGTAGTAGCCCACCGGGCCGATCAGCATGCCGATCAGGAAGGGCAGGCGCCAGCCCCAGCTGTTGAGCGCCTCGGGCGGCAGCGACGAGGTGACGAAGGTGCCGACTGCCGCGCCCAGCAGCACGGCCACGCCGATGCTGGCCTGGATCCAGCTGGAGTAATAGGCGCGCTCGCGCTCGGGCGCGTACTCGGTCAGGAAGGCGGTGGCGCCGCCCATCTCGCCGCCGGCGGAGAAGCCCTGCAGCAGGCGCGCGAGCACGATCAGCATCGGCGCGAACAGGCCCACCTGCTCATAGGTGGGCGCGATGCCGATCAGCGTGGTGCCCACCGCCATCAGCAGGATGGTCAGCGACAGCGCCGCCTTGCGGCCGACGCGGTCGGCATAGATGCCGATGATGATGCCGCCCACCGGCCGCATGAAGAAGCCGACGCCGAAGGTGGCGACGGCCAGCAGCAGCGACGACAGTTCGTCGCCGGTGGGGAAGAACAGCCGCGCGATGATGACCGCGAAGAAGCTGTAGACGGTGAAATCGAACCACTCGAGACCGTTGCCGATCACGGTGGCAACGATGGCGCGGCGCCGCTGGCTGGCGGCGATCGGCGCGCTCACGCGGTCAAGGGTTGGGTTGGCTTGCATGTCACTCCACTCCAGGCGACAGATCAGGGCTATGGGCTACGGAAGATGCCGGGCGCGTATGCCAAAGACATCGGCAGGCATCGGTAGGCAAGCCGATGATAGGTGTCGGCCCGATGATGAAAAAAACGATATCTGCGCATGGAGGCATGCGCGTAGCGCATGGCGGGGCGGGCGAGGCGGGCGGTGGACCACGGCCAAGCCGCGCCGGGGCAGGGCTGGCGGGCAGCAGGCCGGAAAGCCTTATGCCACGCCGCTGGCAAGGGCGAAACAGGGGATATCAGGGTTTGCCCTGATGCCGGCGCAGGGCATGCGCGCCGCGCATGCCTCGGGCTCGGCCCGCCGGCGCTCAGCCGGGCTCGCGCCGCAACCCCCGCCGCAACGTCTCCACCAGCGCATGGCGCACCGCGCGGGCGCTGGCATCGCTCATGCCGAACAGGTACTGCGCCGACACCCCGCGCATGGCGCCGATGATTGCCACCGATTCGGCCAGCGGGTCGACATCGGCGCGGATATTGCCCGCTTCGATGCCGCGCCGGATATGCCCTTCCAGGATCGCCACCGATTCGCGGTTGAGCCGGTCCAGCGCGTCGGCCACCGCCCCGCGGGTGACCACGCTTTCCGACAGCAGCACGTGCAAGGCGCGCAATGTGGTGTCGAGCGACGGGTGCCGGCCGACGTAGAAGCCGACGATCCCCAGCACGCTTTCCAGCCCGGGGGCCCAGTTGGCCACCTCCTGGCGCTCATCGCGCACGTCCTTGCCGATCTGCTCGACCAGCGCCACCAGCAGTCCTTCCTTGTGGCCGTAGTGGTGCGCGGCAAGGCCGCGGCTGTAGCCGGCGCGTTCGCCCACCTCGCCCAGCGTCAGGCCGGCGATGCCTTTTTCGCACACCAGCGCCATGGCGCTGTCCATGATCCGGCGCGCGGCCTCGTCGCGCCGCTCCTTCTGCGTGCGGCGCCTGGCGGGGGCCGGCGCGGCCCCGACTTCGGTCGTCATCTGTGTTCTCCGTGGGAATCCGCCTGGACACGCCGATGGTAACGCAGTGATGCGGGCATAACCCCGCCGCGGCGCCTCGGGATTTCACTTACTTGTTTATCAACAAGCAAGTTATAAGCTTCTCCGGCGGGCATGCCCGACCCACGGACAGACCGGCCCGTCACGACAAGAAGACCACCAGGAGACAGCTGTGACCGTAAGCGTTTCAAGCAGGAAAGCCTGTGCCGTGGCGATGACGGCATGCGCGCTCGGGTGGCTCGCCCCGCCGGCGCTGGCCACCCCGGCCGAGGCGGGCGACTACCCGAAGAAGCCGATCCACATGGTGGTGCCGTCGACCGCCGGGGCCGGCGCCGACATCCTGGCCCGGCTGGTCGCCGACAGGCTTGGCAAGACGCTGGGCCAGCCTGTCGTGGTGGAAAACAAGCCAGGCGCCAGCAGCGTGATCGGCACCACGGCGGTGGCGCGCGCCCAGCCGGACGGCTACACCATCCTGTTCACCTGGACCGCGCTGATCCAGTCGTCGGTGCAGAAGGCGAAGCCGCCGTATGACGTCTTTACCGACCTCGCGCCGGTCGCGGAAGTGGCCCGCTCCAGCTTCGTGCTGATCGGCGCCGCGTCGGCCCAGACCGGCAGCGCCAAGGATTTCATCGCGACGGCGAAGCAGCGGCCGGGCCAGTACAGCTATGGCTCGTACGGCAACGGCACTTCCTCGCACATCCTCGGCGAGCTGTTCAAGCAGAGCGCCGGCATCAGCATGGTCCACGTGCCGTACCGCGGCGGCGCGCCCTTGCTGTCGGACCTGCAGGCGGGCCATATCCCGGTGGCGTTCCTCGATTTCGCCAGCGCGCGCGCCAATGCCGGCAACGAGCGCATGAAGATGCTGGCGATCACCAGCAGCGAACGGTCGCCACATTTCAAATCCACGCCGACCTTCGGCGAACTCGGCATCCGCGGGCTCGACCTCGAAGGCTGGTTCGGCGTGCTCGCGCCGGGCAAGACCGACCCGGCCATCGTGCAGAAGCTGTCGGCGGCCGTGGCCAAGTCGTTGCGCGACCCGGACGTGTCCCGGCGCATGGAAGAGCTGGGCGTGACCGTGGTCGGCAACAGCCCCGACGAGTTCGCCGCCAAGCTGCGCCGCGACGAAGAGAAGTGGCGCACCGTCATTACCCACGCCGCTATCCGTGCCGACTGACGCGCCGACTGATCCGGAACCATGACGATGATCCACGCTTCGCCTTCCTTCTTCTCGCTTGCGCTGGCGGCACTGCGCCGCTATCCCGAACGCATCGCGTTCCAGTGGGCCGGCGGCCGGCTGACATACCGGCAGGCCACCAGCCTGATCGGCTGCTACCAGGCCGTGCTGGCGCGGCATGGCATCGGCGCCGGCACCCGCGTGGCCCTGCTCAGCGCCAACCGTGCCGACAGCTGGTGCGCTGGCATGGCAGTGCAGGGCCTGGGCGCTGCCGCCAGCTGGCTGCACCCGATGGGCTCGCTCGACGCGCATTGCTTCCAGGTCGAGGATGCCGACGTTGCGGCGGTCATCGTCGATGCCGCCAGTTACGGCCACCGCGCCGGCGAGATCGCGGCGCGCCTGCCCGGCAGCTGCATCCTGACGCTGGGCGCCGCCGATGCCGGCACCGACCTGGCGGCGCTGGCAGAGGCGGCCGGCGATCCGGATCCGGTTGACCATTCGCTGGCCGGCGCCATGGCCACGCTGTCCTACACCGGCGGCACCACCGGCCGGCCCAAGGGCGTGATGAAGTCGGGCGGCGCCAATGGCCATGTCGCGCTGCAGATGCTCGCCCATTTCGACATGCCGCTGGCGCCGCGCTTCCTGGCGGTGGCGCCGATCACCCACGTCACCGGCACCAATGTCGTGCCGACGCTGCTGCGTGGCGGCACCGTCCACCTGATGGCGCGCTTCGACCCGGAAGAAATGGCCGCCACCATCGCGCGCGAACGCATCAACGCGACCATGATGGTGCCGACCATGGTGTATGGGCTGCTCGATCATCCGCGCTTCGATGCCTTCGACCTGTCGTCGCTGGAAACGCTGCTGTATGCCGGTGCGCCGATCTCGCGCCAGCGGCTGATCGAAGGCATCGAGCGCATCGGCCCGGTGTTCTGCCAGCTGTATGGCCAGTCGGAATGCTCGCCCATGACCGCGCTGCGCAAGGAAGACCACGACCTGTCGCGGCCGGCGCTGATGGACGCCTGCGGCTTTCCGCTGGCGGGCTGCGAAGTGCGCCTGCTCGACGACGACCACCGCGAGGTGGCACCGGGCCAGCATGGCGAGATCTGCGTGCGCAGCCCCGCCGCGATGAGCGGCTACTGGCGCCAGCCGGAACTGACGGAGCAGGCCTTTGCCGGCGGCTGGCTCCATACCGGCGACGTTGCCGTGGCCGATGACTGCGGGCGGCTGGTTATCGTCGACCGCAAGAAGGACATGATCGTCAGCGGCGGCTTCAACGTCTATCCGCGCGAGGTCGAGGACGCGCTGGCCATGCACCCCGCCGTCAGCATGGGCGCGGTGATCGGCGTGCCGGATGCCAAATGGGGCGAGGCCGTGACCGCCTACGTGGTGCTGCGCGCCGGCAAGTCGGCGACGGCGGACGAGCTGATCCACCACGTCAAGGCGCTCAAGGGCAGCGTCAATACGCCCAAGCGCGTGGAGATCGTCATGGCCCTGCCGCTGACCGCGCTGGGCAAGCTCGACAAGAAGGCGCTGCGCGCGCGCCACTGGAGCGGCCAGGGCCGCAACGTTGCCTGATCCCGAAAATGTCTTCCTACTGCACCGATATGAACGCCATCCCTGCTCCCGGCCAGCGCCTGCCGCAATCGATCACCCGCCGCCTGTCGCTGCCGCTGATCGCCGCGCCGATGTTCCGCGTCTCAGGTCCGGACCTCGTGCTGGCCGCGTGCCGTGCCGGCGTGATCGGCTCGTTCCCCACGGCGAACTGCCGCTCGACCGAGGAACTCGACGCGTGGATGACGCGCTTCGGCGCGGAGCTCACGCCCGACGACGCGCCGGTCTGCCCCAACCTGATCATGCGCCGCGAGGCATTGCAGCAGGAACTGGACTGCCTGCTGCGGCACCGGGTCGAAATGGTCATCACCAGCGTAGGCGCGCCGGATGCGGTAGTCGGTCCGCTGCACGAGATCGGCTGCCTGGTGCTGGCCGATGTCGCTTCGGTGCGGCATGCGCGCAAGGCCGTGGCGGCAGGCGCCGACGGCCTGATCCTGCTGACCGCCGGCGCGGGCGGTCAGACCGGGTGGGCCAATGGCTTTGCCTTCGTGCGCGCCGTGCGGCAGTTCTTCGACGGGCCGGTGGTGCTGGCGGGCGGCATCTCCGACGGCGTGGGCCTGTTGTCGGCACAGGTGCTAGGCTGCGACCTCGCCTACATGGGCACCCGGTTCATCGCCACGCGCGAGAGCATGGCCGTCGACGGGTACAAGGACATGCTGGTCAGCAGCGAGCTGGACGACGTGATGCTGTCGCGTGCCTTCACCGGGCTGGAAACCAACACGCTGCGTCCGTCGATCGTCGCCAGCGGCCTCGATCCGGCCAACCTGCCCACCGACATGACCCAGGAGCGCGCCGATGCGCTGTACGGAAGCCAGGGGTCCGCCGGCATCAAACGCTGGCGCGATATCTGGAGCGCGGGGCACTCGGTGTCGGGTGTCGCGCAGGTGGAGTCGGTGGGGGAACTGGTGGCACGCACGCGGCAGGAATTCGACGGAGCGCGCGCGGCAGCGTACCGGGCGCTGGCGCCGGTGGCTTGCGCGTGACGCGCCTGGCGCGATCCGCCGCACTACATCACGCGCCCGAACCACCACAGCGACAGCAGCCCCGCCATCGTCGCCAGCAGCGCGCCCAGCGCGGTGAAGAACGCGGTGACTTCCACCTGGTCGCGCTTGTCGAACGCCAGCTTGGCGTGGAGCGCGCGGTACACCTTCTTCAGCTGGGCCGTATCTTCCAGCCGGAAGTACTCGGCGCCGGTCGCGTCGGCGACCTGCTTCAGCACCCTCTCGTCCAGCCTGACGCGGGACGACATGCCGTCGACCGACAGCACCACGCCTTCGGGCGTGCCGACGCCCACGGTATAGACGCGCACGCCGTGGGTGGCGGCGAGTTGCGCGGCCTGCAGCGCGCCCGGGCCGGCGTTGCTTTCGCCGTCGGAGAACACGACGATCGCGCCCGCGCCGTATGAGCCGGGCGCAACGGCATCCGCGTCGCTGTCGCTGGAAGAGGAGGAGCCGCTGCCCGAGACCGCCGGTTTCTTCGGCTGCGGAGTGTCGTCGTTCATCAGGCGTTCGGCGTCGTTGGTGGCCTCCGGCAGCAGCGCGGTCAGCGCGATCAGCAGGCCATTGCCCAGCGCCGTGCCGCCCTGCGGCTTCAGGCGTTCGATGGCGGCAGCAACGTCGTCCTTGCTGCGGCTGGGGGCCTGCGCCACGGCGGCGGTGCCTGCCATCGCCACCACGCCGACGCTGACGCTGGAGGGCTGGTCGGCAAGCAAGACCCTGGCGGCCTGCTGCGCGGCGCGGATGCGGCTGGGCTTGATGTCCTGCGCGCGCATGCTGCCGGACAGGTCGATGACCAGCACCACCGTCTTGATGCGCGAGGGCAGCGTCAGCACGGCCTGGGGCCGCGCGATGGCGATGATCAGCGCGGTCAGCGCCAGCAGCGCGAGGACGGGGGACACGTGGCGGCGCCAGCCTGTGCCGCCGCGGATGGCCACGCCGACGGTCTTCAGCGCGGGGTAGTGCACGGTCGCGCGCCGGCGGCGCGCATCCAGCCACAGGTAGCCGCCCGCCAGCACCAGCACGGTCGCGAGCCCCCACAGCATGCTCGGCCACAGGAAGCTGAAGACAGGCAGCCGGCTTATCGCATCGGTCATGCTGCACCCCTGGCGGTTCCCTGCCGGTGACGCCGCTGGCGCGTGAAGTGCAGCAGCGCCAGGTCCAGCCGGGCGTAGGTCGACAACGTCAGGCACTGCACGCCGGCGCGCGCGAAGGCCTGGTGCAGCTCGGCCTCGCGCGCTTCGGCCGCGGCGGCGAAGCGCTTGCGGAAGGCCGGGTCATGCGTGTCGACGAAGATCTGCTCGGCGGTCTCGGCATCCTGCAGCACGACCAGGCCCAGGTCGGGCAGGGCCAGTTCGAGCGGATCGACCAGCCGCACCGCGACCACTTCATGGCGCCGCGCCAGCATGCCGAGCGATGCCTGCCAGCCGGTCGCGCTGATGAAGTCGGACACGACGAACACGACCGAGCGGCGCCTGGCGACCGAGCGTGCCTGCTCCAGCAGGTCGCGCAGCCGGGTTTCGCCCGGGCACGCCGCCGGCGTGGCATGCATGCGGTCGAGCACGTGCAGCAGCTGGCGCCGGCCCGAGCGCGCGGGGATGACAGGCGCAGCGGACGCAGCCTTGTCGGTGGCGCCGCCATAGAGCACCGCGCCAACGCGGTTGCCATAGCGCGTCAGCAGCAGCGCCATCACGGTGGTGAAATCGGTGAGCAGGTCGCGCTTGCGCACCGCGCCCGACCCGAACTCGACCGACCCGCTCAGGTCCAGCACGAACCACGCGGAGACGTCGCGGTCTTCCTGGAACTCGCGCACGTGCGGGGTCTGCAGCCGCGCGGTCACGTTCCAGTCGATATGGCGCACGTCGTCGCCGGGGCGGTATTCGCGCAGGTCGGCCAGGTCGAGCCCGAAGCCGCGGAACAGCGTGCGGTAGTCGCCCTGCAGCAGGCCGTCGAGCCGGCGCACCACTGTCCATTCCAGCCGGCGCAGCAGCGCCTCGGTCTGCTTCGACCCGACCGCGGCCACCGCTGCGTTGGCTGCAGCGGTGGCCGCCGCTTTTGCAGATGCGGCAGCAGGCGCCGGGGCGTCCGCCCCGCGCCGGAACCTAGCGCTCAGCCGCCCGAACATGGGATTCCAGCGGCCGCTCGGGGAGCGGCTGCGCCTGCAGGATGCGGCCGATGAGCTGGTCGGCGGTCACGCCGTCGGACATGGCTTCGTATGACAGCGCCAGGCGGTGGCGCAACACGTCCGGCACCAGGTCGGCCACGTCTTCCGGCAGCGCATAGTCCCGGGCGCGCAGGAAGGCCAGCGCGCGCGCGCCCTCGATCAGGCCGATGGTGGCGCGCGGGCTGGCCCCGAAGGCAATGTAGCGGTCCATGTCTTCCACGCCGTAGCTGCCGGGCTTGCGGGTAGCCGCGACCACGCGCACCGCGTACTGGATCAGCGCGGGATCGACATAGACCTTGCGGCACGTCTCCTGCAACGCGGCCAGGTGCTCGGGCGTGGCGATCGCGCCCACGTTGATGCGCGGGCCGGTGACGCGGTTGACGATCACGACCTCTTCTTCCTCGCTCGGGTAGCCCACCAGCACCTTCATCATGAAGCGGTCGACCTGCGCCTCGGGCAGGGGGTAGGTGCCTTCGGTCTCGATCGGGTTTTGCGTGGCCATGACCAGGAACGGCGAGGGCACGCGGTGGGTCTCGCCGGCGATGGTGACCTGCTTTTCCTGCATGACTTCGAGCAGGGCGCTCTGCACCTTGGCCGGCGCGCGGTTGATCTCGTCGGCCAGCAGCAGGTTGGCGAAGACCGGGCCGCGCACGGTGGAGAATTCGCCGGTGCCCTGGTTATACATGCGGGTGCCGACCAGGTCGGCGGGCAGCAGGTCGGGCGTGAACTGGATGCGCTTGAACGTGCCGCTCATGGTCCGCGCCAGCGTGTTGACCGTCAGCGTCTTGGCCAGCCCCGGCACGCCTTCGACCAGCAGGTGACCGCCGGCAAGCATCGCCACCAGCACCCGTTCGAGAAAGTGGTCTTGCCCGACGACCACGCGCTTCACCTCGTACAGCAGGCGTTCCATCAAGTCGGCGCTGTCCGCAGCACCCCTGGCTTGGTCGTTCATAGGCCCTCACGTTTCAGAAAGGAGAAGATCCGATGGCAACGCCGGCGTTTTCGATGGTGACGGCAAAGCCGATGCCAAGGAAGGTGCCGCTCTGGTTAGGGTTGAGGATGGCGGTGACGATGCCAACCACTTCGCCATCCATGTTCACCAGCGGCCCGCCCGAGTTGCCCGGGTTGGCCGCGGCGTCAAACTGGATGAGCTTGTCCAGGCTCTGCTTGTGGTCAGGCGAGACGAACTGGCGGTCGAGCCCTGACACCACGCCGGCCGACACCGACGGGCCGATGCCGAACGGAAAGCCCACCGCGACGACTTCGCTGCCGGGCGCCAGCTCGCGGCTGGAGCCGAGTGTCGCCGCCGGCAAGTCGTCGGGAATGGATTTGGGCCGGAGCACGGCGAGGTCTTTCTCGGGGATGGCCTGCACCACGGTGGCTTCGGCCATGTGGCCGTCGTGGAACCTGACCTCCAGCCGCTTGGCATCGGCGACGACGTGGTAGCTGGTCAGCACCATGCCGCTTTCAGTCACGACCACGCCCGAGCCGATGTGGCGCGCTTCGCGCTTGCCGCCGGCCGGATCCTTGCCGTCGGGCGGGTCGCGCTTGGCAAGCTCATCCTGCGGCGCGGGCTGGGCGGGCGGTGTCGATTTGCGCCGTGTGGCAGGGGGATCACGCTTGGCCTTCGGCGCCGACGCGGCTTCCACGGGTTGTTCCGCCGGCGTATAGCTGCGGATCTCCACCACCGATTCGCGCACCGCCTCGGCCGCCCTGGCCGTGCGCGACGGCAGGCTCTTGGTCTGCAGCGTGTGCAGCACCGCCGCGTCGATGTCTGCCTGCTTGAGCACGCGGGGTGGTGGCTGCGACCGCCAGGCGATGGCCGCGCCCGCCGCAATGACCACGACGACCGCCGTCGAGACCAGCCCGTAGATCGTCACCCGTTTCATCGCAGCCCCCCAGGTCCCGTCCCGCCTTGGAAAATACAGTACCATCCTCTTAACCACGCGCCAAGGAGCAGGGCATGCAGTTTCTCTGGCCGCAGATGCTCTGGTTGCTGCTGGCGCTCCCGGTGCTGGCAGCGGCCTACCTGTACCTGCTCGCGCGGCGCAAGAAATCCGCCCTGCTGTATGCCAGCCTTGCGCTGCCCCGCGCCGCGCTGGGCCCGCGCCAACGCCTGCGGCGTCACATCCCGCCCCTGCTGTTCCTGATCGCGCTGGGCGCGGCTTTGCTGGCCTGCGCGCGGCCCACCGCCACCGTTACCCTGCCGTCCGACACCATCACGCTGGTGCTGGCCATGGACACCTCGCGCAGCATGGAGGCCACCGATGTGCCGCCCACGCGCATCAGCGCCGCGCAGCAGGCCGCGCGTGACCTGATCGTGGGACTTCCGGCCAGCGTGCGGCTCGGCATCGTGTCCTTCGCCGCCACCGCGACCGTGGTGCTGCCGCCGACCAGCAATCGCCAGGACATGCTCGACGCGCTCGATCGCTTCCAGCTGCAGCGCGGCACCGCCACCGGCAGCGGGCTGATCCAGGCGCTGGCGGTGCTGTTCCCCGACGACGGCATCGATCTTGAGGCGATTCTCTTCAACGACGCCGCGAACCCGTTCGGCCGCAGTTCGCCGTCGCTGGACGAGGCCGCCGCCGCGGAGGCCGCGCGCAAGCGCGACCAGAAGCGCCAGCCAGTGCAGCCGGGCACATACCGGCACGGCGCGGTCATCCTGCTCAGCGACGGCCGGCGCACCACCGGCCCGGACCCGATCGACGCCGCGCGCATGGCGGCCGAGCGCGGCGTGCGCGTCTATACCGTCGGCTTCGGTTCGCCGCAGGGTGCCAGCATGCCGGAGTCGAGCCTGTCCTACTTCATGCAGCTCGACGAACCCGCCCTGCGCGCGGTCGCGACGCTGACGGGCGGCGAATACTTCCAGGCGGGATCGGCCGCCGACCTGACCAAGGTGTATCGCCAGCTCAGCGCCCGCTTCGCGCTGGAGCGCCGGGAAACCGAGGTGAGTGCGTTGTTGTCCGCGGCAGCCGTGCTGCTGCTGGTGCTGGCATCGGGGCTGTCGCTGCTGTGGTTCCGGCGTTGACAGGGCCCCGGCGTTAAGAGGAGCCAGCGAGGGCAGGTCGCGTCACGTGGCGCGACATGCGGCACGACACTTGGCGCGTCACGTACCGGTCACTTCGTAGCGTTTCGTATCACAGGCGATTCGCCCTGCGCGTCGGCGCGGCACGCAGGGACAGTACAATGCCGGACGCTTGATTTACCGGACCTGCCTTTTCCGCCACCCCGACCGCTTCGCCCATGTCTAATCTCATCGTCCACGGTGGCACGCCCCTGCGCGGCCGCATCATCCCCTCCGCCAACAAGAATGCCGTGCTGCCGGTGCTTTGCGCCACGCTGCTGACCGACCAGCCGCTGCGCCTGCACGGCGTGCCGGACATCACGGATGTCCGCAAGATCCTCGATATTTTCCGCATGCTGGGCAGCGATGTCCGGCTCGATGAAGCCACCGGCACGCTCGACCTGCACCACCGCGACACCACTTTCGACGCCACCTCGCACCGGCTGCCGGAAGAAATGCGCTCGTCGATCATGCTGGTGCCGCCGCTGCTGGCCCGCTTCGGCGTGGCGCGGCTGGAAGACAACGTCAAGGGCTGCACGCTGGGCGTGCGCGAGATCGACCCGCACGTCGACATCTTCCGCTCGTTCGGCGGCGAGGTGGAGCGCGCCAGCGGCTCGCTGCTGGTGCGCAGCGGCGGCCCGCTCAAGCCCACGCACCACTGGCTCGACTATGCCTCGGTGACCACCACCGAGAACTTCGTGCTGTGCGCGGCCGCCGCCGAAGGCGAATCGACGCTGACCAATGCCGCGTCCGAGCCGCATGTGCAGGAGTTCTGCCGCTTCATGCAGATGATGGGCGCCGATATCGACGGCATCGGCACCTCGCGCCTGACCGTGCGCGGCGGCGGCCGGCTGCGCGGCGGCGAATTCACCTTCGAGGAAGATTTCCACGAGATCACCACCTTCCTCGCGCTGGGCGCGATCACCGGTGGCGACGTGGTGGTGCGCAACAGCACGCCGGGCAATTTCCCGCTGATCGACCGCACCTTCGCCAAGTTCGGCGTGCAGGTGGTGCATGAGGACGGCTGGTCGCGCGCGCTGCTGCAGGGGCCGCTGAAGGTGCAGACGCCGTTCACCAGCAACGTGCTGACCAAGGTCGAGGCCGCGCCGTGGCCGTATTTCCCGGTCGACCTGCTGCCGATCTTTATCGCGCTGGGCGTGCGTGCGCAGGGCAACGCGATGTTCTGGAACAAGATCTACGACGGCGCGCTGGGCTGGACCGGCGAGCTGTCGAAGTTCGGCGCGCATGTGTTCCAGTCTGACCCGCACCGGCTGATCACCTTCGGCGGCAATCCGCTGACGCCCGCCGTGGTGGAAAGCCCGTACATCATCCGCGTCGCGATTGCGCTGTTCATGGTCGCGGCCAGCATCGAAGGCCGCTCGGAGATCCGCAACGCCACGCCGATCCGGCGCGCGCATCCGCGCTTTGTCGAGAACCTGCGCAGCCTCGGCGTCCATGTCGAGTGGACCAGCGAGGAATAATTACAACCCTGCCCGTGGCGCGAGGGCGGCCTGCACCTCGATGACCAGCAGGCTGCCCCTCAAGGCCCGCGCCGCCCCACTGGTTGTAGCGCTCGAAGGCACCTGCCAGGCATGGCGGACGCGGCGCGACAGCGTCGCCACGCCATGCTGCCGCAACCATCCTTCGATATGCGGCCGCCCCGTCTAAGCAAAGAAGAATCCCTGCGTTCGCAAGCGCGCGTGCGGTCCTTACGATGTCAGCTTCGTCGACGACACACGAGGGGAAGCTACAGATGGCACGACGCAACGACCAGATCCGACTGGGCGCGTTTCTCTACCCCAGCGGCCACCATATCGCCGCATGGCGCCATCCGGACGCCAGGGCGGATGCGGGCATCGATTTCCGGCACTACGTCGAACTGGCACAGGCCGCGGACGCGGCGAAGTTCGACCTGGTGTTTCTTGCCGATGGCGTCGGCACGCGCGGCGACGATGTCGAGTTCCTCAGCCGCACCGCGCACAGCTACCAGGCGCAGTTCGAGCCCATCACGCTGCTGTCGGCGCTGGCCGCGGTGACCTCGCGCATCGGCCTGGTCGGCACGGCCTCCACCAGCTTCAACGAGCCGTACCACATCGCCCGCAAGTTCGCCTCGCTCGACCATATTTCAGGCGGCCGCGCCGGCTGGAACCTGGTGACTTCGTCGAGCGCGCATGAGGCGCGCAACTTCAACCGCGACGATCATTTCGACCACGCCGACCGTTATGGGCGCGCCGAAGAGTTTGTCGACGTGGTGACCGGGCTGTGGGACAGCTGGGAAGACGATGCCTTCGTGCGCGACAAGGCCGCCGGGCGCTTCTACGATCCCGCCCGGCGCCATGTGCTGGGCCACAAGGGCGCGCACTTCTCCGTGCAGGGGCCGCTGAACGTGGCGCGTGCGCCCCAGGGACATCCGGTGGTGGTGCAGGCGGGCTCGTCCGAGGCCGGCAAGGAACTGGCGGCACGCAGCGGCGAAGCGGTGTTCACGGCGCAGCAGACGCTGGACGACGCCATTGCCTTCTATGCCGACCTGAAGGGGCGCCTGCCGCGCTATGGCCGTTCGGCCGACGACCTGAAGATCCTGCCAGGCGTGTTCCCGGTGGTCGGGCACAGCGAGAGCGAAGCCAGGGAAAAATTCGAGCAGCTGCAGTCGCTGATCGATCCGGTCGTGGGCCTGGCGCTGGTGGCCGGCCTGAGCGGGGGCTTCGACCTGTCGGGCTATCCCCTCGACGGCCCGATCCCGGAGCTGCCGCCCACCAACGCCAGCAAGAGCCGCCAGCGCCTGGTGATCGACCTGGCCCGGCGCGAACAGCTGACGATCCGGCAGTTGTACCAGCGCGTGGCCGGCGCGCGCGGCCACTGGCAACTGGTCGGGACGCCGGCGCAGATCGCCGACGAACTGGAGGCGCGCTTCCTGGGCTACGGCGCAGACGGCTACAACATCATGTCGCCACTGCTGCCCGGCGGCCTGACGGATTTCATTGCGCTGGTGCTGCCGGAACTGCGCCGGCGCGGCCTGTTCCGCGAGGAGTACACGGGAACCACGCTGCGCGAGCACCTGGGCCTGGCGCGGCCGCAGCACCCGGCGGTGCGCAACCAGCGCGAGCCGGGCCACGTGGCCGTGGCGTAAGGCAAACATGAGGGGGGCCGCCGCGCGGCGGCCCTGTCACGGGCGCCGCGAGCGGTCGTCTTCCCGGCGGCCCCAGCCGGGCGGATAAAGCGGATGACGCAGCGCGGCATACACCAGAACCACGGTTGCCACGGCGGTGATCCAGTCGAGCAGGTCCATAACCCTCCTTGCGGCCCCCGGGTGACTGGCATGCGCGGGGGAACGCTTCCACCATAGTCCAGCCCTGACGGCAGGGGAACTAAGGTGTACGCAGAACCATATGCCCGCGGCAATGGTCCGCGCCGGCCGGGCTGCGCTAGACCTGTTGCTGGAACGCCAGGTAGTAGCCGTTGCAGTCCGTCATGCCGAACTCGTGCGAGCCGTACGGCATATGCTGCAGCGGCCAGCTGATGGCCACCTTGTCCTTGACCTGCGCGTAGTAGCGCGCCACATCCGGCACGGAGATGTAGACGGTGCCGGTCAGCCCCGGCGTGGTGGCGGGCCAGAGGGGCTGGTCGGTAAACAGCAGCCTGGCACCGTCTTTTTCCACCGTGATCGTGTTGCCGGCGGATGCCACGACCCGGAAGCCGAGCGCGGTGTCATAGAACGACCCCGTCTGGGCGAGGTCAGTGCAATGTAGAAGCAGGGTCAGCGGCATCAGTGCTCCGGCGGCGGCATGGTGACGCCGCAGGCATGCGCCACGGCCAGCAGCTTGTCGAGATCCGGTGCGCCGGGCTCGATTTCCTCATCCAGCCGCGTGAACAGGCGCGAGGCGTTGCCGTTGTGGCTGGTGACCGAGACCATTTCGCCCCCGCCGGCGCCGAAGCGGAAGTAGTGCATCGTGCCTGCCGGCACATGGACAAAGGTGCCGGCGACCGCCTGGACTGCCTGCCCGCCATAGCCGATCTCGATCGTTCCGCGCGTCACGAAGAATGATTCGTCCCAGTCGTGGCAATGCGGGGGCGGACCGGTGCCTTCGTCGCCCTGCTGCAGGAAGACCTCGTAGCCCTGCGTGGCGGTGTTGGAGGCGAGTACGGTGATCTTCTCTCCGACCACGTTGAGTGCGCGCGCATACGCGTCCGGCGTCACCACAAAGGGTTCTGGCTTCATGATTCGCGCCTCCGTCTGTCGGGACCTGGATCCGGGAATGGCACCGGCGCCCGTGCCGGGCGCCGTGGTGTCAGCCTATTCTAGGCGCGGGCGCCGGGCTGTCCTAGCCCGGAATGCCGCACGCATGGCTCAGCCGCGCGCTCCCGCGTGATGCGGGCAGCCCGGCGGCGGCTCGCCGATCAGGCTGCGCGCCGACCACAGCTCGGGGAACGGCAGCTCGTCCAGCGTCGGCTTCAGCCACGCGACGCCCTCCGTGCCGAAATAGGCAGGCCGCGTGCCGAAGGTGCGGCGAGTGGCCATCAGGTGGCGGAATTTCCAGTCGGTGAACGCTTCCGCCAGGTCGGCGAGCGTCTCGCCAAGCTGCACCAGCCCGGCGTTGCCGTCCGCGTTGGCGTAGATGTCGCGCCAGGCTTGCTCGACTTGCCGGTGCGGCACGTAAGGCTCGGCCAGGTCCCGGTCCAGCAGCGCGCCGGGGATGGCCACGCCCGCCCGTGACAGGTAGGCGAGCACGTCGTCATACAGGCTTGGCGCGGACAGCGCTTCGTTCAGCATGGCCCAGCGCTGCGGCTGCGGGACGAAATGCTGCAGGTGCTCGCGCTGCTTGATGCCGAGCAGGTAGACCATGTGCCGGTAGGTCCAGCCCTGCAGCGCGGTGTCCTTGCCGTGCGCTTCGCCGACACGCGACAGCATCGCCAGCAGGTCGTTCGGCGTCATCCACGCGATCGAGCGCCACGTGGCGTTGAGCGGCGCGTGGTGGGCGATCACGCGCTGCAGCGCGCGCAGCGCCGCGGCGAGGTCGCCGGCGCGCAGATGGCCCTGTGCCGCCTGGAGCTCGCGGATGATCAGCATCCAGAGCAGCTCAGAGACCTGCGCGACGACGATGAAGCCGAATTCGCCGGGATGGCCGCTGACCGGGCGCTGCAGGCTGTGCAGCGCGTCGGTCTGCAGCCACGCGCTGTAAGGGGTGTGCCCGGCCGCGTCCTGGTCGGGCGGGGCGGACGTGGTCGACGTGGTGGACGTGGTGGACGTGGTGGACGTGTCGCGTGTGGCAAGTTCTGCGGCTTGTGTGGGGTTCATGTCGTGCTCCTCCGGGATGGCAATGCGCTTCAGGCAAGGGCTTCAGGCAAGGGCTTCAGGCAAGGGCTTCAGGCAAGGTTGTGGTCTGGGCTGGACGGCGCCTCCAGCAGGCGTTCGATCTCCAGTGCGATCTTCAGCAGGGCGCCGTCGTCGCCGGGGCGGGCGACGACCTGCATGGCGGCGGGCAGGCTGCCGTCGCGGGCGGGCAACGGGATCGAGATGGCCGGGAAGCCGGCGAGGTTGAACGGGGCGGTATAGCCCATCAGCGCCTGGCGCACCGTGCCGGACCAGCCGTCGATCGTGATCGAGTCGGCGCCGTGCGGCGGTGCCAGGCACGGGCAGGTCGGCAAGACCAGGTAGTCAACGGTCGACAGCAAGGCCCGCAGCGCGCGGATCAGCCGGTGGCGGGTTTGCTGGGCCTGCGCATAGTCGCCCATTAACAGGTCTCCGGCCAGGGCCAGCCGGCCCTGCGTTGCCTCGCTGTAGGACGCGGCAATACGCGCCGCGTCGTTCCTGCGGAAGTGTTCCATGGCGGCCTCGGCCAGCACGATGCCAGCGAAGGCTTCGTAGGCGCCGTCGAACAGGTTGACGGCGGGCAGGGCCTCGCAGGAAAGCACCTTGCCGAGCCTGGCGATGGCGTCATCGAACGGGGCCGCGACCGCCGCCTCGGGCGGTACCGGCGGGATGCCCGCCAGGACGCCAAGCCGCGCCGACAGCCACGCATCGCTCTCGGGGATGGCGATGCCGAACGCCTCCGCCAGCACGATGATGTCGTCGACGCCCCCACCCAGGAGGCCAGGATGGTCCAGCGTCGGCGCCAGCGGGAAGATCCCGCGCGTCGGCAGTGCGCCCAGCGTCGGCTTGAAGCCCGCCACGCCGCAGAGCGCCGCCGGAATCCTGACCGAGCCGCCGGTATCGGTGCCGAGCCCGGCCGCCACGGCACCCCCGGCGATCGCCGCGGCGGCACCGCCGCTGGATCCGCCCGGGATCCGGCGCGTGTCCAGCGGGTTCAGGGTGTCGCCGAAGGCTGCGCTCGCGGTGGTGACGCCCCACGCGAACTCATGCGTGGTGGTCTTGCCGACCACGATCGCGCCGCGTTCCACCAGGGCCTGCACTACCTCGGCATCGGCGCCCGGCACGTGGCCCAGGTATGCCTCGGAGCCGTAGCGGGTCTCGATGCCGCGGGTGTCGATCAGGTCCTTGACCGCAATGGGCAGTCCTTCCAGCGGCCGCGGCTGGCCTGCCTCGTAGCGGCGGTCGCTGTCCGCCGCCGCCTTGAGCGCGCGCTCCCAGTCGATCACCGAAAAGGCATTGAAGTCGCGCTTGCACGCTTCGGCGCGAACCAGGGCCTGCTTGATCTCCGCATGGGCCGTCGTGCGGCCATGGCGCAGCGCGGCGAGCGTGCCGCGCAGGCCCGGGCTGGGGGCGAGGGCGGGGCGGTAGTCCGCCGTCTTCACCACAGGCCCTCCAGCAAGGCATCGAGTGCGGCGTCATGGCCATCGCCAAGGTCGCCAACCTCGTCCGGATAGTGTTGCCGCAGCAGGGCGGCGACTTGCGCCAGCTGCGCGCGGTCGAAGCCGACCATGCGCAGGCGGTCAGGCAGGCCCAGTTGCGCGACTGCCCGCGCGATCCTGTCGGCCAGCTTTGCCGCCGCGTCCTGGCCCGCGTGGCCGGCGCAGAAGATCCGCAGCTTGTCGCCATAGCGTGCGCCGCAGGCGCGCAGCACCGGCGCCAGGGTGATGCACGAGGTAACGCTGTGCGGCAACCCGAAGGTGCCACCGAGGATATGCCCGATGCGGTGGCTGAGGCCGTAGATCACCGACGCCGGGAAGAAATAGCTCTGCCACGCGGCAAGCTGCAGCTGCAGCAGGTCGTCCGCCGTGATCCGCCCCGTGGCCAGCGCCTGCGCGGTATCGAGCTGGCCCGGCCACTTCTCCAGCACCGAAAAGAACCGCGCCACGCCAGCGGCCGCCAGCATCGCGTGCGGATGGCCTGCATCGACCTGGCGCATCCCTTCCACGGCATGGTCGATGCCCTTGATGGCCGATGACAGCAGCAGTTCGCGCGGGGTATGGCGCAGCAGCAGCGGGTCGAGGGCCACCACCTTCGGCACTGTCTCGCGCACGGCATGGCTGCGCTTGAACGGCTCGGGCCCCGTGGTCTCGGTCACGCCGAAATAGTGCGAGAACTCGGATCCCGACAACGTCGTCGGGAAGGCCGCGATGGGCAGGTAGCGGCCGGTCTGCTGGTGGTGCAGGTGCGAGACCGCCTTGGCCGCGTCGAGCACCGAGCCGCCGCCCAGCGCGAGGATCGAATCCGCCTCGGCGCGCACGCAGGCGTCCAGCGCGCGGCGCACGCCGGTATCCGGCGCATGCGGCGGCAGGTCGGTGAAGATGCCGGCGGCGCCTTGCACGTGCGGCTGCAGGTGCCGCGCATGGAAGTCGCGCAAGGGCTCGACGGTAAAGGTCAGCGGGCGCCGGATGCCGTGCTTGCCGAGCGATGCGGCGGCGGCCGGCAGGATGTCGTGGCCCCACAAGACCGCGTCTTGTGGCAGGCAGTTCAGCTGGTTCATCAGTCTCCTCCAGGATGACAGCGCAAGCGGCTGGTCTCTGGATGGAAACGATAGTGGAATGGCCCGGCGTTGAAAGCCTGCCAGCGGCGAACGCAGCGTCTGGGAATCCCGAACGCGGGACTTGCGCGTGCGCCGGCCCCGCTCAGGAAGGATCGAACGCCGTGATCCGCGGAAACTCGGTGGCCAGGAAATCGACCAGCGACCGCACCGCCGGCAGCAGCCCGGTCCGGTATGGAATCAGCGCCGAGATGCGCGCATCCGCGGCGATCCAGCCCGGCAGCACCTGCCGCAACACGCCGGCCTGCAATTCCTGCCGGCAGATATAGCCAGGCAGTGCCGCCACGCCGATATTGGCGCAGGCCGCTTCCTTCAGCGACATCATGCTGTTGCTCTGGAAGCGCGGCTCGACCGGCAGCGTGAAGACCCGGTCGCCGGGGCCTTGCAGCTGCCATTGCAGCGGCCCCTTGCGTGCCATCGAGATGATCGTGTGTGATGCCAGCTGCTCGGGCTGCTCCAGCGGCGGCATCCGTTCCAGGTAGCCCGGGCCCGCGAACAGGCACCACGGCGCGCGCGCCAGCGGCCGCTGCACCAGGTTGGAATCCTGCAGGGGCCCGGTATGCCCGCGGATCGCAAGGTCGAAGCCTTCGCCGACGATGTCGACGAGCCGGTCGGTGGCGACTTCCACGAAACCGACCTTGGGATGCTTGCTCAGGAACGCCGGCAGGATATTGCGCAGCGCGAACTGCGCGACCTCCACCGCGACCGTGACGCGGATGATCCCGCTCGGCTCCGCCATGCGCTGGCGCATCGCCTGCTCGGCGACCTCGGCGCTCTGCAGCAGCGCGACCGCGTACTGGTAGAACTCGGCGCCCACGTCGGTCACGCCGAACTGGCGCGAAGTGCGATTGATCAGCCTGACGCCGAGCGATGTCTCCAGCTCCTTGACCCTGTGACTCAGCGTCGACTTGGGCAGCCGCAGGCTGTCGCCGGCGGCCGTGAAGCCACCGCGGTCGACCACTTGCACGAAGTAATAGACGTCTTTCAGGTCGAGCATCGGACTGGTTGGGGAGGTGTCTGCGTTCGCTCGCATGGTACTGCCTGGGTGCGCGCTTTGCCATGGTGCGGCGCCAGTGTGGCGCCACCGCAGCGATTGTTCGGCGCCCTTGGACATTGCGTACGAGCGCGGGGGGCTGCTCAACCGGATGGGAGCCACTAAGCTGCATTGCACGATAAGAGGAGACACGAACATGGATGTTGCAGGTGTAGTCGATGCGCTGATCCGCGGGCGCCAGACCAAGCGCGGCTTTCTCGATCGTGCGGTGCCGCTCGATACCGTGCGCGAGATTCTTTCCGTGGCGCGCTACGCGCCGAGCTCCAGCAATACGCAGCCGTGGCGCTGCTACATCGCCGTCGGCGACGCGCGCAAACGGCTCGCCGATGCCGCGGTGGATGCGTACCGGGCCGACCCCGAGAACCTGGAGCCTGAATACCCCTTCTTTCCCACGCCGCTGCATGAACCCTATTCGGCGCGCTTCAACACCTTCCGCGGCCAGCTCGGCGATGCGCAGGGTGTGCCGCGCAGCGACAAGGCCGGGCGCAGGCGCGACGTCGAGCGCCAGTTCCGCTTCTTCGACGCGCCGGTCGGCCTGATCTTCACCATGGATCGCCGCCTGGAGCGCGCCAGCTTTATCTGCTACGGCTGCTTCCTGCAGAACATCATGCTGGCCGCCCGCGCCAGGGGGCTGGACACCTGCCCGCAGCAGATCTGGTCGCTGCAGTTCACCGTGCTGCGCGAGCACCTGGCCATTCCGGAAAGCGAAATGGTAGTGGCGGGCATGTCGCTCGGCTACGCCGACGACAGCCTGCCGGAGAACCGGATGCAGCTGCGCAAGCTGGAGCTGGAAGAGTTTGTTTCGGTCGTCGGGGCGTGAGCGCCGGCGACAGCGCCGCCATGCCGCATTTTTATTCGCATGGTTTAACTTCAAGTGGGAGAGACAGATGTCGATGATCAAAGGGTTTCATCACCTGACCGCGGGTGTCAGCGGCGCGCAGGAAGACGTGGATTTCTACGTCAGCTTGCTGGGGCAGAGCCTCGTCAAGAAAACCGTGCTGCTTGACGGCGACGACCCCATCTACCACCTCTATTACGGCAACGCCAACGGCGATCCCGGCACGCTGGTGACGTCGTTCCCGTTCCGGCAGAAGGGCGTCAAGGCGCGTCCCGGATCGGGCCAGGTGCGTGTCATCAACTACTCGGTGCCGCGCGACGCGCTGGAGTTCTGGCGCGAACGCTTCGCGGCGAGGGGCGTGGCCTACGACGCGGACATGACTGAACGCTTCGGCGAACGACGCCAGCGCTTCTACCACCCCTGCGGCATTGAGTTTGACCTGGTGGAAACCGATCACGACGCGCGCCCGCCATGCACGGCCGCCGGCATTCCCGCCGACGTGGCCATCCGTGGCGTGCACAGCGTCACGCTGTCGCTGCGCGAGGTGGCAGAGTCGATCCTGTTCATGACCGAGGCGCTGGACTTCCGCCATGTCGACACGTCCGGTCCCTACCATCGCTTCGAGACCTACACCGGTGGCCCGGGCATGGTGGTGGAATTCCTGCACGAGCCCGACCGCCTGCAGGGGTCGTCCATCTATGGCGAGGGCACGATCCACCATGTTGCCTTTGCCGTCGACAGCGTGGCGCAGCAAATGGTGCTGAAGGACCGCTTCATGGCCATGGGCCATATCGACACCTCCGAGTCGGTCAACCGCAACTACTTCCGCTCGATGTATTTCAAGTTGCCCGGCGGCGTGATCTTCGAAGCGACGACCACCGACATTGGCTTCGCGATCGACGAGCAGCCCGGCCACTTCGGCGAGGAATTCCAGCTGCCGCCCTGGCTGCGCGAGTGCAAGGACGAACTGCTCGGCCGGCTCGAGCCGATCGCCGTCTAAAGCTTTGTACCTTTACCTCAACTTCCAATGACGATGTCCAAACCTAAAGTCCTGATCGCCTTCTATTCCCGCAACCGCAACACGGAGATGCTGGCCAGGGCCGTTGCCGAGGGCGCCATGGAGCTTGGCGCCGAAGTGCGGCTGCGCCGGGCCCGCGAAGTCGTGGGCCCGGACGTCATGCACCAGGCACCGGGCTGGCTGGAGAACGCCACCGCGATGAATGCGCGCTACGAAGCACCGACGCCGGCTGACGCCGAATGGGCCGATGCCATCGTGTTCGGTACGCCGACGCGCTTCGGCTCGATCGCAACCGAGCTGAAGGCCTATATCGATGGCCTGGGCGGCCTGTGGTTCCAGGGCAAGCTGAATGGCAAGGTCGGCTCGGTGTTCGGTTCTGCCTCGTCGAAGCATGGCGGCAACGAATCGACGCTGCTGTCGATCTACACGCCGATGGCGCACCTGGGGCTGATCATCGTGCCGCTTGGCTATGCCGATGCGGTGATGTTCAAGGCCGGCACGCCTTACGGCGCCACCCATGTGTCGAACCGCGACGCCGACCTGCCGGATGACGATCACCTGGCGGTCGCGCGCTTCCAGGGCCGCAGGGTGACCAGTGTCGCCCGGGCGCTGCACGGCCATGGCGAGGTCGCCGCGGTGCCTGCCGCAGTGCCTGCATGAGATAGCGTGGGAAGGTGGCGCAGGTAGGTAGCGCAGGTAGGTAGCGCAGGAAGGCAGCACGATTCACCCCGGCGGGCCGGCCTGACTGGTGCCCGCCGGGCAACGCCATGGGTACCGCCAGCGCCTACCGCCCGCGATGTCCGTCAACTACCCTTTCTTCCATGCGGCACCCCGCCGCGATCGGTGCCCCGGGCATCGCCCCAATCGTCCGGTCCAACAGGAGATACCATGACGCAACGCATCAACTACATCAAGCAATCCCCCGAACTGTTCAAGAAGTACCTGGAATTCAGCACGCTGCTCGACAACAGCGCGATCGAGGCCTCGATCCGCGACCTGGTCGAGATCCGTGCATCGCAGCTCAATGGCTGCGGCTTCTGCCTCGACATGCACATCAAGCAGGCGCGCATCCACGGCGAGCGCGAACTGCGCCTGCACCACGTGGCGATCTGGCGCGAATCGACGCTGTTCCAGCCGCGCGAACGCGCCGCGCTGGCATGGACCGAGGTGCTGACCAACCTGCCGCCGCACGGCGTGCCCGACGACATCTATGAGCGCGTGCGCGCGCACCTGTCGGAGAAAGAACTGTCCGACCTGACCTTCCTGGTCATGTCCATCAACGGCTGGAACCGCGTGAACGTAGCCTTCCGCACGGTGCCAGGGTCATCCGACAAAGCCTACGGCCTCGACAAGGCCAACCTGGAATAACCATCATGAAACGCGCCAGACAATACGGCATCGCCGCGCTGGTGCTCAGCGGACTGCTGGCCCTGCAGCCAGCGGTGGCGGCACCCCCGGAAGCCAAGGTCACGCTGCTGACGACGGAGCCCTTGCCGCAATACCCGGGCAAGGAAGTGCAGATCATCCTGGTGGAATATCCGCCCGGTG
The DNA here is from genome assembly GCF_003402535.2 of Cupriavidus sp. P-10. Taxonomy (NCBI): domain Bacteria; kingdom Pseudomonadati; phylum Pseudomonadota; class Betaproteobacteria; order Burkholderiales; family Burkholderiaceae; genus Cupriavidus; species Cupriavidus sp. P-10. Next base: position 828,371 of record NZ_AP025171.1, read on the forward strand.
GCGCCGACCCGATCCATCGCCACGATGCGCATGGATTTATCTATGTGCTGGAAGGGACCATCGTCATGGGCGTCAGGGGCGGCAAGGAAGTCACGCTGACCGCTGGCCAGACCTGGCATGAAGGCCCTGACGATATCCATTCGGTGGGGCACAACGCCAGCAAGACCCAGCCGGCGAAATTCCTGGTGATGCTGCTGAAGAACAAGGGTGCGCCGATCCTGACGCCGGTGAAGTAGGGCGCAGCCGTGAGGACGAAGGGGCGCGCTGGCGCGCCTTCGTTCTTTGCGGCCAGGTCGAAGGACTTACTTGGCAAACGCTTTGTATTCGGCAGCCGCTGAATCCGGTCGGCAGGCGCATCAACGGCCCATCAGCTCCCCATCAGCTGCCACACGCATGGATCAGGAATTCCCGCAGCGCATCGGCCGGCTTGCCCAGCTTGCGACCCGGCTGCCACAGCATGCCGACCTCCATGTCCGGCACCGCGTTGGCGATCGGCCGGGCTTCGATCTGCTTGCCCTCCAGCGACCACGGGCGGTACACCATGTCGGACAGCACGGTGACGCCGAAGCCGTGCGCGACCAGTCCGCGCAGCGCCTCCATCGATCCGGTGCGGAAGGCGACATTGGGCGCGAGCCTGAGGCTGCGCCAGTAGCGCATGGTCGATTCCTCGGCCTCGTCCACCGTGATCAGGATGTAGGGGTAAGCGGCGATGTCGCGCAGTGACGGCCGCTCGACCTCCAGCAGCGGATGGCTGGCCGAGGTCCACAGCTGGCGCCGGGAGCGCATCAGCGTGTGGCGCTTGAAGCGCTGCGGCCGCTCCAGGTTGGACAGCAGGGCGATGCCCAGCTCGATCTCGCCCGCCAGTACGGCGCGCTCGATGTCCGGCCGGTCCATGTCGAGCAGGTCCAGCTCGATATCGGGGTAGTTGGTGCGGAAGCGCGCCAGCAGGCCCGGCAGGAAGTAGCCGAGCACGGTATAGGAGGCGGCCAGCCGCACGCTGCCCTGCAGGCCGTGCACCTGGAAGCGTGGCTCGCGCAGCGCATCCTCGACCGAATCCAGGATCTGGCGCGCATGCTGGTAGAACAGGTGGCCTTCCGCGGTCAGCGTCACGCCGTGCGGCCGCCGCTCGAACAGGCGCACCGCCAGCCGCTGCTCCAGCGCCAGCACGGCATTGGTCACCGCCGATTGCGACACATGCTCGGCGGTGGCCGCCATCGAGAACTGTCCGGTTTCCGCCGCCGCGACAAAGTAGCGGAACTGCCGCAATGTGATTTCCTTGGCAAGTCTCTCCGAGCTTTCGCGCGCCTGGGCCATGATCGTCTCCGGGATATCCGTTTTGCAGATATCAGGTGTTGGAATTCTTGATTTTACGATAGCCAGCGGCCTTCCTACACTGCTCCGGACACCAGAATAAGCACGGAGACATCGTGAACGCACCCCTACCCCACGCCCTGCTCGACACCCTGGCCAGCACCAGCCTGGATGACAAGTACACCCTCGACAAAGGCCGCGTCTACATGAGCGGCGTCCAGGCCCTGGTCCGCCTGCCAATGCTGCAGAAGGCGCGCGACCGCGCCGCCGGCCTGAACACGGCCGGCTATATCTCCGGCTACCGCGGCTCGCCGCTGGGCGGCGTCGACCAGGCGCTGTGGAAGGCCAAGCAGCACCTGGCAGCCAGCGACGTGGTGTTCCAGCCCGGCGTCAACGAAGACCTGGCCGCCACCGCGGTATGGGGTTCGCAGCAGGTCAACCTGTTCCCCAACGCCTCGCGCGACGGCGTGTTCTCGATGTGGTATGGCAAGGGCCCGGGCGTGGACCGCTCCATCGACGTGCTCAAACACGCCAATTCCGCCGGCTCGTCGCGCCATGGCGGCGTGCTGCTGCTGGCCGGCGACGACCATGCCGCCAAGTCCTCCACCGTCGCGCACCAGTCCGAGCACGTGCTGCAGGCCGCCGGCATTCCGGTGCTGTATCCGTCCAACGTGCAGGAATACCTCGACTACGGCCTGCACGGCTGGGCCATGAGCCGATATTCCGGCCTGTGGGTGTCGATGAAGTGCGTCACCGACGTGGTCGAGTCGACCGCCTCGGTCGAGATCGACCCCGACCGCGTGCAGGTCGTGCTGCCGCAAGACTTTGCCATGCCGGCCGGCGGCCTCAATATCCGCTGGCCAGATACTCCGCTGGAACAGGAAGCGCGCCTGCTCGACCACAAGTGGTACGCGGCGCTGGCCTATGTCCGCGCCAACCGCCTCAACCGTGTCGTGCTCGATTCGCCCGACGCGCGCTTCGGCATCATGACGGCGGGGAAGGCTTACCTCGATGTGCGCCAGGCGCTGGTCGACCTCGGCCTCGATGACGAGACCTGTGCCCGCATCGGCATCCGCGTCTACAAGGTGGGCTGCGTGTGGCCGCTGGAGGCGCATGGCGCGCGCGAGTTCGCCACCGGCCTGGAAGAAATCCTGGTGGTGGAAGAGAAGCGCCAGATCCTGGAATACGCGCTCAAGGAAGAGCTGTACAACTGGCGCGAGGACGTGCGGCCCAAGGTGTTCGGCAAGTTCGACCAGCGCGGCAACGACGGCGGCGAATGGTCGGTGCCGCGTGGCGACTGGCTGCTGCCGGCGCACTACGAGCTGTCGCCGGCGCTGATCGCCAAGGCCATCGCCCGGCGCCTGGAGCGCTTCGACCTGCCTGAAGCCGTGCGCGCCCGCATTGCCGCGCGCGTGGCGGTAATCGAGGCCAAGGAGCGCGAGGCCGCGCAGCCGCGCATCGCGGTCGAGCGCAAGCCCTGGTTCTGCTCGGGCTGCCCGCACAACACCTCCACGCGCGTGCCGGAAGGGTCGCGCGCGCTGGCCGGCATCGGCTGCCACTACATGACCTTGTGGATGGACCGCAATACCGACACCTTCAGCCAGATGGGCGGCGAAGGGGTGGCGTGGACCGGCCAGATGCATTTCACCAGCGACAAGCATGTGTTCGCCAACCTGGGCGACGGCACGTACTTCCACTCGGGGCTGCTGGCGATCCGTGCCTCGATCGCGGCCAAGGCCAACATTACCTACAAGATCCTGTTCAACGACGCGGTGGCGATGACCGGCGGCCAGCCGTTCGACGGCGTGCTGACGGTGCCGCAGATCGCCCACCAGGTGCTGGCCGAGGGCGCCAAGAAGCTGGTCGTCGTCACCGACGAGCCGCAGAAGTACGGCGATGGCAGCATGCTGCCGTCCGGCGTGACCGTGTTCCATCGCGACCAGCTCGATGCCGTGCAGCTTGAACTGCGCGACACCGAGGGCGTCACCATCCTGATCTACGACCAGACCTGCGCCACCGAGAAGCGCCGCCGCCGCAAGCGCGGCACGTATCCGGATCCGGCCAGGCGCGCCTTTATCAACGACGCAGTCTGCGAAGGCTGCGGCGACTGCTCGGTCAAGTCCAACTGCCTGTCGGTGGAACCGCTGGAAACCGAGCTGGGCACCAAGCGCCGGATCAACCAGTCGTCGTGCAACAAGGACTTTTCGTGCGTCAACGGCTTCTGCCCCAGCTTCGTCACCGCCGAGGGCGCGCAGGTGCGCAAGCCGGCGGCGGCGGGCGGCAAGGGCGCCGGCGCCGATTTCGACGCGCTGCCGCTGCCTTCCCTGCCCGCGCTGGAACGGCCGTACGGCGTGCTGGTGACGGGCGTGGGCGGCACCGGCGTGGTGACCATCGGCGGCCTGCTCGGCATGGCCGCGCACCTGGAACGCAAGGGCGTCACCGTGCTCGATATGGCGGGCCTGGCGCAGAAGGGCGGGGCGGTGATCAGCCACGTGCAGATCGCGCCGGCGCCGCACGACCTGCATGCCACGCGTATCGCCACCGGCGAAGCGCGGCTGGTGATCGGCGGCGATGCCATCGTCTCGGCCTCGTCCGAGGTGCTGTCCAAGACCCGGCACGGCGTCACCGCCGCCGTCGTCAACAGCGCCAACACTCCGACCGCCGAGTTCATCAAGAACCCGAAGTGGAAATTCCCCGGCGCCAGCGCCGAGCAGGACCTGCGCAACAGCGTGGGCGAGGCCAGCGCGTTTATCGACGCCAGCGCATGGGCAGTGACGCTGCTGGCGGATGCCATCTACTCCAACCCGTTGCTGCTCGGCTTTGCCTGGCAGAAGGGCTGGATCCCGCTGCAGCATGCCAGCCTGCTGCGTGCGATCGAACTCAACGGCGTGTCGGTCGAGAAGAACCGCCAGGCGTTCGAATGGGGCCGGTATCTGGCGCACCACGGCGAGGCTGCCGTGAAGGCGCTGATGCCGGATGCGCCGGCGCAGACGGCCCACGTGGTGGCGATGCCGCAGACGCTGGACACGCTGATCCGCAAGCGCGAGTCGATGCTGACCGACTACCAGAACGCCGCGTACGCAAACCGCTACCGTGAGGCGGTCGAGCGCGTCCGTGCCGCCGAGCAGAAGCTGGGGGCCGACCGCAAGCTGCCGCTGACCGAAGCGGTGGCGCGCAACCTGGCCAAGCTGATGGCGTACAAGGACGAGTACGAGGTGGCGCGCCTCTATGCCGATCCGGCGTTCCTCGACAAGCTGCGTGCGCAGTTCGAAGGCGAGCCCGGCCGCGACTACCAGCTCAACTTCTGGCTGGCCCCGCCCACGCTGACGAATGCGGGCAAGACTGACAGCAAGGGCCATCCCGTGAAGCGCCGCTTCGGCCCGCGCACGCTGACCGCCTTCCGCTTGCTGGCCCGCCTGAAAGGCCTGCGCGGCACCGCGTTCGACGTGTTCGGCAAGACCGCGGAACGCCGCGCCGAGCGCGCCCTGGTGGCCGGCTACCTGGCCATGGTCGAAGAGTTCGCTGCGTCGCTGAGCGCCGACAAGATGGACACGGCGCTGGCGCTGGCCGCCTTGCCCGACGACATCCGCGGCTACGGGCACGTCAAGGAAGCCAGCATGCAGGCGGCCGCCGCGCGGCGCGAGGCCCTGCTGGCGCAGTACCGCGGGGCGGCACGCCGGGCCGCGGCCTGATCCGCGCCCGCGTGCAACCGGGGGAAAGCCCGGGCTGGCCGGACCTGACATGGTCCGGCCACAATCGGCTATCCTCCCGGCTGCACCGGAGAATCCCTTGACGCAAGACCCCGTATTCCCCCGCAAGACCCCCACCGACGATGACGCCATACTGCGCCGCGAGGCCATCCGCTGGATGGCCGAACTGCCCGAGGCCGTGCGGCCGGTGGAACTCGGACGCGCCTTCCCCCGGATCGTCAATACCGTCGCCGCCAAGTGGTTCGACGCGGTCGGCTGCCGGGAGTACCTGAGCGGCTTGCAGTTCGACGACCGCGGCGGCCGCCAGGGCTTTTCGTTCGCCGTCGTGCAGGAGATTGCCGCGCTGCGCGAGCATTTCGACGCGGTCTATCCGCCGGGCCACGACGTCTGGCAGAAGGCGTTCGATGCCGGCCAGCGCTGACGCGGCTGGAAGCGGAGGCCCTGCGCAGCTGCCGGAGGACGCAACGGTGTTGCAGGCCCCGGCACGGAGCTGACAGAGGGACGGGGCTGACAGAGGGACGGAGCTGACAGAGGGACGGAGCGGGCAGAGGGTCGGGGGACGGAGGGACGGAGCCAGAAATCAAAAACGTGCAGATCAGACCCGGGACCAGCCGCGCTATAGTGGTGCGGCCATTCACGGCATGACCGCACAAGGAGTTCTCCATGGCCGTCTTCTCCCTTGCCGCCACCGTGCGCCGCACCGCGTGGCTCGCCGTTCCGGCGTCCCTGCTCGTCCTGTCAGGCATCGCCAATGCGCAACTCGGCGACTTGCTGAAATCGACGCCCCTGGGCGGCGGCACCGGCGCCACCCAGGGCGCTACCAGCGCGCTGGGCGGCCTGGGCGGGCTGTCGCTGTCATCGCTCACGTCCGGCACTGCCGGCAACGCCGCCGGCGTGATCGAGTTCTGCATGAAAAACAACTACCTGAACGCCGATGCCGCCACTTCCGCGGTGAAGGACAAATTGCTCGGCTCGGTGTCCGGCGGGAGCCAGGACAGCGGCTACACCGATGGCTCGCGCGGCATCCTGTCCACCAGCGGCGGCAACAAGCTCGACCTGAGCAGCAGCGGCCTGAAGGCCGAAGCCACCAAACAGGTCTGCGACAAGATCCTGGCGCAGGGCAAGTCGATGCTCTGACCAGCCGCGCCACGCGCCCGCGCCTTCACTTCCCGACATTGTCATCGCGGCGTGATAACGTCGCGCGAGGCAAATTTCACGTGGGGGAGCAGGCATGCAAGCGGGCATTGTCGAGGCGGGCTATGGATCGGACCCGGTCGGCCTGGTCAGCGGTTTCCTGTTCGCGCCCGGCGGCGCCGTGCGCGAGATCGATTCGCGGGGCGCTGCGGCATGGCTGCAGCAGGCGCCGCAGGATGCCGCGCACGAGCGGCCCCTTCGCCCCCTCGGCCCTTTCCTCTGGCTGCATTTCAACCTGTCGCACAGCGCCTGCGAACGCTGGATGAAAGCGCACCTGGAGTTGCCGGACGAGTACTTCGAGGCGCTGCGACAGGGCTCGCGCTCGACGCGGATCGAGCGGCAGGACGCCGCCTTGCTGGCCGTGGTCAACGATGTGATCTACAACTTCGGCGTCACATCGACGGACATCTCCACCATGTGGGCCCATGCCGACCACCGCCTGCTGGTCACGGCGCGGGCGCGGCCTTTGCGCTCGGTGGACCGGCTGCGCGAGGCGGTGCGGCACGGCGAGGCCTTCCGCTCGCCGCTGGACCTGATGGTGCACCTGCTGCGCGACCAGGCCGACGTGCTGGTGCAGATCGTGCGCGAGACCGGCGTGAACGTCGACCAGATCGAGGACCAGCTGCTGTCGCAGCGCCTGCAGGGCAACCGGGCCGACCTCGGCGCGATGCGCCGCGGGCTGGTGCGGCTGCAAAGGCTGCTGGCGCCCGAGCCGGGCGCGCTGTTCCGGCTGCTGAACCGGCTGCCGGCGTGGCTGCAGGAAACCGACCTGCAGGAGCTGCGCGAATCGACCGAAGAGTTCTCGCTGGTGCTCAACGACCTTGCCGCGCTGGTCGAACGCATCAAGTTGCTGCAGGAAGAGATCGCCGCCAAGCTCAACGAGCAGACCAACCGCACGCTGTTCACGCTGACGCTGGTCACCGTGCTGGCGCTGCCGATCAATATCGTGGCCGGCTTCTTTGGCATGAACGTGGGCGGCATCCCGCTGGCCGAGCATCCGCACGGATTCTGGGTGCTGGTGGCGCTGGTGGCCAGCTTTACCGTGCTGGCGGGGCGCTGGGCGTTCCGCAAGCAGCAAGGCTAGGTGCGCCCCGGCCGGGCTGGCATGCCGCCAGTGTGTGCCGGATCCCCTCGGCGTACGGCGTCTTGCGGATCGGCCCGATCAGCCGCCGCGCACGAGCGCTACCTGGCCGCACACGCGGTGCCGCAGTCACTGGAGGAACTGGCCGGGTTTGCCATGATCGGCTTCGACCGGGAGACGCCGTTTATCCGCCGCCTGCTGGAGCGCTTTCCGGCGTTTCCTTGCGAACGCAGGGCCTTCCGCCCCGACAGTGACCTGGCGCAACTGGGCGCCATCCGCGCCGGGTTCGGCATCGGCGTGTGCCAGTCCGCGCTGGCGGCGCGCGACCCGCGGCTGGTCAGGGTGTTGCGCGGCGAGTTTTCCGTGCAGATGGATACGTGGGTCGCCATGCACGAAGACCTGCGCGCCAGCGCGCGCTGCGCGGCCACGTTTGCCGCGCAGGTGGCGGGACTGCGCGGCTACGCGGAAGGCGCGTAGCCGCGGCGCCTGTCAGGTGGCGCTCTTGCGATCCCTGCGAGCGCTGCTGGCGCAAAGCGCAAGGATCGCAGCCGGGCCGGCACTGCTCAGCCAACTCCGGCGCTACTCAGGCGTGACGCCAGTGGCCTTGATCATCCGGGCCACCACCGGCTCCTGCGTATCGAACTCGCGCCGGAATTCGGCACCGCTGCTGCCGGCCGGATGGAGCGACAGCGCATCGAGCCGTGCGCGCATGGCCGGGGACTGGATCGAGGCGCGCGCTTCGGCTTCCAGCTTTGCCTGGATCGGCGCCGGCGTGCCGGCACGCGCGAACAGGCCGATCCAGGCCGGCGAGCGCAGCTCCTGCTCCGCCAGGCCGGCCTCGGCCATGGTCGGCACGTCGGGCAGTTCCCTGATGCGCTTGTCGGCAAGCACCGCCAGTGCGCGGATGCGGCCGCTGCGGACCTGCGGGCCGAGCGTGGTCATCGAGCCGACCGCCCAGGCGATGTTGCCGCCGATCATGTCCTGCACCATCGGCATTTCGCCCTTGTAGGCGACATGGGCCATGTCCAGGCCGCGCGACTGGTTGAAGTAGGCGCCGACCAGGTGCGGCAGCGCGCCGACGCCGTAGGAGCCGTAGCTGACCTTGCCGGGGTTTTTCGCGGCCCAGGCCAGCAGTTCCTGCACGTTCCTGGCCGGCACGTCGCGGTGGACGGCCAGGATGATCTTGCCGACGGCGAGCTTGCTGATAAATGCCAGGTCGCGCCGCGCGTCGTACGAAACGTTGCGGTACAGGTGCGGCGTATTGACCAGCGGCGTGGAGTGGGTGAGCAGCAGGGTATAGCCGTCCGGCGCGGCGCGGGTCACGGCCTGGACCGCGATCACGCCGTTGCCGCCGCCCTTGTTGTCGATCACAACGGGCTGGCCCAGGCGTTTGCCAAGGTCTTCGGCCAGCGCGCGGGCCACGGCGTCGGTGGCGCCGCCCGGTGGCGCGGGCACGACCATGGTGATCGGGCGCGACGGGTAGCCTTGCGCGCTGCATGCGGCGCTCCAGGCGCCAAGGGTCATCGTAGCGATCGTGGCGATCGCAATCAGGAATGGTTTGCGCATCTTGTTCACCTTGTAAGGAGGGAGGGATCGGCGTGGCGCCTCAGCTCCCGGTCATTTCCTGCTCCTGCAGTTCGCGCCATGCGATCTTGCCGGTGGCGGAGCGCGGCAGGCGCTCGACAAACTGCACGATGCGCGGTGCCTTGTAGTTGGCCATGCTGGCCCGGCACCAGTCGATCAGCGCTGACTCGGAAGCCTGCTGCGCGCCGTCGCGCAACACGATCACCGCCTTCACGGTCTCGCCGCGGTGCGGGTCGCGCGCGGCGATGACGCAGGCTTCGAGGATGGCGGGGTGGGTGTGCAGGATCGCTTCGACCTCGGCCGGCCACACCTTGTAGCCCGAGGCGTTGACCATGCGCTTGAGGCGGTCGCGCATGCGGAAGTAGCCGTCGGCGTCGACGCTGGCCAGGTCGCCGGTGCGGAAGAAGCGCTTGCCGTCGATGGCGATAAAGCTCTCCTCATTGGCGCAAGGCTTGTTCCAGTAGCCCAGCATCACCTGCGCGCCGTGCACCACGATCTCGCCGACCTCGCCCTGCGGCACTTCTGCGAGCGTCTCCGGGTCGATTACGCGTGCGTCGACGCCGTAGGTCGGCACGCCCAGGTGGCCGCTGCGCGGCGCCGCCATCGGGTTGGCGATGATGAACGACGCCGTCTCGGTCAGGCCGTAACCTTCGACGAACTGCAGCCCGTAGCGCTCCTTCATCAGCCGCGCGGTGCTGTCCGGCACGGCCGCGCCGCCGCCGACCACGCACGCCAGGCTGCCCAGCTCGAACGACTCGAGGCCGGGCTGCGCGAAGAACTCCACCAGCATCGGCGGCGGCGCGGCCCAGAACGTGACGCGGTGGCGCGCGATCAGCTGGGCGGCGGTGCGCCGGTCCCAGCGCGGCAGCAGCACGATGGTGCCACCCAGGTACACGGGCGCGTTGATGCCGCTCTGCAGCCCAAGCAGGTGGAACATCGGTGCCACCGCCAGGAAAGTCGATTCGGCATGCGAACGCCGCCACAGCTGCGAGCCCGCCACCGACACCATCACCGTGCGGTGCGTATGCATGCAGGCCTTGGGCGCGCCGGTGGTGCCCGAGGTATAGGGCAGCATGCACAGGTCGTCGGGCGTGCTGCCATAGACATGCGGCGCAAGCGCGCACGCCATCGCATGCCTCCAGTGAACCGCCCCGTCGGGCAAGGCCGCGCCATCGCTGCGCGCGCGCACCCAGTCGGGAATGGCCAGCGTGTCGTCGTCATGCCCGGGCAGGGCATCGCCGTAGTGATGCACGATCAGGTGCCGCAGCGGCGTCTGCCCCAGCAGCGGCGCGATCTGGCCGCCCAGCTCGCCGGCGGCAAAGGCCGCGACCGCGCCGCTGTCGGTAACGATGTGGCGCAGCTCGTCGGCCAGCAGCATGGCATTGGCCGGCACCACCACCGCGCCGGCGCGCAGGATGGCAAAGTAGGCAACGATGAACTGCGGGCAGTTCTGGCTGAACAGCACCACGCGGTCACCGGGATAGACGCCGCAAGCGTGCTGCAGGTAGCCGGCCATGCGCTCGGCCTGCGCCAGCAGCGCGGCGTAGGTGGTGGCGCCATGGTAGAACTGGATTGCCACCTTGTCCGGGAAGCGCCTCGCTGACAGCGCCAGGTTCTCGAACACGGTGGTGTGCGGCGGATGGAACACGCGCGGCACGTCGCCGAGCGTGATGCGGGGCCCGGCCGACAGCGGGCCGGCCGGCGCGGCGACGATGTTTGCGTCGCCGGCGGGATCGATGGTCATGGAGGTCTCCTCTGTGGGATGCGGTGGCCGCGCGCACGCGGCGGCTTTCAGAATGCGGTGTCGCCGTCCAGCAGCCGGCGCGCGATATTGCGGCGCTGGATCTCCGAGGTGCCGTCCGGGATGCGCATGGTGCGCGCCCAGCGGTAGCCCGCTTCCAGGCGCAGCTCGTTGGTCAGACCCATGCCGCCGTGGACCTGCATGGCGCGGTCGAAGACCCGGCCCACCATCTCGGTGGCTGCGGCCTTGACCATCGACACTTCCTTGGTGGCGGGCTTGCCGTGGTCGACCAGCCAGGCGCAATGCCGGATCATTGACTTGGCGGCGTAGATGTCCATCGCGCTTTCTGCCAGCATGATCTGCACGGCCTGATGCTCGGCGATGGGCTGGCCGAAGGTCTTGCGCACCCTGGCGTAGGCCAGCGCCTGGTCCAGCGCCCACTGCGCCAGCCCGACGCAGCTGGCGGCCATGCTCAGGCGGCCGGCGTTGACGCCGTCCAGCGCCACGCTGAGGCCGCGGTCCACCGGGCCGAGGCGGTGGCTGTCGGGCACGCGCACGTTGTCCAGCGAGATGATGCCGATGTCGGCGCCGAGGTGGCCCATCACCGGGATCACGCTGGGCACCGAGAAGCCAGGTATATTGGTGCGCAGGAAGAAGCCGGTGATGCCGCCGCGTCGCGCACGGGCCTGCTCTTCGTCGGTGATGGCAAAGATCATGGCGTAGTCGGCATACGGCGCGTTGGTGATCCATTGCTTGGTGCCGTGGATGACCCAGTGGTCGCCGTCGCGCACGGCGCGCGTGCGCATGCCGAGCACGTCGGAGCCGGCATCGGGTTCGGACAGGCCGAAGCACATGGTGCTCGCGCCGCTGGCCAGTTCGCCGTGCACGGTCTCCAGCAGCGCGGGCTCCATGTGCCTGAGCACCGGCGACAGGCCGTTGGTGAAAGGCGAGGGCAGTACCACGGTCTGCACCAGGTGGCGCTCCGGCCCGCAATGGGCGTTCAGGCGCTCCTGGATATAGACCGCCGCCTGCGGGCCGAGGCCGCCGCCACCCAGCGACTCGGCGCTCAGTGCGGTATAGAAGCCCAGCTCAGCCGAGCGCATGCGCACCTGGCGGCGCAGTGCCAGCACTTCGGGCGCGTAGCGGCCGTCGGCGGTGTAGACGGTGCGCTCGCTGGCCAGCAACGCGCGGTGCTCGTGCTCTAGCGCCGCGACCTCGCGGTCAATGAACTTGAGCAGGGCGTCGCCGAACTCGACCCATTCGCTCGGGATCTCGAAATCCATCTTGGTGTTCTCCTGGTGTGGTATGCCGGGTATGGCCGCGCCGCCTAGCGCACGGCGCCGTGGTCGCGAAGGTGCCGGATCTCGTCCTGGCCGTAGCCGGCGGCCAGCAGGATCTCGTCGGTGTGCTCGCCCAGCAGCGGCGCGCGCCGGCGCACTGCACCGGGCGTGCGGCTGAGCTTGATCGGCACGCCGGCGATCTTCACCGGCTGCGCGCTGCCGGGCTGCTCCACGTCGACCAGCATGCCGCGCACGCGGTAGTGCTCGTCCTCGAAGATCTCCGCCGAGGTGTAGACCGGGCCGAACGGCACCTTGCCGCCCAGGCACCGGCCGATCTCTTCCTTGGTGCGGACCGAGGTGAAGGCCTCGATCGCATCGATAACCTGCTGCGCGTTGCGCACGCGCGCGGCGTTGGTGGCGAAGGCCTCGTCACGGCCCATCTCAGGGCGGCCGATGGCGATCGCCAGCGCTTCCCAGAAGGCATCGGTGGCACAGGCGATCGACACATGGCCGTCGCGCGCGCGGAACAGCCCGAACGGGCACAGCAGCGGATGGCGGTTGCCTTCGGGCGCCGGCACGGTGCCGGTATAGGACGTCTGGTAGACGATGCGCTCGCACATCGCCAGCACCGCGTCGGTCATGGCAACGTCGACGAACTGGCCCTCGCCGGTGTCGCGGGCGCGGTGCACCGCGGCCAGGATGCCGATGCACAGCATCAGCGCGGGAATGGTGTCGCCCACGCCCGGCCCGATCTTGGTCGGCGTGTCACGGTCGGCACCGGTGATGCCCATCATCCCGCCCATGGCCTGCGCGACCACGTCATAGGCCGGCCAGCGCGCGTACGGGCTGGCGCCGCTGCGCGGGTCGCCGAAGCCGCGCACGGTGCCGTAGACCAGCCGCGGGTTGGTGGCGCGCAGCGTTTCGTAGCCCAGTCCCAGGCGCTCCATCACGCCGGCGCGGAAGTTCTCGACCACGATGTCGGCGCCGTCGATCAGGCGGTGTACCAGCGCGCGGCCGGCCTCGGTCTTCAGGTCCACGGCAATCGAGCGCTTGTTGCGATTGACGCTCTGGAAATAGCCGCCGTAGCCGCGCAGGTCGTCGTCCTGGCAAAAAGGACCGGTCACGCGGGTGCCGTCGCCATCCATGGTTTCGACCTTGATCACTTCGGCGCCGTGGTCGGCCAGCATCTGGGTGCAGAACGGGCCGGCCAGCATCTGCGTGAGGTCGATCACGCGCAGCCCGGCAAGGGCGCCACCGGCGGCGGTGGCAGCGCGGGCGGCAACAGAATGCGTGGAAGCTTGCATGTCAGGCTCCGGCATCGGTCAGGCTTCGGCCTTGCCCATCAGCGCGTCGGAGATGATGCGCATCTGGATTTCCGAGGTGCCTTCGAAGATCTTGGTCAGGCGCGCGTCGCGCCAGTAGCGCTCGGCGGCGAAGTGCGTGGTGTAGCCGGCGCCGCCGTGGACCTGCAGGCCCTCGCTGGTGACGCGCTCGGACATCTCGCTGGCGAACAGCTTGACCATGGCGGCCTCGGTCGAGCAGCGCTGGCCATCGTCGATCTTTTCGCAGACGGCGTAGAGCAGGGCACGCGCCGCTTCGATCTGCGTGGCCATGTCGGCCAGCTTGAAGCGGATCGCCTGGAAGTTGCCGATCGGCACGCCGAACTGCGCGCGCTCGCGTGCGTACTGCAGCGAATCTTCCAGGCTGCCCTGGGCCAGCCCGATCGAGCGCGCGGCGGTGTGGGCGCGCGCGGTCTCCAGTCCGGCGGTGGCGAGGTAGAAGGCCTTGCCTTCCTCGCCCACCATGCTGGAGGCCGGCACGCGGCAGCCGTCGAAGGCCAGTTCCCAGGTGGTCCAGCCGTGGTAGCCGATCTTGGGGATCACGCTGCCCTTGACGCCCTCGGGCAACCGGCCGCGCGGCTTTTCCACCATGAAGGCAGACAGGCCGCGGTGGCGCGCACGCGGATCGATCTCGGGATCGGTGCGGCACACCACCAGGATGAAGTCGGCCTCGTCGGCGAAGGTGCACCAGTACTTGCTGCCGGTGATGACCCATTCGTCGCCGTCGCGCACGGCGCGGCAGGCGATATTGGCCACGTCCGAGCCGGCATTGGGTTCCGACAGCGAGAACGCGCCCAGGAACTCGCCGCGCGCCATGCGCGGCAGGTATTCGGCCTTCTTCTCCGGGCTCAGGCCCTTGAGCGCACCGATCAGCCCGTTGCCGCGCGCGATCAGGCTGCCCACGCTCATCCAGGCGCGCGACAGTTGCTCGGCCACCAGGCAGTACTCGTAGGCGCCCAGCCCCAGGCCGCCGTATTCCTCCGGGATCAGGATGCCGAAGTAGCCAAGCCCGGCCATCTCGTCGATCAGTTCGCGCGGGATCTGGCCTTTTTCGGGATCCAGCTTGTTGGCGATGGGCAGCACGCGCTCCATCGTGAACTGGCGCGCGGCTTCCTGGATCATGCGGCGCTCTTCGGTCAGTTTTTGCACTTCTGCACTCCTTTCAGGCGATCCGTGTGGCGCCGTCGTTTTCCGTGTATGTCCGTACATAATAAATCGAAGATCGGGTGGGCAGGCAAGCCCGATAGCTGCTACCCACCCGAATAAGGTGGGTTGAATCGGGCTTAATTCGGCAGGTTTTGGGGTATGCGCGGCGAAAGTTGACAGCCCCGTTTTTGCCGTACATTATGTACGGACATAATCGATTCGGGGTTAGACCCCGGCGGAGAGCGAGGAAAGACAATGCAGAAGGACCGCACCGGCAACTTTTTTGAAGACTTCCGCGTGGGCATGCGCATTCGCCATGCCACGCCGCGCACGCTGACGGAAGGTGACCGCAGCCTGTATATCGGCCTGACCGGCAGCCGCACCGCGCTGGGCACCGCCGACACCTGTGCCGCGCAGCTGGGCCTGCCGCGCCGGCCGCTGGAAGACCTCCTGGTGTTCAACACCGCCTTCGGCAAGACCGTGCCGGACATTTCGCTGAACGCGGTTGCTAACCTGGGCTATGCCGAAGTGCGCTTCCTGGCGCACGTCTGGCCGGGCGACACGCTGGCGGTAGAGAGCGAGGTCATCGGCCTGAAGGAAAACTCCAGCCGAAAGAACGGCGTGGTCTATGTGCGCTCGACCGCGCGCAACCAGCATGGGCACGAGGTGCTGAGCTGGATCCGCTGGGTCATGGTGCACAAGCGCGACCACGGCGCCGCTTGCGGGCAGGCCATGGTGCCGGCGACCGAGCCGGTGGTGCCGGCGGCGCGTCTCTGGCACGGCGACCTTGGCCCCGCGGTGCGCGAGATCTGCGGGCTGACCGGCGTGGACGACCTGTGGGAAGACTATGCGACGGGCGAACGGATCGACCACCCCGGCGCCATGACGGTCAACGACAGTGACCACAGCATCGCCACGCGGCTCTACCAGAACACCGCCAGGGCCCACTTCGACGGCTTCGCCATGGCGGCGGCGGGCGGCCAGCGGCTGGTGTACGGCGGCCACGTGATGTCGCTGTGCAAGGCGCTGTCGCATGACGGGCTGGAAAACGCGCTGTCGATCCTGGCCATCAACGGCGGCAGCCATGTCAATCCGACCTACGCCGGCGACACCATCGCGTGCGCGACCCAGGTGCTGGACAAGCCCGACCTGGGGCTCGCGCACGTCGGCGCGCTGCGCCTGCGCACCATCGGCATCAAGAACGCACCCGCCGCCGCCGTGGTGTTCCCGCCAGCGGGCGAGGGCAAGGCCGCGCATCCGGCCAACGTGGTGCTCGACCTCGACTACACCATCGCCATCCCGCGCCGCGGCCGCTGAGCGGCTTACCACCGGCCTACCCCCGGCCACCCCCCGGCTTACCCCATTCGCACTTTGCACCAGGAGATACCCATGACCACCACCCATCCGCGCGACGCGCTGTTTGCCGGCGAGAAGCCCTTCCCCGTACTGGCAGCGTGCGAGCACTTTGCCGGCAGCGAGAAGCTGATCGGCAAAGCCTTCGACCTGCAGGTCGAGTACGGTCCCGTGTTTGACGTGACCTGCGATTGCGAGGACGGCGCAGCCGCCGGACAGGAGCGCGAGCATGCCGCCATGGTGGCGCGCATGATCGCTTCGGAGCGCAACCGGCACGGCCGTGCCGGCGCACGTATCCATGACCCGTCGCATCCGGCCTGGCGCCAGGATGTCGACATCATCGTTGGCGAGGCCGGTGCGCGCCTGGCCTATCTCACCATCCCCAAGGCCACCAGTGCCGCCCAGGTGGCCGAGGTCATCGGCTACATCGGCCAGGCCGCGCGCAACGCCGGCCTGCAGCGCGAGATCCCGGTCCACGTGCTGGTGGAAACGCACGGCGCGCTGCGCGAGGTGTTCGAGATCGCCGCGCTGCCACACATCGAAGTGCTGGACTTCGGCCTGATGGACTTCGTCAGCGGCCACCACGGCGCCATCCCTGCGGCGGCGATGCGCAGCCCCGGCCAGTTCGAGCACGCGCTGCTGGCGCGCGCCAAGGCCGACATGGTGGCCGCGGCACTGGCCAACGGCATCGTGCCGGCGCACAACGTCTGCCTGAACCTGAAGGACGCGGCAGTCATCGCCGGCGATGCGGCGCGTGCGCGCAACGAGTTCGGCTTCCTGCGCATGTGGAGCATCTACCCGGCGCAGATCCTGCCGATCGTCGATGCGATGCGTCCGGACTTTGCCGAGGTGGAAGACGCGGCTGGCATCCTGTGCGCCGCGCAGGACGCGGAGTGGGGGCCGATCCAGTACCAGGGCGAACTGCATGACCGCGCCACCTACCGCTATTTCTGGGAGGTGCTGGAAAAGGCCAGGGTGACCGGCATGGCGCTGCCGGCGCAAGCCGAACGGCGCTTCTTCGGCGCCTGAGCCTGCGGGGCGGCGGCCAGCGCGTGGCTTACAATGCGCGTCAGCCATTGCGAGCCACCCGCCCCAAGCCGCCATCAAGCAGCCATCGTCACCCCATGCGCAACGAACTGAAGGACAAGCCCGCCGCGGCGCCCCGCTATGCCGAACTGGCCAGCACGCTGGTGCGCGACATCCAGGAGGGCCGCCGCGTGGTCGGCAGCCTGCTGCCCACCGAGCCGGAACTGGCCGGGCAGCACGGCGTCAGCCGCCACACGGTGCGCGCCGCGCTGGCGCTGCTGCAGGACTGGGGCTATATCTCGCGCAAGAAGGCGGTGGGGACCATCGTCGCGAGCGCCAACCCCGATGCCGCATACACGCAGTCGTTCGGCACCGCCGAGGATCTCGTGCGCGTGGCCGCCACGGAGGTCCGCAGCATCGGCTCGGCGCGCCGCGTCACGCTGGACCGCGCCGACGCGCGGCTGCTGGAAGCGCCGATGGGCAGCGAATGGCTGCGTTTCAGCGGCACCCGCGTCGACGCGCGCAAGGGCAATACGCCGGTGGCGCATGCGGAGATCTACATCGATGCCGCGCTGGCGCACCTGGAGCAGGCCATCCGCGACAGCCCGCAGGTGCTGATCAGTGCGCTGATCGAGCGCGAATGCGGGATTGCCATTGCGGAGATCCGGCAGGTCATCCACGGTGTGCTGATCGACGGGGACCTGGCGCAGGAGCTGGGCACCGAAGCACGCACGGCGGGCCTGCGGCTGATCCGGCATTACAAGGACGCGCAGGGCAAGATCCTGGAAATCACCGACACCATCTACCCGGCCGACCGCGTGACCGTGGCGTTCCAGCTCCGGCGCAGCCGCGTGCAGCCGTAGCATGGCGGCACCGCCTGCACGGCGGGGTTCCTCGCGCTAGCCGGAGCGTGCCTGCTGGCGCAAAGTGTGAGTGCGTGCGGCGAGATAGGGCAGGTTTGCCGCGACAAAGAGCGCCAGCAGCAGCGCGCCCGCGCTCCACGCCAGCGCCGGCACCCACGGCAACAGGCTGGCCAGCACCGCGCCCTTGGCGGCGCCGGACGCCACCATGGCAATGCGCAGGAAGGCGGCGATGGCGAGCACGGCAAACACCAGTCCGGTGAACCTGCCTTCACTGCCCACGTGGCCGGCATCCAGCGCGGCATTGGCCGCGGCGCCGAACATGATGCCCCACATGCCGCCGGCCAGGCATTGCGCTACCAGTACCGCCTGCAGCGACGCGGCGGCAGTGAAGCCGGACAATGCCAGCGCGCCCAGCACCGACGCGGCGAGCAGCAGCACGTAAGCAGGAAAACGGCGCAACCATGGCGTCTCGGGCAGCAGCACGCACAGGGCAAAGCCAATCCAGAACGCCGGCATCACCCGTACCAGCTCGGCGCTGGCAACGAAGCGCAGATAGCCAGGCGCCGAATTGATCGCGGTGTGGACCTGGAAGCCCAGCGCGAGCAGCCAGACCGCCGCGAACAGCAGCCACAGGCGCCGCAGGCCGATGCTGGCAGGCGGCTCCGCTGCGGCACGCCGGGATGCCGGCGGCAGTTCGACCCAGCGCAGCGCGATCACGGCGAGCACCAGGGCCGCGCTGGCCGCGACAAAGGGAATCAACGGGGAGGCCTCGCGCAGCCGCGCCGTCAGCACCGGCGCCACCGCACCTGCCAGGCCGATGCCGAGCAGCGACGCCGCCACCAGGAACGACGAAGCCGACCCCTGCAGCCGCCGCGCGATGATCACCATGGGCGGCGCGCGCAACGCCGAAGAGGTGGCGGCCCATAACGCCGTCAGGGCAAGCAGCAGCAGCGGTGAGGAAGCGGACGGCAGCAACACGAACGCCAGCGCGGAAACCACCGACAGCGCCAGGATCCAGCCGCCGAGCCGGCGCATGCCGTTGGCGACACGGTCCGCGGCGATGCCCAGTGCCAGGTCCATGGCGACAAAGATCACCTGGTCCATTACCAGGATCCACGCGACGTGCGCGCGAGGGATGCCGGCCTGCGCGGCCAGCTGCGGCAGGAACGCCACGTAGAGGGTCCACGTGACCGCCAGCAGGAACTGCACGGAGCAAAAGATCAATGCGTGCATGCGGCCCACCTTGCCCGATGTTTTTCTTGGAAGGATAGGGCAAGGAAGGCGCAACGACAGGGGGGCGAAGGCTCGGTGGTTACTGAGCCTTGCCGCTGTTGACCGCGACGGGCGGCCGGCGCGCTTTCAGTCGCCGGACCTGACCGAGCGGACCAGGTTGTTGCGCAGCGTCGCGACTGCCTTCTGCAGCCGCGCGAATTCGTCCGGCGTCAGGCCGGTGGCATCGGCGAGGCTGCCTTCGAGGCGCTTTTCGCGCAGGCGCCGGCCGTTGCGGGTCAGGCTGACCCGCACCTGGCGCTCGTCTTCGGGATCACGCTGCCGTTCGACGAAGCCCATGGCTTCCAGCTTCTTCAGGATCGGCGTCAGGGTGTTCGATTCCAGGAAGAGCTTTTCGCCGAGGCTGCCCACGGTCTGGTCGTCTTCTTCCCACAACGCCACGATGGTGATGTATTGCGTGTAGGTCAGCCCGAGCTGTTCGAGGACGGGCTTGTACGCCTTGCCGAACGCGAGGTTGGCGGAATAGACCGCGAAGCACAGGAAATCGGACAGTTTCGGATCCGCGGTTGCGGCCTTGTCGTTGGCTTTCATGCTCTGGCTCCCGTGTCTGGATGGCGATGCGTGGAATTATAAATCGTATGCGATTGTATCGGTGATGCGATAACCGGATGCGACTCTTGGGCCCCGTACCGCGCCTTGGCGGGCGTGGTGCGGGGCCGCGCGCCTGCGTCAGCCGGTGATGACGTTGATCGCCACGTCGATATTGCCGCGCGTGGCCTTGGAGTACGGGCAGATTTCGTCAGCGGCATGCGCCACCGCCGTCGCCACGTCGTGCGGCACGCCAGGCATGCGCACGTTCAGGCGGGCCTGCAGCAGGTACTCGCGGCCGGTCTGGCCCAGGTCCACCTCGATCTCGACGGCAAGGTCGGCCGGCAGCGTCAGCTTGTGTGCCTTGGCTGCAAGGCCCACGGCGCTGATATAGCACGCCGACCACGCCGCCGCGAACAGCCGCTCGGCGGTGGGATGCGCATCGCTGCCATTGAAGACATGGGCCGGGTTGGCTTCGCTGCCGGGCGACGACAGGCGCATGTCAACGGTGCCGTCATGGCCGCGGGGCGTGTTGCCGGCGGCGCTGAGGATGGTGTAGGTCTTGCCGGTGGCCAGGACTTTGTCGATCTTGCTCATGGTGGGGTTCCTTTCGGTGAGGGTGGTGACTTTGATATCGTATGCGATTACATCGTATACGATATTAATTGGTAAAAAATAAGCAGCTTCCGCTGATTTGTCGCAAGCGTTTAAATCGCATGCGATGAAAAGCATAATGGGATACGGATCGACTGAAGTCAAGGAGAATTTCCACGCCATCTTGCAGGTGTGCAGGGCCGGGCTCAGTCTTCTTCGACAAAGAATTCAATCGCCTCCTGGCCGGCATCGCCGGGCGGCGAGAACGTGATCCAGCCGTGGCCCCGCAGCGTGATCTCGTCGCGGCGCAGCATCAGGTTGTCTTCGCCGTCGATGCGGACGTGGGTGCCGTTGGAGCTGCGGTCGATCAGGACGAAGCGGCCGCCGCGCGGCTCGACGGTAGCCTGGAAGCGCGAGACCTGCCGGTCCAGGATGACGATGCTCATGGTGGCGTCGCGGCCGATGGTCAGCGGCGCCGAGGTGGCGTCCATCTCGAACAGGGTGTCGCGGTAGCGCAGCGACAGGAACAGCGAGCGGCGCGCGGCGACGTCCACCGGGGCGACCAGCGTCAGCTCGGTGTTCTGTTGCCAGATCGCCTCGTAGAGTTCCACCAGCTGGTGCTTGCCCCGCACCTGGATCGGATATAACGCGCGCGTCATCTGCCGCAGCGGTGCCGACAACTGCTCCACCGCATGCTTGCTGGTGATGATCTGCCCGCGCGAGGCCAGCTTGACCAGCCGCGCGGCCAGGTTGACCGTGTCGCCGAACACATCGCCGCCTTCGTCCGACAGGATCGGGCCGTGATGGAAGCCGATATGGATCGACAAGGCAATGCCGGCGATTGGCGCCAGCCCGGCCACGCCTTCCTGCATGTCGAGTGCCGCCTGCATCGCCTGGTCGGCGGCGGGGAACAGCACCATGATCTCGTCGCCGATAGTCTTGACCACGCGCCCCTGCGCCTGCGCGGCGCGCGTCTTCATCAGCGCCAGGCAATGGCGGATGGCGGCGAGAGCCACCGCGTCGCCGGCCTTGTCGTAGAGCCGCGTGCTGTCGCAGATGTCCGCGAACATCACGGCGCCGTCGCATTGGTCAGCTGGCGAACCTGGATCCTTTTGCATCACCGGCGAGATTGTCAGTTTTCCGGGTGGGCCGCGCCGGGCTACTTCAGGCGCGCCACGTCTGCATGATAGGAATTCCACTGCCGGATTGCTGCCCGCACGCGCTCGCCGCCAGTGCGCGAACGCTCAGGTGTGGCGTGGCGCCGACTAGAATGAATCAGCCTGCTTTTGTCCCTGCAACCCGTGAGGAAGATGCCATGGCGGAAATCGAGAAAGACAAGGTCGTCGGGGTGCTGAACCAGATACTGGAAGCCGAACTCGCCGGGGTTGTGCGCTATACGCACTATTCCTTCCTGGTGTTCGGTTTCGGCCGCATCCCCGTGGTGTCGTGGCTGCGCGAGCAGGCCGACGAATCGCTGCTGCATGCACAGCAGGCCGGTGAGTGGATCACCACGCTGGGCGCCTATCCCTCGCTCGGCATCGCCAAGCTGCTGGACAGCCATACCACCGATATCGGCACCATCCTGCGCGAATCGCTGGCCAACGAGCGGCAGGCGCTGGAGCTGTACCGCCAGTTGCTTGGCCTGGTCGAAGGCCGCTCGGTGGCGCTGGAAGAATATGCGCGCGAGTCGATCCAGCTGGAGGAACTGCATGCCGGCGAGGTCGAGAAGATGCTGCGCAAGCCCGGACAAACGTAGCCCCGGGGCGGCATGCATCGGGGCACGCACGTGGCCCGGGTGACGGAAAGGTTGCCCGAGCCCGCTGGCTCGCCTAGACTGGAGTGCGGCCGGCGCCCAGCGCAAGGCTGGCGTACCGATGTGAACCTTTGCGACTTGCACCGCAGGGAGACGATCGATGTTGCCCACGCCCATTTCCGAGAAGACGCTGTCCCGCGGGTTGCTTGACGTACTGATCCGGGCCGGGCTGATCGCCGTCCTGGCGATCTTCTGCTTTCAGATCTTCCACCCGTTTGTCGACCTGTTGCTGTGGTCCGTGATCCTGGCGGTGACCATCTACCCGCTGCAGGTCAGGCTGCGCGCGCGGATGGGAGGCCACGACGGGCGTGTCGCCACACTGATCGTCGTGCTGGTCCTTGCCATCATCCTGGTGCCGACCTACCTGCTGGGCCAGGCACTGATAGATTCGGTGGAGAACGCCATCGCCATGGTCAGGGACGACCGCGTGCATATCCCGATGCCGGCTGAATCGGTCGCCGCGTGGCCGCTCGTCGGGCAGCGGCTCTACGATTTCTGGCTGCAGGCGGCCACTGACCTGACCGCGGTGATGGAAAAGCTGATGCCGCAACTCAAGGGCTTCAGCCTGGCGCTGCTGGGCAAGCTCGCCGGCGTCGGCGTAGCCCTGCTGATCCTGCTGTTCGCGCTGATCATCGCCGGCATCATCATGGCCTATGGCGAGGAAGGGACGCACAGCGCCAGGCGGATCGCCTCGCGCGTGTTCGGGCCGGAGCGCGGCCCCCGGCTGGCCGACCTGTGCACCGCCACCATCCGCGCCGTGGCGCAGGGCGTGGTAGGCATCGCCTTTATCCAGATGCTGCTGATCGGCGTCGCCTTCGTGGTCAAGGGCATCCCCGGCGCCGGCCTGCTGGCGCTGGCGGTGCTGCTGCTCGGCATCATGCAATTGCCGGCGACGCTGATCACCATCCCGGTGATCGCCTTTGTCTTCGCCACCGAGGGCGCCAGCCTGGCGACCATCATCTTTGCCATCTACACCTTCGTTGCGGGTCTGGCCGACAACGTGCTCAAGCCGCTGATGCTCGGCCGCGGCGTGGACGTGCCGATGCCGGTGGTGCTGATTGGCGCGCTGGGCGGGATGGTCACCGGCGGTGTCATCGGGCTTTTTATCGGACCCGTGATGCTGGCGGTGGCCTACCGGTTGTTCTGGCAGTGGGTTGAAGACCAGCCGCCGCCGCAGCCAACCCAGCAGGTTCCTGAATCCATCGAGCAGACCGCGGAATAGCGTAAGCCGGCTCGCCCCATGCCCGACCGCAACCGGCTCAACGGAATGCTGCTGGCCGGCGCGCTGTGCCTGGGCGCGTGCGCGCGGGTGGGGCCGGACTTCCAGCCGCAGCGCGAGGCGTGGACGCCGTCATGGGACAGCCCCGCGCTGCAGGGTGCCACTGAGCAGCGCCCGGCGCCCGACATCCGGCAGTGGTGGCAGGTATTCGACGACCCGACGCTGGAGCGCCTGATCGCCGAGGCCGATGCCAACAACGCCGGCCTGCGCATCGCCGGCCTGCGCGTGATGGAAGCGCGCGCGCAGCTCGGCATCGCCCAGAGCGGCCGCTACCCGCAGTTGCAGCAGGTGAGCACCGACGTGCTCTATACCTCCAGCCGCCAGGCCGGCGGGCGCAACCCGCAGAACAACCGCTTCTGGCAGTTCAGCGCGGGTTTTGACATTGGCTGGGAGCTGGATTTCTGGGGGCGCTTCAGCCGCGCCATCGAGTCGGCCGATGCCGCGTATTTCGCGGCGCGCGCCAACCACGAGGATGTGCTGGTCCTGCTGCGCGCCCAGATGGCCGAAACCTATTTCGCGCTGCGCACGGCCGAGGCGCGGCTGCGCATCGCGCGCGACAATGCCCGGCTGCAGCAGCGCAGCTATGAAATCACCGAGCGCCTGTTCCGCAGCGGCGAGACCGACGAGCTCGACCTGCAGCAAGCCAAGACGCAGTACCTGGGCACGCTCAGCAGCATCCCCGAGTTCGAAGGCCAGATCCTGCGTACGCGCAATGCGCTGGCGGTGCTGGCGGGCCATCCGCCCGGCGCGCTGCCGGAGCTGCCCGACCTGGCGGAGCGGGAAGGGGCCTTGCCACTGATCGACCGCGCCGTGGTGCAGGACGTGCCCGCCAGCCTGCTGCTGCGCCGTCCCGATGTGCGCGCCGCAGAACTGCAGATCGCGGCACAGTCCGCGCTGATCGGCGTGGCAGAGGCCGATCTCTACCCGTCGGTGTCTCTGCTGGGCAGCATCGTATGGTCTGCCAGCACGCTGGCCGGCACGCCCAACGCGCTGGCGCTGGTTGGCGGGCCGAGCCTGCGCTGGAACGTGTTCGACTATGGCCGCATCCGCAACAACGTGCGGGTGCAGGATGCGCGCTTGCAGCAGCTGATCGTGGCCTACCAGGACGCGGTGCGGCAGGCCGCGCGCGAAGCGGACGATGCCGCCAGCAGCCTGCTCAAGTCGCTGGAGCGCGAGCAGATCCTGCGCGACGGCACCGTCGCCGCCAACCGCTCGCTGTCACTGGCCAATTCGCTCTACCGCGAGGGCTATTCCGACTTCCAGCGCGTGCTGGACGCGCAGCGTGCGCTGGCGGCCCAGCAGGACGCCTACGTGCTCAACCGCAGCAGCGCCGTCAGCAACCTGATCGCGCTGTACAAGGCGCTGGGCGGCGGGTGGCACAGCGAACTGCCGCTGGTCGATCCGGCCACGCGCCAGCAGATGCAGCAACGCACCAACTGGGGCGATCTGTTCGACGAAGCCGCGCGGCCGGCCGTGCCCGCCAGCGCCGGCGTTCCTGCGACACCACGGCAGGTATCCAACGCGGAGGCCCGATGAGCGACGCGCCGCAGCCCGCAGCAGTCCCGCCGCCGCCTCCGCCGCCAGCGGCGGCGCCGGCCGCCGATCCGGCAAAGAAAGGCATCCGCTGGGTGCTTGTGCTGATTGCCGTCAGCCTGGTGTGGTACCTGATGGCCGACCGGCTTACGCCGTACACCTCGCAGGCGCGCGTGCAGGCCTTCGTGGTGCCGGTGGCATCGGAGGTCTCGGGGCGCGTGACGCGCGTCCAGGTGCGCAACAACCAGGACGTGGCGGTTGGCACGGTGCTGTTCGAGGTCGACCCGCAGCACTACCGGATCGCCGTCGACCGCGCGCGCGCCGACCTGGAATCGACGCGCCGGCAGATCGGCGCCAGCACCGCCGGCATTGAATCGGCGCAGGCGGCGCTGCGCGCGGCGCGCGCCAACGAGGTCAAGGCGCGTCAGGACAGCGAACGCCTGGAGCGCCTGTACCGTGAGGACCAGGGCACGATCTCCCTGCGCCGGCTCGAGATCGCGCGCGCCAGCCTGGAAGCCGCCACCGCCCAGGTTGCCGCGGCGCGTGCCGAGGTGCAGCGTGCGCGCGAGCAGGAGGGCGGCAGCGCGGAAGACAACGCCAAGCTGCGCAGCGCCGCCACCGCGCTGGAGAAGGCCGAGCTGGACCTGGCCAATACCAGCGTGCGCGCGCGCTCGGCCGGGCTGGTCACCGACCTGCGCACCGAGACCGGCCAGTTTGCCGCCGCGGGCAATCCGGTCATGACGCTGATTACCATCCACGACGTGTGGATCAATGCGGAGATGACCGAGAACAACCTTGGCCACGTGGTGCCCGGCACGCCGGTGGCGATCGTGCTGGATTCGCTGCCAGGGCGGATCTTTACCGGGCGCGTTCGCAGCGTCGGCTACGGCATCAGTGTCGGCGGCCCCCCCACGCCGGCCGGCAGCCTGCCGACGGTGCAGAACAGCCGCGACTGGCTGCGCCCGGCCCAGCGTTTCCCGGTGACGGTGGAGTTCGATCCGGGGCAGCTGTCGTCGCTGCGCGGCGTGCGCGTGGGCGGGCAGGCCGAAGTGATGGCGTTCCCGACGGAGGGCAACCCGCTCAACCCGCTCGGCCGCGCCTTCCTGTACCTGATGAGCTGGCTGTCGTATGTCTACTGACGGCCCCGTGCCGGCACCGCTACCGTCACCGCCATCACCACCGCCGCTACCTTCGCCGCGCGCACGGCGCGCGCTGCGCCTGGCCAGCGGCACCGCGTTGTGCCTGGCGGCCAGCTTCGGCCTGGGCCTGCCGATCCCGATGCTCGCCCCCGTGCTGGCGGTGTTCCTGCTGGCCAGCATGAACCGTCCGCTGGCCCTCAAGGCCGGCGTGGGCCTGTCGCTGGTGGTGATGCTGACCACCGGCAGCGGCCTGCTGCTGATTCCCCTGCTGCGCCACTACCCGGCGAGCGGCGTGCTGCTGACCGGCCTGTGCCTGTTCCTGGCATTCCGCGATGGGCTGCGCGGCGGCAACAACCTGGTCTCGACCTTCCTGGTAGTCGGCCTGACCATGATCTCGTCGGCCGGCACCTTCGACTTCGGCCTGGCCGTGACGGTCATCGCCGCGCTGGTCAAGGGGCTGCTGCTGGCGGTGCTGGCGCTGGCGATCGGGCACTGGCTCTTTCCCGAGCCCGCGGGGACGCCGCCGGCGCCAGCGGCCAGCACGCTGCCGGACGACCTGGCGGCGTGGGTGGCGCTGCGCGCGGCGCTGGTGGTGATGCCCGCCTTCCTGCTCACGATGACCGATCCCACCGTCTACATGCCGATCATCATGAAGGCCGTCAGCCTGGGCCGGCAGAGCTGCACCACCTCCGCGCGCAACGCGGGCCGCGAACTGCTGGGCTCGACCCTGCTCGGCGGCCTGCTGGCGATCGCGTTCTGGGGCGCGCTCAGCCTGTTCGTGCACCTGTGGATGTATTTCCTGTGGATGCTGCTGTTCGCGCTGCTGGTGGCGCGCAAGCTCTACGGGCTCAGTCCCACGCGCCAGGCGCCCGGCTTCTGGCTCAATACGCTGGTGACGCTGGTCATCCTGCTGGGGCAATCGGTGCAGGACAGCGCGGCCGGCAAGGACGTCTATACCGCCTTTGTCGTGCGCATGGGGCTGTTTATCGGCGTCACGCTGTACGCCTGGCTGATGATCGAACTGCTGGACCAGCCGCGCGCGGTGCGCCGGGCAGCACGCTGATACGGACGACGCCTGCTATCCCAGCGCCAGCCCGCCATGCGCCAGCAACTGGCGGAAGACCGCCAGCTGGGTGTCACCGGTCTCGGCCAGCCGGTGGCAAACGTGGACGTGCGCATCCATGTCGCTGTGGCCGCGCAGCGCGTCCTTGCACTCGCGCTCGGAAATCTCCAGGTGTACCCCGGTCAGGATGGCGCGCCCGTAGCCGACGCGCGCGGCCACGATGGCGGGCGGGGTGCTGGCCATGCCCGTGTAGACCGCCAGCACCTGCGTACCGGGGCCGGGCTCGCCCCCGAAATCGAACAGGCAGCCGCCGTGGTAATGCGTGTAGAGCGAGACCGGCGCCGGTGTCAGGTGGTCGGTGGTGCGGATCTCCACGGCGGCGGCGGTGCGCGGCGTGCCGTCGTACAGGCGTCCGCCGGTGAGGTCCGGCAACGAGCCGACCGCCACCGCGTCGACAAAGCGCAACTCGCGCGCGCCGCAGATCGCACCGGACGTGCCGGCGTGAAAGGCAAGTTCGCGGCACGCGTAGTAGGCGCCGGCGCAGATGCCGAGGTAGACGCCACCCCTCTCGACGAAGCTGCGGATGCGTGCGTTGGGTGCGCCATTGAGCGCCGCGCAGTAGGGCAGGTCGGCACCGCCGGGCATCACGAACATCACCGCGTCGTCGAACAGCGTGCGGTCATGGCGGATATCGTCGGCCATGACCGCGCGGATTTCATAGGCGCCGGCCTGCAACTGGTGGCCGATGGTGCGCATCAGGCAGGCGGTCCAGTCGGAGGCGCCGGCGTCGACATAGGTCAGGATCTGGGGCTTGGACATGCTGGTCGTGGCGATTGGTTCGGGGTGGCACAGGCAACGCGTGCCCCTGGCCAGATTTCTACCTTAGTTTGCGCGCTGGCGCAGTACCGGCTTTCCTGGGTGCCGCCCGCGCCGCCATGGTTTCACCGACGGCTTCGCGTACGCATTCCGCCAGCAGCGCCGCCGCGCGCGTCTGGCCGGTACCCGCCTGCGCGATCACCAGCGGCTGGCGCACAGTTTCCTCCAGGATCGGCTTTTCCACGACGCTGGCTGACTGGCCGGACGCCGGCGCCTGCGTGATCAGCAGCGCCGAACCAAGCCCGTTCGCCACCATGCTGCGCGCCAGCTCCAGCGACGTGGCGCGGTAGCGCACCTCCGGCTGCAGGCCGAATTGCCAGAACGGCGCCATCAGGAATTCGCGGCTGTGCGGCAGGTCGATCAGGATCAGCGGCTCGCGCGCCAGCGCGTGCAGCGAGATCGCCGCCTTGCCGCGGGCCAGCTTCGAGCCGGCCGGCACCAGCCCATAGGGCCGCAGTTCCGCCAGCACTTCGCGGCCGATCTCGGCAGGCAGGCCCACGTCATAGGTCAGGGCCAGTTCGATCTGGCCGCCGTGCAGCCAGTCTTCGAGCTGGGCCAGGTCGCCTTCGACAAAACGCACCGCCAGCCTGGGATAGCGCTCGCGCGCCACGCGCAGCACCGCCGGCAGGTAGGCCGGCGCCAACGTGCGGAAGACGCCGATGCGCACTTCGCCGGCGTCGCCGTCGCCACGCTTGTCAATCTCGAATGCCGTCGCCGCGCCCAGGATCTGGCGCGCTTCCGCGAGTTTGCGCGCGCCGAAGCGCGTCAGGGCCAGCTTCGTGCCGGCGTCGCGTGCGAACAGGGCTTCGTCGAACAAGCCTTCCAGCTCGCGGATGGCAACCGAGATGGAGGGCTGCGAGACGTTCAGCAGCCGCGCCGCTGCGGTGGTGCTGCCGGTTTCCGCCGTGGCGGCGAAGTAGCGCAGCAGGCGCAACGAGACGCGCGCGGGAGAGGTTGGCGAAGGCATTAGAAAAGCCTATAGGTGCTACTAGAAATCAATATTTTACTTGATAGCCTGCGCTGCGCAGAATCGGCTGACTGGAACCCGTTGCCGGGCCCCGCAAGCCCTGGAGGAACAAGACAATGACCCACCTGTCCGATTTGCCGCTGGCCGGCCTCCGCGTGATCGATTTCTCGCGCGTGCTCGCCGGCCCCTATTGCACCGCGCTGCTCGGCGACCTCGGCGCCGAAGTGATCAAGGTCGAGCCGCCCGGTGGCGACGACTATCGCGCGGTCGGCCCCTTCGCCGACGGCAAGAGCGGCCTCTTCTCCGCGATGAACCGCAACAAGCAGAGCATCGTGATCGACCTGAAGACGGAGGACGGCCTGGCCGTCGCCCGTGCGCTGTGCCGCGGTGCCGACGTGGTGGTGGAGAACTTCCGTCCCGGCGTCGCGGACAAGCTCGGCATCGGCTACGCCGCGCTGCGCGAACTGAACCCGTCGCTGGTCTACGCCAGTGTGTCGGGCTTCGGCCAGACCGGCCCGGAATCGCACCGGCCGGCCTACGACATCATCCTGCAGGCGATGTGCGGGCTGATGGATGCCACCGGCGCGCCCGACGGCGCGCCGACCATGCTTGGCGAAGCCGTGTCCGACGCGGTCAGCGGCCTGTTTGCCTCGTGGGGCGTGCTGGCCGCGCTGCTGGCGCGCGAGAAGACCGGGCGCGGCACGCATGTCGATGTGTCGATGTTCGACGCCACGCTGAGCCTCAGCGCCACGCTGGTCGCGCGCTACGCGGCCACCGGGCTGGCACCGCGGCGCGTGGGCAACCGCCATCCGTCGTCCGCACCGTTCGGCGCCTACCGCGCCGCGGATGGCTTCTACGTGGTGGCGGTGCTGAACAACAAGCTGTTCCAGGCGCTTGCCGACGCCATTGGCCAGCCGGCGATGGCGCAGGATCCGCGCTTTGCCGATGACGAGACGCGATGCCGCTTCGAGTCCGACCTGCGCGCCATGCTGGAAGGCTGGTCGGCCACGCGCACCGTGGCGGAGGTAAACGCGGCGCTGGGCGCAGCGGGCATCCCGGTCGCGCCGATCCGCAATGTCAGGGAAGCGCTGGAAAGCGAGCACGCCGCGCATCGGCGCCTGTTGACCGAGGTGCCCGACACGGACGGCGGCACGGTGCGCCTGCCGTCGCAGCCGGTCAAGTTTTCCGCGTACGGCGCCAACCGCGTGACGCCCGCGCCGGCACTGGGCCAGCACACCGAGGCCATCCTGGCCGTGCACGATTTCAATAAGGAGAAGCAACATGCATAAGCGAATGGGCGTCGAAGCGGAAGACCTGGAGATTGCCGATGCGATCGGCCGCTTTGCGCAGAGCGAGCTGGCGCCGAACGCCGCCGAAGTGGACCGCGCCGAAACCTCCACCACGCGTTACGTGCCGCAGCTTGCCGAGCTTGGCCTGATGGGCATGAACCTGCCGGAACGCTGGGGCGGCACCGAGACCTCGCCGGTTGCGCTGATCCTGTCATTGGTCGAAGTCGCGAAGGCCTGCGCGTCGACCTCGTCGATGATCGGCGCGCACTACCTGGCCACCGACTCCATCCTGATCGGCGGCGACGACAGCCTGCGCGAACGCTACCTGCCCGCCGCCGCCGCCGGCCGCAAGCTGGGCGCGTTCGCGCTGACCGAGCCGCGCGCCGGCTCCAACCCCGCCGACATGGCCACGCGCGCCACGCCCGAGGGCGACGGCTACCGCCTGCGCGGCGTCAAGCATTTCATCTCCAATGCCGACGCCGCCGACTTTATCGTCGTCTACGCCAAGACCGATCCCGCCGCCGGCACGCGCGGCATCAGCGCTTTCGTGGTGGATCGGCACAGCGCCGGCGTGGAGGTCGCGCCCGCCGAGAAACTGATGGGCATCCGCGGCGCGCCGGCGCACGAGGTGGCGCTGGACTGCTTCGTCCCGGCCGCCAACCGGCTGGGCCCGGAAGGCAGCGGCTTCCGCACCGCGATGAAAGTGCTCGACAACAGCCGCCTCGACGTCGCCGCCACCAGCCTCGGCATTGCCGAAGCCGCGCTGGCGTGCGCGGTCGACTGGGCCCGGCAGCGCCAGGTCGGCGGCGAGCCGCTGGCGCGCAAGCAGGGCCTGCAGTGGATGTTTGCCGACATGCGCACGCGTCTGGAAGCGGCCTGGCTGCTGACGCTGCAGGCCGCGGTGCGACGCCGCGACGGCGAGCCCTTTACCGAGCAGGCATCGATGGCCAAGCTCTACGCCTCGGAAACGGTCGCCTTTGTGACCGATACCGCATTGCAGATCCATGGCGGCTACGGCTTCACCCGCGAGATGCCGCTGGAGCGGCTGGTGCGCGACGCGCGCATCCTGCGCATCTACGAGGGTTCTTCGGAAATCCAGCGCACCGTGATTGCGCGCGCGGTGCTGGCGTAGGGCAGGCGCAGCAAGACGCCCAGGCCACGCCCAGGCCACGCCCAGGCCACGCCCAGGCCACGCCCAAGCCACGCCCAGGCCGCATCCGGCGATCTCGCCCATTCAGGAAAACGACAAGGGCGCAGCTGCCCGCCGCTGGCTATAGTCTGCGGGGGCCGCGCGCCGCTTGCGCAATCAATGCAATCAATGCAATTGATGCGCAACTGGCATGAATGCATGCGCGTCCCGACTCAATCCGAAGGACCGGACCAGGCAGGGCGGCGGACGGCCCTGCAAAAGGGGGAGGCATGGACGTCGAACTGCAGCGCGCCATATTGAACAACATCCCGGACCAGGCCTGGCTGAAAGACGCCAGCTCGCGCTACGTGCTGGTCAACGATGCCTTCATGGCCGCATGCGGACGCACCGAGGCCGAGATCCTGGGCAGCACGCCGGACCAGGTCTGGTCGGCGGAATGGGGCCAGGTCTACCTCGATACCGACAAGTCGGTGGTCGACAGCGGCGTGCGCCGCCGCTACGAGGAAAGCCGGCATGGCAAGGACGGCAGCGTGCGCTGGTTCGACACCATCAAGATGCCGATCCGCAACCCGCGCGGCGAGGTCATCGGCACGGTGGGGATCTCGCGCGATATCACTGACCGCAAGCGCTCGGAGCAGGAGCTGCTGGCTTCGCGCGCGCAGCTGCGCGAGCTGTCCGCGCACCTGCAATCCGTGCGCGAGGCCGAACGCACCCGTATCTCGCGCGAGCTGCACGATGAGCTGGGCCAGTCGCTGACCGCCTTGCGCCTGGGCCTCAGCTTCATCGAGGCACAGCAGGGGCCGGCTGCCGACGATGCGTACCGCAGGCACGTGCAGATGCTCAAGGAGATCGCGGACTCGACGGTGGACGCGGTGCAGCGCATTGCGGCGGACCTGCGCCCGCCGGTGCTGGACGAACTGGGGCTGGCCTCGGCGATCGACTGGCTGGTCGAGTCGGTGTCCGAGCGCAGCGGCATTGCCGGCGAAACCGCGCTTGAGCCGGTAGCGGACCTCAGTGCGGAAGTCAGCACCGCGGTCTTCCGGATCGCCCAGGAAGCCCTGACCAATGCCTGCCGCCATGGCCAGGCCGATCGCGTGCGTGTTGAGCTGGGCGAGGCGGACGGCATGCTGCGGCTGGTGGTTGCCGACAACGGCTGCGGCATCGATACCTCCGTCACCGGCCGCCGCCGCAGCCTGGGCTTGCTCGGCATGCGCGAGCGCGCGCTAATGCTGGGGGGCAAGCTGATGGTGACCAGCGAAAAGGGCTGCGGCACGCGGATCGAGGCGCTGATTCCGCGCGACAGCGTTGCCGGGGCTACCGGCGCTACCGGCGCTACCGGGGCTACCGGAGGAGACACCAGATGATCCGCATCCTGCTGGCCGATGACCACACCATCATCCGCGACGGGCTGAAGAAGATCCTGTCCACCGTGCCGGACATGCAGGTGGTGGCCGAGGCCGCCGACGGCAACGAACTGCTCGCGCTGCTGCGCGCCGAACTGCCGGACGTGCTGCTGCTGGATATGTCGATGCCGGGCCGCAGCGGCATCGTGCTGATCCAGCAGCTGCAGGCCAGCTATCCCACGCTGCCCGTGCTGGTGCTGAGCATGTACCGCGAGTCGCAGTACGCGGTGCAGGCGATCCGCGCCGGCGCTGCCGGGTATCTCACCAAGAATGTCGAATCGGACCAGCTGATCGGCGCCATCCGCAAGGTGGCGCGCGGCGGCACCGCGGTGTCGGCCGCGATTGCGGACAAGCTGATCGGGCAGGCGCGGCAGCCGCTGGCAGCCTTGCCGCATGCGCGGCTGACGGCGCGCGAACTGCAGGTGTTCCAGATGCTGGCCGAAGGGCAGGGCATCAATGAGATCGCACTGACGCTGTCGCTCAGCGGCAAGACGGTCAGTACGCACAAGGCCAATATCCTGGCCAAGCTGGAACTCTCCTCCACCGCCGGGCTGGTGCACTACGCCATCCGGCACGGGTTGCTGGCGGAAGCGGGAGAGCTCGGGGAGGCCAGCCACACCCCATAGCATGCTGCGGCGCAGCTAGGCCGATCCTTAGGTCGAATTCAGCCGATCCTGATGCAGCCGGCGCGCGCCGGCACCTACGCTTCAGGTCACGGGGCAGCGGCTCCGACAGAACCACAAGACCCGAGGAGACACGCCATGCAGCTGGACCTGCTGATCCGGGACGCGTGCGTCCGCGACGACGCGCCCCTGACCGATATCGCCATCCGCGACGGGCGCATTGCCGCCATCGAACCCGGCATCGACGCGCCGGCGCACGAAGTGATCGAAGCCGGCGGCCGCGCCGCCATCCCGGGCCTGGTGGAACCGCACCTCCACCTGGACAAGGCGCTGCTGCATCGCCGGCTGCCCGCCCGGCTGGGCACGCTGGACGAGGCCATCCGCGTCACCGGCATCCTGAAAAGCAAGCAGCAGCGGCACGACGTGCTGGACCGCTCGCGCCAGGTGCTGGACATGGCGGTCCGGCACGGCACCGTCGCGATCCGCGCCCATCCCGACGTCGACCTGATCCAGGGGCTGATCGGGGTGGAGACGCTGCTGGAGCTCAAGGCGGAATACCACGACCTGCTCGACCTGCAGATCGTGGCCTTCCCGCAGGAGGGCATCCTGAAGTCGCAGGGTACGCGCGAGCTGATGATCGAGGCCATGGACATGGGCGCGGACGTGGTCGGCGGCTGCCCGTACAACGAGCTCAGCTGGGCCGACACCGTGCGTCATATCGACATGGTGTTCGAGCTGGCGTAACGCTATGACGCGCCGGTCGACATGCATGCGGACTTTGCCGACGACACCGCCGACCAGCGCTTTGCCGCGGTCGACTACATCGCGCGCAAGACCATCGAATGCGGCTACCAGGGCCGCGTCTCGCTGGGCCATGTGACCAGCCTGGGCGCGCTCGACATGGCGCAGCTGGAGCCGCTGGTGGCGCAGCTGCGCGAGGCCGGCATCAGCATCGTGACCCTGCCCGCGACCGACCTGTACCTGGGCGGGCGCAAGGACGCGCAGAACCAGCGCCGCGGGCTGACCCCGGTGAAGGCCCTGCATCACGGCGGGGTCAACGTGGCGTATTCGTCCAACAACATCCGCAATGCCTTCACGCCGTTCGGCAAGGCCGACATGCTGCAGATCGGCAACATGCTCGCGCACGTGGCGCAGCTTGGCGTGCCGGAGCACCAGCTCGCGGTGCTCGGCATGGGCACGCACAACGCCGCGCGCGCGATCGGGCTGCAGGACAGCTATGGCCTGGAAGTGGGTCGGCAGGCCGATATCGTGATCCTCGACACCTTCAGGGTGGCGGACGCGCTGATCGACATTCCGCCGCGCCTGTGGGTGGTCAAGCGCGGGCGGATCACGGTGGTGACGCAGCACCGCTGCGACATCCGCCGGCACCAATGCTGCGCGCACTGAACCGCCCCCATACCTTTCAAGTTTTCCAGGAGACGATCATGAAGAAGCTGCCCGCCGAAGTCGTGGCCTCGCTGCTGGCCATCACCACCGTGCCCATTGCCGCGCATGCCTCGCACCTGCCCCCGTGGGCCATCTTTATCAGCTGGGCCGCGACCTTTGCCATGGGCGGGCCCACGCCGGAGAACCTGAAGAAGCTCTGGCCGACCTTGCCGGTGGGATCGCTGTTCGCGTTCGTGATCGTGCTGTGCTTCAGGCAGGCCGCCGAGCAGTTCTCGGGGCCGGCGCTGATCGCGGCGGAGATGGTGATCCTGTTCATGCTCAACGCCAGCATGATGTTCCTGGCGCGCGTCTTTTACACGCTGCGTTTTATTCCCGGGATGTTCTTCGGCTTTGCCTCGTACTTCGCCACGCTGTTCGGCGGCTTCGGGCCCACGCCGGGCGATCCCGTCGCCGCGCTCGGCGCCGTCATCGCCATGAATGCAATGGGGCCGGCCTATGCGTGGATCAAGGCGCGCTACTCGGCGCCGGAAAGCCTGGTCGAGCGCCCATGGCCGGCGCACAAGCGCGAGGCCTGAGCCGCCATCACATCGTCATCATCATCGCGGCTGCCCGCGCGGCGCGGCGCAGCCAGTCTTCCCGGGGGAGTGGGCATGGAACATACGATTGAAGTCGATCCCTGCGGCGGCACTTCGCGCAGGGCATTCCTGGCAGGCTCGGCGGCGCTGGCGGGCAGCACGATCCTCGCGCCAGCAGGCGCCGAGGCGGCGCAGGACGTCGCCCCCGCGGCGCGCACCAGTCTCGCGCATTCGGATGCAGGCATGGTCACCAGCCCGCACGGGCTCGCCAGCCAGGCGGGGCTGGAAGTGCTGAAGGCAGGCGGCAATGCGATCGAGGCCGCGATTGCGATCGGCGCCGTGCTGGGCGTGACCTATCCGCATTTCACGGGGCTTGGCGGCGATGCCTTCCTGGTGATCAGCGACCGCGACGGCAATGTGCGCTCGTTCTCCGGGATCGGGCAGGCCGCTGCAGAATCGCCTGGCTACAGCGGCGCCATCCCGTTGCGAGGGCCGGGATCTGCGCTGACCGCGGCCGCGACGGTCGCGATCTGGGACCGTGCCTTTGCCTTCAGCAAGAGCCAGTGGAGCGGTACCCAGTCGTGGTCGGCACTGCTGGCGCGCGCCACCGAGTACGCGGCCAACGGCTTCCCGGTCACGCCGTCGCAATGCTTCTGGCAGGAGTTCCGCGCCGCGGACCTGCCGGCCTGGAGTGGCTTCGGCCGCGTGTTTGCCCCCGACGGGCGCATGCCGAAGCCGGGCCAAATGTTCCGCCAGCCCGAGTTGGCGCGCACGCTGGACCGGCTGGCGTCGCAGGGCGGGCGGGAGTTCTATGAGGGCGATATCGCCGGCCGGCTTGCGGCAGGGCTGGCGCAGGCCGGCTCGCCGTTGCGCGCCAACGACCTGGCGCGCTGCCAGGCACGCGAGGAAGTGCCGCTGCGCGTTGCCTACCGTGGCGGCGAACTGCTGGGCCTGCGTCCGCCCACGCAGGGCGTGACGACGCTGGAGATCATGGGGATCCTCGACCGCTTCGACCTGTCGGCCGTGCCCGAGGGCAGTGCGGACTACTATCACCTGCTGGTCGAATCCGTGAAGCTGGCGTTTCTCGATCGCAATCGCTACGTTGCCGATCCCGATTTTGTCGACGTACCGGTGGATCGGCTGCTGTCGCGCCGGCACCTGGATGCGCAGGCGCAACGCATCCGCATGGCACGGGCCATGCCGTGGCCGCATGTCTACCAGCCCGGCGACACGGTGTATATCGGCGCGGCCGACCGCGAGGGCCGCTGCGTCAGCATGCTGCAAACGGTGTATTTCGACTGGGGCAGCGGCGTGGTGGTGGGCGACACGGGCGTGCTCTGGCATAACCGCGGCGCGTCGTTCAGCCTCGATCCCGCCAGCCCCAACGTGCTGCAGGGCGGCAAGCGGCCCTTCCATACGCTGAACCCGGGCATCTACCTGAAGAACGGCCGGCCGCGGCTGCTTTACGGCACGCAGGGCGCCGACGGACAGCCGCAGACGCTGGCGGCGGTGCTCACGCGCATGATCGACTACGACATGGATCCTCTGACCGCGCTTGGCCGGCCGCGCTTCCTGCTGGGCAAGACTTTCTCGGACAGCCGCGACAGCCTCAAGCTCGAACAGGACGCCGGCCGGCAGGTGTTCAGTGAACTGGCGGCGCGCGGCCACCAGCTGAGCCCGATCCCGGCGCAGAGCCAGCTGGCCGGGCATCCGGGCGCGATCCGGATCGGTCCGAAGGGGCAGCTTGCCGGCGCGCACGACCCGCGCAGCGACGGCCGCGCGCTGGGGCTGTAGCCGGCGCGCGGCTAGCCGCGCCCGCGCAACGGCTTCAGCAAGTGGGACAGGCCGTTGTGGTCAAGCTCGTGCATCAGCGCCAGCAGCCCGCCAATCTCCCCTGGCGGGAAGCCTTCGCGGGCGAACCAGTTAAGGTAGTTGCCCGGCAGGTCGGCGATCACCGTGCCCTTGTGCTTGCCGTAGGGCATGGTGACGCTGACGAGCCGCTTCAGTGCATCGGAATCGAACGGAGTCATGGTGGCGTCAAATCGGCAGGGCGCTACGCTACCACAGCTTGCGCCCGCCGTTGACGCGCGGGGACTGGCGTCAGGCGCCGTCGAGGAAGGAGCTGCGCTGGCCCAGGCGGGTGCCGAGCGCATCGGGGGCCAGGCTCATGCTGGCGGGGTCGACGGCGCCGGCCGGCGCGGCTGCCTGCATCGGATCGACCGGGGCAGGCGCCATGCCCGGTTGCGCGGGCTGGCCTGCCGGTGCGTACGGGCTGGCTGCGCCCGGGGCTTGCGCGACCTGTGCGGACGGCGCGGTGGCCGGCATGGCTTGCATCGGCTGCGCGGACAGCGCCGGCGGGGTGGCTTGCATCGGTTGCGTGGCTGGCATCGGCTGGGCCGGTTGAAGGGGCTGGGCCTGCTGTGCGAACAGCGGGTAAGACGCGACCATCGCGCCAGCCATCAACAGGGATTTCGCCAGATGTTGCTTCATGCGTGTACCTCCAAAATTGCCTTCAGGCATGGGAAGGGCCACTTTAGCGCCGAGCCACCTGACATTCTGTTTGTTTTTGCAACGGTGATTTACCAGCCTTGCCAAGCCCGCGTGAGCGGGTTAATTACGCGCGCGATGCCAGCGCCACCGCTTCCACCTCCACCTTGAGCCCAAAGTGCAGCGGGCCGGTGGGCACCACCGCGCGCGCCGGCCGCGCTGCGCCCGCCCACGCGGCGTAGATCGCGTTGAAGACAGGCCAGTTGTCGATGCTGTCGACATAGACGCGCACCTGCACCAGCGCACCGATGCTGCTGCCGCCTGCTACCAGCGCGGCTTCGACGTTGGCCAGCACTTGCATGGCCTGCTCGGCGAATGGCGCGTCGGCCAGCTTGCGGCCGTCCGGCGTGATCGGCAGTTGCCCCGAGATGAAGACCATGCCGTTGGCGACGGTGGCGTGGCTGTAGTGTCCGCCCGGGGTGGCCAGGGTGTCCGGGGAGATCGTCCGGATCGTGCAGATCGTGCGGTCGCTTGTGTCGGGGTTACCAGCCATGCAGTCGGCTCCATTCGGTGGTCTCGCCGTCGGCGGCGAGCGCGTGGTACGTGGGGAACTGCGCACCGGTGGCGCAGGCGTGGTTGGGCAGGATACGCAGCAGCGTGCCGATCGGGAAGCGCGCGGCGATATCGCGGTCAGGCTCGCCCTCGCGCGACAGGATGCCGTGTTCCTGGTTGGCGCCGCTGAGCACATAGCCGTCGATGGCCGCGCCGTCGAGCGCGCACACCTGGCCGTAGCCGAAATCGCGCTTCTGCTTCTGCGTGCCGCGGTCGCGGCTCATCGCCATCCAGCCCGCGTCGACGATGGCCCAGCCCTTGTCCGGCTGGTGCCCGATCACTGTGGTCAGCACGCTCAGCGCGACGTCGCCGGTGGCGCATACGCCAACGTTGTGCATGACCAGGTCGAAGAAGACGTAGACGCCCGCGCGCACTTCGGTCACGCCCTCCAGGCCTTGCGCGGACAGCGCGGTGGGCGTCGAGCCCACGCTGACCACAGCGCACGGCAGGCCCGCCCCGCGCAGGCGCTGCGCCGCATGCACGCAGCCGGCGCGTTCCTGCTCGGCCATTGCCGCGAGTGCCTCGGGCGTGTCCAGGTCGTAGCTGGAGCCGGCGTGCGTCATCACGCCGCCCAGGCGCGCGCCGCCTTCATGCAGCACGGTGCCGACTTCGAGCAACGCCGGCTCGTCCGGGCGGATGCCCGAGCGGTGGCCGTCGGTATCGATCTCGATCCAGACCTCGAACGCTTCGCCATGCGCGGCGCCGAACGCCACGATGGCGCGTGCGGACTCTACGCTGTCGGTGACGATCCTGAGGTCGCAGCCCTGGCGCCGCAGCGCCAGCGCCTGCGGCAGCTTGCTGGCCACCATGCCAACGCCGTAGAGGATGTCGCTGATGCCGTGGGCAAAGAAATGCGCGGCCTCCTTCAGCGTCGAGACGGTGATGCCGCTGGCGCCCGCATCGATCTGCGCGCGCACGACCGGCGTGCATTTGCTGGTCTTGGCATGGGGGCGGAAGCGCACGCCGAGTGCATCCATGCGCGCCTGCATGCGGTCGATATTGCGCTGCATGCGCACGATGTCGATCACTGCCGCTGGCGTTTCAAGTTGCGCCAGCGGGGTATGGGAAAGGGTCATGTTTTTTCACGGGTGGTTCTGTCAATGGCTGGAGTGGCATGGTTTCCCCAAGTGTAGGAAGCAAACGGTAGCCCGTGGTTAAATGGCGGAACATCAATCGTTAAGCTGAAGTGAATGATCCAGATCGAGGACTTGCGCCTGGTCGATGCGCTCGCGCAGTCGCCGTCGCTGAGCGCGGCCGCGCGTTCGCTCAATGTGACGCCGCCCGCGCTGTCGGCACGGCTGCGCAAGCTGGAGGCCACGCTGGGGCTGGCGCTGGCCACCCGCACCGCCAGGCGGCTGAGCCTGACGCCCGAGGGCGAGCGCTTTGCCCGTGAGGGCACGGCGCTGCTGGCGCAGCTGGAGGCGTTGCCGGAATCGTTCCGGCGCGAGGACAGCCGGCTCACGGGCACGCTGCGCATCGCCGCGCCGTTCGGCTACGGGCGGCACCACGTGGCGCCGCTGCTGGCGCGCTTTGCCGAGCGCCACCCGGGCCTGCGGCTGCAGCTGGACCTGCGCGAGACGCCGTGGCCTGACCGCCATGATTCCGATGCCGTGATCCACGTCGGCGCGGTGCGCGACTCGTCGTGGATCGCGCGCACGCTCGCGCCCAATGCGCGCTGGCTGTGCGCGAGCCCCGGCTACCTGCGCCAGCACGGCACGCCCGCCGAGCCGCGCGACCTGCTCGACCATGCCTGCATCTGCATCCGCGAGAACGATGAGGACGTGACGCTATGGCGCTTCCGCCGGCCAGCCACGCGCGCCGCCAGGCGCCCGCCCGCGCGCGAAACCGTGCGCGTGGTGCCGGCCTATACCAGCAACGACGGCAGCGTCGCGCGCCAGTGGGCGGAACAGGGGCTCGGGCTGGTGCTGCGCTCGGAATGGGATACGGCCGATGCCATCGCGCGCGGCGCGCTGGTGCGGGTGCTGGCCGACTGGGAGTGCGACAGCGCCCCGGTGACCTTGCTGGTGCCCACGCGGCGCGGGCGTACGGCGCGCGTGCAGGCGCTGATGCAGTTCCTGGAGGAGGCGCTGGGCAGCGGACGCGGCAGGGCCGACGGCAAGGGCCGCCGCTAGCGCAGCGAAAGCGCCGGCGCGGTTACACGTTGCTACGTGCCTAACGTTCTGCCAACACCTGCGGCCGCGGGGCGCCGCTACATTGCCGGCCAGGAGGACATCACCATGCGAACAATCCTGGCCGCCTGCGCTCTCGCGGGCGTCGCAGTCATGGGTCCGGGCACCGCCCAGGCCCGCGTCAACGTTGATATCGGCATCGGCGTTCCGGGCTATGCCGTGGCGCCGCCCCCGGTCTACTACGAGCCGGCGCCGGTCTATGTGGCACCACCCCAGCCGGTGGTCGTGGCGCCGGCCTACTACGACGACGGGCATGCCCGCGCCTGGCGCGAACAGCAATGGCGGGAGCGCAAGTGGCGCGAGCGCGAGTGGCGTGAACAGAGGCGGCGCGAGCGGGAATGGCGCCGCTGGCACGATGGCTACGACGATTGAGTGATGCCCGCGGCCTATGGCGCCTGAGCGTCTACGTTCGCTGTCGCTTTCCGTGCGAACCGGATGAAGCGCGGGTTCCGGCCGCCTTGACCCGGGTCAAGGCCCAATCGGTCTTGCCGCCTAGACTGGAAGCAAACAAGACCGAAGCGAGGGCATCATGGCCTACGACAGCATCCTGGTCCACCTGGACGGCAATCCACAGTCCTGCCGCCGCCTGCACCTTGCCGGCCGCCTTGCCAGCGCCGCCGGCTGCCCGCTGATCGGCCTGCTGGCCGGGCGCGTGCCCGACCCCGGCTGGTCCTACCGCACGGGCAATGCCCAGCGCTGCCTGGCCGAAGACCAGGAGCGCCGCCGGCTGCAGCGCGAAAACATGCACTGCGCCTTCGAGGCAGCCACCCGCGAACTGGGGGTCGTGGCCGATTGGCGTGCCGTCGATCGCGACCCCGTCACGCTGGCGCTGCGCGAAGCGCGCGAGGCCGGGCTGATCGTGTCGGGCCAGTACGATGGCGACAATATCGAAGGCCCGGTCGCGCGGCAGTTGCTGGAAGCGCTACTGCTGGAATCCGGCCGGCCCACGCTGGTGGTCCCGTGCGCCGGCGAATTCAGCACCGTCGGCACGCGCGTGCTGCTGGCCTGGAATGGCAGCCGCGAGGCCGCGCGTGCCCTGCATGACGCGCTGCCCCTGCTGGCTGGCGCGCAAGTCCGCGTGCTCGGCGCCCATACCGCTGCCAAGGAGTTGCGCGCCGATGCCACGCCAGTCAGCCACGCGGTGCAGGTGCTGGAACGGCAAGGCGCCTCGGTCGAGGTCGAGCACGGCCCCGGCGGCGCCGACCTGACCATCGGCGAGCTGATCCTGTCGCGCGCCGCGGACTTTGGCGCCGACCTGATCGTGATGGGCGCCTACGGCCATGGCCGGCTGCGTGAGCTTGTGCTTGGCGGCGTGACCCGCGTGCTGCTGCAGTCGATGACCGTGCCGGTGCTGTTCTCGCACTGAAGCCCGCGCCGCCGCAACCTTCTTGCCGTCTTACTTCAGCTGCGAGGCAAATTCCTCCAGCTGCGTGATGCAGGTATTCCAGCCCTCATGGAAGCCCAGTTCTTCATGCTGCTTGCGCGTGGCCTCGTCCGGATGCATCACGCGCGCGGTGTAGCGCGTGCCGTCGCCTTCGTCTTCCATGGTGATGACCGCGGTCATCGACAGCCATGGCGTGGCCGGGCGATAGCCCGCGACCAGTGCCGAGGTGGAGACGATGCGCTCCATCGGCACCACCTCCAGGAAGCAGCCGGGATTGTCGCTGGTGCCACCGTCGGGGCCTTGCATGAAGGTATGGAAGGCGCCGCCGGGGCGCAAGTCGAAGGCGCGCACCTCGGTGGTCCAGGGCTTGGGGCACCACCATTGCCTGAGCAGTTCCGGATCGCTCCACGCGCGCCAGACCTTGGCGCGCGGGGCCTTGAGCAGGCGCGAGATGACCAGGTCCCGGGTGGCTTCAGGGCTTGTGTTGGGGCTTGCGTTGTTTCCGTTCGGCATCAGACAGTTCCTCCTG
This sequence comes from Cupriavidus sp. P-10, assembly GCF_003402535.2. Classification (NCBI taxonomy): domain Bacteria; kingdom Pseudomonadati; phylum Pseudomonadota; class Betaproteobacteria; order Burkholderiales; family Burkholderiaceae; genus Cupriavidus; species Cupriavidus sp. P-10. The sequence continues at coordinate 870,730 of NZ_AP025171.1, forward strand.
GTGAAGCGCTTCGACAAAGGCGGCGAGGCGGTCGGTGCGGGCCTCCCAAAGCGCATGTTGATCGGCCAGCCATTGCTGCGCCTCGGACAGCGGCTGCGGCACCAGCTCGCAGGTGCGCACGCGCCCCGTCTTGCGCGAGCGGATCAAACCGCTGCGCTCCAGCACCTGCAGGTGCTTCAGGAACGAGGGCAGTGCCATCGCGAACGGGGCTGCCAGCGCCGAGACCGTTTCCGGACCGCCTCCGAGCATGGTGACGACGGCGCGGCGGGTGGGATCCGCCAGCGCGTAGAAGACGTCGGACAGCTCGGGAACGGCAGATAAGGCGGATTGGGCGGACTGGGCGGACTGGGCGGACTGGTCGGCGTAATGGTTAGCCATGTGGCTAAGTATAGGAATGCCGTCGCGTCTGGCAAGGCAAAAAGGCAAACGCCCCGGCGACGGCCGGGGCGCGATTTGCAGGGCGCGTGTTATTGCTGGCGCACGTAGGCCGCCAACGCGCGTACTTCGTCGGGCTTCAGGCTGGCAAACGGCGGCATCGGCACCGCGCCCCACTTGCCGCTGCTGCCGCCGCGGATGCTGGTTTCGAGCTTCGCCTGGGCCTGCGCATCGTTCTTGTAGCGCACGGCGACCTCATGGTAGGCCGGTCCCACCACCTTCTGCGTCACGCTGTGGCAGCTCAGGCAGGCATTCTTTGCCAGCAGCCCCTGCAGGTCGACGCTGGCCGCGGCGGCGCTGGGGGCAGGGGCGGCGGCCGGTTTGCCGGCCTTCTGCGCGATCGCCACGATCTCGGGATCCCTGGCCTTGGCCGAGCCATACGCCACGGCAAGGTAGGCGCCGAGCTGCTCGACCTCGGCATCGTCGATCGGCGCGCCGTAGGCCTGCTGCATCTTCTTCATCTCGGCGGTCCATTGCGCCAGGCTCAGGCCGGGCGGCTGGTAGGAGACGTAGTCGGCCGAATGGCAGATCGCGCATTTCTGCATGGCGATGCCGTAGCCCGGCAGCTTGGCGGGTTTGAGCTTGATGTTCTCCGCCGGCAGCTTGATGTCCTGCGGCGCGGCGCAGGCACTGCCGGCACCGAGCAAGGCGAGCGCCAGCAGCGCGGGGGCGATGGTTGCTTTCATGGCGCGTTCCTCAGGCGATGGTGACCGGCGTGGCTTCGATGACATTGCGGCGATAGCCGGCGGGGTTCCAGCTGGCCTTGGCCGGTTGGGTCTCGCCGTTGTTGCTGGTGGCGCGCACCATCAGCACCGCGGGGCCTTTGCGAGCGAACTTCACCGGCAACTGCCACGCGCGGAACGAGAAGCGGCCCAGGTCCTCCCCGAGCGTTGCGGCCTGCCAGTTCTGCCCGCCATCGACCGAAACCTCGACGGTGCGGATGCCGGCGCCGCCGTCGAAGGCGATGCCCTTCAGCGCCACGGTGCGGTCGGCCGGCAGCCTGGCGCCGCTTTCGACGCTGGTGATAAAGCTGCGCACGGCCAGCGTCGAGATCGGCCGCGTCCTGGCGGGCGGCGTGCCGGGGGCCACGCACTGGCAGTCGTTGTCCGGCACGCGGTAGCCCTTGGTCATGAAGAACGCGTCATGGCCCTCGAACGGGTGGTCGAGCACTTCGATCTCGGACAGGTGCTTGATCCAGTAGGTACCGAAATATCCCGGCACCACCAGCTTGAGCGGATAGCCGTTAAGCAGCGGCAGGTCTTCGCCGTTCATGCCCCAGGCCAGCAGCGGTTCGCCGTTCATCGCGTGCGCGATATCGAGCGACTTGCGGAAATCCGGCGTGCTCGGCAGCACCGGCGTATCCATGCCGTTGAAGGTCACGACCTTGGCCCCGGCCTTGACGCCCGCATGCTCCAGCACCTTGCGCAGCGGCACGCCGGTCCAGCGCGCATTGCCCATCGCGCCGTTGGCGAGCTGCGCGCCGAACACGCGCGGCTCGGCAAAGCCGCGGCTGTTGCCCGAGCACTGGTTTACCGCGACCACCTCGACCGGGTCGGCCAGCTTCTTGAGTTCATCCAGCGACAGCCGCAACGGCTTGCCGACGTGGCCGCCCACGCTCAGCCGGTACGTGTTCAGGTCCACCGACAGCGGGATATTGGCCAGGTGATAGCGCACGAAGAAGGCGTCGTTTGCCGTGATCGGCCCTTCGTTGAACGTGGAGAAGGGCGTTTCCAGGTGCGGCGGGCGGGTGCTGACGCGCACCAGCGGGCGCTTGCCGGGATAGCGCACCAGCGGGCGCGGGCCGTCGGCGAGCGTGACGCCGTCGGTCGCCTTTGCGGCAAGGGCGCCAAGCGGCGAGGCGACCAGCGCCAGCCCGCCTACATGGCGGACGAAGCGGCGGCGCGCGGGGGCGTAGTGGGGATTGCGGTGGGGGTTGCTGTCGGGGGCGACGGCAGGCTCGGCGGGATGGGTCTTGTCTCGCATGGGGGCTTCCTCCTTGGCGCTCGCGGGGTCGGGCGCGATGCGTTGTGGCGCACACTTTGCTCCGGCAGCGTTAGCTTGTGAAACGGGTTTTCCTGCTAGCTGTTATCGATTTAGTCGATATAGGGCTTGAGGTGGCCGGAGAAACCGCTTGCATCGCAGTTTTGGTTTCCCTACACTTACCAAAACGTTTTTGTTAGCGGAAATCCATAACATCTGAGGCGAACTGCGCACAGACGCAGCGGCTTGGCCACCGGCCACCGCACAACCGCCCGGCACACCAAACGAGGAGCCTTTAAATGTCCCACGCCGCCCCCGCGCCGGTGGACGAACTGCTGCCATGGCGGCGCCTGTTCGTCTTCGGCCTCCAGCATGTCCTTGTCATGGCCGCGTCTCCGATCGCGTCCGTGTTCCTGATGAGCAAGGCGCTCAACTTCCCGCCCGCGCTGGCGGTGCAACTGCTCAGCGCCACCTTCGTGATCTGCGGGCTGGGCACGCTGCTGCAGTCGCTCGGCAAGCGCGGCATCGGCGCCAGGCTGCCGTTCGTGATGCTGCCCGGCGGCGCGCCGATCGTGCTGTTTATCCTGATCGCGCAACAGACCGACGTGCAGACCGCTGCCGGCGCGGTGATCCTGACCGGCGTCTTCTATTTCTGCGTGCTGCCGGTGTTCCGGCGCTGCCTGCGGTATTTCCCGCCGGTGGTGGTGGGGACGATGCTGCTGCTGGTGGCGATCAACCTTGCGCAGGTATCGGGCCGGCTGGTCGCGGGGCATCCTGCCGCGGGCACCACGGTCGATCCGCTCAACCTGCTGCTGGCGTTTGCCACCATCGCCTGCACGGTGGCCGCGTCGCGGTTGCTGACGGGCATGCTGGCGCAGCTGGCAATCCTGCTGGGATTGCTGGGCGGGGCGCTGGTCGCGGCGCTGACCGGTGCCTTCCATGTCGGCCATGTGTCGATGACGCCGGTCATCGCGCTGCCCACGCCGTTCCCGTTCGGCATGCCGACCTTCGACGTGGTGGCCGCGATCCCGCTGATGGTGTTCGCCGTGATCTCGATGGTGGAGGCGACCGGCCAGACGCTGGCGATCAGCGATGCGGTCGGCAAGCCGGTGGACCAGCAGCGCGACGTGCCGCGCACCATCCGCGCGGATGCGCTGACCTCGCTGGTGGGCGGGATGTTCGGCACCTCGCTGGTCATCACCAGCGGCGAGAACATCGGCATCGTCCGTGCGACCGGCGTGCGCTCGCGCTTCGTCACCGCGGTGTCGGGCGCGATCCTGGTGGTGTTCGGGCTGCTGGTGCCGGTGTCGTCGCTGATCAGCGCGATCCCCGAGGCGGTGGTAGGCGGCACCGGGCTGGTGGTGTTCTGCATCGTCGGCACCATGGGCATCGACATGCTGCGCAAGGTCGACCTGCGCCATCACGCCAACATGTATGTCGTCGCGGTGGCGCTGGCAGTGGGCCTGCTGCCGATCCTGGTGCCTGGCATCTATGGCGGGCTGCCGGCCAACCTGCGCATCCTGGTCGGCAATGGCGTGGCCATGGGCGCCATCACCGCCGCGCTGCTCAACTTCCTGTTCTTCCACACGGGCTTGCGTGCCGCGGCACCGGCCCCGGCGGTCGGCGACGATGCCGCCGCCACGCACTGATCCCGTTTCCTGAATCGCAATGACTCGACACGATGCAACCTCGCCGGCCTGGCCCGGTGAAAATACTCCGGCACTGCTGCCGGACCTGTTCAAGCAACCGCGCATCCTGCTGCCGGAATGGACGCTGCTGCGCCAGGGCGCGGTGCGCGGGCATGCGGTGGTAGTGGAGGATGGCCAATTCACGGCCGTGGGCAGCGCCGATGAGGTGAAGGCAAGGTTCCCTGAACTGGAAACCCTCCCGCTGCCGCGCATGCTGCTGATGCCGGGCATGATCGACACGCACCACCACCTGACGCAGTCGTTCGGCAAGTCGCTGGTGTTCGGCGAGCCGTCCGAAATCTTCCGTCGCGTCTGGGTGCCGCTGGAGGGCAGCCTGACGGCGGAGCACCTGTACCTGTCGTCCAAGCTGGCGGCGCTGGAAGCGCTGCGCGGCGGCTTTACCACCGTGGTCGATGCCGGCACGCGCAGCGAGGCGGGGCTGGATGCGATCGCGCGCGCGGTCACCGATGCCGGCGTGCGCTGCGTGCTGGGACTGATCTGCAACGACAAGCCCGGCGCCGAAACGCTCGACGCCGCGCCAATCCTGCGCCGCGCCGCCGCGCACCTGGACAAGTACGCCAGCGACCCGCTGGTGGCGCCGTCGCTGGCGATCTCGATCCCCGAAGTGGCCTCCGACGCGATGCTGCACCACGTCTACCAGCTCTGCGCCGAGTCTGGCCGCATCTTCCAGACCCACGCCAACGAGCATCTGGTCGCGGTGGAGCGCTCGCTCAACGCCTGCGGCCGCCGGCCCATCGAACACCTGGCGGCGGTCGGCGCACTGGGGCCGGCGGCGCTGCTGGCGCATGCCACGCTGGTGACGCCGCAAGAGATCCGCCTGCTGGCCGATACCGGCGCGGCGGTGGCCTACAACCCCGTAGCCAGCGCGTGGAAGGGCAACGCGGTAGCGCCCGCCGAAACCATGGCGACCTTCGGCGTGCGCCTGGGCCTCGGCACCGACGGCACCCGCAGCGACGCCTTCCGCCTGCTCGACTACGCCGAGGCGGCGCAACGCTTTGCCTTCGGCATCGGCGTGGGCGATTCGTCGTGCGGCGCCGGCTGGCGCTGGGTCGACATGGCCACGCATGACGCCGCCGATGTCGCGGGGCTGGGCGCACTGACCGGCGAGATTGCCACCGGCAAGCGCGCCGACTTCCTGCTGGTCGACCTCGACGTGCCCGAGCTGGCGCCGTCGTGGGACCTGACCTGGGAGTTGGTGCGACTGGCCAATCGCGACCAGATCCGCGCGGTGTTTGTCGACGGCAGCCTGCGCCTGTGGCAAGGCTGGCCAACCGACTGGGATGCCCGCGCGCTGATGCAGGCCATCCACGCCATGGCCGCGGACACCGTCGCGAACGCGCCGATCCGCAAGCTGCATGACGCGGCCGACGTGCACCGCGCGCGCCATGCCTCCGGCATCGCAACCGGCGAGGCAGCGTGACGATGGACATGACGTGGTTCAGTGTCGGCGTGGCGGTCTTCACCGGCGCGCTGATCCAGGGCGCGACCGGCATGGGCTTCGCGCTGATCGTGGTGCCGGTGCTGGCGCTGGCCGCGCCGGCGATGCTGCCGGGCGCGTTGCTGCTGGCGATGCTGCCGCTCAATGCCTATGTAGCCTGGCGCGAGCGCCACGCCATTGACCTGCGCGGCGCGGGCTGGATCAGCGCCGGGCGGCTGGCGGGCACCTTCGGCGGGCTGTGGGTGCTGGTGGCGATGCCGATGGCGTGGCTCAATGCGCTGGTCGGCGGCAGCACCATTGCGGCCGCGCTGGCCTCATTGCTGGCGCCGGCCTTTACGCCGGGGCGGCTGACGTTTGCCTCGACCGGGCTGATCACCGGCGTCACCGAGACCGCCACCGGCGTGGGCGGCCCGCCGCTGGCGCTGGCCTACCAGCACGCGCCGGTGGCAACGCTGCGCGCGACCGTGGCGCTGTGCTTCCTGGTCGGCGAAGTGATTTCGCTGGTGGTGCTGGCGCTGAGCGGCAAGCTCGGCATGGAGCAGGTGTTCTACGCCGCCGGCCTGTTGCCGGTGCTGGGCGTGGGCATGGTGGCCAGCCATCTGGTGCACCGGCGCATCAACCAGCGCATGCTGCGCATCGGCGTGCTGGTGTTCGCGCTGGTGTCGGGTGCGGTGGTGCTGCTGCGCGGCTAGGCCAGGGGCTATGCGGCTGGCGTCGACGAGGCCCGCACCACCAGTTCGGGTGCGGGCCCGGCGATCACCGTGTGGCTGCGATCGCCGGAGAGGTGGGCGAACAACAACTCTACCGCCAGCGACGCCACCCGCTCCAGATGCAGGTTGACCGCGGTGATCGGCGGCTGCGCGCCGCGGGCGCGGATGCCGTCGTAACGGGTGGCCAGCAGCACGTCGTCGGGCACGCGCTTGCCCAGGCTTTGCAGGTGGGCCATCGCGCCCACCGCAAACGCATCGACCGGCGCGCACAGCGCATCGAGCTGCGGCATCTGCGCCAGCAGCTGCGCGCAGGCATCGGCACCGCCGGCTTCGCCGCGTTCCTCGGGCGCCTTGGCGATGTGGCAGGGCAGGCCGGCCGCCTGCGTGAATTCGCGATAGGCGCGCTCGGTTTCCACATATGACTGCCGCGGCGCGGCGCCGATCATCAGGCCGATATGCCGGCGGCCATGTCCATGCAGGTGTTCCAGCAGCAGGCGCGCGGTTTCGGCGGATTGCAGGTCGACGCAAGGCACCGGCGTCTCGGTCAGCGGCTCGCGCCCGATCGACACGATGCTGACGCCGCGCTCGCGCAGCCGTGCGATATGCGGGTCGCCGGCAATCGGCTCGATCACGATGGCGCCGTCGATATCGAGCGTATCGAGCAATCCGCCCGCGCCTTCCAGCGGCGGCACCAGCACCACGCCAAGCCCGCGCCCCATTGCCGCTTCGGCCGCGATCGCCGCCACTTCCATCATAAACCCCAGCCGCGACGTCCCGCCCGCCACCGCGAACGGCATCGACGACAGCAGCGCGATGCAGTTGGCGCGGCCCGACTGCAGCCGCTGCGCACGCACGCTGGGCCGGTAGCCCAGTTCCGCCGCGATGCGCTTGACGCGCGCGCGCGTGGCCGGGTCCAGCACGCCGCGGTCGTTCAGCGCGTGCGAGACCGTGGTCAGCGACACGCCGGCGGCGCGGGCAACGTCGTGGATGGTGAGGCGGCGGGGGCGGTCTGGCGTGGAATCGGTCATGCCGGGTTTGAGCTGGGAATCAGCCGGAGCATACATCAGCGGACATGGGCAGGTCAGCGGCGCGCGCCTTGCCCGGTTGGCGCCGACGACAATTCCTTCCAATGCTCGCGCGTGAATGCGTAGAGCGTGTCGAGCGCCGGCGACAGCACGCCGAACAATCGGCGCCTTCGACGCCGCGGGAGCGGATGCCATTTCCGCCCGCATGGAGTCTGCACTGGCCTGAGACAGCAGGCCTCAGGTATGGAACTCGCCGGTGGGGGCATCCGAAGAAGGCGGTTGCTCCCAGCCGCTGCGCTCGAATTCGGCGATCACCTGCGCCCCGAGCAACAAGAGTGTCGCCGCGATCTCCAGGCTCAGCAGCACCACGATCGCGGTGGTCAGCGAGCCATAGACCCGTCCCACCTGCGACAGCGTGGTGAAGTACCACACCAGCACATGGCGCGAGATCTCCCACAGCACCGCGGCGAGCACAGCGCCGCACAGGGCATGGCGCAGCGACAGCCGGCCCACCGGCATCACCATGTAGATCGACGTCAGCAGCAGGATCTCGCCCAGGAAGCCGAGCAGGTATAGGAGGGTGGTGGAAAGCCGGTCGAGCGACCAGTCATGGCCCAGCACTTCCACGTGACGTTCGCCGATGGCGATCAGCCCGCCCGAGACCAATGTCACCAGCAGCAGCCCTACACTCAGCACCGCGATATAGCAGTAAGGCAGCACCGCCGAGATCAGGAAATGCCGGCGCCGGATCGCCACCCGATGGACGAAGATCACCGACATGGCGTTTTCCAGCACGGTAAACGCCAGCGAGCTGAAAAACAGCATCGTGCCCAGCAAGACCCAGCCGACCGTGGCGCGGCTGCGCAGGAACGACGCCAGCTCGGGCACCAGCGCCCTGGACTGTCCCGGCACCACCCACTCCAGGTAGCGCGCCAGCGTCGACAGCAACAGCCGTGGGTCGATCACATGCGACAGCGCGATGACCATCAGGATCAGCAACGGCACGATGGACAGCAGCGCGTAATACGCAACCGCGCCGGCAAGCAGCAGGCCCTGGTTGGCGCGAAACTGGAGCAGCGTGCGCCACAGGAAGCGCCCCGGATGACGGAGCAGGTCGCGGACGCGGGCGTCGAGAAGCTGCATGGGGGGCACCGGAGAGTGCAGGTGCCGACATTATGCGTCGGCGGGCGCCCATGTGTCCGGCCCGAGGTGCCGGCAGCGCCCGCGCCGCGACGGCTTGCGCCGCGCGAAAATCAGATCTTGATGTCGATGGTCTGGCCCAGATGCGGCGGATTGCTGGCCGCAACCGGCTGGGGCATGGCCTGCAGCAGTGCAGCCACGCCTTGTGCCTGCATGTCCAGCGACTTGCGCAGCATCAGCAGGCCCACCGCATCGGCGCCCGGATCGCCAGCCAGGCCGGCGGTGACATTGGAAATTTCCATGAAGAGGATTCCTTGGTGAAGGTTGGGAGGGACGGCGGAACGGAACTGCCGCCAACACCCAATGACGGCCCCGGCCGTTCAACCTTGAGGGTGGCGCCTGTTCTTGAATGCTTCCGGCACGACCGAATATCACAGCTCCTGCCCTTCATCGATCACTTTCCGGCGTAGCTTTCAGGCTGCCCCGCGACAGTCGCCCATGCCTGCCACTCGCTACGCCAGCGGCGCCTCCGCCGGCGCCTGCGGCGCCCCGGCCGCCCGCCGCAAACAACCCAGCATCGCTGCCACCGCCGCGCGCGATTCGCCGTCCGCGCGCCAGTACATCGACACCGAGCCGAACCCCGCCAGCCGCAGCGGCACGATGCGCAGTGCCCCAAGTTCTTCCAGCCGGCGTGCGGTACGGTGCGAGGCCAGCCCGACCATGTCGCTGTTGTTGAACAGGGTCAGGTTCAGCACGGTAGAGTTGCTTTCCACGCAGTCCGCCGGCAGCGCGCGCCCGGCGCTGGCCAGCGCGCCTTCCAGCGCGTTGCGGATCGGCGTGCCGCGTGGCCAGACCACCCAGCGGTGGCGGTACAGGTCGTCCCAGGCAACCTTGCCGCCCTGTAGCAGCGGGTGCCGCGGCCGGGCGACGAAGTGGATCGGCTCCATGTAGAGCGATTCGGTGCGCATCTGCGCGTCCTGCAACTCCGGCGCAGAACGGCCCACCACAATATCCAGCTCGCTGCGCGCGAGCTGCCCCATCAGCCGGTCCATGGTGGTTTCCAGCAGCCGCACACTGGCGCGGGGCATCTGCTGCAGCAATTGCAGCGCGGCCAGCGGCACCGTGTCGGCCGCCGAGGCGCCCGAGGTGCCCACCACTACCAGCCCGCTGCCGCCGTCGCGCATGGCCTGCAGGTCGTCGCGGGCGGTGTCGAGTTGCGCCTCGATCCGGCGCGCGTGCTCGATCAGCGACTCGCCGTAGGGCGTGGGCCGCAGGCCGCGCGCCTGGCGCTCGAACAGCGGCAGGCCGATATCGTCCTCCAGGTCTTTCAGCCACTTGGAAAGCCCGGGCTGGGTGGTGTTCAGCATGGCGGCGGACTGGCTCATGTTGCCGGTCTCGGCCAGGCTCAGCAGCATCTGCAGGTTGCGCAGGCGCAGTCTCTGGGTCCAGTCCATGGTGAGTGACCTATACGGTAAATAGTATCGATAAGATGAAAAGTTCATTTCAAATCTTATAGGGCGCGGCGTATAACGACAACACAGACGGTGCGCAGTCATCCAGGCACCCACCCAAAAGCGCTCTCAAAACGCCCTGTGCGAAGTTACGGAGACAGCATGTCCGAGCACACCCCAGACCCGGCCCGCGTGGCCTACTACGAAGAAATCGGCCGCAGCCACATGACCCCGTTGTGGGAGTCGCTGCACGCCCTGGTGCCGCCACAGCCGCGGCCGCAGATTGTTCCCGCCATCTGGAAGTACGCGCAGATCCGCCCGCTGGTGATGCAGGCCGGCGGCGTCATCAGCGCCGAGGAAGCGGTGCGCCGCGTGCTGGTGCTGGAGAACCCCGGCATCCCTGGCAAGTCCAGCATTACCTCAACGCTGTATGCCGGCCTGCAGCTGATCCTGCCCGGCGAGATCGCCCCCAGTCACCGTCATACGCAATCGGCGCTGCGCTTTATCGTCGAAGGCAAGGGCGCCTGGACCGCCGTCAACGGCGAACGCACCACCATGCATCCCGGCGATTTCATCATCACTCCGTCGTGGACCTGGCATGACCATGGCAACCCCGGCGTGGAAGACGGCGGCGAGCCGGTGGTGTGGCTCGACGGACTGGACATCCCGCTGGTGCAGCAGTTCGACGCCGGCTTTGCCGAGAACTACCCCGAGTCGCAGCAGCCCGTGACCCGCGCCGAAGGCGACAGCTTTGCCCGCTTCGGCCACAACATGGTGCCGGTGCGGCACCGCGTGATTGATCCCACTTCGCCGGTCTTCAGCTACCCGTACGCGCGGTCGCGCGAGGCGCTGGACCAGCTCTACCGCAACGGCGAGCTCGATCCCTGGGATGGCGTCAAGCTGCGCTACGTCAACCCGGCCACCGGCGGCTGGCCGATGCCGACCATCGCCACCTTCATGCAGTACCTGCCCGCGGGTTTCCAGGGCAAGACCTACCGCAGCACCGACGCCACCGTGTACAGCGTGGTGGAAGGGCGCGGCACGGTGCGCATCGGCGATGCACAGTTCCAGTTCGAGCCGCGCGATGTGTTCGTGGCGCCGTCATGGGCGCCGGTGCAGCTCGGCGCGCTGGAAGACGCCGTGCTGTTCAGCTATTCCGACCGGCCGGTACTGTCCGCGCTGAACCTGCTGCGCGAATCGCGCACCTGAGCCCGCCAACCCTGACCACAGCCGCCGCGCGCGGTGCCGGCCGGCACCGCCGGGCCGGCGCTCACCTGACAAATCCTTGGAAGCCTTGACCATGTCCTACGTCTTCACGCCCCCCGCCACCGTAGCCATCCCCGTTGCCGGCAGCGATGACCAGTTCGCCGTGCGCCGCGTCTACTGCGTGGGCCGCAACTACGCCGCCCACGCCCGTGAAATGGGCTTCGATCCCGACCGCGAGCCGCCGTTCTTCTTCTGCAAGCCGGCCGACGCCATCGTCCCGGTGCAGGCCGGCACCACGCTCGACCTGCCATACCCGGCGCAGACGCAGAACTACCACTACGAGGCCGAGCTGGTGGCCGTGGTCGGCAAGGGCGGTTCCGACATCCCGGTGGAGCAGGCGCTGGAGCACGTCTGGGGCTATGCCGTCGGCCTCGACATGACCCGCCGCGACCTGCAGATGAAGATGCGCGAGATGGGCCGCCCGTGGGAAATCGGCAAGGCCTTCGACGCCTCGGCGCCGGTCGGCCCGATCCACCGTGCCAGCGATATCGGCCACCCGCAGCAGGCCGGCCTCTGGCTGACGGTCAACGGTGAAACCAAACAACGCAGCACCGTGGCACACCTGATCTGGTCGGTGGCCGAGACCGTGGCCTACCTGTCGCAGTTTTTCCGCCTGGAACCGGGCGACGTCATTTTCACCGGCACGCCCGAAGGCGTGGGCGCGGTCAAGGCCGGCGACACCATGGTCACCGGCGTCGACGGGCTGGGCGAACTGACCGTGCGCGTGGTCTGACCCCGCGCCAGGCACAGCACACAGGCAATCCGACCATGCAGCTCTACAGCTTCTTCAACAGCTCGACCTCCTACCGCGTGCGTATCGCGCTGGCCCTCAAGGGCCTGCCGTATGACTACCTGGGCGTCAATATCCGCACCGGCCAGCACCGCGAAGCCGAATACGTCGACGGCATCAACCCGTCCGCTTCCGTGCCCGCGCTGGTCGATGGCGACTTCACGCTGGGGCAGTCGTTCGCGATCATCGACTACCTGGACGCGCGCCATCCCGAGCCGTGCCTGCTGCCGCAAGACCCCGGGCAGCGCGCGCGCGTGCTGGAGCTGTCGATGCTGATCGGCTGCGATATCCACCCGGTCAACAACCTGCGCGTGCTGCGCTACCTGCAAGACGTACTGAAGGCCACGCCCGAGCAGAAGGACGCCTGGTACCGGCACTGGATCGACGAAGGCATGGCCGGTGTCGAGCGGCTGCTCGCGCGCCACGGCCATGGCAAGTGGTGCTTCGGCAACGCGCCCACGCTGGCCGATGTCGCGCTGGTTCCGCAGGTAGCCAACGCGCTGCGGATGGGCTGCGACCTCAGCGCGTACCCGCGTGCCATGGCGGCCTATGCCCACGCCAGCGAGCATCCGGCCTTCGCCCAGGCGGCGCCGACACGCCAGCCAGATTTCATCGCCTGACGCCAGCGGCGCAGGCCAGGAGACAAGCATGAGCAGCACCAACAACGCGACCGGCAAGGTCCTTATCATCGGCGGCGGCATCGGCGGCATCGGCGGCCTGGCCGCGGCGCTGGCGCTGGCACGCCAGGGCATCCGCATCGAACTGCTGGAACAGGCCGAGCAGATCGGCGAGATCGGTGCCGGCATCCAGCTGGCCGCCAATGCCTTTGCCGCGCTGGATGCGCTGGGCGTGGGCGAGGCCGCGCGCGGCCGCGCGGTCTTTACCGATTACCTCAGCCTGCGCGACGCCATCGACACCCGCGTCATCGCGCAAGTCGATGTCGGGCAGGCGTACCGCGAGCGCTTCGGCAACCCGTATGCGGTGATCCATCGCGCCGACATCCACCTGTCGATCCTGGAGGCGGTGCAGGATCATCCGCTGATCACCTTCCGCACCAGCACCCGCGTGGAGCAACTGCTGCAGGACGACCACGGCGTGACCGTGATCGACCAGCACGGCGAACACCACCGCGGCGACGCGGTGATCGGCTGCGACGGCGTCAAGTCCGCGATCCGCCAGGCGCTGATCGGCGACGAGGCACGCGTGACCGGCCACGTGGTCTACCGCGCCGTGGTCGACGTGGCCAACATGCCCCGGGACCTGCAGGTCAACGCCCCGGTGGTGTGGGCCGGCCCGCACTGCCACCTGGTGCATTACCCGCTGCGTGGCGGCCAGCAGTACAACCTGGTGGTGACCTTCCACAGCCGCGAACAGGAAACCTGGGGTGTGCGCGACGGCAGCAAGGAAGAAGTGCTGTCGTATTTCGAGGGCATCCACCCGCTGCCGCACCAGATGCTGGACCGGCCGAACTCGTGGAAGCGCTGGGCCACCGCCGACCGCGACCCGGTCGAGCGCTGGAGCTTCGGCCGCGCCACCATCCTCGGCGATGCCGCGCATCCGATGACGCAGTACGTTGCGCAGGGCGCCTGCCAGGCGCTGGAAGATGCCGTGACGCTGGGCGCGGCGGTGAAAGCGGCGGATGGCGACTACGCTACGGCCTTCAAGTTGTACGAGCAGGCCCGCATCCCCCGCACCGCGCGCGTGCTTTACGCCGCGCGCGACATGGGGCGTGTCTACCACGCCAAGGGCGTCGATCGCCTGGTGCGCAACAGCCTGTGGACCGGTCGCAGCCAGTCCCAGTTCTACGACGCGCTGCGGTGGCTGCACGGCTGGCGCGCGGAGAACTGCCTGAGCCCCACGCCGTGGCTGTAAGCCGCTGAGCGCGGCGCTTTTCCCCGCAATGACCCGATAGCAATCCGGCGGCCCATGCCGCCGCCGGGCCCTCGCACGCCCCTAATCCTGGCATCAAGGAGGAGACACCATGCCTGCCAGCCAACCGCTTGACGTCACCGCGTTCATCGACCGCCAGCCGCTGTCGGCGTTCCAGGTGACCATCGTCGTACTGTGCTTCCTGATCGTCGCCGTCGACGGCTTCGATACCGCCGCGATCGGCTTTATCGCGCCCGCCATCCGCGCCGAATGGCAATTGACGCCGGCACAGCTGGCGCCGCTGTTCGGCGCCGGGCTCGGCGGCCTGATGGCCGGCGCCTTCCTGTTCGGCCCGCTGGCCGACCGCTTTGGCCGCAAGGGCGTGCTGGTGCTGTCGGTGCTGTTCTTCGGCGCGGCCAGCCTGGCTTCTGCTTGGTCGAATGACCTGTGGACGCTGGTGCTGCTGCGCTTCCTGACCGGGCTGGGCCTGGGCGGCGCCATGCCCAACGCGATCACGCTGACCTCGGAGTTCTGCCCGGACAAGCGCCGCTCTTTCCTGGTCACCACCATGTTCTGCGGCTTCACGCTGGGCTCCGCCTTCGGCGGCCTGGCCTCGGCCGGGCTGATCGACGCCTTCGGCTGGCGCTCGGTGCTGGTGGCCGGCGGCGTGCTGCCGCTGCTGCTGGCGGTGGCGCTGGTCTGGATGCTGCCGGAATCGGTGCGCCACCTGGTGATGACCGGCAAGTCTCGCGAGCGCATCGTCGCCACGCTGCAGAAGATCGCCCCGCATGAAGACCTGCGCAATGCCAGCTTCGCGGTGGGCGGGCAGCGGGTCACCACCTCGCCGGTGCGGCACCTGTTCCGCCCCGAGCTGCTGCGTGGCACGCTGCTGTTCTGGCTGACGTTCTTCATGAGCCTGCTGGTGATCTACCTGCTGTCGAGCTGGCTGCCGACGCTGCTGCGCAGCACCGGGCATTCGCTGCGCACGGCTGCGCTGGTGACGACCATGTTCCAGGTCGGCGGCACGGTGGGCGCCATCGCGCTGGGCTGGCTGATGGACCGGATCAATCCGCACTATGTGCTGGCTTCCAGCTATTCGCTGGCGGCGGTGTGCATCGCGGCGGTTGGCAGCTTTGCATCTGAACCGGTCGCCGCGGGGTTTGCGGTGTTCCTGGCGGGGTTCTGCATTTCCGGATCGCAGGTGGGGGCCAATGCGCTGTCGGCCAGCTTCTATCCGACGGACTGCCGCGCCACCGGCGTGAGCTGGGCCAATGGGGTGGGGCGCATGGGCTCGGTGGTTGGGTCCGTGGGCGGTGCGACGATGTTGTCGTTGGGAGTGGGGATGCCGGCGCTGTTCGTGCTGATCGGGGTGCCGGCATTGGTTGCCGGGATGTCGATGTTCTCGCTGGGCGTGGTCAGGCGGGAGAGGACGGTGGAGAGGCTGGCGGTCTGACCTGGGCTTCGACCGGGGTGGTCGTGGCTACATGGCCGCGCAGGACCGGGGGCCGGGAACGCCTCGGCCGGGACCGGCCCGCCGATCAGGTAGCCCTGCAGGACATCGCAGCCGAGCCTGGTCAGGGTGGCCTGCTGCGCGGCGGTCTCTATGCCCTCGGCGACGATGGTCAGGTTGAGGGTGCGGCCAAGCGCGATGATGGCGGCAACAATGGCGGCGTCGCCGCTGTCGCGCGCAAGGTCCCGCACGAAGTCGCGGTCGATCTTCAGTTCCTTGGCCGGCATGCGTTTGAGATAGAGCAGGCTGGAGTGTCCCGTGCCGAAGTCGTCGATGGCGATGCGCACGCCCATCTCGTCGAGCTGGCGCAGGATCGCCAGGCTGCTCTCCATGTCGCGCATCGCCGTCGACTCCGTGACTTCGACGGTCAGGGCGCGCGGGTCGAGCCGGTGCTTCTCGATCGCGGCGTGCACCGTGTCGATCAGCGAAGGGTGGCCGAACTGGACGGCGCTCAGGTTCACGGCGATGGTCCACTGGCTGCGTCCCGCGGCATGCCAGCGGGCAAGCTGGGCGCAAGCCTCGTCCAGCGCCCACGCGCCGATCTGCAGGATCAGGCCGCTCTTCTCCGCCAGCCCGATGAACTGATCGGGCATCAGCAGGCCACGCCTGGGATGGCGCCAGCGCAAGAGCGCCTCGGCGCCCAGCACGCTGCCGTCGGATGCCGCGATCTTCGGCTGGTAGTGCAGCTCGAATTCGTTGCGCGTCAGTGCCAGGCGCAGGTCCTGTGCCAGCTCCAGCCGCGCCTGCGCATCGTTGTTCATGGCATGCGTGAAGAAGCAGCAGCTGTCGCGGCCCGATGCCTTGGCGTGATGCATCGCCGCGTCGGCATTGCGCAGCAGCGTGCGCTGCCCGGTACCGTCGTCCGGATAGATGGCGATGCCGATGCTGGCGGAGATCTGCAGGGACTTGGCGCCAACCTGAAGCGGCTCGCGCAGGTCGTCGAGGAGGCGCATGGCAAGGGCGCTGGCCTCTTCGGGCGCTTCGATCACGGTCAGCAGCACGATCTCATCGCCGCCGAGCCGGCCGGCGATATCGTCGGTGCCGAGATTGGCGCCGATGCGCCGAGCGGCTTCGGCAAGCACGTGATCCCCGACATGATGGCCGAAGGAATCGTTGATGCCCTTGAATCCGTCCAGGTTGATGAACAGCACCGCCATGCGCTGGCGATGCCGTGCGGCGGCCTGCAGCGCCTGCTCGAAACGGTCTTCCAGCAGCGCGCGGTTGGGCAGCTTGGTCAGCTTGTCGTGCAGCGCCAGGTACCCGAGCTCCTGTCTCGCCGCCGCCAGCGAGGAGGCCAGCGCAGCGGTGCGGGCCTCCACCCGCAGGTCTTGCATTGCCGTCACCAGGGCCATCGCCAGCACGCAGATGGTGATGACCAGGATCGGCAGCGCCAGTTCGTCGCCCGCGAGGCCGGTGTCCGCGGCGCCGCAGACGCTGCCGGGCGCGAAGCGCGCAGCCGCCATGCCGATATAGTGCATGGAAGCGGTGGCGAGGCCCATCAGCCCGGCCGCACCGAGGCGAAGCCGCGTGGTGTGGCGGCCGTGGTGGCGAAGCTGGAAGGCCATCCACAGCGCCGTGCCGCATGCCGACACGGCAACCACGATGGACAGCGCCACCAGCAGCGGGTCATAGTCGATGGCGGGGTGCATGCGCATCGCGGCCATGCCGGTGTAGTGCATGCCCGCCACGGCACCGCCCATCAGCACTGCGCCCAACGCCAGCCGTCGCCACGGCAGGGTGTCCGTGCAGACCAGCCGCAGCGCGAAGCCCGACGCCGCCACCGCGATCAGCAGCGAATACGCGGTCAATGGCAGGTCATAGCCCAGCGGGATCGGCAGCTGCAGTGCGAGCATGCCGATGAAATGCATCGACCAGATGCCAAGTCCCATCACCACGCTGCCCGCGGCAAGCCAGACCTGCGCGGCACTGCCGCGCGCGTTGGCCAGCCGGCTGACCAGGGTCAGCGCCGTATAGGACGCCATCGCCGCCACCAGCACGGAGAAGAGCACAAGAAGATTGTCGTAGCGAGGGGCGAGCACGAATGAAAGCTTGGGGGGCGAAAATGCAGGAACGACGGCAACGGACCGGAATGCTACGCGCAATCAGCGCAAGCAGCAGCGCAAGCAGCAGCGCAAGGAGCGCAAGCAGCACCGACAGGCGACCGTGGTCGCCGTGATCGTCGGTATCTTCGGTATCGTTCCCCTCCTCAGAACGGCAGCGGCCCGACCGCTGACCGGGGCGGCGCAGGCGGGAAGCCGATCGGGTCCGTCTGGCGCTGCAGCGCGTAGCGCACGTACATGCCGGCGTACCACTGCCGGTAGTCGCGCGCATTGTCGATGCCGACCAGGCCCCCGACGTACAGTTGCTGCGCCGCCTGGTACTCCAGGGCCCCCACCAGGTTGTAGGCCAGGCCGGTCTTGGACTGGCCGGCATAGACCGCCGAGGTCTGGCTGGTCAGGTTGTTGGCCCTGGCGAGCGCCACCGCGGCATTGGCCGCGGCCTGGGCGCCGGCATTGGTCGGGAAGTACGGGGCGTCGTCCTCGTTGAACGCCTGCACGCCCAGAGCGCCCCGCACATGGTAGGACAGCCGGCCGCTGCGTCCCTCCAGCGCCAGCGGCACGGTGACCGAGAAGTAGGTCTGCGGGCTGAAGTAGCCGCCATGGCCAAAGGTGAAATAGCGCAGGTTCTCGCTGTAGCCCATCGACGTGAAGTTGATGCCCGAGGTGAAGCGCTGCGTGTCCGAGTCGACCAGCTTCATGTAGAAGCCGCCGCCGCCTTCCCACTTGTTGTTGCGCGCGACATCGTGGCCGGTCAGCACGCTGTAGCCGCCGTAGCCGTAGATGCCGAACGAACCGTCGCTCCAGCCGAGTTCGGCGCGGCCGCCGGTCGCCATCACGCCGCCCCAGGTCAGGCCAGCGCGCTCGTCGCGCGCGCCCGCGTAGGACAGCAGGCTGTCGGTGACCGGGCGGCGCGCCGCGGCCAGGCCGAGCGTGGTCCGCTGCGTCAGCGGCAGGTTCAGGCGCGCGCCGGCGTTGACATCGGTGTAGCGGAAGCCGAGCGGCGTGCT
Organism: Cupriavidus sp. P-10; assembly: GCF_003402535.2. NCBI lineage: Bacteria > Pseudomonadati > Pseudomonadota > Betaproteobacteria > Burkholderiales > Burkholderiaceae > Cupriavidus > Cupriavidus sp. P-10. The sequence continues at coordinate 889,120 of NZ_AP025171.1, forward strand.
GCCGATGTCCACGCCGAAGCGCTCGGCCTCGTAGGCCAGGCCGAGCGCCACGCCAAACGCACTCTGCGAGCCGGCCGACGTTGCATTCAGGTTCTGGCCGAACAGGTTCTGGCTGGTGCCGGGCACGGCCCAGCCCTGCGGTCCGGCGCCAAAGCGGCTGCCGTTGTTGAAGTCCGAGCCGACCGTGCCCGCATCGAGCGCAACCGGGGTGACCCGCGCCACCAGCTTGCCGTCGCCGACCGGCACCTTGCCTTCGGCCACCACCTGCAGTTCGGTCAGCTGGCTCATGCCGGAGTCGCCGCTGCGGCCGCGCAGCATCGGGCCGCCCGCGAACGAGCTGGTGCGTTGCTGCTCGATCTCGCGCAGCTCCTCCAGCGCGGTCTTCGGGCCGGCGGGCGCGGCTGGCGTGTCGGCATCGGCCAGCCAGGGCAGGCGCGACTGCGCGCCAAGCGCAGGCTGACCCTGCGGTGCCGCGTACGCCTGCGTGGCCACCATTTCGGGCTGCGCATACGGTTGCACAGTCGGCTGCGCCGCGACGGCCGGCGCGCGTCCGGCCTTGGCCGGGCGTGCCGCGGCGCTGGCGGTACCGGCAGCCGCAGGGTAATACGAGGCCGGCGCCATCATCGGGGCTTGAGCCGCCGCTACCGCAGGGGCGCCAGCGGGCTGCGGGATATATGGCTGTCCCGGCGCCGTGCCGGCGGCCTGCCGTACTGCCATCCCCGGCACGGGCGGGTACGGCGCGGGCGATCCTGCCGGCGGCAGCGTCGACGCCTGCCGCTGTCCCGGCAGCCCGACGAAGGGATTGGCCGGCACGCGGTCGAAGCCGCCGCCGGGCTGCATACCGGCGCTGGCTACACCCGCGCGGCTGCCTTCGGCCGCGACCGCGGCGCGGAAGTACTCCGCCGCCCTGGCATTCTTGCCTTGTGCCTTGTACAGGCGGCCGGCCGCGGTCAGCACGTCCGGAGAAGCGGGTGCCTGCTTCAGGGCCGGCTGCAGGGCACGCTCGGCCCAGCCGTATTCCCTGGCGGCCGTGGCGGTACCGATGGCGGCCAGCCGCAGGTCGAGATTGCCCGGTTCCTTGGCCAGCACGCTTTCATAGAGCGAGAGTGCCTTGTCGTTCTCGCCGGCCTGCGCGTACATGCGCGCCAGGCTGGCCCGCACCGACGGGTTGCCGCCGCGCTCGGAGAGTGCCGTGGCGAGGGTGTCGTAGGCGGCGACGAGATCGCCCGCCGCGGTCAGCGCGTCGGCCTGCCGGACGATATAGGCGATGCGGATATCGTCGTAGCCGCGCCGCTGCTCGGGCGTCATTCCGGCGCCGGCGAGCTGGCGCAGCAGGCCGGCCAGCTCCATGTCCTGCTGCGCCTTGAGCAGCACCGCTGCGTACTGGAGCTGCATGCCGACATCGGGCACCACCGCGCGGCGCATCGCATTACGCATCAGCGACAGCGCCCGCGCGGTGTCGCCCGCGTCGGCGTAGCCCTGTGCGATGGCCCCGGTCAGTTCCGCGTCCTGTCCGGCAAAGCGCTCGGCCTGCTGCAGCACGCCGATGGCGGCGGCCTGCTGGCCGGCAGCGGCCAGTTCGCTGGCGCGCGCGGCTTCGGCGTGGACCCACAGGCGTCCCTGGAGCTTGCCCATGTCGGCGCTGCGCCGGTTGGCGGGCACGCGCTCGAGCAGGTCCAGGCCACGCTGCCATTCATTCGATTCGGCGGCGGCCAGCGCGCTGGCGTAGAGCGCTTCGGGGTCGTCCGGCACGGACATCAGCAGGTTGTCCATGACGCCGCGCGCCTGGTCCTTCATGCCCATCGCGAGGTACAGGCGCGCGACCTCCAGCCGCACCCACGCGTTGGTCGGGTCGGCCGCCATCGCGTCTTCAAGCAGGCGGCGCGCGCCGGCCGTGTCGCCTTGCTGCATGGCCTGGCGGGCCTGTGCGCGGGCCTGGTCGGCGCGCAGCCGCCCGAGCGGGGCAAGCTGCCCGCGCTGGGCCGGCGTCATGCGCTCGACCAACCCCAGTGCTTCCGTGGTCTTGTTCTGTGCCTGGAGTACCTCCACCAGCCCGCGCGTGGCCGCAGCGTTGCCGGGCTGCGCGCGCAGCACGCGGCGGTAGCCCGCCTCGGCGGCGGCGTATTGCCGCGCGTCGGCCTGCAGGTCGGCCAGTGCCACCTGCGCGGCGGGCTCGTTCGGCTCGATGCGTTGCGCCTGCTCCAGCAGGCGGCGTGCCTCGGTGGCATTGCCCGCGTCGCGCTGGGCGGCGGCACGCTGCACCAGCAGCCAGTAGCTGGCGCTGTTGCTGGCCTGGCGGTAACGGCTGCCGGAGCCGTGGCGCGACGCGCGCGCGAAGTAGTCCGCCGCTTCCGCGAACTGTTCCTGCCTGAGCCGCAGCACGCCCATGCCGCCGAGCGCATCGGGATCGTTAGGCTGCTGCGCGAGTGCGCCCTGGAAACGCTCGCCGGCGCGCGCAAGGTCGCCGGCGTCCAGTGCCGCGAAACCCTGCTGCACGATGCCTCGCATGGCGTCGGTTGCCGCCGCGCCGGGCTGGCGGGCCGTGGCAGGCTGCCGCGTCGCGGCTTCCAGGCGGGCGCGGATGGCGGCGTCGTCAGGATGCGCCGCCAGCCAGGCCTGGTAGAGCGGGGCGTCCGCGGGGCGCTCGCCGAGCCAGCCCAGCGCGCGGCGCCAGCTCTCGGTGGCGTCCTTGCCAACGTCAGGGCGGCTGGCCAGGCTTTCCAGCTGGCGGATGCCGTCGCGGCGCGTGTTGTCGCGGTAGGTCAGGTGCTGCGCCAGTGCCAGCTGCGCGCGGGCATCGGCCGGGTTGGCGCGCGCCAGGCGCTCCATGCCCTGCCGTGCAGCGTCCCAGCCCTGCGCGGTGCCGCCCAGCGTCTGGTAGTACTCAAGCGCGAGGCCGCCCTGCGGCACGTTGCCGCCGGCGGCTTCCTCATAGCGCCTGACGGCCTGCTCGGATTGTCCGCTGCGCGCGAGCTGGCGCGCCTGCTCGACCTGTTGCCGGGCGCCGGCGGTACCGCCGCGCGCGATCTGGTCGCCCAGTTGCCTGGCCAGCGCGGAGTTTGGGGCCGCTTTCTGCAGGCGGTCCAGGTAGGTGCGCGCCGAGTCCGGCCGCCCCGCCTCCAGCTCGGCAACGCCCATGCCGTACAGTGCATCTGGCTGCGCCGGGTTCAGGCGCAGCAGCTTCTGCCACACCTCGGCCGCGCGGTCCGGCCGGCTGCGCGCCTGCCAGTATTTGCCTTGCTCGACGAGCGCCTTGACGGGATCTTCCTGCGCCGCGGCGGGCCCGATACTCCCGGCCAGCAGCGCCAGCACCAGCGCATGCCTGCGCATGCGCCGGCTGGAGGACTCGCGAGTCCGGTTCATTGCCGTGCGCATGCCTTGTTTCCGCTCTTGCCCTGCAACCACCGCAGCTCCAGTTGTCCCGACGGGACGAAGTGATAGTGACCGTCGGCGTGCCCGAGTCCGAACAGGCCCAGAACGGTGTCGTAATAGGTCGCCCTGGCCGTGGCGTCGGCCAGGCCTTGCGCGCGTGCGCGCTGCACTGTCGCCACCGGCGAGCCGGCAGCCTGCAGGAAAGGCAGCAGCGCGGCCGAGAAGCCGGCCGGGCCTTCGCCTGCAAGCGCACCGGTGGCGGCGCGCATTTTTTCCGGCGGCGCCTGCCGGCCCTGCATCAGCTGCGCGACCGGGGCGAGCGTTTGCATCAGCCGGCGCGACGCGGCGTCGCCTTTGGGCGTGATGCCGGCCCACAGGTAGACACGGATGGCGTCGTAGCTGCCGACATCGCCCTTGTCCGGATCGATGCCCCAGCCCGCCGGCTGGCCCGGCCTGGACTGGTATGCGGACCAGTCCGGCACGATGCCGCGCGGGGCCACCGCCTGCACCATCGCGGGCACCTGGTTCGCCAGCGCGCCCCAGGGCCCGGCGGGGTCGAACGCGGCCAGCCGGCGCAGCAGCGGCACGGGCAGGTAGCTGGCGTTGAGACGCCATACGCGCGTGTTTTCCGCCTGGTCATGGACAAAGCCCTGCTTGCCGGGCAGCAGCATGGGGCCGAAGCCGGGCAACGTCACCACCTCGTGCTTCGCGACCAGGCGCAGCAGCGCGCGCGCGGCCTGCGCATAGGCGGGCGCCTTCCAGGCCCGCGCGGCTTCTGCAAGTGCGTACGCGTACCAGAGGTCGGCGTCCGAGGCCGGGTTGGCATCCAGGACACCCCATGAGCCGTCGTCACGCTTGCCCCAGCGCCAGGCGGGCAGCTTGTCGGCGAGATTGCCGCCGCCAAGGTTGGCCACGCTCCATTGCCATGCCTTGTCGAAGGTGGCGCGGTCGTTGGCGATCAGCGCGAACACCATCGCGTAGGACTGGCCCTCGGAGGTGCTGTGCTGCTCGCGCACGGACGGGTCGATGACGCGCCCGTCGGCCTGCATGAAGCGGCTGAGGAACTGCTCGTAGAGCGGCCACGGGCAGGCGGTACGCGCGGGGGCGGCTGCGACAGCCGGCAATGCGCCGGCAACCGCGCCCAGCGTGACGATGGCGCCCGCGCCGAGCAGCGCGCGGCGGCGCGGGTCGGGCCCGGTCGGGGTCATGCCTGGCCTGCCTTGCGGCGCCTGGCGCGCTGGCGCAGCATCAGGAACAGTACGGCGGCGAGCAGCGGCGTGGCCAGCGCCAGCATCAGCGCCATCGCGTACGGCCGCTGCGACAGCCACCAGTGCACATAGGTCCAGGGATTGAGCTTGCCAACATGGTAGTTCTGCTGCGCCGCGAGGCTGTCGACCGACGTGCCGCGCACCAGCACCAGGCTGCCCTGTACCCGCGGCAGGCGCTCGGCGTCGAGCAGGGTATCGGTGACGGCATGCAGGCCGCCCGGCGTGTTGCTGGTGATGGCGACCACGCTGCGGCCGGCGGCCAGCGGCGACTCGAACCCGGCCAGCGCCGCATCGGTGCCGGGGCTGTTGAGCGACAGGTTCGCTTCGACCGGGCGGTTGCGATTGCCGTCGGCACCGTTCCACCAGCCCATGACGGTGTCATAGACCCCCGTCAGCGTGAAGCGCTTGCCCGCGCTGGCCAGCGACACCGGCATCTGGTCCGCCCATTGCGTCAGCAAGGGCTGGCTCTGCGCGGTGCCGATCACCAGCAGGTCGCGGTCGGCCACCTGCTGGACCTCGGCGGGCGCGGCGATCCTGACGCCGGTCGCCGGGTAGCCGGTCGACTCGCCCATGCGGCCCATCATCGTCAGGTAGGTCGAATAGTCCTCCGCCGATGGCGTTGCCGGCAGCACCACCGCGGTCTCCGACAGGTCGGCCAGCCGCGTGAACGGGAAGCCGCTGTTGCCGAAGGCGGCCAGGTCGGGCAGGGCGATGAAGTGCGGCAGGCCCGAGATGTCGATGGTCGAATCCGGGTCGATGGCGCCCTTCACGTTGTCGACCAGCACGTCCTTGCAGGCGCCTTGCTTCAGGTAGTCGTAGTAGTAGTGGAACTGCAGCTGCGATTGCGCCGGCAGCATGAACAGGGGCAGGTGCAGCGTGTGGCGTGCCGGCACCGAGCCGTCGGGCAGCACGCGCGCGACCAGTTCGGAAGCCTTGCCCTGATCGTCCTTGAGCGAGCGCAGTGTGTACGCGCGCAGGAACTGGCGGTTGACGTTGACGTTCAGCGTGGACTTGTCCAACGTCGGGCGCGGCGTGTAGCGATAGCGCAGGTCGATCGGGATGCCGCGCGAGCGCCAGCCGAACAGGTCGGGCGGCACGCGGAAGTTCACGCGCACCAGGTCCGGCTGATAGCCGGATACGTTGAGCTGCTCCACCGGCATCAGCTCGCCGAAGCGCACCGGGCGGTCGCTGCGCAGCCAGTTCGGGGCATCGTAAGGCCTGCGCGGTGCCACCGCTTCAAGGCTCGTGATGGTGGCGCGCGGACCCGACAAGGCCTTCGCCCCAAGCACCAGCGCGCGCGCGGCGGTCTTCAATTCGGCGCTGTCGCGGCCCAGCACCAGCAGCAGCTTGCTGCCGGGGTCATTGGGATGGGGCACGACCGCCAGGGTCGGGCCATCGAGCTGCGGCAGCTCGATGCCGGCCGGGCGTTCCTGCTGCGTGGCGAACACGACGGCGTTGCCGCCGGCCGGCACCTGGTTGAGCGAAACCGGGAAGGTGGCGCCGCGGTAGCCCGCCAGTCCGCCGAACCACGACGACACCGCGCCCGCCGCTTCCAGCGCCGCCGGCGATGGCGAGCCGGCGAACACGAACGGCAGCTTCAGTCGCCGGACGTCGCGGCGGTCGAAGAAAGGCAGCGGCAACAGTGCCAGGTCATTGGCCAGCGCCATCGGCGTCACCGTGAGTTCCAGCACGCTGCTGTTGCTGACCGTGGCCCACAGGCTCGAATGGAACGGGTCTTCGCAATCGGTGGTGTAGTGGCCGATCAGCTGCAGGTTGAGCCGGTTGAATTCAGTGATCAGCCGCGGCTCCAGCGTCAGGTCCTTCTCCAGGTTGCTGCCGGCCGTGTCGCGCGGCACGGGCACGGTCTGCGCGACCTCGCCGTTGACCAGCACGTTGATGTGCGAGATCTGCGGCAGCAAAGCGGGGGAGTAGCTGTAGCGCAGCTTCAGGCGCGCACCGGTGACGACCTCGTCCGCGCGTACGGAAAAGGGCACGCCGTTGATCCCATCCACGCCACGCAGCTGGAATGGAAGATCCGCGCCGAGCTGCTTGAGCGTCATCGACACGACGCGGCTGCCAGAGCGGGCAGCGGGAACGCCGGAACCAGCCGTGTCAGTGGTCGTGGCAGATGTCGTGGCAGGGGCGGCGCCAACCCCCTGCGGCGCGCGCGGCTGCGCCTGCGCTGCAGCGCACGCGCTAGCCGCGAGCAGGGGAATGACGCAACGGGCGAGCAGGCTGCGGACCGGAGTGGGCGGCGTCATGATTCAGGCGAATTCCTTGTTGCCAGGTTGGGTATGGGATCGGATGCGGCCGACAGGGTCGGGCGGAGCCACTGCAAGCAAAAAGCCGGGGATCGCGGAGCAGGCGTTTCAGGTGCGTGCCGCCTCTCCGCGCCGCATCAGCTTGCGCAGCTCACGGCCAAGGTGGAAGGTCACGTTGCGGAACCCAAGCAGGCCGATCTGCATGATCTGGCCCAGCGCCAGCCGCGGCGTGTCGTGCCGCTTGGCGCCCCAGGAATCGAGCCATGCGTCGGCCCGGGAGAAGGTGCACTGGATGAAGGCCATTTCCTGCGCGGGGGTCATCTGCTCCAGGCGCAGGCCGGTATGGTTCTGCCCCTGGAATACCACATGGGCCGGGAACACATGCTCGGCGTTCTGCAGGTATAGCGAGACCCCGACCCTCTCACCGACACGCGCCACCACGCCCTGGGGCAGCCGGATGCCGATGCCGCGCTCGGCAAAGTCCACGGTCTCGCAGGTCACGGCGCGGCCGTCGTCGAAGCGCAGCGTCGCGGGCAGCTTCATGGCGACGCGGTGCGCTTCGCGCACCTGCCGCGTCTCGCTTGCCACCGCGATCGATGCGCCGATGATGATCAGGTTGTAGGCGGTCCACAACAGGTTCAGGACCACCGTGATCGCTTCATCGGGCATGCCATGGCTGCCCGCTGCGAGCTGCCAGATGCCCAGGCCGAAGCCCAGCAGGTTGAATACCAGCAGGACCAGGTAGGGGCGCGAGATGATCCAGTCGAAGTACGCCTCCTCGATGACGCCGCCCTTGGGCGTCACGTTGAACTTGCCCGCCGCCGGGTTGATAAAGGCGACCAGCGTCGGCCGCATGATGTACCACGCGAGCACCGACTCGTAGACCTCGTTCCAGAACGAATGCCGGAAGCGGCCCTGGATGCGCGAGTTCGTCATGTTCGCGTGCAACAGGTGCGGCAGCGCAAAGATGGCGATACTCAGCGCCTGCGCATTGATGACGTGCGCGCCGAACAGCAGGTACGCCAGCGGCGCCGTCAGGAACACCAGCCGCGGCAGCCCGTAGAAAAAATGCAGCATCGCGTTCAGGTAGCACAGCCGCTGCGGCAGCGACAAGCCGGGCCCGAGCAGCGGATTGTCGATGCGGCAGATCTGCGCCATGCCACGGGCCCAGCGGATGCGCTGGCCAACGTGGCCGGACAGGCTTTCCGTGGCCAGCCCCGCGGCCTGCGGGATGGCCAGGTAGGCGGTGCTGTACTTCAGCCGGTGCAGCTTCAGCGCGGTGTGGGCATCCTCGGTCACGGTTTCGACCGCGATGCCGCCAACCTCCAGCAGCGGCGCGCGCCGGATGATCGCGCAGGAGCCGCAGAAGAAGGTGGCGTCCCACAAATCGTTGCCGTCCTGCACCAGCCCGTAGAACAGCTCGCCCTCGTTGGGCACGTCCTGGAAGGTGCGCAGGTTCTTCTCGAACGGGTCGGGCGAGAAGAAGTAGTGCGGCGTCTGCAGCATGGCCAGCTTGCGGTCCTTCAGGAACCAGCCCATGCAGAGCTGCAGGAAGGAACGCGTCGGGATGTGGTCGCAGTCGAAGATCGCGACATACTCGCCGCTGGTCTGCGTCAGCGCCGCATTGATGTTGCCGGCCTTGGCGTGGCGGTTATTGTCGCGCGTCAGGTGCCTGACGCCGACCTTCTCGCAGAAGGCGCGGAATTCTTCGCGGCGGCCATCGTCCAGCACGTAGACGTTGATCTTGTCGCGCGGCCAGTCGAGCGACATTGCCGCGAAGACCGTCGGCTTCACCACCGACAGCGGCTCGTTGTAGGTCGGGATGAAGATGTCCACCGTCGGCCACTCCGCCAGGTCCCGCGGCATCGGCAGCGGCTTGCGCTGCAGCGGCCATGCGGTCTGGAAGTAGCCAAGCACGAGCACCACGAAGGCGTAGGCCTCGGCCGCCAGCAGCCCGGCACCGAAGGCCATGTCGACCCAGGACTCGAAGGCCGTGGTCTCGGTCAAGCGCCAGTACATATAGCGGCTGGTGGCGGCCAGCGACAGGATCACCATCATCAGCGTGGCGAGGTGGCCCCTGGTCCGGGAAAGCCATACGGCCATCAGGTAGCAGGCCGCGGCAAAGCCGACCTGCTGCCAGAAGTCCAGCGGCACGGTCACGACGATCGCGAACAGCAGCAGGCCGAGCAGCAGCCCCGCCGTGCGGCCGGCGACGTTGTCGAACGGCAGGTCCGCCAGCCATTGGGCCAGGCCGCTCCTCGGCGACGCCGGCGCGCTGGCGGGCCTGGAAGGCTTCGGGGAAGTCATCAGGCTTGCTCTTGAAGGGTGGCTTGTGGGGTGGCTTGGGGGGTGGCCTGCAACCTGCCGCGCAGCCAGGTGGCGCAGCGGCGGATGTCCTGCCCGGCCTGGCTGTGCGGGCTGCGTTCAACGACGGTGCAGTCGTGCGCCAGCGCCTCCGGGACGGCCTGGTCCTGGTGGATGACGCCGAGGACGCGATCGCCCAGCTGGTTGCGCAGGACTTGCACCACGTCCTTGCTCAGCTGGCGCGCCATGTCGACCTGGTTGATGACCAGTGCGTGGCCGAGGAAGTCGGAGCGGCGCTCGCAGTAGGTACGGATCAGGTCGTCCATCAGCGGCAGGGTGGCGTACGACGCCGCATCCGGAAGCGTCACCACCAGGCAGACGTGCGCACACGACAGTGCCTGCCGCATGTAGGGCGACGGGCCGGGCGGGGTGTCGATGACGACAATGTCGTCTTCGGCCAGCCCGAGCGCGCCCAGCTGGGTGCGCAGCCAGTTCGGATGCGTGGCCAGGTGCTGCTCGAAGGTGGCGCGGTCGGACTCGTTGAGGCTGCCAAACGGCATCACCAGTGCGCGCCCGCCCGGCCAGATGCTTTCGAGCCAGCGCTCGCCGGCGAGCGTGGCGCGGGCGTGGCCGGCGACGTCCTGCACCGGCATGCCAAAGTGCAGGCGCAGCGCATTCTGCGGGTCGAGGTCGATGGCGAGGACACGATTGCCGGCCTGCGCCAGCGTATCGGCGAGCGTGGCCGACAACGTCGTTTTCCCAACTCCGCCCTTGGCGGAGACAACGGCTACGATTTTCACGGACGGATGCTCAGCTGCGCTTCAGGCGATCGAGGAAGGAACGGCGGGCCGGCGTGTGCTCCGGCTGCGCCGCCGGCATGGCCTGGCCCTCAAGCCGCGCGAAGACCTGGGTCAGCGGAGTATGGCCGGCGGGTCTTGGGGCGGCAGCGGGCGCGGCAGCGGCCGGCCGGGGTTCCGCGGCGACATCGGCGGTTGCCGGGGCATTCGCCCAGCCAGCGGGTTGCAAGGGCTGTGCTGGCGTGTTCAGGACCGGATGGGGCGCGCCGGCCTGGACCGGCGGCTGGACCGGCGCGGCAACGACCGGCTGCGCGGCGGCGGGCGCCACCGGCATGCCGATCCCCAGTGCCTGCACCGGCGGCACCACTGTGTTGCGATCTACCCGCAGCGCAGCGAGCAATGGCCAACGCTGCTGGGCCTCTTCGGCAGCGTCCTCGCGGACAATTTCGCGGTAGGTCTCGGGGTGGCCACCAAAGCGGCTGAACAGCTTGGACAGATCGTCGGACTGGCTCATGGCAACAGGAAATCGCCCGCGCCCCGGGCAGGAACGCGGCACGGCTACGGAATCAATGGACTGGGGTGGTGGAACCTGTGGCTGTTCAGCGTCCGAGCCGGAAGCTCATGCTTCCGGTCGCATCGAATGGTGACGCTGGCGTAACCTGCAGCAAGCCGGGCGATCCGAGCGACTGGAACCAGTGCTGGTAGGCGCCAGTCAGGAATGCGGCCTGCCAGGGCGCGGCAATGCCATCATCCGGCCGGGAGCGGGGCGCGCAGTGGTGGCGCACGAGCAGGGCATCGCCGGTGTCGGAAATGCTGGTCCAACCCCAGTCGATGTCCAGCCAGGTCTGTGCGATGGCGCGTTCGAGATCTTCAACCGTATTGCAGGCGCCGAGCGGGAAACGTGCGGCGAAACGGGCGCCGGCCGCTGCCATGATCGCGGTCACGCCGGCATCGCTCAGTTGTGCGGACATTTCCTCGACCAAGGCTTCGATGAAATCACGCCATTGTATTGAGGCGTGACGCTCGGTCAGGTATTGAAGTAAAGCATCGTCCACTTAAGATTCCCCGTTCTCGTCTTATTTTTCTGCGGAACGAATGGTGGCCGATTGTTTAGGTCTGCGCAAAGGTTTTGTAAAAAACACACGATGCGCGCCAGCAACACCTTTTTGGGAAAGCTATGGAAAGCTATGGAAATCTATTAAGTACCTACATATAAATGGAAATGTCGCGTCAAAGTCATTTCAATCTGGCATACGCCATTTGCGGCGCTTAATTCTCACGCGCACCAAAGTCGGGCCTTAAACAACCGCGCGATCGCAGAGGGGCGTCATCGAGCCGAATATGCCAAAAATGCCGAAACGGCATTAAATTGAAATATTCGGCGGCTAATCATTCCACGTCAATCACCCGCCCCGGACACAGAATCAAATTCGGATCCAGCGAACGCTTAAGCAAGCGCATCAACCCCAGCGCCGCCGGCGTGCGCGAATGCCCGAGGAAGGGCTTCTTGTGCGTGCCGATGCCGTGCTCTGCGGAAATGCTGCCGTCGAATTCGCGCACCTTCGGATAGAGCACCTCACTGATCTCATGCTCCGGAAAATTTTCTGCGGTCGCGCCAGGCAGATAGACACTGACATGCAGGTTGCTGTCGCCCACATGGCCGAAGTTGACCAGCTCGGCGTGCGGCCACCGCGCCAGCACCGCCGCGCGCAGGCTCTCGGCGAAGCGGCCGATCTGGCCGATCGGCAGGCTGACGTCGTAGGCGGCATTGGGCGCCCACATCACGGGGAACTCGGCGACCGCGTCGCGCAGTTTCCAGAAGCTCTCGGCTTCCTTCTCGCTGGATGCCACCGCGGCGTCGGTGATCAGGCCGGCTTCCATCGCCGTTTCCAGCATGGATTCGAAGGCCGCGGCGTCCTGGTCGGCGTCATTGCCCTGCAGGTCGACCAGCACATAGAACGGCGAGCCGGCCGGCAGGGGGGCGCGCACGCCGGGCACGCGCGTTGTCACCAGGTCATAGAAATCGGCCCACATCGCCTCGAAGGCCGAGACGCGGCCGGACAGGCGGCGCTGCGCATGACGCAGCAGCGCCACCACGTCTTCGTAGCTGCGCAGCGCGCACAGCGCGGTCTGCGTGCAGCCTGGCAGCGGCGCGAGCCGCAGCACGGCGCGCGTAATCACGCCGAGCGTGCCTTCGCTGCCGATAAAGAGCTGGCCCAGATCGTAGCCGGCGTTGTTCTTCTGCATCTTGTTGAGCGAGCTGACCACGGTGCCGTCGGCCAGCACCGCTTCAAGGCCCAGCACCTGCTCGCGCATCATGCCGTAGCGGATCACGCGGTTGCCACCCGCATTGGTGGCGATATTGCCGCCGATCTGGCAACTGCCGCGCGCGCCCAGGTCCACCGGAAAGAGCCAGTCCGCCGCGCGCGCAGCGTCCTGCACGGCTTGCAGCGTGGTGCCGGCCAGCACGGTCATGGTGCCGGCCTGCGCGTCGATCTCTTCCACGCCGCGCATGCGCTCGAGCGACAGCACCAGTTCGCCGCCGGCGGGCGTGGCGGCGCCCGCCAGGCCGGTCAGGCCGCCCTGCGGCACCACCGGCTGCCGGTGGCGATTGCAGATCGCCAGCACCGCCGACACCTCGGCCGTGCTGCGCGGCCGCGCCACCGCCATCGGCGGCTGGGGATCGAGCGGCGCGTACCAGTCCTTGCGGAAGCGGGTTTCGATGGCATCGCCAACTTGCAGGCCGGCGGAGTCGAGAACGCCGGCCAGTTCGGCCAGCAGGGCGGAGGGGTCTTGCACGGTTGCCATCGAGGGTCTTTCCGGTTGCGTGGATGAGCGGGGGAGAGTGCTTGGGCGCAGCCACGAATGCTATGGCAAGGCCGCGCATGGTGATAAGAGCCAATCGGCGCCGGCGCGGTGGCACCACGCCTTGCGCCCGGCTTCACGTGCTTGCCTTATGCACCGCTCCATGCTTCGTTGTTGATGCGCGCGCTGAACTCGCGCGGCGGCTGGCGCGTGCGGGCCAGGTGATCCATGGCGGGTTCGATGACTTCGGCCAGCTTGTGGAAGGCGGGGCCGATGTCGTCCTCCGGTACGCAGGCGTAGCCCAGCAGCAGCCCTTGCCGCGCCCGCTGCTCGTTGCTGTAGTAGCGCGACAGCGGCCGCGCCGACAGGCCCTGCGTACGCGCCGCCATGCTGATGCCGAGATCGTCGGCGCCCGGCGGCAAGTGCATCACCAGGTGCAGCCCGGCCTCATGCGTGGAGGTGGGCCAGTCCTGGCCGAAGCGCTTCGCAATGGCCTCGCGCAGCAGCCCCTGGCGCTGCGCATAGCGCTGGCGCATGCGGCGCAGGTGCGTGGCGTAGTGGCCTTCCTCGATAAAGTCCGCCAGCACCGCCTGCTGCATCAGTTGTCCCTCGCGGAACAGTTCCGACAGGCCGGTGGCGAAATGCGGCGCCAGCGGCTTGGGCAGCACCATGAAGCCCATGCGCAGCCCGGGGAAGAGCGTCTTGGAGAAGGTGCCCATGTAGATGACCCGGTCGTGCTCGTCCAGGCCTTGCAGCGAAGCCAGCGGCCTGCCCTCGAAGCGGAACTCGCTGTCGTAGTCGTCCTCGACGATCCAGGCGCCGCGCTGCCGCGCATATTCCAGCAGCATGCGCCGGCGCGTCAGGCTCATCACCGTGCCGAGCGGGTACTGGTGCGAGGGGGTGGCAAAGATAAAGCGGGGCGGGTCCTGCAGCGTGGCGGCATCGGGCGCGATGCCTTCGTCATCCACCGGCACCGGGATCACGTCGACGCCCGCGTTGGTCAGCAGGCTGCGCGTGCCCCAGTAGCCGGGGTCTTCCATCCATGCCTTGTCGCCCGGATCGGCCAGCAGGCGCGCGATCAGGTCGATGGCCTGGTGGATGCCGGTGGTCAGGATGATCTGCTCGGGCTCGCAGCGCACCGCGCGCGCCAGCCGCAGGTGCTCGGCCAGCACGCGCCGCAGCGGCATATAGCCGCCGTGGTGGGCATAGGTCAGCAGTTCCGGACGCGGGTTGCGCCAGTGCTTGTTCAGCAGCCGGGCCCAGGTCGCGTGCGGGAACAGCGAGACATCGGGCACGCCCGCCATGAAGGCGCCCCACTGCCGATCCGACGCGCCGGCGTTGGACACGAGGTGCATCCCGCGCCGTGACAGATCGAAACGGTTTGAATTTTGCTGCACTGCGGGCACAGGCGTGGTGCCAATCCGGGCACCAGGCTTGTGCAATGCACTATGGTCGGGAAAAGTCTGCGAGACAAAGGTGCCACGTCCGGTCGATGCGGTGACGTAGCCTTCTGCCAGCAACTGCTCATACGCGTACAAAACGGTATTGCGGGAAACCCCTATCTCCGTCGCCAGCAGCCGCGATGCGGGCAGCTTGCTGCCCGCGGAGATAGAGCCAGCAAGGATTTCCTGGCGAATCAGCTCATACAGCTGGCGGTTCATATGCGTCCCGTTGCGGTCCGCCTGCGTTCCCGCCGGGCGCTCCAATCGCTGCAGCAACAACTCGGACAGAATCGTTTCCTTCAAAGTGGCTCCAGCAAATATCGTGAATATGGATCTATGTATGGTACCAACGATCGTTTAATTTTCCATCCGTGGTTGGCGTCATCGAGAAATTTTTCGTGATTGCCGATCGATGCGTTGGCTTTGCGTCCCCTTGATGCGTCCCCCTCATGCGTCCCCCTCGCCAGGAGAGTTTTCATGTCAGGTCCCGATTCCCTCACGGTCAGTCTGTCCCCCGTACAGGCGGCGGTACCCACCACCGCTGAACTCTCGCAGGCCGTGCGTGAACTCTTGCCCTATATGGTCGAGAAGCTGTCCGGCTTCGTGGCCGCCAGGAGCCCGTCGGGCGAAGAGCAGCCCGCGGCGGACTTCATCGAGGGCGCGCTGGCCGAACTGGGCCTGGCTTCCGAGCGCATCGCGCTGCGCACCGAGGACATCCGCCACTTGCCGATGTACTCGCCGGCGTGCTGCCCGGACGGCGGCCGCTACAACCTGCTGGCGACGCACCGGCCCAGCGGCAAGGGCGGGCGCTCGGTGCTGTTCAACGGGCATCTCGACGTGGTGCCGACCGGTCCGGAATCGATGTGGAGCCAGTCGCCGTTCGCGCCGGTGGTTAAGGATGGCTGGCTCTATGGCCGCGGCGCCGGCGACATGAAGGGCGGCATCGTGTGCGCGCTGGCCGCGTTCAAGGCGCTTGCCAGCCTGGGCCTGCAGCCGGCGGGGGCGGTCGGCTTCAATGCCGTGCTGGAAGAAGAGAACACCGGCAATGGCGCGCTGGCCACGGTGGCGGCGCTGCGCAGCGCGGTTGGGGCCGGCAAGCTGGCATCTTTCGACACCGTGATCATTCCCGAGCCGCTGGGCGAGAGCCTGATGAGCGCGCAGGTCGGCGTGTTCTGGATGTTCATCGAGCTGACTGGCAAGCCGGCGCACGCGGCCTACATGACCAGCGGCGTCAACCCGGTCGAGGCAGGCATCGCGGTGATGGCAGACCTGCGCCAGCTGGAGGCCAAATGGAACCGCCCCGAGCACCGCCCGGCGGCTTACCGCGACCACGCCCACCCGATCAACTTCAATCTCGGCCAGATCCAGGGCGGCGAGTGGAACTCGTCGGTGCCGTGCACCTGCACGCTGGGCGTGCGCATCGGCTTCTTCCCCAGCATGGATATCGACGAGGCCAAGGCCACTGTGGAAGCGCGCATCCGCGCCACCGTGGAGCGCCTGGCCAGCAACCTCGAACTGCGCATCCGCTATGAAGGCTTCCACGCCCCCGGCTGCGAATTCGATCTCGACGTGCCCAGCATGCAGGCGCTGGGCGAAGCGCACCGCAAGGTCAATGGCACGCCGATCCGCCGCGAGGCGACCACGGCAACCACCGATGCCCGGCATTTCCGCATCGGCCTGGAAACGCCGGTGACCTGCTACGGCCCCGAGGCCCGCAATATCCACGGCATCGACGAATCGGTGTCGCTGGAAAGCATGGTGCGAGTGACCACGACGCTGGCCCAGTTCCTGGTGGACTGGTGCGGCGTGGAACCGGCCGGCGACGCGGCCTGAAGAAGCCGCGCGCAAGCACAACCGGCTTGCCATCCCAAAGTCATCACTGCTCCGAGCCAATCCGAGCCAAACTGAGGAACTGCCCGATGAACCGATTCACGATGCGCCTGACCAAGAGAGCATTTTCGATGGCGCTTGCCGCCGCCGGCCTGTCGCTGCTGCCGCTGGCATTGCCGGCAGGTAACGCCATTGCCCAGACCAAGGGCGGCACGCTGTCCGGTATCGTCCAGCCCGAGCCGCCGATCCTGGTGAGCGCGATGAACTCGCAGGCGCCGACGCAGTACGTCGCCGGCAAGATCTACCAGGGCCTGCTGACCTACAGCGCCGACCTGAAGCCGCAGCCGGAGCTGGCCAAGTCGTGGACCATCTCGCCGGACGGCCTGACCTACACCTTCGAGTTGCAGAAGGGCGTGAAATGGCATGACGGCAAGCCGTTCACGTCCGCCGACGTAGTGTTCTCGATCGACAAGATGCTGCGCGACGTGCACGTGCGCACGCGCGCGGTCATCAACAAGTACATGGCGTCGATCCGCGCGGTCAACGACAGCACCGTCGAGATCAAGCTCAAGGAGCCGTTCCCGCCGTTTATCTCGATGTTCGAGACCGGCACCATGCCGATGATGCCCAAGCACATCTACGACGGCACCGACTACCGCAACAACCCGGCCAACCAGAAGCCGGTCGGCACCGGCCCCTTCATGTTCAAGGAGTGGAAGAAGGGCGCCTATATCAAGCTGGCGAAGAACCCCAACTACTGGAAGGCGGGCAAGCCCTACCTGGATGAGCTGGTGTTCTACGTGATCCCCGATTCCGCCTCGCGCGCCGTGGCCTTCGAGAAGGGCGACGTGCAGGTGCTGCGCGGCGGCGATGTCGACAACGTCGACGTCAAGCGCCTGCGCGCGCTGCCCAACGTGGAGTACACCACCAAGGGCTGGGAAATGTTCTCGCCGATGGCCAGCATGCTGCTCAACGAGCGCAAGCCGCCGTTCGACAACGTCAAGGTGCGCCAGGCCGTGATGCACGTGCTCAACCGCAAGATGATCGTCAACAACATCTTCTTCGGCATGGGCAAGCCGGCGGTCAGCCCGTTCTCGTCGACCACGCTGTTCTTCGACAAGAACATGCCCGAGTACGACTTCAACCTGAAGAAGGCGCGCGAGCTGGTCAAGGCGTCGGGCGTTGACGTGGGCAAGTATCCGGTCAAGATCCTGTCGACCTCGTACGGCGCCAACTGGGATCGCCTAGACGAGTACGTCAAGCAGATGCTCGAGCAGCTCGGCTTCAAGGTCAGCATCGAATCGGCCGACGCCGGCACCTGGTCGGCACGCGTCAGCAACTGGGAATTCGACCTGACCACGACCTACACCTACCAGTACGGCGACCCCGCGCTGGGCGTCGAGCGGCTCTACGTGACGCGCAATATCGTCAAAGGCACGCCGTTCGCCAACGTGCAGGGCTACAGCAATCCGAAGGCTGACGAGCTGTGGGCCAAGGCCGGCTCGACCATGGACACCGCGGAGCGCCAGAAGCTGTACAGCGAGCTGCAGAAGATCCTGGTGACCGACGTGGCCAACGCCAACCTGTTCGAGGTGGAGTTCCCCACGCTGTATCGCAAGCATTTCAAGAACCTCGTGACCACCGCCATCGGCCTGAACGAGTCCTTCGACAACGTCTCGCTCGAGAAGAACTGAGCGAGACCGGAGCCACTGCCCGCGCCCGAGCCGGCGCGGGCAGGCAATCTTGAAGCCTGAAATCCGCTGCCATCGCCGCGCCCCGCATGGGGAACGGCGAGGGCCAGCTGCATCCCAGTGCCGTGGTGGCCAGCCCGGCCGCCAGCGTGGAGCAAGCCGTGAACTTTCTATCCTTTCTTGGCGCCCGTCTCGGAAAGGCCGTCGTGGTCGTCCTTGGCGTGGTCGTCATCAACTTCTTCCTGATCCGGATGGCGCCGGGCGACCCGGCCACCGTGATGGCGGGCGAAGCCGGTGCCGGCGACGCCGCCTTCGTCAACCAGCTGCGCGAGCAGTTCGGGCTCGACCAGCCCGTGATGACCCAGCTTGGCATCTATCTCAAGGGCGTGGCGCAGCTTGACCTGGGCTACTCATACCGCAACCACCTGCCGGTGCTGGACCTGATCCTCGACCGGCTGCCCGCGACCTTCCTGCTGATGAGCGGGGCGTTTCTCTTTTCCATCGTGCTGGGCGTGCTGCTCGGCGTGATCGCGGCGCGCACCCGCTACGAGAACCGGCGCCGCTGGATCGACAGCGCGGTGATGTCGGGCGCGCTGCTGCTGTATGCGACGCCGCTGTTCTGGCTGTCGCTGATGGCCATCATCCTGTTCTCGGTGGTGCTGGGCTGGCTGCCGGCCTTCGGCATGGAGACCATCGGCGCCGGCTACACCGGCCTGGCCCGCGTCAAGGACGTGGCGCTGCACCTGATCCTGCCGACGGTGTCGCTGGGCTGCTTCTTCATGGCCGTGTACGTGCGCCTGACGCGCGCTTCCATGCTGGAGGTGATGGGCATGGACTACGTCAAGACCGCGCGCGCCAAGGGCGTTCCCGCTGGCCGCGTGATCCGCGTGCATATGCTGCGCAACGCGCTGCTGCCGGTGATCACCTTCGCTGGCATCCAGCTGGGCCAGATGGCCGGCGGCGCGGTGCTGACCGAAACCGTGTTCTCGTGGCCGGGCATCGGCCGGCTGATGTTCGATGCGCTGCTGCAGCGCGACTACCAGCTGCTGCTCGGCATCTTCTTCGTGACCTCGGCGCTGGTGGTGTTCTTCAACCTGGTGACCGACGTGATCTACCGCTTTATCGACCCCCGCATCGCCGCGGGTGGCAAGGGAGCCACCGCATGAAAGCCTTCCTGCAACGTTATTGCCGCAACTATGGCGCGGTGATCGGCCTGCTGGTGCTGTTGGGCGTGCTGGCACTTGCCGTGCTTGCGCCGATCTTCTACGAAGAGTCGCCGTGGCTGATGGTGGCCGAGCCGCTGGTGCAGCCGTTCACCGACCCGGCGCTTCCTTTTGGCACCGACATGCTCGGGCGCGACATCACCGCCGGCATGCTCTACGGCGCGCGGGTCTCGCTGCTGGTCGGCGTGATCTCCACCGCGGTGGCGCTCGCCGTCGGCATCGCCGTGGGCGCGGTCGCGGGCTATTGCGGCGGCCGTGTCGACGATGCGCTGATGCGCATCACCGAGTTCTTCCAGACCATTCCGCAGCTGGCCATGGCAGTTGTGATCGTGGCGATCTTCAACCCGTCGATCTATTCCATCGTCGCCGCCATCTCGGTGGTGTCGTGGCCACCGGTGGCGCGCCTGGTGCGCGGCGAGTTCCTGTCGCTCAAGCAGCGCGAATTCGTGCAGGCCGCGGTGGTGATCGGGCAGAAGCCGGTGCGCATCATCGCCACGCAGATCCTGCCCAATGCCATGTCGCCGATCATCGTGTCGGCCTCGTTCATGGTCGCCACCGCGATCCTGACCGAATCGGCGCTGGCCTTCCTGGGGCTGGGCGACCGCAACATGATGAGCTGGGGCTTCATGATCGGCGCGGCGCGCACCATGATCCGCGAAGCGTGGTGGATGAGTGTATGGCCCGGCGTGGCGATCCTGCTGACGGTGCTGTCGATCAACCTGATCGGCGAGGGCCTGAACGACGCCATGAACCCGCAGCTGCGCCGCCGCGGCGAGTGAGCGCCCGCCTGGAAATGCAAAGGACAACTGTGATGAAGACCAGCGACCAAGCGCCCCTGCTGTCGATCCGCGACCTCTCGATCGCGCTGCCCGCGGGCGGCGACCGCCCCTACGCGGTGCGCGATATCTCCTATGACCTGCATGCCGGCGAGATCCTCTGCATCGTCGGCGAATCGGGTTCTGGCAAGTCGATGAGCGCCAACGCCATCATGGGCCTGCTGCCAACCTACCTGAAGCCGGAGCAGGGCCAGATCCTGTTCAAGGGCCGCGACCTGCTGACGCAGGACGAAGCCACGCTGCTCGGCATGCGCGGCAAGGACATGGCCATGGTGTTCCAGGAGCCGCTGTCCGCGCTGAACCCGGTGATGACCGTGGGCGACCAGATCGCCGAGGTCATGCGCGTGCACAACGCCTGTTCGGGCGAGGCGCGTGCGCGCCGGGTGCTCGAATTGCTGGAGTTCGTCGGCCTGCCCGATCCGGCGACGCTGATGCATGCCTATCCGTTCCGCCTGTCGGGTGGCCAGCGCCAGCGCGTGGTGATCGCCATGGCGCTGGCGCTCGAACCGGCGCTGCTGATCGCCGACGAGCCGACTACCGCGCTCGATGTCACCACGCAGGCGCAGATCCTCGACCTGATCCGCCGTATCCAGGCCGAGAAGGGCATGGGCGTGATGTTCGTCACCCATGACTTCGGTGTGGTGGCCGAGATCGCCGATCGCGTGGCGGTAATGGAGAAGGGCGTTCTGGTGGAGATGGGCAGCGCCGACCAGGTGTTGAACCGCCCGCAGCATGCCTATACCAAGCGTCTGATCGGCGCGGTGCCGCACGGCCGTGCCGGCGAGCGCGGGCGCAACGAGAGCGAGACCGTGCTGGAGGTGCGCGACCTGCGCAAGACCTATGTGACCGGCGGCGGGCTCTTCACCAAGAAGCGCGTGGTGCATGCGGTGGATGGCGTCAGCTTCACGGTGCGCCGCGGCGAGACGCTGGGCATCGTCGGCGAGTCGGGCTCGGGCAAGTCGACCATCGGCAAATGCCTGCTGCGCCTGACGGATATCGATGGCGGCGCGCTGATGTTCGATGGCCAGGACATCGCCCGGCTGTCCGAGCGCCAGTTCCGCCCGCTGCGCCGCGACGTGCAGATGATCTTCCAGGATCCGTTTGCCTCGCTCAATCCCCGCCACACGGTGGGTCGCATCATCACCGATGGCCCGGTCGCCAATGGCGTGCCGCTGGCGGCCGCACAGGCGCGCGCCCGTGAACTGCTGCAGCTGGTGGGGCTGGAGGCGTCCGCGTTCGACCGCTATCCCAACCAGTTCTCCGGCGGCCAGCGCCAGCGCATCGGCATCGCGCGGGCACTGGCGCTCGAACCCAAGCTGCTGGTGGCCGACGAGTCGGTCTCGGCGCTCGATGTCTCGGTGCAGGCGCAGGTGCTGGAGCTGCTGGCCGACCTGCAGAAGCGCCTGAATATCGGCCTGATCTTCATTACCCATGACCTGCGCGTCGCCGCGCAGATCTGCCACCACGTGCTCGTGATGCACAAGGGCCGCGTGGTCGAGTCCGGCCCGCCGGGGCAGATCTTCGACGCGCCGCAGCACGCCTATACCCAGCGCCTGATCGGCGCGATTCCCGGCAAGGAATGGGACCCCACTCTGATCCGCGCCGCCGCCTGAGCGGCGCGGGCACCAACCACGTCGCAACCGCAAGAATAACTGGAGAGAAGTGATGAAGAACGCCGAACTGGTTCGCCGCAAGGACGCCGCCACCCCGCGCGGCGTGGGCGTGATGTGCAATTTCTACGCCGAGCGCGCGCTGAATTCGGAGATCTGGGATGTCGAGGGCAAGCGCTATATCGACTTCGCCGCAGGCATCGCCGTGCTCAACACGGGCCACCGCCATCCGCGCCTGGTCGAGGCCGTCGAGAAGCAGCTGGGGCGCTTCACCCACACCGCTTACCAGATCGTGCCATACGCCAGCTATATCGAACTGGCCGAGAAGATCAACCGCCGTGCGCCGGGCCGCTCCGCCAAGAAGACCGCATTCTTCACCACCGGCGCCGAGGCGGTGGAAAACGCCATCAAGATCGCGCGCGCCGCCACCGGCCGGCCGGGCGTGATTGCATTCTCCGGCGGCTTCCACGGCCGCACCATGATGGGCATGGCGCTGACCGGCAAGGTCGCGCCGTACAAGATCGGCTTCGGGCCGTTCCCGGGCGAGGTCTACCACGCGCCGTATCCGTGCGCGCTGCACGGGGTCAGCACCGACGATTCGCTCAAGGCGCTGCAGCACCTGTTCAAGGCGGACATCGATCCCAAGCGCGTGGCGGCCATCATCTTCGAGCCCGTGCAGGGCGAGGGCGGCTTCAACGTCGCGCCGACCGATTTCGTGCGCGCGCTGCGTGCGGTCTGCGATGAGCACGGCATCCTGCTGATCGCCGATGAAGTCCAGACCGGCTTCGGCCGCACCGGCAAGCTGTTCGCGATGGAGCACTACGACGTGGCGCCGGACCTGACCACCATGGCCAAGAGCCTGGCCGGCGGCATGCCGCTGTCGGCCGTGTGCGGCCGCGCCGAGGTGATGGACGCTCCCGCGCCCGGCGGACTGGGCGGCACGTATGCCGGCAACCCCCTGGCGGTGGCGTCGGCGCTGGCGGTGCTGGACGTGCTCGAAAGCGAAAAGCTGATCGAACGCGGCGCCGAACTGGGCCAGCGTTTGATGGCGCGCCTGGAAAACCTGCGCCCGCGTGTGCCGCAGATCGCCGAAGTGCGCGGCGTCGGCGCCATGGTGGCAGTGGAATTCCGCCAGGCCGACGGCAGCCCCGATCCCGACTTTACGCGCACGGTGCAGAACCGCGCGCTGGAAAAGGGCCTGCTGCTGCTGTCGTGCGGCGTGTACGGCAATGTGATCCGCTTCCTGTTCCCGCTGACGATCCAGGACGAAGTGATGAACGAAGGCCTGGACATCCTGGCCGAGGCACTGACGCGCTGAAGCGTTCGCTCCCATCGATACCAACGAGACATTCCATGCAACTCAAGGACTCCGGCCTGCTGCGTGCGCAGGCCTATATCGCCGGCAGCTGGCAAGATGCGGACAGCGGCGCCACCTTCACTGTCACCGATCCCGCCAGCGGCGCCCTGATCGGCACCGTGCCCGGCATGGGCGCGGCCGAAACGCGCCGCGCCATCGACGCCGCGCAGGCGGCACAGGCTGGCTGGCGCCGCAAGACCGCGCGCGAGCGCGCCGCGGTGCTGCGCGCCTGGTACGAACTGATGCTGGCCAATGCCGACGACCTCGCGCTGCTGATGACCACCGAGCAAGGCAAGCCGCTGGCGGAAGCGAAGGGCGAAGTCGTCTATGCCGCTTCCTTCCTCGAATGGTTCGCCGAGGAGGCCAAGCGTGTCAGCGGCGACGTGCTGGCCACGCCCGCCAACGACAAGCGCCTGGTCGTGGTCAAGGAGCCGGTCGGCGTATGCGCGGCAATCACGCCGTGGAACTTCCCGCTCGCCATGATCACGCGCAAGGCCGGCCCGGCCCTGGCCGCGGGCTGCGCCATGGTGCTCAAGCCGGCTGAAGACACGCCGCTGTCGGCGCTGGCGCTGGCCGTGCTGGCCGAGCGTGCCGGGCTGCCGGCGGGCCTGTTCAGCGTGATCACCGGCGACGCCATCGCCATCGGCGGCGAACTCACGGCTAACCCCGTGGTGCGCAAGCTCAGCTTCACCGGCTCGACCGAGGTGGGCCGCATCCTGATGCGGCAATCCGCCGACACCATCAAGAAGCTTTCGCTGGAGCTTGGCGGCAACGCGCCCTTCATCGTGTTCGACGACGCCGACCTCGATGCCGCGGTGGAGGGGGCCATTGCCTCCAAGTACCGCAACGCCGGCCAGACCTGCGTCTGCGCCAACCGGCTCTATGTTCACGACAAGGTCTATGACGCATTCGCCGAAAAGCTGGTGGCAGCGGTGGCAAAGCTGAAGGTCGGTTACGGCGTCGAGCCGGGCGTGCTGCAGGGCCCGCTGATCAACGAGGATGCGGTGGCCAAGGTCGAGTCGCATATCACCGACGCGCTTGGCAAGGGCGCGCGCCTGCTCGCCGGCGGCAAGCGCCATGCGCTGGGCGGCACTTTCTTCGAACCGACCGTCCTGGCCGACGTTACCCCTGCCATGCGCGTGGCCCGGGAAGAAACCTTCGGCCCGCTCGCGCCGCTGTTCCGCTTCTCCACCGACGAGGAAGCGATCGCGATGGCCAACGATACCGAGTTCGGACTGGCCTCCTATTTCTTCAGCCGCGATATCGGCCGCGTCTGGCGCGTCGCCGAGGCGCTGGAATACGGCATGGTCGGCATCAACACCGGCCTGATCTCCAACGAGGTGGCGCCGTTCGGCGGCGTCAAGCAGTCGGGGCTGGGCCGCGAGGGCTCGAAGTACGGCCTCGACGAATACCTGGAGGTCAAGTACCTGTGCATGGGCGGGGTGGACCGGTGAGCGCGCCGCAAGACCGGCCCAGGGCAGTCGGCACGGTGCAGGTCGACAACGAGCGCGTGGTCGTGACCGAGTGGCGCTTCGCGCCCGGCGCCGAGACCGGCCAGCATCGCCATGGCTACGACTATGTGGTGGTGCCGATGACCACTGGCGCGCTGCGCCTGCAGACGCCGGCCGGCGAGGTCACCAGCCAGCTGATCGCCGGCCAGGCCTACCACCGTCCGGCCGGCGTCGAGCACAACGTCATCAACGCCCACGAAGGCGAATGCGTGTTCGTGGAGATCGAGATCAAGCCGGCGGCCGGTGCCGCGGGCGGAGGAAGTTGCCAATGAGCCAAGCCCATCACAACCTGCGCGAGCGCAATGGCGGCCAGATCCTTGTCGAGCAGCTGCGCATCCAGGGCGTGCGGCGCGTATTCCTGGTGCCGGGCGAAAGCTACCTGCCATGCATCGATGCGCTGTACGACCACCAGGACGCGATCACGCCGATCGTCTGCCGCCAGGAAAGCGGCGCCGGCTACATGGCCGAAGCCCACGGCAAGCTTACCGGCGAGCCCGGCGTTTGCTTCGTCACGCGCGGCCCCGGCGCAACCAACGCCAGCATTGCCGTGCATACCGCGTTCCAGGACTCCACGCCGATGATCCTGTTCGTGGGGCAGGTGGGCAACGATTTCTACGAGCGTGAAGCCTTCCAGGAAATCGACTACCGCCGCATGTTCGGCCAGATGGCCAAGTGGGTCGCGCAGATCGACCGCACCGACCGCATCCCCGAGTTCATCGCGCGCGCCTTCGCGGTGGCGACGAGTGGCCGGCCCGGGCCGGTGGTGCTGGCGTTGCCCGAGGACACGCTGTGGGGCAAGGCCACCGTGGCCGATATGCCGCGCTACGTGCGCAGCCACGCGGCCCCGGCGCCGCACGCGCTGGCGTCCCTGGCCGCGATGCTGGAACAGGCCGAGCGTCCCTTCCTGATGATCGGCGGCTCCGGCTGGACCCCCGAGGCGATGCGGCAGATGGAAGGCTTCGCCGAACGCTTCGGCCTGCCGGTGGGGTTGGCGTGGCGCCGGCTGGAATGCTTCGACAACCACCATTCCAACTATGCCGGCCATGTCGGCTGGGGCATGGGCGAGGCACTGCGCGCGCGCATCCGCGAGTCGGACCTGCTGATCGCCGTCGGCACCCGCATGGGCGAGGCCACCACCGAGGGTTATACGGTGGTGGAAAGCCCGCTGCCGCGCCAGCGGCTGGTGCATGTGTATCCCGATCCGGAGGAGCTGGGCCGCGTGTTCCGCGCGGAGGTGCCTATCGTTGCCGACGTCGTCTCGTTCGCGGCCGCGGTGGACGGCCTGCGTCCGGCGCGAGAACACAATCGCGCCGCATTGGTGGAGCGCGCGCGGCACGACTACCTCGACAGCCAGAAGGCGCTGCCCGCGCCAGGCCCGCTGAACCTGAATCAGGCCGCCTGCCTTGTGCGCGAGCGCCTGCCCGACGATGCCTGCATCACCGTCGGTGCCGGCAACTACGCGGTCTTTCCGCACACCTATTACCGCTACAAGGGCGTCGGCACCAGCCTGGCGCCCACCGTGGGCTCGATGGGCTACGGGCTGCCG
This sequence comes from Cupriavidus sp. P-10, assembly GCF_003402535.2. Classification (NCBI taxonomy): domain Bacteria; kingdom Pseudomonadati; phylum Pseudomonadota; class Betaproteobacteria; order Burkholderiales; family Burkholderiaceae; genus Cupriavidus; species Cupriavidus sp. P-10. The sequence goes on from NZ_AP025171.1 coordinate 914,973, forward strand.
GCGGCCATCTCGGCCAAGCTGGAGCGTCCGGAACGCACCGTGGTCTGCTATGCGGGCGACGGCTGCTTCCAGATGAACCTGCAGGAGCTGGGCGTGGCCATGCAGTACCGCCTCGGCATCGTGGTGCTGGTGTTCAACAACGGCATCTGGGGCACGATCCGCGCCCACCAGGAACGCGAGTTCCCCGGGCGGACCATCGCGCTGGGCTTCGAGAACCCCGAGTTCGCCGAACTGGCGCGCGCCTACCGCGGCTACGGCGAAGTGGTCGCCAGCGACGCCGAATTCGGTCCCGCGCTGGACCGCGCGCTCGACTTTGCCAGCACGCACAGCATGCCGGCGCTGCTGGAGCTGCGCTACGACCCCGACGGCATCGCGCCGGGCATGACCCTGTCCGGCATCCGCGCGGCGGCGCTGGCGCGCCAGGCGGCAGGCTGAGCCGGCGCTTCTCTTCACAACCACTCAACACCATGCGTGCCTTCTTCTCGGATGATCAGTTGCTGCACGAGCCTCGCCAGTTCATGCGCGCGGGGCGGCTGTGCGCGCCGACCGACGTGCCGGCCCGCGCGGCGGCACTGCAGCGCGCGCTGGCCGCGCGCGGCATCGAACTGGCGGCGCCGCCCGATTGCGGGCGCGCGCCGCTGGAGGCGGTGCACAGTCCGGCCTATCTCGACTTCCTCGCCAGCGCCTACGCGCGCTGGCAGGAACTGGCGCGCCCCGGCTTCGAGCCCGGCATCGAAGTCCTGCCCAATCTTTCGCCGTATCACAACGGCAAGGTCGGCGAGCCGCGCCGGCCTGCGTGCCCGACCGAATCGGTGATCGCGCAGGCGGGCTACTACCTGGGCGACCTCAGCTGCCCGCTCGGCCCGGACAGCTGGCGCGCGATCCTGCGCGGCGCGCACAGCGCGGTGGCGGCGGCACGCCATGTGTGCGAGCGGCAGGACGGCGCCGGCATGGCCTACGCGCTGTGCCGTCCGTCCGGCCACCACGCCCATAGCGATCGCGCGGCCGGCTTCTGTTACGTCAACAACTCCGCCATCGCGGCGCAGACGCTGCTGGCCCGCTTCGGCAAGGTGGCGGTGCTCGACGTCGACGCGCACCACGGTGACGGCACGCAGCAGATCTTCTATCACCGCTCCGATGTGATGACGATTTCGCTGCATGCCGATCCGGCCGACTACTACCCGTTCTACACCGGCTATGCGAACGAGCGCGGCTATGGCGCGGGCTATGGCTACAACCTCAACTTCCCGCTGCCGCACGGCAGCGGCGACGCCGAATTCCTGTCGGCGCTGGACGGTGCGCTGGACGCGCTGCGCGACTATCGCCCGCAGGCGGTAGTGCTGGCGCTGGGCTTCGATACCTACGAGAACGATCCCATCAGCGTCCTGAAGGTCAGCATGGACGGCTACCGCGGCATCGGCGAGCGCATCCATGCGCTGGGCCTGCCGACGGTGGTGGTGCAGGAGGGCGGCTACGAGGTCGAGGCCATCGGGCGCGGGCTGGATGCATTCCTGGCAGGTTTCGCACCCGCGATCGCATAAGAAATGAATGGCGCAATCACCAATACTGGGAGAACTGCAATGACTAGCAAGATCGCCATCAACGGCCAGCGCCTGTGGCAATCGCTGATGGACCTGGCACGGATCGGCGCCACGCCGAAGGGCGGCAACGCGCGGCTGGCCCTGACCGCACTCGACGGTCAGGGCCGCGACCTGGTATGCGGCTGGATGCGCGACGCCGGCCTGACCGTGACGGTGGACCGCGTCGGCAATATCTTCGGGCGCCGCGCCGGGCGCAACGACGCGCTGCCGCCGGTGATGACCGGCAGCCATATCGATACCCAGCCGACCGGCGGCAAGTTCGACGGCTGCTTCGGCGTGCTGGCCGGGCTGGAAGTCATGCGCACGCTCAACGACCATGGCGTGACCACCGAAGCGCCGCTCGAACTGGCGATCTGGACCAATGAGGAGGGCACGCGCTTCGTGCCGGTGATGATGGGCTCGGGCGTGTTCGCGGGCATCTTCCCGCTGCAGACCGCGCTGGACGCCACCGATACCGAAGGCAAGCGCGTGGCGGACGAACTGCAGGCCATCGGCTATGCCGGCACCGACGAAGTGGGCGGGCGGCCGGTGGGCGCATATTTCGAGGCGCATATCGAGCAGGGCCCGGTGCTGGAAGCGGCGGACAACGTGATCGGCGTGGTCACCGGTTCGCTGGGGCTGCGCTGGTACGACGTCACCGTGACCGGTATGGAAGCGCACGCCGGCCCGACGCCGATGCCGCTGCGCCGTGACGCGCTCTATGGTGCCACACACGTGATGCAGGAAGTGGTGCGCATCGCCCATGACTTCGCGCCGCACGGCCGCGGCACCGTGGGCGTGGTCAATCTCCACCCCGGCTCGCGCAACGTGATTCCCGGCGCGGTCAGATTCACGGTCGACCTGCGCCACGAAGACGCCGGCAAGCTGGCCGAGATGGACGCCCGCTTCCGCGCCGCATGCGAGGCGCTGGCGCAGGGCCAGACCACCGGTGCCGCGTTCGACGTGAAGATCGACGACGTGCAGTACTTCCCGCCGACCCCGTTCGCGCCGGAACTGGTCGACCATGTGCGCCGCGAGGCCGTGGCGCGCGGCTACAGCCAGCAGAACATCGTCACCGGCGCGGGCCATGATGCCGTCTACATGGCCAGCGTGACCCCGACCGCGATGATCTTCGTGCCCTGCAAGGACGGCATCAGCCATAACGAAGTGGAAGACGCCCGCCCCGAGCACCTGGAAGCCGGCGCCAACGTGCTGCTCGGTGCAATGGTCGCGCAGGCGGGCGCATGACCGCCGCGGCGCCGGGCAGGTCCGACTGGTGGCGTGGCGGGCTGCTGTTCCTGTGCGTGGTGACGTTGTTCGCCACGGTGGATGCCACCGCCAAGCACCTGGTCGGCCGCTATCCCGCGCCGTTCCTCAATGCGGTGCGATACGGCGCCACGCTGGCAGTGGCGGTGGCCATGCTCGCCGGATCTGGCCAACTGCGCTTCTGGCGCACCCCGCACCGCGGCCTCTTGGTGCTGCGCGGTCTGATGCTGGCGGTGGTCGGCACCTGCTTCATGACCGCGCTGCTGTGGATGCCGCTGGCCGAAGCCACCGCCATCTATTTCATGGCGCCGCTGATGGTGGTGGGCCTGTCGCCGTGGATGCTGGGCGAGAAGGTCGGCCTGCGCCAGTGGCTGGCGGTAGGCGCGGGCTTCTGCGGGATGCTGCTGATCGTACGCCCCGGCGGCGCGGTGTCGTGGCTTGGCACCGTGCTGATGCTGGCCGCCACGCTGGCCTACGCCATGCTGCAACTGCTGACGCGGCGCATGGCGGGGCAGGTTGATGCGCGCGTGCAATACGGCTTTGCCGCGCTGATCTGCATGGTTGCCACCGGCGTGCCGGCGCCGTTCTTCCCGCCGCCGGTGTGGCCTGACCTGGCCGACTGGATGGCGATCCTGGCGATGGGGCTGATGAGCGCGGCGGCGCAGGTGCTGCTGATCCTGGCCCTGCAGCGCGCCCCGGCATCGCGCCTGGCGCCGCTGAACTATTTCCACCTGCTGCTGGCGCTGGTCTACAGCGCGCTGTGGTTCGGCCGCTGGCCCGACGCGCTGGCGCTGGCCGGCATCGCCCTGATCGTGGTCGCGGGCCTGACGCAGACGCTGCCGTCGCCCGCGGCCCTGTCAACCAAACGAGGAACCCCATGAGCGAAACTCGCGACCAGTCTTACTGGCAGACCCGGGCAGCGGCACTGCGCCCGCAAAGCCGCGGCTACATCGGTGGCGAATGGACCGACGCAGCCAATGGCGCTACCTTCGACACCATCAACCCCGCCACCGGTGCCGTGCTGGCCAAGGTCGCGGCATGCGGCGCGGCCGACGTCGACCGCGCCGTCGCGGCGGCACGCCAGGCCTTCGAGCAAGGCGTCTGGTCCGGGCTGGCACCGCGCGATCGCAAGGCCGTGCTGCTGCGCCTGGCCGCGCTGATCGAAACGCACCACGAGGAACTGGCCCTGCTGGAAACGCTGGACATGGGCAAGCCCATCGGCGACACGCTGGCCTACGACATTCCGGAAGCGGCGCGCACCTTCGCGTGGTACGCCGAAGCCATCGACAAGCTCTACGACGAGATCGCGCCCACCGGCGGCAACGTGCTCGCCACCATCACGCGCGAGCCGCTTGGCGTAGTCGCGGCCGTGGTGCCGTGGAACTATCCGCTGCTGATGGGCAGCTGGAAGGTCGCACCGGCGCTGGCCGCCGGCAACAGCGTCATCCTCAAGCCGGCCGAACAGTCGCCATTGACCGCTCTGCGGCTGGCCGAACTGGCTGCTGAAGCCGGCATTCCGCCCGGGGTCTTCAACGTGGTGCCGGGACTGGGCGCGCAGGCAGGGCAGGCACTCGGGCTGCATCCCGACGTGGATGGCATCGCCTTCACCGGCTCCACGGCCACCGGCAAGCGCTTCATGGAATATTCCGGCCAGTCCAACCTGAAGCGTGTCTGGCTCGAATGCGGCGGCAAGTCGCCGCATATCGTCTTCGACGACTGTCCCGACCTCGACCGCGCCGCGCAGGCGGCTGCCATCGGCATCTTCAACAACCAGGGTGAGATCTGCATCGCCGGTTCGCGCCTTTATGTCCAACGCGCCATCTACGACGCCTTCATGGAGAAGCTGGAGGCCCATGCCAGAGCGATGCAGCCCGGCGATCCACTCGACCCCGCTTCCGCCATGGGCGCCATCGTCGACGCGCGCCAGCTCGATCGCGTGATGTCCTATGTGGACGGCGGCCAACGCGAAGGCGCGCGGTTGCGCCTGGGCGGCGAACGCGTCCGCACGGACACCGGCGGCTACTTCCTGCAGCCCACCATCTTTGAATGCCCGAGCCAGTCGCTCAGCATCGTGCGCGAAGAGATCTTCGGCCCGGTGCTGGCCGTGACTTTGTTCGACACGGAGGACGAAGTCGTGCGCATGGCCAACGATTCGCCCTATGGGCTGGGCTCAGGACTGTGGACCGCCAATCTGTCGCGCGCGCACCGTGTCTCGCGTCGGCTGCGGGCCGGGCTGGTGTGGGTCAACTGCTATATGGATGGAGATATCACGGTGCCTTTCGGCGGGGTCAAGCAGTCGGGATCGGGGCGGGACAAGTCGCTGCATGCGCTGGACAAGTACACCGATTTGAAGACTACGTGGATCAATCTGGGGTAGATCTGCTGACGAGGCGCTGGGCTTCCAGCTCGCGTCTCGTCTGGTCCAGCTTTTCGGCAAGCAGTCGTTCATCGGGTAGTACGGTCCGATACTCGGCGGCCAACACTCTGTTGGACAGGCCTTCGAGGGAATAGCGCGCTTCCGAGGCACCCAGTTCCGTGCACAATATCAGCCCAACCGGGGGATTCTCCCCCGGTTTCATCCAATTCTCGCGTGCATAGTTCAGGTAAGGATGCATTTGGCCAGCGTCGGTGTAGCTGAACTTTCCAACCTTGAGATCCACAACGAGCAGGCACTTGAGTCGACGGTTGAAGAACAGCAAATCAACGCGGAACCAACTGTCGTCGATGCGTAGGCGCCGCTGCCGGCCAATGAATGCGAAGTCATCGCCCAGTTCAAGCAGGAAGTCAGCGAGATGGTGAATCAAGGCGCCCTCCAGTTCCGATTCGGAGTATTCGTCCTTGAGATTCAGGAACTCCAGCACGAATGGGTCCTTGAAGGCTTGGTCCGGTGACGATGTGTCACTGGCTTCGATCTCCATGGCGCCTGTCAACATGGCTGCCTGGTTCGTCGAGAGTGCCGTGCGCTCATAGAACTGGCTGCCGATCTGGCGGTCAAGCTGGCGCACGCTCCAGCCACAGCGCAGTGCCTCGGCTTCATAGAAGTCCCGCGCATAGGCGTTCTTGACTGAGATCAGGCGCACATAGGTGGACCAGGGCAGACGCAAGGCCTGGGCGAGGACGGAAATATTGAGTGGCTCTTTGCGCACACATTTGCCAGACAGAGTCTGGCAAATCTTCTCTGCAGGCCAATATTGGTAGAACGTGCGCATCTGCTGCAGGTTTTGCCTGCTGAAGCCTCGGCCAAACCGGGAGGAAAGGTCGGATGCCAGACGTTCGAGCAATGCGTCGCCATATCCGGCGCGTTCTTGTCCGGCCTGTTCGAACTCGGTGATGCGTCGGCCGATTTCCCAGTAAGTAGCGGTCATGAGGGCGTTTACGCTTCTTGCGGCGGCGCTTCGCGCGGATTCCAGCAATGCCACGACTTCTCGCTGGATGAACGCGTACGCCTGGCTTTCGGGGAGTGCACTCGTCGTGGTCATGGTGTTGTCGTCAAGCTTGAGGTTAACGCGTTGGCGGATGCCCCGAAGCGCCGCCAACGCATGCGCCGCTACGCTGTGAGCGGATCCGCGTCCATCAACTCGGCCAGCTTCGCCTGCACCATGCCAAGCAGGCATAGCGCGCTGAAGCATTCCTCTGAACGTACGCTCAACTGCTCCAATAGCGCGAGCACGCCTTCAATGCCGGCGCGGATTTGATGCAGGGAAACACTGGTTTCGACTGGTTCGATCGTCATGGATGACACCTCACTAAGTGGATTTGGGCCACCCAGGCAAGTGAGGGTGGCGGGTCAAGAGCGAGGGTGGAAATACCGGAAGACGCGAAGAACCGGCCCAGCCTTGCGGCTGCCCCGCTCGACCCGCCATGGAACCAATTGGTTCGTGCGAGTACACAGACGTTGCCCATTGGTGCGGCAACGTCTGTTCGCATCAATTGCTCGGGTTTCCACGCCCGGTCACCGGCAATCCGATGACGCAACCAGTATTTCCGGCCTGCGCCACGAAGGCGATAAGAGATGTCGCATTCCTGTTGGGAAAGCGAAGCTTGCAGGAACGCGGCTCCCTAGGAAATCGCTGAGTCCTGAAAGCGGCGAAAGCGGATGGAGGAGGGAAGTACGGCCAGGCTTGGCGCGGCAGCGTGCAGGAATCACGCAGTCCAACGCCTCAGAAATTCCCTAACGAAAGACGCGGTTTCTCAGCTGAGCGCCAGCGTCACCGCAGCCTGCGCGTGCAGCGCCGTGGTATCGAACACCGGCAGCGCCACGTCACGCTGCCCGAGCAGCAGCGTGATTTCCGTGCAGCCGAGGATCACGCCTTCGGCGCCCTGCGCCGCGAGCGCGGCGACGATGCGTTGGTATTCGGCCCTCGCGTCATCGCGCACGATGCCGTGGCATAACTCTTCATAGATGACATCGTGCACCCGTTCGCGGTCCGCCTGCTCCGGCACTACCACGTCGATGCCATGCAACTCGCGCATCCGCCCGCGGTAGAAATCCTGCTCCATCGTGAAGCGGGTTCCGAGCAGGCCGACCCGCCGGATGCCGGCCTGACGCAACGCTTGCGCCGTCGGGTCGACGATATGAATGAAGGGCACGTTGAGCACGGATTCGATCGCCGGCGCTACGCGATGCATGGTGTTGGTACAGAGCAGCACGAAATCCGCGCCGCCGCCCTCGACCTGCCGCGCGGCCTGCTGCATGAGCCGGCCGAGTTCATCCCATTGCTCCGCGTGCTGGAGTGCCTTGATTTCCTCGAAGCAGACGGTGGCCATGAGGCTGCGGGCATTGTTGTGCCCGCCCAGCCTTGCTTTCATGTCTTGGTTGATCAGCCGGTAGTACTCGGCGGACGACTCCCAGCTCATGCCGCCGATCAGTCCGATTGTTTTCATGCTCTGATTCCCTTGCGCAGTCTGGCCCTTGTGACTTTGAGAAAAGTAGCAACAAAAGGCAGTAGCGGACAGGGACAATTCTGCTGATTCCCACCCGGCCAGTGCCGGCACGAAATGCGAAGAAGGCGAGATATGACAGGCGGCGGCTATCTCGCTTCCCGCTACAGCTTGCCTTCAAGCGACTTGCGCTCCAGCCAGATCTCCTGCACGAACGGGTCCGTCACGCCATAGACCCCGTGCCCTTTGCGCATGATCAGGTTCGTCGCCATCATCTCATTGACCACAGGCTGCGCTTCCTCGATGCGGACATCACGTCCCAGGGCAGCCGAGTAGGCAGCAGCGGACTCGCCTGAAAACAGGCCGCGGGCGTCACCATCAGCGCACGCAATGCGATCGAAAATTGCGGTAGCCAATCCGCCCAGCTGTTCGAGCTTCATCAGTTCAAGATCGGCAGCAGTCGAGCGGAGCGTGTTGGCAATGACTGGCAAGTGCTCGTCCGGATTGCTTCCGGAAGGCAAGTGGAAATGCAGTTGCCGCAAGGCTTTGATCATCTCTTCCGGCCGGTTGCCCAGTGCGCGGAAAGCCTGGACGGCAACGTCGAGAGATGGACGCGCGCTGAATCCTTCTGCCGACAAGCGTTCCAGCAGATGGGCGATGTAGTCTTCACCAAGCACGGGGTAGGAGACCGAGGTAGCGCCTGCAAAGGCCTGGTTGCGGCGCGCAGTCAGTTCGCCAACCAGCGCCCGGTGCGAGCCAGTGCCTACAAAGATGAAGTAGCCAGGCGTATTGGGGCGTGGATTGACGGCATCGCGGGCTGCCTTGAGTGCCAGTAGCATTCGGTTGCCCTCGTCGGAGGTGATGGCATGCTGGACCTCGTCCACGATCAGGACTACGTTGGTCCTGGCCTTGTCGACGACTTCGGCAAGGGCGTGGGCCAGCGTGGCACCGCCGGGCTCGCCAACGCTTTCAAGCTTGAACCCGAACTTGAGGCCAAAGGCGCCAAAGTCGGCACCGGACACTCGCTTGAGCTGCCTGAGGGCGGCGGAGCCCGGCTGCTCCAGCTCGGCGAGAGTCTTCTTTACCGCGGCAAGGATTAGGGACGCAGGGCTGCGTTGGGTGTCGCTCCAGAGGTCGACGTAGATGACGATCGCACCCTCGGCCTCCAGGGCAGGGACGAGGTCGTTGATAAGAAACGTCGTTTTTCCGGTGCGCCGCAAGCCCGATAGAAACAAGCCTGACCGTAGCCCTTCGTCCAGTACGCCGGGGTGGAGCAACTGCTGCGACATCTGGCTCGCAAGGGCCGGGCGACGATAGATGTTTGTCATGGCGCACTTATTGGAAATTATTGGATTCCAATAATTATAGCCGAGTAATAATTCTCTCTAATTCATGAGGGCTGAGTGGCTCCGTACCCACTCTGGGTGACGAAAGGGATTCTTTTTGGCCGTTTAGCGCGCCGTTCCCTTTCCAAGACCAGCCACAAAGTCCTCCCCCTCTGGCAACCCTAAAGAGAAGCCGACCGGGAAGTTCACTGCAATCCCGTCTTCTCCTGCTGGGCGTCGCACCACCCCGCGGGCGCGCACGTGCGCATCCTCAAACAATTCCCCCGCCCCCAGCACCGGTGAGAACGGTATATCCAGCGGCCCGAAGAAATTCTCCCACTCGGCCAGGTCACGCGTCAGGAACACCGCCGCAAGCAGGTCATTGACCGCCAGCTTGTGCCCATAACGCCCGGCCCGCGTGGCATATCGCGGATCGCGCAGCGCAGGAAATTTCTCCCCAAGCGCCTCGCCCAGGTTGACCCAGAACTTGTTCTCCAGAATCCCCATCGCCAGATGCCTGCCGTCGCGCGTCTCGAACAGGTCGTTCTCCGGCATCACCGTCGGTGATTCCTGTGGCGCGGCCTCGTGCCCGCGCGCGGCCCAGGCGCCGTGGGCGGTCCATGACAGGATCGCGTCGTGGATCGACACGTCCAGATGCTGCCCCCGTCCGTGCTGCCGCGCGCTCATGATGGCAACAGCAAGCGACAGCGCGGCATATCCGGAGGCTGCATAGTCGGACACCCGCACACGCGGACGCGAGACCTTGTCGTGCACCTGCACCGGCGTCGCCCAGTAGCCGGCCAGCGCCAGGTAGTTGAGGTCATGCCCCGCATGGCTGGCGTACGGTCCGGTCTGCCCGAAGCCGGAGACCGAGCACAGCACAATGGCCGGATTGACCGCGGCCAATGCCGCATAGTCAAGTCCCAGCCGCTTCATGACGCCAGGGCGGAAGCCTTCCACCACGGCGTCGGCATTGCGCGCCAGTTCGAGGAAGGCCTCGCGGCCGGCGTCGGCTTTCAGGTCCAGCGCGATGGACTTCTTGCCGCGATTGAACTGCGCATACGCCGCGGGACTAAGCTGGCGGATGGAGTCGCCGCTGCCGGGCTGCTCCACCTTGATCACATCGGCTCCAAGTTGCCGCAGCAGGCTGCAGGCATGCGGGCCGGGCAGCAGCTGGCTGGCGTCGATGATGGTGACATCCTTCAGGCAGGACCATTCTGGTTTCATGTGCAATCCCGGTTCAATAGCAGGGCGCTCAGCCCAGGTCGCCGACCATGCCGATCGACTTCATCAGCTCGCCATAGCGGGAGTTGTCCGCGGCCACGACCGTGCCGAACTGGGCCGGGGTGGCGCTGCGGCGTAGTTCGCCCGCGTTGGCCTTGAGCTGCGCGTCGAACACGCCGGCATTCTGCAGCGCGGCAACCGCGGCATGGAGCTTCTGCGTCAGCTCGGCCGGGAAGTTGGCCGGCGCAAACAGGCCGCTCCAGTTGTCGATGACAAAGCCGGGCGGCAGCGCTTCGGCCATGGTCGGCACGTCCGGGAAGAACGGCGAGCGTGCGGCGGCGGTGACGGCCAGCACGCGCACCTGTTGGTTGCGCACATACTGGGTGGCCGTGCCAAGCACCGGCATGCCGAACTGGGTCTGCCCGGTCAGCATGGCGGTGATGATTTCCGGCGCGCCCTTGTACGGGATATGCACCGCGTCGCAGCCGGTCTGGTGCAGCATGGTTTCCACCGCCAGATGGGCGATGCTGCCCTTGCCGCCAGAGCCGTAGTTGAACTTGCCCGGCGCTTTCTTCATGGCAGCGACCAGCTCGGCCGCGGTCTTGTACGGCGACGATGCAGGCACGACCAGCGCAGTCGGCCCGCCGGAAAGCGCCGTGATCGGCGTGAAATCGCGCGCCGGGTCGTACGGCATCTTGCGGTACATGTGCACGTTGATCACGTGCGTATTGGCCAGAATGCCCAGCGTGTAGCCGTCCGGCGCCGCACGCCGCAGCGCGGTGGCGCCGATGATGCCGCCGGCGCCGGGCATGTTCTCGACCACCAGCGGCTGGCCGAGTTTCTGGCCCAGCTCCGCCGACAGCGTGCGGGCGGTATTGTCGGGCGTGCTGCCGGCGATGAACGGGACGATCAGCCGGATCGGCCGGTTGGGATAGTTGGCAGGGGCCGCGGCGCGGGCGGGCAGCAGGACGCTTCCCAGTGCGGCGGCGCCAGCGGTGGCGAGCCATTCTCGGCGGTTCATGCTAGGTCTCCGTGGTCTTTTTTGTCGTGTCCTGATGCCGGCGGCGTCCGTGCCGCCGGCACGGTCATGCCTGTTGCTGCTTTGGCGGCTGCGCTTGTTGCTGCAATGGCTCCAGTATCGCGCGCGCGATGGTGTTGCGCTGGATCTCGCTGGTGCCGGTGAAGATGCGGAACATGCGCAGCTTGCGGAAGGTCTGCTCGACCGGATGCCCGCGCGTAACGCCGACGTTGCCGTGGATCTGCACCGCCTTGTCGGCCACTTCGAAGCAGCGCTCCGAGACAAAGAGCTTGCATGCCGCGGCCTTCATGCGCAGGTCGGCGCCGGCATCGGCCAGCGCGGCGGTGTGCGCGATCATGCTTTCGCAGGCCCACAGCGCCGCGGCCATGTCGGCGAGCATGTGCTGGATCGCCTGGAAGCGCGCGATCGGGCCGCCGAACTGGCGCCGCTTGCCGGCGTATTCCACCGATGACTCGTAGGCGCGCATGGCCAGCCCCAGCATCGACGGGCAGTGCAGCAAGCGGTTCACGTTGATGCGCGACATGCCGAGCTTGAAGCCGTTGCCCTCGCCGCCAAAGATATTGGCGCGCGGCACGCGCACGTTGTCGAAGCGGATATCGCCGTCGATATGCTGGCCCGACATTGGCACGTACTCGTTGGTCACGGTCACGCCCGGCAGGTTCAGGTCGACCAGCACCGCGCTGATCGCCGGCGGCGTGATGGTGGCATCCGTCACGCACATGACGATGGCGAAGTCCGCGAACGGCGCGCCGCTGATGTAGTGCTTGCCGCCGTTGATCACCAGCTCGTCGCCGTCGGCGACCGCGGTGGTCTTGATGCTCTGCGCGTCCGAGCCGGAATGCGTTTCGGTCAGCGCGAAGCAGGTCGATTTCTCGCCGCGGATGACCGGCTCGAAGTACTGCTTCAGTTGCGCCGGCGTGGCGTACTTGAGCATGTTGCCTACGCGCGGCGGGCCGCCCAGGTCGCCCAGCACATGCGCCGCCAGCGTCGAGCCACTGGCGGCAAGGTCGGCCTTGAGCGCGCATTGCTCCTGGATGTTCAGCCCCTTGCCGCCGAGCGATTCCGGCAGGCAGGCGGCATAGAAGCCCAGTTCGTAAGAGCGGCGCCAGACATTGCGCAGCACCTCGCGCGGCCACTGGTCTTCGGAACCGAGACCCAGCTCCTGCTCCAGCGGGCGCAGCTCTTCGTCGATAAAGCGGCGGATGCCGGCGCGGGTTTCCAACAGCACGGGGTTGGTCAGATGATCGAACATGACAGGCGGGCTCCTTAGTTGACGCGGCGCGCCACGCCTTGCCAGTAGCGTTCGCGCACGATCTTGCGGGCCAGCTTGCCGCTGGCGTTCTTGGGCAGTTCGGCGACAAAGTCGACCGAACGCGGCGATTTGTAGTCGGCGATGCGCTCGCGGCAGTGCGCGATCAGCTGCTGCGCGCTGGCTTCTCGGCCCGGGCGCAGCGTGACCACGGCCTTGACGCTCTCGCCCCAGGTATCGTCGGGCACGCTGATGACGCAGGCTTCGAGCACGTCGGGGTGCTGGTACAGCGTCGCTTCGACCTCGGTCGGGTACACATTGAAGCCGCCGGAAATGATCATGTCCTTCTTGCGGTCGACCAGGTACAGGTAGCCGGCGTCGTCCACGCGCGCCAAGTCGCCGGTGTGCAGCCAGCCGTCGACGATGGTCTCGGCGGTCAGCGCGGGCTCGCCCCAGTAGCCCCGGAACACGTCTTCGCCGCGGATCACCAGTTCGCCGGTTTCGCCGACCGCGACCTCGCGGCCTTGCTCGTCGACCACGCGCACCTCTGTCTCGCCCAGCGCGCGGCCACACGACGCCAGGCGCTCGGGGTGGTTCGCGATCGCGTCGGCATGATCGGCGGTCGACAGGCGCGTGACGCCAGAGGTAGATTCGCTGGCGCCATAGCCTTGCGACAGGATCGGGCCGATGCGCTCCCACGCCTCGCGGATACGCGCCGGTGCCATCGGCGCGGCGCCATAGGCCAGCGTCTTCAGGCTGGACAGGTCGGCCTGCGCCAGCGTGGGCTCGGCCATCAGCATGTTGATCATTGCCGGCACCATGAACACGTGCGTGATGCGCAGCCGCGCCACCTCGGCCAGGAAGTGTGCGGGCTCGAATTTTTCGAAAAGCACCAGCGTCGCGCCCAGGTACAGGTAAGGCTGCATCAGCATGCCGGACGCGTGCGTGACCGGGCCGATCAGCGCCAGCCGGTCTCCGGGTCGAGCGGGGCGGTCCATGCCGGCCACCATCTTGCGCAGCGCCGCCATGCGGTTGCCGTAGGTCTGCATCGCCGCCTTGATCTTGCCGGTGGAGCCGGACGAGAAGTGCAGCACGGCGAGATCGCTGGCAGCGGGTGCGATGTCGGGCGGCGTGGTGCCGGCGTTGGCCAGCAGCGATTCGTAGCCGACATAGCCTGCGGGCGCGTCGCCGATGGCGATAAACGTCTCCACGCTGCCGAAGCCCGGCGTGGCGCGCGAGTAGCCGGTGTAGCCGGGGCCGGCGATCAGCACGCGCGGCGTGCAGTTCTCGACCACATCAGTGGCTTCCGCGGCGGTAAAGCGCGGATTCAGCGCGGCCTTGACCAGGCCGGCCTTGTACAGCGCGCACTCCAGCTCGACCAGCTCGGGCCGGTTGCGCGCCTGCACCGCCACGCGGTCGCCGTGCTGCAGCCCGAGCGCCAGCAGCGCGTTGGCCAGCCGGGTGGAGCGCTCTTCCAGCTGGCGGTAGGTCACCACCTGGTCCTGGTAGAGGATGGCGGGCTGGTCGCCCCAATAGCGCGCGGCGCGGCGCAGGAAGTACGCGAAACTCATGCTGTCTCCGTGATGCGAATGATGTTGTGCTACGGCTCTGCGCCTAAGTCTGTAAGATGGCGCCCATCACCACAATGCGGCGCTGGATATAAAGCCATAACCATCAGGAATGTGAGGCAATGGAGACGCGGGATCTGGACTACATCCTCGCCGTGGCAACGCACGGCGGCATCGGCAGGGCGGCGGAGGCCCTCGGGATCAGCCAGCCGGCCCTGACCAAGGCGGTGCAGCGGGTGGAGGCGCAGGCCGGGCTGCCGCTGTTCGAGCGTACCGCCAACGGCATGACCGCCACTTACGCCGGCGCGCGCTTCCTGGAGCGGGCGCGGCGCATCCGGCTGGAGTATGAGGACGGCATCAAGGAAATGCTCGGTATCCGCACCGGCGAGCAGGGCGTGCTGCGGGTCGGCTATTCGCCGTCGATTCCGGGTGGCGTGATCCTGGGCGCGTGCCAGCAGCTGATGCGTGAGCGCCCGGTCGCGCGGCTGCGCTTGCGGCGCCGGCTGGCGCGGGACGTGCTGGACCTGCTGGCCGCCGGCGAACTCGATCTCGCGGTGGCGCCGGTGCAGGCTTCAACGGACTTTGCGGTGGAGCCGCTGTTCGACGACCGGCTGGTGGTGGTGGCCGATCAGGGCCACGCGCTATTGCGCCGGCGCAAGCTGCGGCTGGTGGACCTGGCCGACCAGGAATGGCTGCTGCCGGAGGCGCATATCACGCTGCGGCAGCAGGTCGATGCCGCCTTCCGCCAGCGCGGCCTGCCGGCGCCGCAGCCGCGCGTCGAGATCGATTTCGGCAGCCCCTCGCTGTTCGCGCTGATTCAGGGTACGCAGATGCTGAGCATCGCCAACGAGGGCGGCGACGCCATGCAGCACGGCCTGCGCGCGCTGCCGCTGGAAGTGGAAGAGCTGGACCTGCGCCGGCGGATCGGCGTGCTGACCCGCGCCGGCGCGTACCTGTCGCCGCTGGCGCAGCGCCTGACGACGCTGCTGCGCGAGCACAGCCGCTGAGCGCGCTGAAGGTTATTGCAGCGGGATCCTGGCGACCGCCGCCAGCCGCTTCCAGCGCACGATCTCGTCCTTCTGGTATTGCAGCATTTCCGCCGGCGACGACAGGATCAGCTTGGTCGACTGGCGTGTGTAGTACTCGCGCACGTCGGGCGCGTTGCCAGCCTGCGTGAACAGGTCCTGCAGCCGCTTCACCACCGCCGGCGGGGTCTTGGCGGATATCGCCGCGGCCACCCAGTTGTACGCCAGGAAATCCGGCAGGCCGGCCTCGACGATCGACGGCACGTCCGGCAACAGCGGCGAGCGCTGCGGCGCGGTATAGGCCAGCGCCCGGACCTTGCCGCCGCGCACCAGTTCGATTGCGCCGGTGGCATCGACCACGGCAAAGTCCACGTTGGCCGCCATCACGCCGTTGATCGCATCGCCCGCGCCCTTGTAAGGCACCGCGGTGGTCTTGATCTTCGCCAGCTCGTTGAACCATTCGCTGTACAGCGTGTACGAGATCGAGCCCGTGCCGTAATTGAGCGCGCCGGGCCGCTTGCGCGCGTCCTCCAGCAGTTCCGCCAGTGTGCGGTAGGGCGAGCCGGCCGGCACGATGACCACGCACGGCCCGCGCGACAGCAGCGTGATCGGCGCGAAATCCGTCAGCGGGTCATACGGCAGCTTGCGGAAGGTGGCGGCGTTGGTCGACAGCGTGGAATTGCTGCCGATAAACACCGTGTAGCCGTCGGCCGGCGCGTTCAGCGCGGTCTGCACGCCGATAAAGCCGTTGCCGCCTGGCTTGTTCTCGACCACTACGCCCTGGCCGGTCAGCTCGCCGATCTTCTTGGCGAACATGCGCGCGGTGGTGTCGGTGCCGCTGCCTGCCGGGAACGGCACGATAAAGCGCATCGGGCGCGTGGGGAAGGCGTCTTCGGCAGCAAACGCCGGCAGCGTTGCGATGCCGGCCAGTGCCGCGGCGGCGAGGCCGAGGAAGCGGCGTCGCGAACGGTAAGGCTGTTGCATGGTGTCTCCTTTCGGTCGGAAAAACCCGGCGTGTTCCCGCCGGTGCGAGAAGTCGGTCACTCAGCGGCGCAGGCCGAGCAGGTCGCGCGCGATCACCCAGCGATGGACTTCGCTGGGCCCTTCGTAGATGCGCATCAGCCGGGTCTCGTTGGCCATCTGCTGCAGCGGCAGTTCCTTGGTCATGCCCATCGCGCCGAAGGTCTGCATCGCCTGGTCGATCACTTCCCACGCCATTTCGGTGGCGAAGACCTTGATCATCGAGACCTGCGTGCGCGCCTCTTCGCCGGCATCGATGCGGCTGGCGGCTTCATAGGTCATCAGGCGGCAGGCATGGATGCGCGTGGCGGCGTCCGCCACCCACCACTGGACCGCCTGGCGCTGTGCCAGCGGCGCGCCGAAGGTCTGCCGCTGCGGCGCGTATTCGCAGATCATGTCGAGCGCGCGCTGCGCCCGGCCGATGCACCACGCGGCCATCTGCACCCGGCGCGTGGACAGGCGCGCCTGCATCGGCGCAAAGCCCTGGCCTTCGGTGCCAAGCAACTGCGTGGCGGGGACGCGGCAGTCTTCCAGCACGACTTCATAGGTGGAATGGCCGCCGATCATCGGGATGCGGCGCTCCACGCGCAGGCCGGGCGTGCCGCGCTCGACGATAAAGGCCGAGATGCCGCCGCGCGCGCCCTTCGCCTTGTCGGTCACGGCCATCACGATGGTCCAGTCGGCGCGCGCCGCGCGGCTGATCCAGATCTTGCGGCCGTTCAGCACCCAGTGGTCGCCGTCGCGTTCGGCGCGCGTGGTCATCATGGCGGGGTCGCCCCCGGCGCCGGGCTCGGAAATGGCGATGGCCGATACCGTTTCGCCGCGCGCATACGGGTCCAGGTAGCGCTCGCGCTGGGCGTCGTTCGCGGTCAGCATCAGCATGCGCAGGTTGGGCGAATCCGGCGGCAGATCGTAGGGCGTGATGGTCTTGCCGAGTTCTTCGTTGACGCCGACCATCGCCACCACGGGCAGGTCGGCGCCGCCCATCTCCGTGGGCGCATCCAGTCCCCACAGGCCAAGCTCGCGCGACAGGCCGTCAAGGCGTGCGTGTTCTTCCGGCAGCAGCGCGTGTTCTCCGCCACTGGCCTCGCGGGCCAGCACCGCCGGCTCCAATGGGATCAGCTGGTCGCGCACGAAGCGCGCGACCAGGTCCTTGAGCATGCGGTGTTCTTCATCGAGCTGGAAATTCATGCGTGTCTCCTTGTTATTCCTGAGCGCCGGCGTGTGTGCCGGCATGCGCGGCGGGCAGGGCGATACCGGCTTCCTGCAAGACCTCGGCGGTGTGTTCGCCGAGCGCCGGCGCATGGCGGCGCAAGGACAGCGGCGTGGCCGAAAAGCGCGCGGCCGGGCGCACTTCGCGCAGCGGGCCTTCGGTGGGGTGCTGCGTCGCCTGGAACAGGCCCACGGCTTGCAGGTGCGGATGATCGACCAGCGCATCGAGCCCGTAGATCGGCGTGGCGGGGATGTCGAGCGATTCGAACAGCACCATCCATTCGTCGGTGCTGCGCTCAGGCGTCAGCTCGGCCAGGTGCCCGTACAGCGCGCGGATATTGGCATTGCGCTGCGCGCGGTCGCTGACTTCATAGCGGTCGGCAAGGTCGTCGCGGCCGACCGCGCGGAAGAAGGCTTGCCAGTGGCGCTCGGTATAGGGCAGCGCGCAGATCCAGCCGTCGCGCGTCGGCGCCGGGCGGCGGCCGCCTTGCAGCAGACGCGCATAGCCGGCGCCGGCGGGAGCGGGGTCGAAGGTCAGGCCACCCAGGTGCTCGGTCATCACGAATGCGGCCATGGTCTCCAGCATCGGCACTTCGACCGACTGGCCCACGCCGTGGCGTTCCCGATGCAGCAGCGCGGCCAGCACCGCGTTGGCCAGCGCCAGCCCGGTGGTCTTGTCGGCGATCAGGCTGGGCACGTATTCCGGCCGCTCGCCTGTGCCGGCGCCCAGCGCCACCAGTCCGCAGCCCGCCTGGATGATGTCGTCGAAAGCGGGCTTGTCGCGATGCGGGCCGTCCTGGCCGAAGCCTGTGGCCACGCAATAGACGATGCGCGGGTTGATGCGCGCGACCGCCTCGTAGCCAAAGCCCAGCCGCTCGATCGCCGCCACGCGCATGTTGTGCACCAGCACGTCTGCGCCGGCGATCAGCGCGCGCAGCGCTGCAACGCCCTCGGGGGTCTTCAGGTCGAGTACGACCGAGCGCTTGTTACGGTTCAGCGCCAGGTAGATCGAGCTCATGCCGGCGTGCTGCGACACGCCGTTGGCGCGCATCAGATCGCCTTCCGGACCTTCGATCTTGATCACGTCGGCGCCGAAGTCGGCCAGCACCTGCGTGGCCAGCGGGCCGAGCACGACCGACGTGAGATCCAGCACGCGGATGCCGTCGAGCGGGCCGGCGGGCGTGGCAGGGGTGTGGTGTTCAGGCACGGACGGCTCCTTAGCGGCGGTGGAATACCGGCGTACGGCGTTCCGCCATCGCTGCCACGCCTTCGCGGAAATCGTCGCTGCGGAACTGCCCACGCTGGATGGCCAGTTCGCGCTGGTTGACCTCGGCGATGCGGTCGGCCAGCCCCTCGCGCAGCGTGGCGCGCGTGGTTTCCACCGCCAGCGGCGCGGAGGCGGCGATCTCCTGGGCGAGCGCCATGGCGCGGTCGTTGACTTCAGCCTTGGCCACCAGTTCATCGGCCAGGCCGATGGCGACGGCGTCGCTACCGGAGATGCGGCGGCCGGTATAGAACAGCAGCGCGGCCTGCTGCTCGCCGACCAGCCGCGGCAGCGTCACGCTGAGGCCGAAGCCGGGGTGGAAGCCGAGCCGGTTGAAATTGGCGCTGTAGCGTGCCTCGGGGCAGGTCACCCGGAAGTCGGCCACCAGTGCCAGGCCCAGCCCGGCGCCAATGGCGGCGCCTTCGACCGCGGCGACGATGGGCTTGCGGTTGCGGTAGAGCTTCATCGCATGCACGTAGAAACCGGCCGGGTCGTTGGCGATCTCGCCCTGGCCGGCGCCGCTGAAGTCGGCGCCGGCGCAGAACGCGCTGACCCCGGAGGCCAGCACAATGGCGCGGCAGCTGGCGTCGTCGTCCAGGGCCAGCAGGGTGTCCGCGAGGCGGCGCATCACGTCGGCATCGACAAAGTTGTGCGGCGGACGGGACAGCACAATGCGGGCGACGTGGCCGTCGCGGCTCAGCTGGATGTCGGCATTGGATGACATGCGGGGCGCTCCTCAGTGTTGTGGGCCGGCGCAGGTCCGGCGGAGCACTCAGTATTCGCGCTGCCGCGCCTCGCCGCTATACTCGGATTTCGCTTACTGAAATTATGCGGAGATGGCTGATACAGCACCCGAAGCGGTGTCGACGCGCCGCGTGACCCACCAGACCGGCCGCTTTACCCGCGACACCGCTGGCAGCCAGTCGCTGGAGCGGGGGCTGGTACTGCTGCGCGCCTTCCGCGTCGGGACCACCAGCCTGACCAATGCCGAGCTGGCGGCGCGCACCGGCCTGCCGCGGCCGACCGTCAGCAGGCTGACGCGATCGCTGGTGGACGCCAGCTTCCTGCGCTACGACGTCAACGAACGCGCCTACCGGCTGGCGCCGGTGGTGCTGAGCCTGGCCGATGCCTTCCGCCACGCCAACCGCGCCGCGGATATTGCGCTGCCGCTGATGCGCAAGGTGGCAGAGGCCGACAAGGTCAACGTGGGACTGGCCGTGGGCGACAAGCTCGACATGGTGTACCTGGCCTCGATCCGCCACAGCCGCGACAGCGTCTCGCGCACGCGGCGCGTGGTGCCGGGCACGCGCGTGCCGATGGAGCTGACCTCGATCGGGCTGGCGTGGCTGGGAGCGCAGCCGGATGGTGTGCGGGAAGACATGCTGGAAGGTATTGCCGCGCGGCAGGGCGAGGCCTGGCCGGCCATGCAGGCACGCGTGCTGCAGGCGATCGAGCAGTCGCAACAGCGCGGCTTTTGCACCGCCGCATACCAGCAGGGGCATTTGCTGGCGGTGGGCGCGGCGTTCCGTGGCCCCGACCAGCAGCTCTATGGCCTGAACATCAGCTTTCCGTATTCAGCCAGCGAGCGCAGGCGCGACAACGCCCGCTATGCGGTAAAGCTGGCGCGGCTGATGGACGATATCCAGTCGGCGTGGCAGCGCGCCGGCGGCGGCTAGCGCCGGGCTCAGTACACCGGCGCCATGCCGGCGGGCCGGTTCTTGAAGCGCCGGTGGACCCAGTAGTACTGCTCCGGCATGGTCGCGATCTGCGATTCCAGGAAGGCATTCATGCGGCGCGAATCCTCCTCCACGGAGCCGGACGGAAAGCCCTCCAGCGGGTCGAAGATGCGGAGGCGGTAGCCGCGGTAGTCGGGCAGCACCTCGGTGGTAAAGGGCACCACGCGCGCGCCCGTCATGCTGGCCAGCCGCGAGGCCGACGTCAGTGTGCACGCCGGCACGCCGAAGAACGGCACGAACACCGAATCGGCCAGGCCGAAGTCCATGTCCGCCGCCAGCATGACCGGGCAGCCGGAGCGCAGCGTGCGCACCACCTGCTTGCCGCTGCCGCTGCGCGGGATCATCTCGGCACCAAAGCGCCCACGCTGCGTGCGCGCGATTTCTTCCAGCAGCGGGCTCGACATCTTGGTGTACAGCGATGCGACCGGGTGGCGGATCGAGTAGAACATGCACCCCGCTTCGATCGCGACGAAGTGGAAACCCAGGAAGATGGTTGGTTGCTCGGTGCAGGTGGACAGGTCGATGCGGGTGTCCAGTTCGATCAGCTTGTCCAGCCGCCCGGCATCGCCAAACCATTGCACGCCGCGCTCCAGGTAGCTGCGCATGACATGGCCGAAGTGGCGCCGCGCCAGCTGCTGCCGGGCGGCTTCGTCCATGTCCGGGAAGCACAGGGCCAGGTTGGTCAGCACGATGCGGCGCCGGCGGCTGGGGATCTGGTACAGCAGCTTGCCGATAGCGTCTCCCAGGCGCGCGGTCAAGCCGTAAGGCAGCGCCGCGAGGAGCTTGAAGACAGTGACGACTAGTGCGGCCCGGAGCCGATGGGTCATGAGGATCCTGTGGAGCGGTGGCGGCAGCGCGGCGTTCCGCCGGGCGGCTGCACGGTAATGATTGGGCGCCACGACAGGTGGCGGACGAGGGCGGGCGGGGCGCGCGCGGTCGGCAAGAGCAATGGCTGGCGGCCCGGCACGGCGATGGGCAACGCCTGGCGCGCACGGTGTGCGCGTCGGAACGTACGGAATGGGAGCGTTAGCGCGCAGTTGCGCTGCGAAGCGCGCACTGTAGCACGTTGCGACAGGCGGGCATGTACCGAGGTGTTACAACGTCGAAAAGTGTCCGCCACGCAACATCATGCGGGTGGCGCATGGCTTGACGCCCGGCTTCGGCGCCGCGCGCTCAGTGCTTCAGCTCGCCCAAGTAGTAGTTGATTTCCGCCAGCAGCGTATCGTGGAATTCGGCCGGCAGGGCGCGGTCGTCGGTCAGAGCCAGCAACTGGTCGACGCGCACGCGGAAGCGCCGCTCCACCCCGGCCTGGGCCGCCGGCGGCAACCCGGCGGCCAGGGCGCCGAGCAGTTCCCGTATCACCAGAAGGCGCGCGCCGTACTGGACCATGGCATCGCCCTGTGTCTTGAGGCTGGTGGCCAGCGGGTCCGGGCTGGCCGGTGCCACGGGCGCGGTGATGGCCGGCGCCACGGGCGCGGTGATGGCCGGCGCGGGGGGCACGGCATGCGCTGGTGCCAGGTGGCGTGCGTCGTTGGCGGCCTGGGGCGGCGTCGCGGCGCCAAGTATGCGGGACAGCAGGTTGATCCTGAACATCGGCAGGGCTCCCCGAGGGCAATCGTGAACGCCGCGCATGCGCGCGGCCGGCCGGTCTGGCTGACTTGCATATCTTGGAACGCCGTGGCGGCGCTGACAGTGCGGCAGGAAACAATGCCTGCCACCGGCGCGCGTTCAGGCCACTGTGCGCGCGACCGCCTTGCGGCCCTTGCCGGCACGCGCGGGCGGCAGGCACAGGCCGCAAACGAAATGCCGGCGCAGGCCATAGGCGTGGACCACGTAGTCGCCTGCGCAGCGACGGCAGCGCGCCAGCTGGAGCATGCCGTTCTCGTGAAAGCGCACCAGCGTCCAGGCGCGGGTAAAGCTGAGTTCCGCGGGTTCCCCGGTCACGGACAACTGCTCCCGGTAGACGCGGTAGCCCGACAGCACCGCGCGGATACCGGCCAGCCCGCCGGCGTCGCGCATGAATCGATAGGCGTTGAGCAGCATCGATGCATGGGCGTTGGGGCGCCATGTCACGAACCAGTCGGTGGAATAGGGCAGCATGCCCTTGGGCGGCGATTTCCCGCGCAGCTCCTTGTACAGCCGGACCAGCCGCACCCGCGGCAACGTCAGCGCCGATTCCAGCACCTGCAGGCGCGCACCCAGCCCAATCAGTTCGATGGCCAGCCGGATTTGCTCGACGTCATGCAGCATGCTCTTGCTGGTGGGCGGCGAAGACGAGGGTGGCGGGTCTGTGTCGGGGCGCAAGTCCATCGTTTCCTGAATGTTTCGCTGAATAGCGATGGATTCTATGGATGGCCGTTTTGTCATAACTCTGATATGCATCAAGAGTCGCTTCCCGGCCGGGTGTGTAGGAGAAGTGCCCACACGGTATAGGACGGACGCCGATTTTGCCTGTACACCCATGCGCTACCCTTCAAGAACACGTAAACGACTCGGGAGCAACCCATGGCTGCGAACTTCCTCATCAGGCAGACGCCCCAAGGCTGGGAACTGACGGTCGAAAGTGCGCGCAAGGGCCTGGTTCATTGCGAGGACCGGGACGTCGCCGTCAATATCGGCAAAGCCGCGGCAAAGCGGTGTGGTGTCGGGCTGATCGTGCAGGAAGATCCGGACGGCTGCGAGTCCGCGATAGGATTTACGGAGTCACTGGCCGCCTGAAGCGACGCAGCATCGGCGACGCAACATCGGGGATCCATTGCTGGACCCCATTGAGAAAATCCGGGATTTCCAGGCATCGCAAGGATGCTTACAACGGCGGGCGCTTTTTACAGGGCGCCCGCCGTTGCATTGGGTGACTTGCAGTCGCGCGCAATGGCGCGCGATGACTGTCGCAGTGGTACGGAACTTGCGCCCTCTGGCAACTGGTGCGGCGCGGTGGCATGCCGCCGCCGCAGTTCCCATCCGGCAGTTCCAATCCGCAGGAGATCAACCATGCATCCATTCCGGAATGAAGGCAGCAACTCGTGGTGGCGCGACGAAGAGGCGCCGCGGCGCGACCGTGCGGACGACCCGCGAGGCTATGGCGAGGGACGCTACGGGCAATCGGGCGGGCCGGCCCGCGACTACGGCGAAGGCCGCTACGAGGGCCGCCAGCGCCATGGCGGCGATGTGCGGGGTCAGGGCTATTACGGCAGCCGCCAGGAAGGTCAGGGCGGCCAGGGCGGCGGAGAAGACTGGCAGCGGTCCGGCCAGCGCGCGCCGTGGGACGACGATGAAGCGTGGCGCGGCAGCGCCTCGGACCAGGGCGGCAACGTGCGCGATGAGTGGGGCGAAAGCCGCCGCGGCGGCCAGGCGATGACCGGTCGCCAGGGTGGGATGGCTTCGAGCGGTAGCGAGTATGACCAGGGCTACGGCATTTCCGAGCGGCCGGGTTCGGCCGGGCGCAGTGCCGGCGATTTCGGCAGGCAGGGCGCGGGTGAACGGCGGTTTGGCCGGCAGCTGCGCGGGCGCGACCGCGTTGGCCCGAAGGGCTACCAGCGCAGCGACGATCGCATCCGTGAAGAAATCTGCGAGCGCCTGGCCCATGCGCCCCATGTCGATGTGCAGGACGTTGAGGTAGAAGTGGAGAGCGGGGTGGTGCGCCTGAGCGGCAACGTGCGCGATCGCCGCCAGAAGTACTGCATTGAAGACATTGCCGACGACGTGTTTGGCGTGCGTGAAGTCCACAACGGGATCCGGATGGGCTCGGCCGGACCGTTCGGCGTTTCGGGCCTTTCCGAGGGTGTAG
Organism: Cupriavidus sp. P-10; assembly: GCF_003402535.2. NCBI lineage: Bacteria > Pseudomonadati > Pseudomonadota > Betaproteobacteria > Burkholderiales > Burkholderiaceae > Cupriavidus > Cupriavidus sp. P-10. The sequence goes on from NZ_AP025171.1 coordinate 939,149, forward strand.
GCGAGACGCGGAACACAGCTTCCGGCGCGGCCGGGCAAGGCCATGTCAGCGGTATCAGCAGTGCCGGCAGCGCGACCGGGTCGACCGCCAGCAGCTATGGCGGCGGCATGGAAGCGGGCAGTGGCGGCCCGGGTGCCGGCCGCGACAGCACCGGCGGCACGACGCGCCCCTGATTTCGCGCGGCGTCAAGCCACCGGAAAGCGGGGCTGCGCCGCTGGCGCGGCCCCGTCCGCTTTCACACCTCGCGACGCGGCGCGTCGGGCGATTCCTCCGGCGGCAAGCGGTCGTCGGCCTCGCTGCGCGGCTGCGCCATGCGGCGATGCTGCTCGGCCAGCACGTCCGCCGGGGTGACCATGGCAATCGCCGCTCGCAGCTTGTTCTGCCAGCCGGTGATGACTTCGCCTTCGCCGCGCATCATCGAATCGAAGCCGGTCCGTGCGACCTCGGCGGCATCGGCCTTCTTCTGCTGGCCGATCCGGGTGTCCAGCAGGTCCGCGCGCTCGAAAAACTCGGTCTCGGTCGCGCCGGGCATCAGGCAGGTCACGGTCACGCCGGTGCCCTGCAACTCGTGCCGCAGGGCGTACGAGAACGAATCCAGGAACGCCTTGGTGGCGTTGTACACCGCCTGGTAGGTGCCCGGCATGAAGCCGGCAATCGACCCCGTGATCAGGATGCGCCCGCTGCGCTGCTCGCGCATGCGCTGGCCAACCCGGTGCAGCAAATGGACGGTGCCGGTCACGTTGGTTTCCAGCACGTGCTGGATATCGGCAAAATCCTGATCCAGGAACGCGTGGCCGAGACCGCGGCCGGCATTGGCGCAGAGCACGTCGACGCGGCGGTTTTCGCAGGCCGCGCACAACTGCTCGATGCCGGCCGGCGTGGACAGGTCCGCCACCAGCGCTTCTACCTGGGCACCCTCGTCACGGAGTTGCGCGGCGGCAACTTCGATCTGCGGCTCATCGGCGGCGATAACGAGGTCATAGCCGTACCGCACGCAGCACCGCGCCAGTTCATAGCCGATGCCTGACGAGGCGCCGGTGATCACGGCAAGCAAGCCGGTGCGGACATGGGAGGGGGCAGGAGTGGGAGCAGGAGAGGGAGCAGGAGTGGAAGCAGGAGAGGGAGCAGGAGAGGGAATGTCAGCCATGATGGCCTCCGGGGACTGCGCAGCGGAGGACATTCTTACCGCCGCGTTGTAAGGTTTGGCGACACATGGCGCCAGCGGGACTTGCCTCAGCCCACGCGCCGCCAGGCATGTATGCCGAACCAGACCCCGAGCAATGCCACGATCGTCGCCAGCAGAGCCAGCGCCGCGCATGCCGCCGGCGCCAGCGAGCCGAACCAGGCAAAGGCATCGGTGCGCCGCCACAGCACCCAGGCGAGCGTGGCCGCCATCAGTACCAGAGCGGTCTGCGTCAGCGCTTCGACCACGCGCATGGGGCCGCGGGCGGTGCTGTCCAGGGGATCGCGGCGGGCTTCCGCGGCAATGACTTCGGGGTCTTCCATGGCGTTGCGCTCAGGAGGGCGGATGCCATGGTCGTGCAAGTCCCGTTCCCGGACGGGAATTACGCTGGCACAGGCTTCAGGCGGGTCAGAAGACGCCCAGCGCCAGCCCGGCGGCCAGCCCTTCGCCCAGTTCCGCGCAGCGCGCCAAGTCCTCCGCACCGATCTGCTTGGGCGCGAGAATGCGCTCCGGCGTCTGTGCGTGCGTGCAGACGATCAGCCCGGGCGCAACGGGGTTGAGGCGCCAGCCCGTGGCAATGCGGTCTACCTGCCGCAGTGCGTTCTGGCCATCGCTGCCGGCGCAGATCATGGCGGCGTAGGGACGGCCGTTGATGCGGTCCAGCACGGGGTAGTAACAGCGGTCGAAGAAGTCCTTCATCATCCCCGCGATGGCGGCGAGGTTCTCCGGCGTGGCGAACAGGTAGCCATCGGCGGCCAGCACATCGTCGGGCCCGGCCTCGGCCGCACGCTTGAGCACCACCACGACGCCCTCCTGCGCACGCGCGGCCGCCGCGGCTGCCTCGGCCATCTGGCGGGTGCCGCCGGTCATGGTGTGGTAGACGATCAACAGCGTTTTCATGCTTGCGTGCAGGGCGGGATGCGCGAACCCACTGTAGCACGCCGGGCGCCAGTGGCGACCTGGGAACTTTTACAACGCACCGGCGGACTGACCGGCATGGGCGCCGGCGTTAAAATGTGGCGCCTGTGTAGTTTCCGCCCCCGGTCCAGGAGTTTCCAAGATGCCTTCGCCGCGCTCGTCGCTTTCTCCGCGTTCCTTTTCTACCGCGCTTGCGCTGGTGCTGTCGCTTGGCTGCGCAGCGGCCGCTCAGGCCGCGGACGACGCGCCGAAGCCACGCGGACGCGACGAGGCTCCTGAAGCCCCCATTGCCTGCATGAAGGCGGTCAAGGCTGCGCTGCCCAACCCGGGCAGCTTCAAGTGGGTCAGTGCCAAGACCCGCAAGGTCGCGGAAGACGCCTACAGCGTGGTTGGCGATGTCGAATACGTCGCGCAGGACGGCGCGGCGCGCAAGGCCAAGGTGCAGTGCGACGTGATGCGCGCGCCCGGCAACCAGTTCGTAGTGCCCAAGGTTCGGCTGCCGCAGTAGCTCCAGCCGGGGAAGTCCAGGCACCTGCCGCACTGCGCGGCGTGATGCAAAGAAATGTGGATGCTGTCCATTTTCTTTGCTAGTCTATGTGTACGGCATCCACAAATGCCCGTGCCGGGCCCGTTGGCCGCAAACGCAAGGAGACTCCGAATGAAGACCGAAGCTCAGAAGGAACACCGCTGGCTGCAACGGCTGGTGGGCGAATGGATGGCCGAAGGCGAGGCCGTGATGGGACCGGACCAGCCACCGCAGAAATGGCAGATTCCCGAGCGGGTCACCGGCGTTGGCGAGCTCTGGGTACAGGGCACGGCGCAAGGCGACATGCCCGGCTGCGGCCCCGCCACCACCGTGATGACACTGGGCTACGATCCCGCCCGCAAGCATTTCGTCGGCACCTTCATCGGCTCGATGATGACCCACCTGTGGGTCTACGAGGGAGACCTCGACGCCGGCGGCCAGCAGCTGACGCTGCGCGCCGAGGGACCAGATTGTTCGGGCAATGGCCGCACGGTCCAGTACCGCGATGTGATCGCCTTCAAGGATGACAATGAACGGACGCTGACGTCATTCATGCAGGGCGAGAACGGCGAGTGGACCGAGATCATGAAAGCCACGTACCGCCGCAAGCGCTAGTGCGGCGCCCGTTCCTGCCGCTCAGGTGCGCTCTCCCGTGGCATGGGCGACGCGCGCCAGCCGGCGCCCGGGACCGCCAGGGCCGCGATGCTGGTCGTCCTGCGGGCTTTCCTGCGGGCTTTCCTGTTGGCTTTCCTGTTGGCTTTCCTGTTGGCTTTCCTGTTGGCTCACCGGCCGCTGCCGTTCCGCCTTGTGGCGTTCGGCATTGCGCCGCCGCCGGCGCCGCAGCAACAGCAGTATCGACGCCGGCAGCAGAAGCACCAGCGCCAGCAGCGCAAAAGTCGCCGGCCCCGGGTTGCGCGCCACGGCGGCGACGCGGTCGACCAGGAAGGCCGAGATCACGATGCCCGGCAGCATCCCCAGCGCCGTGCCCACCAGGCAGTCGCGCAGGCTGATGCGCGACGCGCCGACCACCAGGTTGACCAGCGAGAACGGCGCGATCGGCACCAGCCGCAACACCACCATCGCCAGCACGCCGTGCCTGCCGAGCTGGTGGCTGACCCGGTTCAGCCGCCGGCCGCCGAAGCGGCGCACAGTATTGCGGCCGAGCAGGCGGCCCGCCAGGTAGCCCGCGCCGGTGCTCAGCATGGTGCCACCCAGCGCCAGCGCGGCGCCATAGAGCGGCCCGAACACCACCACGGTCACGAGGATCAGCAGCGTGACCGGCAGCATGGTCACCGCCCCGGCCAGGTAGACCCCCATCATTGCCAGCGGCGCCATGGGCATGTCGTCCAGGCGCTCGACCACGGCCAGCAGCGCGCGGAAATCCGCCCATTCGCGCAGCGGCGTGTAGCGCCAGGCGAAGGCGAGCCCGGCCAGCACCAGCGCCAGCGCCACCATCACGCCGACACGGCCTACCACGCGTGGGCGCGCTTCGTGGCTGACGAATTCGGCCAGCACCTGGTCGCTGTCGATGGGCTCGATCGGGTCGAGCAGGTGGTCGGCCGGGGAAGCGGCGTCGAGGTCGTCCGGCAGCGGGGGCTCGTAGTCTTCCAGCGTGCGGCCGTCGTCACGCTGCAGCGCGCGGATGGCCGCCAGCAGGCTGCGCGTTTCGGCCACCTTGGCCTGGAAGGCCTCGGGCGCGATCTCAAGGTGCTCGCCCAGCAGCCGGGACCGCATGGCAGCGATGGCTTCGCGCACGCGCGGGTCGCCGCCTGAGGTCACCACCACATTGCACTCGGTGTCCAGCCCCAGCGAGCGGTTGCTGAGGTTGGAAGAACCAATGGTCAGGAAATCGTCGTCGATCACCGTTACCTTGCTGTGGACGTTGACGCATTCGGGCAGCAGCCCCGGTATCGTCGGGCAAAACAGGTGAAAGCGGTTGCCTGTGTCCGCCGCCCGCAGGCGCCGGTACAGGCGCGCGCGCAGCACGCCCATGCTGTGCGCCTCCAGCCAGCCGCTCTCGTTGCGTCGCGATACCAGCACGATATCGGGGCCATTCTCACGCCCCAGCCGTCCGGCCAGCGCCTTGGCGATCTCGCCCGAGCTGAAGTACTGGTTCTCCATGTAGACGCTGTGACGGGCCGACGCAATGGCGTCGCGCAGCAGCATGCGGATCTCGCTGACGCCGGGCTCGTCTTCGCACATGGGCATGGTGCGGGCGATGCCGACGCGCACGTCGGTCAGTTCCGGCTTCAGGCTGGGTGGCCACGGGTCCGCGGAGGTCTCTGCCATCGCCGAGGCCGGACGCGACCTGCGTCCGGTCGCGCGCAGCCAGCGATCCGCGCACAGGATGGCGAGCGCGGCGGCGGCCTGGCCATCGAGCACGCACTGGACGTCATGGAAGGGCGGGTAGGACTTGCCTTCGGCCATGCGCAGCGGTGCGCCGGGCGCGTGGTTGTTGTCGTCCCAGCGGCGCAGCGTCAGGTCCAGCCCGCCGACAAAAGCGACCTTGCTGTCGATCGCCACCACCTTCTGGTGGTGCGAGGCGCCGGGCGGATGGTTGCCGTCGAGCCGGAACGACAGGTGCCGGTGCGCCTGCCAGTGCGCGCTGGCCGACGGCAGCCATTCGCGCTCCATCGCCATCACCATGGCGTAATCCCAGCTCAGGATATAGATGCGAAGGTCGGGACGGCGGTCCGCCAGTGCGCAGAGGAAGTCGCGCAGCCCGTCAGGCAGGCCGTCCTGCGCGCCGTCGGGCACGAGTTCCATGCGGCTGTCGATGTCCCAGCCGAGGATAAAGATGGTGTGCTCGGCGCGCGGCAACGCTTCGCGCAGCGCGCGGAAATACGCGTCGCCGTCGACGAGCATGGCAAAGCGCTGGCACGGCTCGACACGCCAGCAGTTGCGCCCGGGCTCCAGTGTGAAGGCGGGCGGTTCCTGCAATTCATGCGGAGTGTCCGGCGCTGGCCGCGTCGGGGTGCCGGGCGGAATCTGTGGCCTCATGTCGCACGCTCAGGAGGATAAGCCTTAAGCGTCGCGCAAGTTCCATACCGGAGGGTGTGACGGGACTGCCGTGAGCGTTGCGGCCGTGGGAAGCGGCGTCCAGAGGCAGGGAAATAAGATGGGAAGGTGTGCGCGCCGCGTGTGCGCCGCGTGTGCGCTTTACCTGCCTTTGTAAGAACCGCACTGCCGGCGCAAGCGGCGCCGGCAGGTCTTACGATGCCTGGCGGCGCGCCGGGCGGGCGATGCCCCAAGCGTCAAGCAGCGGCTGGAAATGCGGCGTGGCCTCGCGCGCGGGCGGCGCCACCTTGCGCGGCGGCGGCAACGGCCGGCCGGTCAGTACCAGCAAGGTGTCGGCCTGCGAGCCAAGTTCTGGTTCGCCGGCATAGGCGACGACGCCCATTTGGCGGGCCGATTTCAGAGCGCGGGTCAGTTCCGCGGCATTCAGGCGGCTGGCGGCGGCAAGCCGGTGCCGGGGCATGGGCCCCTGGGCACGCAGGCTGTTCATCAGAGCCAGCACGCAATCCCGGGTGGTTCGATTCATGTCGCTGCGTGAGGAAGATTGGAGCATCCGCCTGGCCTCTTTGGGCCATATCGGATGCGGGAATCCATTCTTTCGCAGGGGTCATATCTTGCCAACCGGATATGACACTTGTTCACATTCTTCGCGCGATGCGTGGACGGAACCTTCCGTCAGTGCCGGGTTTGCGGATCGCCGCACGGAAACCGGTGTTCCGGGGCGAGAGCAGCCCCGGCGACGGCGCTCTGGCGGCGCCATCTGCGGGCCTGCCTGGCGTGCACATCGGTCGCCATTTCGTGGAGTTCAGCGATCCTGGCCTCAAGCGGGTCGGGATAGATGTCGAGCGGACGGTTTCTGAGTATGCGGGACATGACGGGGTCTCTGTAGGTGCCTGGTCTTAGTATTGGCACTGAAACGGTCGATTGCATGCAACGATTTCTAAACCGTTGATCTGACTCAACGTTGACTACGCAATGAACTGTTGCGGGCCATGACGCGAATGTCGCGGTCGGCGAGCATTCCCGCCGTCCGGGTCAGCTTTCAGTGTCCCAGGCGCGGCATGGTCCTGGACTCGCGGCAATCGATCTTGCGCTCGCGCACCATGCCATCGCGGCGATGGATGCACAGCGACACGCCGTCCTGGCGTGCCCGCAGCCAGCCCGCTGCGATGGCGGATTCCTGGGTGGGAAACTGCCGCGCCGTGGCTTCGCCGCCCCCGGCGCACGGGTATCGGTCGCTGTCCTACAGCCGAGGACATGTCGCGCCGTCGGCTGACACCGCGGTAGGACGAAAGCCGACTTTTCGCGCGGTTGTCGGTTGCTACGATCCAATTGCCGGTTGGGCATGAAGCTGCCCGGTCAAGCTATCCCGAGCTATTCCATCTGGCGGCGCATGCCGCTTCCACACGAAGCAAGGAGATCGTCATGAGAAAGCTATTCGCACTGTTTGCCCTCGCTGGCGTGATGCTGGTTACCGGTTGCAACACCATGGCCGGTGCAGGCAAGGACATCGAACGCGGCGGCGAGAAGGTGCAGGGCGCGGCAGAGAACACCAAGCAGAAAATGTAATCGACTGCCGACGCTCGCTTGCGCGGCAAATGGCCCGTGCCACTGGCACGGGCCATTTGTGTTTGGTTGGCAATGTCAGGTTCAGTGGCAGCTTCAGTGCGCAACCGACTCCGGCACGCGTTCCTCGTCGCGGCTGCGGCGCCAGCTTGCTGGCGGGAGCCCGAACTCGCGCTTGAAGGCGCGGCTGAACGCCGCCTCGGAGTCATAGCCGACCGCGCCCGCGATCTCGCCGATCGACCGGTTGCCGCTGCGCAGCTCCGCCGCCGCGGTGCGCAGGCGCCAGTGCGCCAGGTATTGCATCGGTGGCTGGCCGAGCAGATCGGTAAAGCGTTGCGCCAGCGCCGAGCGTGACAGCCCGACGTTGCCGGCGAGCTCGTCCACTGTCCACGGGTAGGCTGGGCGGGCATGCATGCGCGACAGGGCCCGCCCTACGTAGCGGTCGCGCAGCGCGGCCAGCCAGCCGCTTTCATTGTCCGGGAGCGTGTCAATACAGCGCCGCACCGCCTGCACGAAGAGCAGCTCGGACAGCTTGGCCAGCACCGTGGCGCTGCCCGCGCGCGGCTCGGCCGCTTCAGAGGTGGCAAACGCCAGCGCCGAGGACAGCCACGCCGACTCGATGCCATTGCCCAACCCCACTTTGAACAGCCGCGGGAGCGAGGTCAGCAGCGGGTTGCCCATGGTGTCGTCGAACCCGAGGAAGCCGCACACCATGCGCGTGGTTTCGCCGCCGCCCCCATACGACACGCGCATGACTTCGCCCGGGCTGTTGCGCAGCATGTCCGCGACCAGCGGCGCGGACTGCACCGGCTGCAGGTGCAGGTCGCTGCCCAGCACGTGTGGCTCGCCTTGCGGTACCACCAGCAGCTCGCCGGTCTCGACGCGCAGGCCCGGCCCCGTGCTTCCGACAAGGCGGGCCCAGCACACGCCTTCGGTTATCAGGTGGTAGGAGACGACGCGATCGGTGCCGGGCAGGAAGGCGTTGCGCAATTCAGCGTCCGCTTCAGACACCAGGCACCACGGCGACTTGAATTCGCCGTTGAGGAAGACGGCACCGCTCAGTTGCACGGCGCGCAGCAGGTCGGACAAGGCATCCATGGTCACTTTCCTCCAGATCCGGTGTTTCGCGCAAGAAAGCCGGACGCCCGATCATACGGGCAAGGGGACCGGGCTCCGATACTAGCATCGTGCTACGGGCCGGACAACGGCTCTGCGGCACGGATCAGACAAGCCGGAGACAACACCATGGAAACAGTTACCGCCCCCGATGCCAGCGCAGGTGCGCAGGCCGATTGGCTCGCACTTGCCGCGGCGCTGGGCCGCACCTTCGACACACGCGCCCCCGACATCGACGCGAGCGAGCAGTTCGTCAGCGCGAACTACGACGACCTGCGAGCGCATCGCTTCTTTGCCGCCGCCGTGCCGCAGGAGCTGGGCGGTGCCGGCTTGTCCCACCAGGAGCTGGGCGGCGTGCTGCGCGAGCTGGGCAAGTACTGCGGGTCGACCGCACTGGCCTTTGCCATGCACACGCATCCGGTGGCCACGGCGGCATGGCGCTGGCGCAATCAGAAAGCGCCGGTGGAAGGGCTGCTCAAGCGCGTGGCGGGCGAGCAGATGGTGCTGCTGGGCAGCGGCGGTTCGGACTGGCTGCAGGGCAGCGGCAAGGCCACGCGTGTCGAAGGTGGCTTCCGTGTGGACGGGCGCAAGATCTTCGCCAGCGGCGCGCCGGTGGCGGACTTGTTCATGACTTGCGCGGTGTACGACGATCCCGAAGCCGGGCCCACGGTGCTGCATTTCGCGCTGCCGATGAAGAGCCCCGGCGTGCGCGTGATGTCGAACTGGCACGCGCTGGGCATGCGCGGCACGGGCTCGCACGACGTGCTGCTTGAAGGCGTGCTGGTGCCGGACACCGCCGTCGCCGCGCGCCGCCCGCAAGGTGTCTGGCATCCGATGATGCATACCGTCTCGATGATCGCGTTGCCGCTGATCTACGCGGTCTACGTCGGCATCGCCGAAGCCGCGCGCGATATCGCCCTGCAACTGGCGCGGCAGCGTCGCCTCAGCGCGCATGCGGTGGAAGCGGCCGGACGCCTCTGCAACGAAGCCGAAGCCGCGCGCATGGCGCTGGATACGATGTTCGACGCAGCCGCGGGGCACGCGCCGGGTGCGGTGACCACCAACCGCATCATGTGCGGGCGCACGCTGGCTGCGCGCGCGGTGCTGGCGACCGTCGAAGCGGCCATGGACCTCGCCGGCGGCGCGGGCTTTTATCGCGATACCGGGCTGGAGCGGCGCTTCCGCGATGCGCAAGGCGCGCGCTTCCATCCGTTGCAGGCCGGTGCCCAGCAGGAGTACGCCGGACGCATGGCGCTGGGCCTGGATATCGATGCGCCTCCCGGCGAGGTGCGGCAGGCCGCGCAATGATGCCCGCACTGGCCCCGCTGCCGTATGCCACCGAGGCCTGCAACGACAGCGGCTGCGATGACCTGGGCGAGGCCTCCAGCGGCCTGGACCATGACGCCCGCGCACGTCGCGCCCTGCGCGATGCGCTCGGGCAGTTCGCCACCGGCGTGACGGTAGTGACCGCGGCGGACGCGGAGGGCAGGCCGGTCGGGGTGACGATCAACGCCTTCACTTCCGTCTCGCTGGCGCCGCCGCTGCTGCTGTGGTGCCTGGCGCGCGCATCCGGCAGCCTGCCGGCGCTGCGCGCCGCGCCCTGTCATGCCATCAACGTGCTGGGCAGCGGACAACTGGCCTTGTGCCGGCGTTTTGCCGGGCGTGATATCGACCGCTTTGCCGGTGTGGATTGCCGCCCCGGACCGTGCGGCACGGTGCTGCTGGCCGGCGCGCTGGCGACATTTATCTGCCGGCACCGCTCGGTGCGCAGGTTCGGCGACCATGTGGTGTTCGTGGTCGAGGTGATGGCCTACGGCGCGTCGCCCGGTGCGCCGCTGGTGTTCCATGGGGGCGGGTTTGGCGAAGGGACGGCGAGCATCGACGCCGGTGCGGCCTAGCGCAGCACCCGTGCTCCGCGGGCCTTGCCGGCGATCACCAGGGCAATGCCACCGAGCACGGCCACCGCGCTGACCGCGAGCCGCAGCGTCAGCGTTTCACCCAGCAGCACGATGCCGCCCGCCGCGGCAATGATCGGCACGCTCAGTTGCACCGTGGCGGCGGTGGCCGCGCGCAGGCGCGGCACCACCGCATACCAGACCACATAGCCAAGCCCGGACGTGACCGCGCCGGACAGCAATGCATACACCAGGCCCGCGCGGTCCAGCGAACGCTGCGCCTGCATCACCGCGGCCAGCGCCAGCGCCAGTGGTACCGCGCGCAGGAAATTGCCCGCCGTGGTCGTGACCGGATCGGCATTGCGCCGCCCGTGCAGCGAATAGATGCCCCAGGCGATGCCCGCCAGGATCATCAACAGGGAAGACAGCAGCGGCGGCGTGGCCAGTCCCGGCAGCAGCAGCCACACCAGCCCCACGAGCGCGAGCGCCAGGCCGATCCATTGCTGCATGCGCAGCGACTCGCCGGCCGCCAGCCCGTAGCCCGTCATGGTGGCCTGCACGGCAGCGAACAGCAACAACGCCCCGGTGCCGGCGCCCAGGCGCAGGTAGGCAAACGAGAACGCTGCGGCGTAGCAGAACAGCGCCAGTGCCGAAATCCAGCTGCCGGCCAGCGGCGGAAACCACGCCATGGTGTCGGAGCGCAGCAACCGGTGCTGCACCACCACGATGATCCACAGCATCGCGGCCGCCGCGGTGACGCGCGCCAGCGTGAAGCTGGTCGCGTCGATGGTGGTGCCTTCCAGCGCGAGCCGGCATAACAGGGAGTTGCCGGCGAAGGCCAGCATGGCCAGTGTGGTCAGCAGGACGGTGTTCGCACGTGGCATGCGGGCCAGGGGTCTATGCAGGCTCGACAAAGTGGCCGGGCTCAGGCCGCCGGCGGCGTGTCGCCGATGGCGAACGACGACAGGTGCTCGATCGCCCGCACCAGCGCGGAATGGTCCCAGCCGCTGCCGCCCAGGCCGTCGCAGACGTTGAACAACTGCTGGCACGACGCCGTGCTGGGCAGGCCCACGCCCAGCTGGCGCGCGGTGGACAGCGCCAGTTCCAGGTCCTTCTGGTGCAGGGCGATGCGGAAGCCCGGGTCGAAGGTCCGCTTGATCATGCGTTCGCCATGGACCTCAAGGATGCGCGAACTGGCAAAGCCGCCCATCAGCGCCTCGCGCACGCGCGCGGGATCGGCGCCGGCACGCGCGGCCAGCACCAGCGCCTCGCCGACAGCCTCGATGGTCAGCGCCACGATCACCTGGTTGGCCACCTTGGCCACCTGGCCCGCGCCGGCTTCGCCGACGCGCACGATATTCTTGCCCATCAGCTGCAGCAGCGGCAGCACGCGGTCGAACACTTCCTGCTTGCCGCCGGCCATGATCGACAGCGTGCCGGCCTTGGCGCCAACCTCGCCGCCGGAAACCGGTGCATCGACGTAGTCCACGCCCAGCGCCTCGATGCAGCGCGCGAACTCGCGCGTGGCGATCGGCGAGATCGAGCTCATGTCGATCACGGTGACGCCTCCCGGCGTCTCGGCGAGGCCGTCGGCGACGCCCTCCTTGCCGAAGAGGACCTGCTCCACGTCGGGCGTGTCGGGCAGCATCAGGATGATGGTTTCCGACTGCCGCGCGACCTCTTCGGCGCTGCCGCAGGCCTGAACGCCCGCGTCCAGCAGGGCCTGCGGCACGCCGCTGCGGGTATGGGCGAACACGGTATGCCCGCCGTCGACGACGTGCTGCGCCATGGGCTTGCCCATCACGCCAAGCCCGATAAAGCCGATCTTGCTCATGACAGTGTCCGGTGGTTGCGTGGGAGCGCCCGCACAGGCAGACGCTTAACTCTGATCATAGTCAGTCGCACGCCGGTAAGGCCGCGGATACGTGCGCCTGCCGGAGCAAGGAAAAAGCCCCGCGCCAATGCTGGCAACGGGGCTCATTGCGCGCTGGCGAGCCGCGCCGACGGGTCAGCGGCACGCCGCATCCTTGGCAGCATCGCCCGGACGCTGGCCCAGGATCTCGCGGATGCGGGCCAGGTACTGGTCGCCCACCGTCCGGTGCATGCGCGCGGCCTCGGCGGCGAACTGGCGCCGGCCAGGCGGGCGGATCCCGAGGCTGCGGCAGATTGTCGACAGGTAGGGCTTGCGGTCGCGGCCCAGGCGCAGCGCCACGGTCTGCAGCGCGGCATCGCCGATGCGCCCGCGCAGCCAGGCCAGCACCTGGCGGTCGTAGTCGTTTTGCACACGGATCAGGTGTTCCATAACCGGACTCCCACTGTTCATCCATACAGGTACTGTAAATATATACAGTATTCTGGCGGATGCAAGAAAAGTCCGCGTCGAGTGACTCAAGTGCTGCGACTAGCGACAAATTTCCGGAAAATCTGAGACGGAAACCGAAAGTTTCCGCGACATGGGGCACGGCGGGCATCTGCTTGGTACTGGACTGAGTCATGGTCTTCGCAGGGGAGGGGTTCTTCCCCGACCCTGGCAAACACCTTCCCAAATTTTGATGCGATCGAACTTGTTGCTGCCAATCCAAAGCTGCGTGCTCACCAAAAGCCAAGCACCTTCCACCAGACGCTCCCGACCACGGCGAAGATCAGCAGCTCCACCACGCACATCACAAAACCGACGCGCCACCAGGTTCCCATCGTGACAAAGCCGCTGCCGAAGATGATCGGCGAGGTGCCCGTCGCATAGTGGGTCAGCGTCATCATGATCGCCGAGCCGGCCGCCATCAGCAGCATGAACGGCACCACATACGCTGGCGGTATCAGATGGACTCCGACCGTCAGGAAGGCGAGCATCATCGCACTGATGTGCGCCGTCGTGCTGGCAAACAGGTAGTGCGAGAAAACGAAGACCGCCACCAGGATCGCGGCCGTGCCGCCCCAGCCAATGCCGCTGGCCACGATCGCGTCGCTCATGCCCTTAGAGAACCACCCGATCACACCCTGCTTGTTCAGTTGCTCGGCCAGCATGATCAGCGCACCGAACCAGATCAGCGTGTCCCAGGCGCTCTTCTCGGACAGCACGTCATCCCAGTCGATGGTGCCGGTAATGATCAGCACGAACAGGCCGACCAAGGCGACCACCGTCGGGTCCAGCGTTAGCGCCGGACCGAACAGCATCGCCGGAACGTTGGCCCACAGTAGCAGCAGCAGCGCGAAGGTGAAAATCATGACCATTTCCTTCGGCGACACAGGCCCCATCTTTGCAAGCTCGGCGTGCGCGTATTCCACCGCGTTGGGTGTGGCCTTGAGCTGCGGCGGCGACAACACATAGATCACCAGCGGCATCAGCAGCATACATAGCAGGCCGGGCACCAACATGCAAAGCGCCCAGTCCGTCCAGCTCAGATGCAGATTCTGATTGGTCGCCTTGGCGATGTAGTCCACCACCAGCGGGTTCGGGGCGGTGGCGGTCACGAACATCGCCGACGAGATAGGGTTGGCGTGATAGTTGACCAACGCCAGGTAGGTGCCGACCTTGCCCTCGGTGCCCGTGGCCGGGTCGGAGTCGAATGCGTTGGCGATCGACTTCATGATCGGATGCACGATGCCGCCACCGCGCGCGGTATTGCTCGGCGTGAAGGGCGCCAGTACCAGTTCACACGTGACCAGACCGTAGCCGATGCCTATCGTCCGTTTCCCCATCAGGGAGATGAAAATCAGGCCGATACGGGTGCCCAGGCCGGTCTTCTTCACGCCGCGGGAGATCAGGATGGCCACCACGATCAGCCAGATTAGCGGATTGTCGAAGGCGGTCAGCGCATCGGCGATCGCCCCCTTGGACGAAGTCGAGGTCACCTGTGACAGCGAGAGGATCACGATCGCCATCATCGCCATCACTCCGATCGGCATGACCTTCAGGATGATTGCAACGATTGTCGTCAGAAAGATGGCAACCAGGCCCCAAGCCTTGGGCGTGAGCCCCGCGGGCACAGGCAGCAGCAGCAGGGTGATCAGCACGACCGTCGTGATCAGGGCGGGGCCTAACCGGAACGGGACCACGCTGTTGAAGTAGAGGAACGCCGCTTTTAGTCTTGTGAGCATTTTTTGATCCCTCCCAGAAGAGTTGGTGGAGTTCTGGATAAGTCAGTGGCTGCGCTTCGCCACCCGCCGATCAGAGGAACGCAACCGAACGCGACCTGCACCACGCCAAGCGGGCATGGTTACCTAACGTCGTCCACCACCACCTCGTCCGCCACCAAAGCCACCCGCGCGTGCGCCACCGCCAAAGCCGCCGCCCCGGCCGGCCCCGGAATGCAGGCTCTGGTTGCCGCGACTGACGTCGCGCTGCACGGCGCTGCCGCCCCGGCCCACGCCCTGGAAGCCATTGTCCCGGCCACCGGTCGCATCGCGCCCGCGGAATCCGCCGCGGCCCGACGCATCGGCCGTGCTCCTGCCGAATTTCTCGCGCGTGGCGTTGTCACGATAGGCAACACCCTGGCGGTGCCGCGCATCATGCTGCCAGCGGCCTTTATCCAGCTTGCTGGCGTCAAAGTTGCGGTCGATATTGCGGGCCTTGTGGTGCTCCACATGGACGCCGCCGTTGTTCCAGTCGCAGTCGCCAAAAATGGCAATGGCCCCGGCCAGGCCGATACCCCATGCAATGCCGCCGAGGAAGGCGTCGCCAGGATAGTAAGGTCCGTAGGGCGGCCAGTAGTAGTACGGATAGCCGGCATAGCCCCAGCCGCCGTAGACAATGGCGGGGTCGTACACCGGCACGTAGATCACCTCGGGATTCGCCGGTTCGATGCGCACGATCGTTTGCTGCGTGGCTTCGGCAGCGGTTGCGGGTTCCACGATCACAGTCTGCTGTGCGCCCGACTTGAGATGCCCGGCTTGCTGGGCGCGCACGCGCAGGCGTTGCACGGCAGCCATCACATCCTTCTGCTGCGCCAGGAAGGCGTCTCCGAGCTTCTGGGTCCAGTCGAGCTTGTCACCCATTGGCCCAAGTATCTGCGGAAAGGCCACCAGCGATTTCACGCTGACATCCCAGGTCTCGTTCTGCACTGCCTTGACGGCGGCGTCGCCTTTCAGGTCAGGGTGTCCTTTGAGCCAGCGCGCGGCAAGGGCGACCTCGAGCGGATAGGTGGAAGCCATCAGCACCTGCGACAGCAGCGGATCGGGGTAGAGTGCGATCGGGGCGACCAGCGCCTCGATTTCTTCCGCCTTGTAGGGAGCGGGTTCGCTCTGGGCCTGTGTCGTGCCGCCGCCAGGCAGCGCGGATGCCGGCTCCGTAGCTGGCGGGCCGGCGCTCTGGCATCCGGCCAGCGCCAGCGCGCTGCAGCAAGCCATGGTCAGGATGCGATGCCTCATGGCGATACCCTCCGCCAGCCGGGCGCCGGGTCAAAAGACTTCGTTGCTGCTGCCTTGGCCGCGCTGTTGGCTCCAAGGTCGCGTTCATACACTTGCCCTTTGTGGCTGACGATGAAGCTCATCACGCCGGTTTCTCCGTACCGCACCGGCCAGGCCATGACCGCGAAGCCGCCGAACAGCTTGCCGTCGACGACATAGTTCAGCTTGCCGCCGTCGCCGTGCGGCCCTTGCGCGGTCAGCAGCTTGTAGTGGTAGCCGTGGTAGCCGTCCTTGCTTGCATTGCGCGTGCCGGCGTCGCGGAAAGCCGGGCCGAGCGGACTCGGTGGCTCATTCGAGGCGGTCGGCCAATAGAGCCCGTCTTGCTTGCCCGGGGAACTGGATAGCCTGTTCGCATAGACCAGGCGCTTCTCGCCATCGTGCATCGTCTGGGCATATTCGGTTTGCGCATCGCAGATGGCCTGCATGGTCTGGATCACGGCAAGCTCGTTGCGGCCGATGCGGCGCACGCGCATTTCCTCGACGCCCGCCCGCGTGTCGAATTGCCAGCCGCCCGCCGCTTTGACCAGCGGCACCGGCAGGGTCCAGCCGTCGTCGCCGACAGCGATGAAGGCGTGCTTGTCCGTCTGCTGCAAGCGGTGCGACTGCGCCCAGGCACTGTTGAACCGGTTCCGCACGTCGTCACCGGCTGGCGGAATGATGTCGCGGAAACTGGCGCCCAGCATGCGGCGCATGGCCGCTTCGTCGTCATTGCGCACCGCCTGCCCAAAGGCCGCCATCGCTGCATCGGGCGAGTCGAAGACCTGGCGCGCGAAGGCAAGCGCCGGGCTTAGCGCGAACAGGCAAAGGCAGGCTACCGCAGCGGCTGCGCCAAGGGGCACCCTTCGAGGGCGCACAATCACGCGGTTCCGGGACACCAGCGTCACCGCGATCAGGCCGATGGCGGCACCAGGGATGGGCTCGAGCATCAGCCCGACGATGACGCCGACGAAGATCGCGACGTACAGCCACGTGTGCAGTGCCAGCCCCTCGGGCGCGGGAATCAACGCGACCACGACCGCGGCCACGACGGGCGCAAGCGCCGTCATCAGGGTTTTCATGGGGCTTCCCCTAGGCAAAGACCTTCGCTGTGCTATGGTTTATATGACCTTTTCGGACAGTGCGCCAGTTAAATGTGCGGCTGGCGCCGCCGACACGACAGGATGTGAAATGGCACGTTTGAGCATCGAGGGGCGGCAAATCGAGGCACCGGCAAACTGTTCCATCCTGCAGGCCTTCCTGCACGCAGGGGAGACGCTGGTTGAAGGCGTGGGCTGCATGGGCCAGGGCGTCTGCGGCTCGTGCCGGGTCATGGTGCGGCGCAGCGGCGAGCAGGATGTACGCACGGCGCTGGCCTGCGAGACGCTGGTCGAGGACGGCATGCAGGTCGCGTTCCTGGACTACTTCACGGCGTCGGAGCGGCACGTCTATCGCATGGAGGAGGTCGGCGAGAGCTGGGAAGCCTTGCGGACGATTTCCACGGTGTTCCCCGAGGCCGCCCATTGCCGCCACTGCAGCGGATGCGACCGCGCCTGTCCGAAGGAGCTGGCGGTCCAGCAGGGCGTGCAGTTCGCCGTGGAGGGCAAGCTCAGCGCCGCCAGCCAGGTCTTCGACGAATGTGTCATGTGCAACCTCTGCACGCTGGCCTGCCCCGAGCATATCCGCCCCAACCATCTCGGCCTGTTCGTGCGGCGCATGATCGCGGCCCAGACGCTGCGGCCCGCCAATCTCATGCTGCGCCTGCAACAGCTCGAAAGCGGCGCGATGACGATCGACTTTGACGCACCAGGCGCGCAGCCGCCGCGCTGACGGGGGCAGACAAACATGCCAACCGGCATCCCATACGATGAAGCGCGCCGGCGGTACCGGCCCGGCGTCGCGACAGCGATGCGCAGCGACGACGACAGCGTCGAAGCGCTGCTCAAGGGCTATCACCCAGACCACGGGCCCAATGCGCGCGTTGCGCTGGCCGTCGGCGTGAACCGCGGCGAGCCCTGCCAGCCGGATCTTGCGCGCTGTCTGCAGGCTAATGCGCTGATTGACGATGTCGACATTGCCGGCGCCCAACTCGTCTCCACCGATGTGCTGATCATCGGCGGCGGCGGAGGCGGCTGCGCGGCAGCGCTCACGGCGGCCGGGCAGGGCGCACAGGTGATCCTGGCCACCAAGCTGCGCCTTGGCGACAGCAATACCGTGATGGCCGAGGGCGGCATCCAGGCGGCCATCGGCGAGGATGACAGTCCCCAGCTGCACTTCGAGGACACATTGCGCGCCGGTCATTTCCGCGGCGAGCCGGAACTGGTCGCGCAGATGGTGATGGACGGGCCCGATGTCATCCGCTGGCTGATCCGGCTGGGCATGATGTTTGACCAGGAAGAGGACCGGCCCTTTGGCGGCAACCTGCTGCGCAAGAAGCCAGGCGGGGCGTCGGCCGCGCGCATCCTGTCCTATCGGGATTACACCGGGCTGGAGATGATGCGCGTGCTGCGCGAGGCCGTGGACCTGGAACCGGGGGTTGCGGTGTGGAACCGCTGCCCCGCGGTCGAGCTGCTGTCCGACGAACGGGGCCGCTGCGCCGGCGCCGTGATCTACAACCTCGAATGGCGAACCTTCATGCTGGTGCGCGCGCGTGCCGTGATTCTCGCCACCGGCGGGGCGGGGCGCCTGCACCTGAACAGCTTCCCCACCTCCAATCACTACGGCGCCACCGCGGACGGCCTGGTGCTTGCCTATCGCCTCGGGGCGCGCCTGCGCGAGCTCGATTCGTTCCAGTACCACCCCACCGGCATCGCCTACCCGCCGCACCTGGCGGGCGGCCTGATCTCGGAAGCGGCGCGCTCGGCGGGCGCCCGGCTGCTCAACGGCGAGGGCGAGCGCTTTGTCGATGAACTCAAGCCCCGGGACATCGTGGCCTCGGCCATCCTGCGCGAGTGCGCGCAGGGCCGCGGCATCGAGCGGGGCGGACAGGTCGGGGTGTTCCTCGACACGCCGACGCTCGAAATGGAGAATCCCGGCATCCTCGCCAAGCGGCTGGTCACGCTGCGCCATCTGGCGCACAAGTGCGGGCAGGACGCGGCGCAGGAGCCTTTCCTGGTCTATCCGACCCTGCACTACCAGAATGGCGGCGTTGCCATCGACAAGGATGGCGCGACGAGCGTGCCGGGACTTTACTGCGTGGGCGAGGTTACGGGCGGCATCCACGGGCGCAACCGGCTGATGGGCAACGCGCTGCTCGACATCCTGAGCATGGGCCGGCGTGCCGGTGCCAGCGCGGCGCAAGCGGGGCGCGCTGGGATGGCCGTGCGCGCCGGGATCGGCCACGTGCATGCGTGGCAGCGGGAACTGACGCTGGCCGGGCTGCCACTGCATGTCAAGGCACCGCAGCTGTTCCCCGGTTACGCCCATTTCGATCTGCGCGACGATGCCGGATTGCGCTCCGGCGTACGGGGCCGCACGGTCGGCGGCACGCGGTGATCGACCCACGGAGCGCGCGATGGAACACCTGAATCAGGTACTCCTCAACGAGGATATCCGCGTCGGTGCGGACCTGGATGGCTGGCTTGCGCGGGGCGGCGGAGAGGGGCTGGCCAGGGCGCTGCGCGAACCGGCCACGATCATTGCAGAAATCGAACAGGCGGACCTGCGCGGGATGGGCGGCGCCGGCTTCGCGACGCATCGCAAGTGGACGCCGGTGGCCGCTGCCGCCGATGGCGACAAATACATCATCTGCAATGGCAATGAAGACGAGCCGGGAACCTTCAAGGACCGGTTCCTGCTGGAACATACGCCGCACCAGGTGATAGAGGGCGCGCTGATCGCCGCGGCCGCCACCCGTGCCAACCACGTCGTCCTGTACGTCAATCCGCATCAGCCACTGGCGCTGGACAGGACCCGCCAGGCGGTGCAGCAGTGGCAGGGGCACGCGCAGTTCGCCGAGCTGGCGCAACTGGTCGGCGGGCCGGTATCGCTCAGCGTGGTGCCGAGCTCGGGCTTGTACATCGGTGGCGAGGAGACCGCGGTCATCGCGAGCGTGGAGGGCGGGTTCCCGTTTCCGCGCCGCAAGCCGCCTTTTCCCGCCCAGCACGGGGTGCATGGCGCGCCGACGGTCGTCAACAACACCGAGACGCTGGCCCACGTGCCCGGCATCCTGCGCCACGGCGCGCAGTGGTATCGCAGCCTCGGCACCGGCAATGCGGCGGGCACGAAGCTGTATTCGCTGTCGGGCGACGTGTTGCGGCCCGGGCTGTATGAGCTGCCGATGGGCACGAGCCTGGAGACGCTGGTGTTCGGGCATGGCGGCGGCATGCTCCAGGGCAAGGAATTCAAGGCGGTCTTTACGGGCGGTCCTTCCAATACCCTGCTGACCAAGCGCGACCTCGACGTGGCACTGGACTTTGATTCAGTGCGGCAGCGGCGCTCGCGGTTGGGGACCGGCGCGATGATCGTGGTGTCGGAAGGAACCAGCATCGTCCGCAAGGTGGCCGAGTATGTGAGCTTCTTCGCCCAGGGTTCGTGCGGCCAGTGCCCGCCATGCAAGGGCGGGACCTTCCAGCTGATGCGGCTGCTCAATCGGATCGATACCGGCCGCGGCGTGCGCGCGGACGTGGAAGCGTTGGAAAACCTGTGCCGCATCCTTCCCGGCAGCGGGCGCTGCGGCCTGATCGATGGCGCCGTGACGGTGGTGAACAGCTCCCTGGATCAGTTCCGGGAAGAATACGAGGCGCTTTTGATGGCATAGCCCCAGCAAGCGGACGCCCGACAGGGCATCCGGCGCGGTCATGGAGTCAACCATGCATTGCATTGCAACTTGTGTGCTGTCCTTGTCGGTGGCACTGGTCTCGGCATGCGGAAAGCGCGAGCAGCCACCTGCTCCGACAAGCGTCACGCCGCCAGTCGCCGGCAGCAGCGAAGCGGTGGCCGCGGCGCCACCGCAAGGCGCCAATGACAGACCTCGGCCCACTACCAACGGGCGATATCAAATCGTCGTCAATCCGACAGGCGCCCGCGCAGGCCCGTTCTTGCTCGATACTCAGGCCGGGCGCATCTGGCAATTGAGCGAGTTCCCTGGGCTTCAAGGCGCCCCGAGGGCGTGGCGCGAGATGACGATCATTGATGACACGGGCGAAATGGGGATCACAACGGCGCAGTTCCAGAAACTCTATCCGCCGCGACAGGTTGTGCCGCAGAGGCGGTAATACCAGCAAACTCTGGTTGGCATCACGTGGGGAAAAGGGTAGCGCTCTGATTCCAGCCGGCCTAAAGTTGTCGGGACGGCGGTGTCGCAATCAGCGTGGCCGCCATGCATGAACGTACCAGCTAGCCAAGCTGTCTTGGGAAAGCCAGAGTGGCTTGACGGCACAAGGCTGATCCATTTGGGAGGCGACATGTCCCATTCCTATGTTCTGAAGCTGATATCGCAAATGGCGACACTGGTACTTGCCAGCGCCACGTTTGCCAGCACGGCGTGGGCGACAGAGCAAGCGCAGCAACGCCGGGCCGGCCGTGACGTTCGCCAGGAAACGCGTCAGGATGCCAGGCAGACGAAGCAAGACTGTCGTGCCACCGACCAGCAAAGCAATGCGAATTGCCGGCAGGATAAGCGTCAGACTAAGCAACAGGGCCGCGAGACAGCACGCGATATCAAATACTAGACGCTTGCATAGGCCCTGCTAGTACCACTCTGACTTCCGTCACCTGGCCCCAGGCCGCGGCTGCCTCCGGCCGACCCGGAACCGTCACTCGCGGCCAGCACTGTCGTCGTGCTGGACATCAGGCCTTTTCCACGCGCGAAGCCATGGCGGCGATTTGCCAGGCGACCTTGCGCAGTTACGGAATTCGAGTCAGGCCAGGCGATGGCCAATGAAAACAAGGCATGACATCAAGGGTGGGACGATCAGCCAAATATATGTCCCGCTTTGTCAAATGAAGGCGAGGGCCCTTTGGTAAAATCCAGCGCCCTATGCAGCCAGTTTCGCCGGCTGGTCACGCCGCCCCGATCCACCCAAGCGTGCTGCCGGTCTGAGTTAACGCGCATGCCGCCACCAATCATCTCCGCCGTGATCGCCGACGATCACCCGGTAATTCAGCTCGCAGTCAAGGCTACCTTGAGCGAGATTCCGAATGTCCGGATTTCCGCAATATGCTCGTCAGGAAAAGAGCTCTTTGCGGCGCTACAAACGCAACAACCTGACCTTATCGTTACCGATTTCACGATGGAGCGTTCCCAGGTCAATGACGACGGTCTTCGCCTGATCCACCGGCTCAGGCAGTCCCGCCCAAATACGCCGATCGTGGTTTTCACGATGTTGACCAACGGCGGACTGCTCACGCGCATCAGGGAGATGGGCGTTGAGGCCATCGTCGGGAAGGACGAGGAGCCGGGCATCCTGAGGCAAATCTGCGTCGATGCCATAACCGGTACTGGCCAGCGCCTGTCGCCGGGCATAGCGGCCAGGATGTCAAGCGCGGGGGCGTTGGTCAACGGCACGGCAAGCCCGCTATCCCCCCGTGAGATCGAAGTTGTGCGGATGTTCGCGACTGGCAGCACTCTCACGCAGATCGCGGGATATCTCCATCGATCGCTCGCTACCATCGCGACGCAGAAGCGATCGGCAATGCGCAAGCTGAATATCACCAGTAATGCGGACCTTGTCACGTACGCACGCGACAACGGTCTTGCCTGATGCAGGACGAACGCGAGCGCTCGCAGCAATCGCCACTACACGCCGACCACTCGGTTGAGCGGAATCTGCAGCGGGAGCGCCGTGTGTTCTCGATGGTGGTCCTGCTGCTGGGGCTGGTCGCCATCGCGATCGCTTCGGCAGCCATGCTTGCCCGCCTGAATGGATCCCTGCGTGCCCAGGAGCAGGTCGCGCGCCTGTACGAGCAAGGCGTAGTCGATGCGGTGCTCGAACGCCGCAGCACCCTGACGGCGACGAACCTGATCCTTGAGTTGCGCAGCAATGGCAAAGTCCCCGTGGCGCACCGCGCGCATGCCGGCAGTCTGTGCACGCAGGTGTCTCCGTCCGCGCCTCCCGATCCCGTGTTGGAGCAGAGTTGCGACCAGGCCGTCCGGACGCTGACTGCCGCAAGCCAGAAGCCTTCGATCGAGATGATCTCGATTGCGAACGGGGCGACGTATCGGTATGAAGCGCCTGACGCATCGGGATCCGGCGTGGGGGCGACCCTTCCGCCGCTGTCGTCGTCAAGCATCACCTCGATGATTCTTGAACGGTTCCAGGGCCGCGACATGGATCTCTTGCAGGCAGCACGGGAGAAGCGCGTCGTATGGCTGGGCATTCCGGCGAATGCGGCCGGAGGGAGTCCGGAGATGGTTGGCGCATCGCTGGTCGCGAAAGGCGACGCACTCTACGCCATCGTGTTGACGCGGATCCCGCTGCAAGACTTGCTTCGGCCAGCCTGGCCGAACTTGTCGATCCCGGAGCCAATTGTCGTCGATCGCCTGGGCACGCCCCTGGTTGCTTCAGGTGAAGGGGCCAACGCACGGCGCCTGGACGACAGGCTGGAGGGACTTCCGGAGGGGCTGTTTCATTGGGTCCAGGACTATGGGTGGGCCCTGCGGCGCCCGCCGCTGGTTGCGGATTTCGGCCACCTTGTCTTCGCGCTGCCGCTAGGGCAGCAGTTCCGGGAAATGCGCGAGGAATTGCTTGCCACCGGCCTGATGACCGCTGCGCTGCTCGCCTTGCTGTTTGCGATGTATCGCTACTGGAACTATCGCTTCCTGACCGGCACCTATGCCGAGGCGGCACGCGCGCAGCAGCTATTGCACGAAGCGAGACTCGCCAGCGAGGCTGCGGCCAAGGCCAAGGTGGCGTTCTTTGCGTCGATGAGCCACGAGATACGGACGCCGCTTTCCTCGCTGCTGGGAAACATGGAGCTCGTGGCCCTCGGCACGCTGGGGCCGGAGCAGCGGGCGCGGGTAAGCGCCATGCAGGTGTCGGCCGAAGGGTTGCTGCAGATCGTTAACGACGTGCTCGATTTTTCGAAGCTCGACGTGGGAGCGATGCGCCTGGCGGAGGAGCCCGTCGTCGTCACGGAACTCCTCGGTCGCATTGCGATCTCGCACGCGCCGCTTGCGGCGCGGCGTGGGCTGAGCTTCTTCGCGGTATATGGCAAGGAGATTCCGGCGCGGCTCAATCTTGACCCGGTGCGCCTGACCCAGATCATCAACAACCTGCTTGGCAACGCGTTCAAGTTCACCGAGGCGGGGAAGATTGTCCTGCGCGCGCAATGGGTGGATGCAAACCTTGAGATCGTCATCACCGACACCGGCGTTGGCATACCGGAGGCGTACAAGGATCGGCTCTTCCAGCCATTCTCCCAGGTCGGCAACAATCGTCTCGCGCAGGCCGGCGGGACCGGGCTTGGACTGTCAATCTGCCTGCGGCTGGTGGAGCGGATGAACGGACGTATCACGCTGGACAGCGTATTAGGCGTTGGCACGCGCGTCACGGTTCGCCTGCCGCTCAGCACGCCGGGTGGGCACCAGACCCCGGCGCAATGGCGCCTGGCGCCGCACCGCGCCCTGGTCCTGTCCCGTGAGCCAGAGTGCCGCGAAGCAATGCTGAACCATTTCGACTGGGGATCATGCCAGCCGTCTTTCCGGTCGAACATCGACGAGCCCATTGACGGGGACCGATTCGACTGCCTGCTCGTGACCGAGTCCCTGGATCCGGCCCAGGTCATTGCGTGGTGGCGGAAGCCAGCCTCTATCGTATGGCTCAGGCAACTGGGCCCGCTCGTCCCGACCACGCGGCCGGATGGCAGCCGGGATGTGTCTGCCTACAGCCTGGCCGGTATCCATGCCGCTGTACAGGCGGCCCTCAAGAAAGCTCCGCAGCCTGAGCATGTCGGCGAAGTTCGTGTCGGGGCTGCCATGCACGATCAATCTTCAGCTCCTTTCGCGGGCCTTTCCGTGTTGGTCGCGGAAGACAATCTGCTGAACAGGAAGCTGCTGCGCGACCAGCTTCACCTGCTGGGTGCGAGCGTTATCGAAGCCGGCAACGGCAACGAGGCCTTGGCAGTCTTGTCGGAGCAGGCCGTGCACGCAGTGCTGACGGACGTGGACATGCCCGTCATGAATGGATTCGACCTGCTTCGTGAAATCAGGCGGCGCGGGCCGGAAGTACCCGTCTATGCCGTAAGCGCTAGCGCCAGACCGAAGGATGTTACCGAGGGGCTGGCAAGCGGTTTCACCGGCTATCTCACCAAACCGGTGTCGCTGGCGACGCTGGCTTCGGTGCTCGATGCTGTTGCCACCCGGGCCGAACCGCTACACACGGATGAAGGGGCGGCGCCAGTGCCGCTAACCGATGACGATCTCCCTGAACTGCCGTCGGTCGCCGAAGAATACGCCGAGGCGTTCCTGGCGCAGACCATGGTGGACCTGGACGAGTT
The DNA here is from genome assembly GCF_003402535.2 of Cupriavidus sp. P-10. NCBI lineage: Bacteria > Pseudomonadati > Pseudomonadota > Betaproteobacteria > Burkholderiales > Burkholderiaceae > Cupriavidus > Cupriavidus sp. P-10. The sequence goes on from NZ_AP025171.1 coordinate 964,188, forward strand.
CAAGGCGATCCGGGCAGCGCGAGACATCCGCCACCTGGAACGGCTGCTGCATCGTATCGCGGGGACGCTCGGCGTCGTCGGGCGCTCAGGACTGTCCGAAGTCTGCGCTGACCTGCACAACCACGTGGCTGAAGCCAAGCGCTGGGACGATGAGATCGAACTGCAGTCCGCCTTCATCATGCAAGGCCTGATGAGCGCATGCGAGCGCGGGCGTGGTGAGGACCGGGTCGCCTGCGGCTCCCGTCCGCTGGCTTTCTAACTTCTATGATTGTGAACACTCCTGCGCGCGGTCAGCATTGAGGGGACGGCTGGATGCCTGCTTAAGGCACCACTCGTCTTGGGTACTGCCCCCTTGCGAGGCCCTTGGTTTGCCCGCCTGTATGGCGGGCATTTTTTTATGTGCCCCGGCCGGGCGCATCGGCTAGCGCTGATTGCCGCCACACCGAGGCGCGAATCCCTGCCACCGGGGAAAGATGGCGCAATGCCCCGGACTGGCACCTCCTCAGGAGAGTTCATGAGCAATCGTAGAAGTCTTGCTCTTGCCGCGTGCACGGCATTGGTTCTGATCTCGGGTGCGGCCAATACGGCGCAGGCTCAGGTCTTGCTGAAGCCCATTGCCTATCCGCTGAGAGGACAGTCGGCCTACCAGCAGGCCAACGACGATGGGGCCTGCTATGGCTGGGCCCGGCGCGAGACCGGCGTCGACCCGGCCCGCATAGCGAGCACGCCAGCGCCGGTCATCCTGCCCGGCGGCGAGAGGATACGGGGCGCAGCGGGCGGAGCGGCTGCCGGGGCAGTGGTGGGCGCGATCGGCGGTGACGCGGGCAGGGGAGCTGCCGCGGGCGCGGCGGTCGGCACGGTCGCTGGTGGCGTCGCCCATCGCCAGCACCGCCGGCAGGCTGCAGCCATGGGCGCACAGGCGCAGGCCAGCAACGACTGGGCCATGACATCGTACTGGCAAGCCTGGCGTGCCTGCATGGCGGGCCGCGGCTATTCAGTGCAGTAAGCACCTCGGAAGGTGGACCGGGCTGGCGTCAGCCGGTCCATCCCGGAGAGCACGACGTCAGAGGCGCCCTAGAGAACGGCGCAGGCTTCTGCGCTGGCGGTAACGGCAAGATCTACCCGCGCATCATTGCGCAAGACCACGCAGAGGAAATTGCCGATGGCTTCGCCCGCGTGAGGATCTTCCCGCCACAGTTGTGGCAGGGGTGCGGTCGAGGCATGCAAGTCGCCCCGCTCGGGCGCGGCATGGGATTCCGTGCCGGCTATGGCATCGCTCCAGGTTATCGCGATGGGCCCCTCCGGCTTGGTGCCAAGGAAGCAGAAAGAGGGCGCCGACAGCGAGCGCCGCGACGCGGGTCCGGTCTCGCAAGTGCCGGCGCGTAGTTCCAGCACGTCATGATCGGTCTGATTGACGGTGACGATCTTTGTCCACGGCCAGGGCTCCTGGAACGGACTCCACGTCTCAGAGGTAGGGATTGCGCATCCGGAGATGGCGCTTGCCGTGGCAATGGCAATGACACAGGCAGAAATCGACGAAACAGCATTCATTGGATAGTCAATTCAGGTGAACCTGATATTCACCTGGGAGGGCATACGACGGCGCACAGGGTAAGCCGGCCTCGTCGTGGCGGCTATCAAAGGAATTCGAAATGTCGGGCGACGCTTGGGGCGCATCCATCCGACCCGCCCTCACTTTCTAATTTCTGTGATAGCCCCGCCTGCACCACCGGCATAAGGTGTGCACATTCACTGAGATCTGACTGGCCGCGCCGGTTTGCGTCGACGGTATCTGACCCACTTCAAAGGAACTACAGGAATGATCAAGCACTGCCTTTCGGCTGTCTCGAGAGCGGGCGCGGGCGCGCGCGGTCGTGGGGTGCCCAACCTTGTCATGGCCCTGCTGATTGCCGGCGCCGCGCAATCGTACGCGCAGATCCTGCCCGCTCAAGGGCAGCGAGACACCGCCGCGCAGCCGGAGGCCTGCTCAGGTACCGGCGCCGGCCTGCAATCCGCGGCCTGCCGTGCCGCCAGCAATCCCGGCCAGAGCAAGTACAACCTCCTGTACGCGGACGATGCGCCAGCCGGCAACAGCGAACGGTCATCCGGGCAGGTTTCAGCCAGCCCGTGCCGGAGCTGCCCGACGGATGCAGAATCCGGCCGGCAAGCCGGGCGCATGCCGGACAGCGCCGCCAGGAACAGCCGCAGCGAATCAGCGGGTACTACCTCGACCAGCACGCTGTAGTTCTCAACGCAACCGAGTACCTGGCAAGTCAAACACCGGGCCCTGGTGCCCGATCTCTCTACTTCCCCGATGAAACTGCGTCAATATCTGCTGGCGGGCCTTAGCCTGCTGGCAATGCATGAACCAGCGTTCGCCTCCTTCCTCAGCGGAAAGGCCCTGGAGAGCGCCGCCAATGCCATCTCCTGGGTGGTGGTGATATTTGTGCCGCTTGCAGCCATCTACCTGTTCTGGATGCTGCATATCTGGCCGGACAAGGTCGCTCACCGGAAGCAGCATCCGCAAAGGGAAGCCATCCATGCGCTATGCCTGCTTTCGCTTTTCTTCGGCGGACTGCTGTGGCCGATGGCGTGGCTCTGGGCACACACCAAGCCGGTGTTCTACCGGGCGGCCTATGGCACCGACAAACTGCCGGAAGACGAAGCCGCGCGAGGCGCGGGACATGCCCCCATCGGCCGGCCCGGGAACGTCGCGTCCCTGCGGGCGCCGGCACGCGGCGCTGCGTCCGGCGCAGGGGAGCAGAGCTGAATGGATGCGCTGCTGCTTGCTATCTACGCGCTGGCCGTCTGGCTGGTCTTCTTCAAGTTCAAATGGCTGCCATGGAACACGACGTCCATGGTCATCGTGGTCACGATTCCGGTGGTCGCGCTGACGCTGCTGGTCCTGACGCTGAACGTGGTGGCACCTTCGTCCCATGATGTCAGGGTGGTCGGCAAGGTGCTCCAGGTGGTGCCGCAGGTGAGGGGGCGCATTGTCGATCTTCCGGCCGAGGGTAACCGGCACTACAAGAAGGGCGATGTCCTGCTGCGCATCGACCCGACGCCCTATCAGGCCTCGGTCAGGCAGCTTGAGGGCAGGTTGATGGCGGACGACGCCGCGCTTGCCGAAGCGCAGGCCGCCGCTCGCCAGCTCAGCGAGTCAGTGCGCGGAGCGGCCGGCAAGGTTGCCACGGTACAAGCCAAGCTGTCGCTCGCCCGACAGCGGCTCACAGAACATGAGGCACTGCTCGCGGCAGGGGCCGGATCGAAGTTCGACCGGGAAGATGCCCTGGCGCGGCGGCACGAACTGGAAGGCGAACTGGTCAGCGCTCAAGCCGTCGAGGACGAGGCCAGGCAGAGGCTTTCGGCCAGGAGCCAGGGGGAATTCGCCGCCATCGCCACGGCGCGCGCCAAGCGTGCGGAAACCGAGGTCATGCTCGAGAACGCCCGATGGGAACTTGGCCAAACCGAGTACCGGGCGCCCGCCGACGGCAAGGTGGTGAACCTGCAGGTGCGCGTGGGCACGATGCTGGTCCCGTTTCCGTTCTCGCCGGCATTCAGCTTCGTTGAGGACGAGCAGGAAGTGGTCGCCTTCTACAGGCAGAACGAGCTTTACAACGTCAGGGCGGGCGACTTCGCCGAGATCTACCTGCCGACGCATCCGGGTGAAATCATCAAGGCAAAGGTGGATTCGATCGTCTGGGCGCAATCACAAGGCCAGTTTGCGCAGGGTGGAATGATTCCGAACACTGGTGCCACGGAAGCCGTGCCGAACCGGTTCGCGGTCAAGCTGGACCTGCGCGACGAATCGAAGGGCCAGATGCTTCCGGTCGGGGCTGTCGGCGCGGGTGCCGTCTACACCACGCACATGAAGATGTTCCATATCGTTCGGATGGTCTTCCTGCGCGTCAGTTCCAAGCTGAACTATCTGGTATTCAAGCTCCATTAAAGGCAAGCCTGTGTCGTCATCTTTCAACAAGACCATTCCGGTACTGCTGGCGCTGCCGCTTGCCATGCTCTTCGGCTGCGCCTTGCAGGCGCCGCCGGATAGCGCCAGCCTTCGAGACCAGGCCGTCCCGGCGCTTGAAGGGCAGCGCACCTGGGCAAGCTCGGCCGAAGCAGGCGAGCCCGCGGACGACTGGCTTGCAAGCTTCGACGATGCCGAGCTGCATCGGCTGGCCCGGGAAGCGATCGCGCACAACGGCGATCTCAGGCTGGCAGCGGTGCGCGTCGAGCAGGCGCAGGCACTCGTTACCATGCAAAGCAGCGGCCTGTTACCGAGCGCGGGCGTGAAGGGCAGGGCCGGGCAATCGGAAACCCAGTTCCTCTCGATTGGTGCGAGCTGGGAGATCGATCTCTGGGGCCGCATACGCGCACAATCGCGTGCCGCAAAATCCCAGTACGCCGCTACCTTGGACGAATATCTCTGGGCGCAGCGCGTCGTCGCAGCAACTACTGCCAAGGCATGGTTCACACTGATCCGGTCCGCAAAGCTGGAGGACCGGCAGCGACAGGCCGTGGCCGTAGAGGAGCAACTGGTGCAGATCAGCGAGCGGCGGGTTGCCATTGGTGCGGCACCGGACACCGAACCGGTGGAAGCGAAGAATGCGCTGCGCACGCAGGTGGATGCGCTCCGGAAGGCCGAACTGGCCAGAAGCCAGGCTGCGCAAGCCCTGGAGTTGATGCTGGGCCGATACCCTGCCGGGGAAATCGGAGATAGCGTGGCGAAGCTGGAGCTGCCCGCCATGCCCGTCGCCCCGCAGGCAGGCTTGCCTGCGGATCTGCTTGATCGCCGGCCGGACTTGACGGCTGCGGCACACCGCGTCGCCGCGGCCTTCGACCTGAGGCAGTCCGCCGAGGCAGCGCGGCTGCCAAGCATTTCTATCAGCGCGGCCATTACCGGCATCCGTAGCGACGTGCTGCTGCTCAACCAGGCCGGCACTCCGATCAAGGGACTGAACGGCGCGTTCTTCGCGCCGCTGTTCACGGGGGGAGAGCTCAAGGCCAGGGCGGACTACTACAGCGCCGAGCAGAAGGCCGCCATGATCGCCTATGGCAACAATGCCCTGCAGGCACTGGGCGAGGTCGATGCGGGGTTGCGTGCTGAATCGAATCTTGCAGACCGCACCAGGCAACTGCAGGATCGGGTGAACGAGAGCCAGCTATTGGTTCAGCGCGAGGAGGCACGCGCAAGCATTGGTGCTTCCGACCCGCGCGGGGTCCTGAGGGTTCGGCAGAAACTGCTGGCTGCCGAGATGGATCTGATCAACGTGCGGGGCGATCATCTCAATCAGCGTATCGCGCTATTGTTGGCGCTAGGGGGAGACTGGAGCAGCAAAGGGCAGATCTGATGCTGTCGGTGAAAACGCTGAAGGGCCGAAAAAGCATGCCAGTCAGCGCATGAGGCTGACTGGCATGCTTTTCCTTGATGGAAGAGATTCACTTGTTGCCTTGAGCATGCGCGTCAAAGCGCGCGACTTCTTCGAGCAGCATCGGCGCACCCATGCTGTTCGCGTGCAAGCCCAGAACGCTAACGCCCTGAAGGACAGCGGCGATCTCTTCCTTGGTGGCGCCGAGCTCGAGTGCGCGGCGGATATGGCGCCGCGTACCAGGACCGTACATGTGCGTGCAGGATACATCGACGGCTATGGAGATGAACTCCCAGACCTTTGGCTCTATCAGCCCCTTGGTCATCGGATGCATGGCCATGTCGAGGAATTTCTCGGTCCAGACGGGGTCGAGCTCCGTGAAGCTGTTCCACTCCGGATTCCAATAGCCGCTCGCGCGCAAGCTGTCGCTGATGGGCGTGGCTGGCAGGGTGCTTGTGCCGGTGTACTTGTCGTCGTGCATGGCGGTCAGTTCAAGGAGGGCTTGTAGTTGATGGCACGCAGTGCCTGACCTGTCCGCTCGTTCTCCCGCTTGAGCATCTTCTCCAGGCCGGCGGTCGTCTGCGTGGGACTTCCTGCGTTCATTCCAAGTGCCGCAAGCTGGCTCTTCACCGAAGGGGATGAGACGGCCTTGAGTAGCTCCTGCTGCAGCTTGCCGCGGATGGCAGCCGGCACGTCGGGCGTGGACCAGACGCTGGTGCCCATGATCTGGCTGAGATCGGGGTAGCCCGCTTCCGCCATTGTCGGCACATCGGGCAGGAACGGCGAACGCTCGGCCGATGTCACCGCCAGCGCCCGGACCTTGCCGGGTTTCACGAGCGCAAGCGCGGTGCCCATGCCGTCAAACATGAACTGAATCTGGCCGCCCATCAGGTCGGTGAGCGCAGGGGGCGAGCCTTTGTAGCCGACGTGCTCCATGTCCAGCCCGGCCGCCTTGTTGAACTGCATGCCTTTGATGTGAGAAAGCGTACCCGGACTGTAGGACGCGTAGGAGACCTTTCCCGGATGTGCCTTCACGTAGGCCACCATCTCGCTGACATTGGTGACCGGCAGGCGAGGGTCGGCGACCAGCACCAGCGGCACGCTGGCCACTTCAGCGACCGGTACCACATCCTTGAACGGATCGAAGCGGAATTTGTAGCTGTACGGGTTCTCCGTCACCAGCGAGTTGGGAGACAGCACGAATGTGTAGCCATCGCGTGGCGCGCCGAGCATGGCGTCCGTGGCAATGATGCCGCCCGCGCCGGGCTTGTTTTCAACCACCACGGATTGTCTGAGGTTCTGGCGCATGCTCTCCGCAATCGTACGTGCGATCATGTCGGATGCGCCTCCCGCCGGAGCCGGAACGAGGATGCGAATGGGGCGATTGGGCCAATCCCCTTCCGCCAGCGCGCTGGAGAGGGGCAGGGCGGACAACAGCGTTGCAATGCAGGTCCGGCGTGCGATTCGAATGATGTTCGAGGTCATTTTCGCCCTTTGCGTAGGTGTTGTTACGGCGTCGTATGCGGTGGAGGTGCGAATGACGGGACCACCGTGATCACGACCTTGTCCAGGTTCTCCGGGTGCAGCGAATCTTCCAGAAAATGCATTTCGTTCTCCTTGACAGGAGGGCTTGGCTATCGGCGCCGCGACGATGTTGTTGAGGTCGAGCCGGGATTAGTCTAGTAATCACGGGTCAGTTGGTTTCTCTCACTTCATGACGTTCATGTCTCATTTCATGACAGACTGTTGGAGGTGACCGGGTTTTCCCTGAAGGAACGGATCCGGGTTACTCCCCGGTGAAGGAGAAACGATGGGTTGATTCGTACGGGGGTGCTGAAGAACTATTTCAAGGTTGCGCAGCAATTCATCTACGATGGGGGCAGCGATGCTCACGGGGACGCGCTACACTCGGTGCAAGAGCTGAACTTCAAAATTTTTATCGGTAGTTCTCTATAAGGAAAGACCATGGGAATGGAAACCATAGAAATCAAGGCCTACGTCCCGGCACGGGACTTTGCGCTGTCGCGTCGCTTCTATTCCGATCTCGGGTTCAATGAGACCTTGCTTTCCGCTGAGATGGCTTACTTCAACGCAGGCAATTGCAGTTTCCTGCTACAGAACTTCTACGTGAAGGAGCACGCCGAAAACTTCATGATGCACATGCTGGTGGCGGACGTAGAAGCATGGTGGGAAAGGGTGGTTTCGCAAGAACTGGCCAGGCGCTACGGAGTGCGAGTCGAGCCGCCGCAGAATCAGCCCTGGGGCATTCGGGATTTCTGCATTGTCGATCCCACAAGCGTGTTGTGGCGCATTGGGCAAGACCTGGGTTAGTGTCGGCCTTGGGCCGAGGGCGAGTGATGGACGTCCGTCGACCCAGGAAGTCGTTCACCCGGTCTGGAACATCTGGCCAAAGTCGCAGGTCTCCTGAGCCAGCGTGACAATTGACGATACAAGCAGGCTCTTCCTGTCGCTCTTGCAGATGGCGGCATACGGCGCTGGCGGCAACGCGGGGCTTACAGAAAGAACCTCCAGCGCGCCAGCATCGACCATCGGCGCCAGGCACTTCCTGGGCAAATAGCTGATGCCCATACCCGAGACCGTCAGGCCGATGATGGCAACCACGCTGTTGCTGAACAGCGTGTTCTCCTGGTTCACGCCTATCGATCTCAGCCAGCGGTTGTAAAGCTGGCCGGTCCCCGACCGGTCATCCTGCGTCAGCAGCCGATGCGCAGCCAGCTCGTGCATGCGCAGCCGATGGCGACGGCCTGTCAGCCCGGGCTTGCACATCCACGCATTTTCGACGACCCCAACGCGCGTCGACAGGAAGCGCTGGTCGCTGAACACATCGGGGACGATCATCAGGTCTACTTCGTCGGCCAGCAGCTTGTCGCGAAGCACGACGCTGACGTCGACGTGCGGCTCGATGATCACTCGCGGATAGCTGGCCTGGATCGCGCTCACCAGGCGCGGCAGCCAGGTCATCGCCGTCAGTTCGGTGACGCCGATACGGACGTGACGCTCGAGTACCTCCGGGCGCTGGAACTGTTCGACCGCCGCGTCGCGCTGCTCGAGCAGCCGCTTGGCCAGCAGGAACATCTCCTCTCCCTTTTCAGTCAGCCGCGCCGATCGCAACGAGCGATCGAACAAGGGCGTCTCGAACAGTGCCTCCAGCTCCTGCACTCGCTTCGATACGGCCGATTGCGTGGTGTGCATCTTGTTCGCGGCTTGCGCGAAGCCGCCGAGTTGTACCACCCAGTAGACCGCCTCCAGTTGCTTGAACGTCATCACGGCGCTCACCTCCGACTTCCTATGTATCGATTCATGGAATGTGTACAGATTCCAATTTATCGCTTTTTTTGATCGAGATCGAGTACCAGAATGAGTGCATCGATTCCGCCCCAGTACCGCTCCAATGCGACTCGGGCTTCCAGCATGGAGACACAGGTATGTTGCTGACTGAAGAAGAAACCGGGATGTTGAACGGGGACAAGGGCCTCGCCGTCAAGAAGGCAATGGAGATCCTGGTTGCCCTCGGCGAAAGCTTTGGTGCCGCAAGGCTCGTTCCGGTCAACAACGTGCATATGGCGGGTTCCTCGGTGCTGGTCGCCGAGGAAGCCGGTACGAGGTTCGTTGAAGATATCCGCAAGCAGGGCGGTACGTTCGTTACCCGGGTCACAACCAATCCTACGGCTGTCGATCCCACGCAGTGGCAGCAGATCGGCATTCCCGAGTCGGACAGCGTCCTGCAGGCGCGGCTGACCGATGCCTATGCCGGGATGGGCGCCAATACCTGCAATACCTGCATTCCTTACCTGGTCGGGAACCTGCCGCGCTTTGGCGAGCATATGGCATGGGGAGAGTCGTCAGCCGTCGTGTTCGCCAACTCCGTTTGCGGCGCCCGGACCAATCGGGAAGGGGGGCCCAGCGGGCTTGCCTCGGCCCTTACCGGCCGCACACCTGAGTATGGATTCCACCTGAAGGAAAACCGTTACGGCAAGTTTCTGGTCAAGGTCGAGACGCCGCTCGATGACATGACCGACTACGGGACGCTCGGCTATTTCGCCGGCAAGATCGCGGGGCAGGATACGCCGGTGTTTACGGGCATTCCGTCGGACCCGACGGTGGAACAGTTCAAGGCACTGAGCGCTGCGCTGGCGGCCTCCGCTTCGGTGAGCATGTTTCATGCGGTCGGCGTGACACCGGAGGCGCCAACGCTCGAAGACGCATTCGGCGGCCGCGAGCCGGAGAAGGTGCTTGTGTTCGGCGAGGCAGAGAAGGCGCAGGCAGAGGCTGCCTTGAACAAGGAGCCATCCGACCATGTGGACTGGATCCTGGTCGGCTGTCCGAATGCTTCCGTGCAGGAGATTCGGGAAGTGGCGGAAGCCCTGGAGGGCAAGAAAGTCCATCCTGATGTCTCGCTCTGGGTCACCACGGCAGGCGCCATGTACGCCATGGCCGAACGGGTTGGCTACATCAAGACGATCGAGGATGCCGGCGGCACCGTGGTGCGGGAAACCTGCCCGTTCCTGGCCCGCAGCCGGGTCATTGCGCCGAACAAGGGATACAAGACCCTCACCACCAACTCGGCAAAGATGGCATTTTATGCGCCCGGCCAGTTTGGACTCCTTACCCACTATGGGAATCTGGATCGCGTAATGAAGGCCGCAGTTGCCGGCGTCTGGAGGTAATCAGCATGACGACCCATCAATTCGTTCTGAAGGGACGCAAGATCGTCACGGGCAAGGCCAGCGGAGAGGCTGTCGTCACCAAGGAAGCGATCAGCTTCAATGGCGGGGTCGACAACATGACCGGCATCGTCACCGAGCCCGGCCATGAACTGGAGGGTGTCAGTATTGCCGGCAAGGTGCTGGTGTTCCTGACGGGGAAGGGCTCCACCGGCGGCTCGTACAAGATTTACGACATGGTGTCGCGCGGCACCGCCCCGGTTGCCTTCGTACAGGTGACTCCCGAAGCGATCACCACGATCGGCGCGATTATCGGGAATATCCCGGTCGTCGCCGGACTGGATCAGGATCCCACGCTTGCCATTTCCACCGGGGATCTTGTCGAGATGGATGCGGATGCCGGCATCGTTTCGGTGACCACTAAAAAGAAGCACCAGGAAGCCACGCCCCCGGCGGCATAGCGCATCCAGTTCGATTGCGCTGACCGCACGCAGCAGCGCACATAAAACCATTACCGGAGACAACCATGACCCGACGTTTCGTCCACGTCGCTGTTGCCGCCTGCGCGGCGTTTGCGACTTTCACCGCCCAGGCCAGCGACTGGCCTTCGAAAAAGCCGATCACGCTGGTCGTGCCGCTTGCCCCCGGCGGCAGCACCGATTCCACCGCGCGCCTGCTTGCCGACAAACTTGGCAAGGAACTGAAGCAGCAGGTCATCGTGGAAAACCGGGCCGGTGCCGGCGGCAACATCGGCGCTGCCTACGTGGCGAAGGCGGCGCCGGACGGCTACACGCTGCTGATGGCCACCAGCACGATCGCCACCAACGTCACGCTCTACAAGAACATGGGTTTCGACCTGCGCAAGGACCTGGTTCCGGTATCGCAGGTGGCGTTGATCCCGAACGTGCTCACCATCAACAACGCTGTGCCGGCCAAGACACTGCAGGAGTTCGTTGAATATGTCCGGCAGAAGAAGGGACCCGTCAGCTATGGTTCCGCCGGTAACGGCACGGCGTCGCACCTGTCCGGAGCGCTGTTCAACAGCATGGCGCATGCCGAAATGCTTCATGTTCCCTACAAGGGCGGTGCGCCCGCCAATGCCGACCTGATCGGCGGGCAGATCCAGGCGGTGTTCTCGCCCATGGTGGAGGTGCTGCCGTTCATCGACAGCGGCAAGCTGCGCGCCCTCGGCGTCACGACCAAAAGCCGCTCGTCACGCCTGCCCAACGTGCCCGCGGTCGGCGAGGTGCTGCCGGGATTCGAGGTGACGCTCTGGAACGGCGTCTTCGCGTCCGCGGCTACGCCGCAGGCCGTGGTCGACAAGCTGGCCGCGGCGATCCAGAAGGTTGCGCAGGACCCGACCTTCCGCAAGACGCTGGCCGACCAGGGCTCCACGCCGGTGGGCAATACGCCGGCGGAGTTCAGGAAGATCCTCGACCAGGAAATCGACAAGTGGGGCAAGCTCGTCAAGCTCTCGGGCGCGAGCGTCGAATAAAGCGCAGGCGCATGACCATGACCAATGCTCAGTCATTCCTCCTGCGCTGCACGCTGGCCGCCGCCGTGGCCGGTACGCTCGCCGCGTGCGCCGGTACACCCGTAGCCCCCAAGCCGTCCGCTTACTTTCTCTCCGTGCAGGATGGCCGCGCCGGGCTGGTCGACGGCAAGCCCGTGGTGCGCAACGCGGGCGACACCCTGGCCGTCGTCGAGCTTGCCGATGGACGCCTGCGCGTGGCGCAGCAGATCGAGATGCCGACCTCGCTGGTCGGGCCGCCCAGCTCCATCGCCATCGCCCCCGGCGGGCGCCTGGCGCTGGTCAGCGCGGCGACGCGACGCGACCCTTCCGATGCGACCAAGGTGGCCACGTTCGACCTCGTGTCGGTGGTGGCGCTGGATCCCGGCGCCGGTCCGCGCGTCGTCGGCAACGTGCGGACCGGCGCCGGCGCATCCGGCATCTCGATCAACCGGGCCGGCACGCTGGCGTTGGTCGCCAATCGCACCGAGGGCTCCGTTTCCGTGCTCGCCATCGAGGGGGAGCAGGTACAGGCCGTCGGCAAGCTGCAGCTCGGTGACAAGTCTGGTCCGGCGCACGTCGCCTTTACACCAGATGGCCGCCGTGCCCTCGTGAGCCGCGATGGCGATAACCGCGTCAGCCTGCTGGCCATCGACGGCCGCTCGGTCACGCTCGACCCGCGCGAATTGTATGCCGGCCTGCGTCCTTATGGACTCGACGTGTCGCCGGACGGCGCGTGGGCCGCAGTGACCAACCTCGGCGCGGGGCAGGGCGACGCCGACACGATCAGCCTTATCGACCTGCGGGTGCAACCGCCGCGCGTGGTCGATACGGTCACCGTGGGGCAGACGCCGGAAGGCATCTTCTTTTCGCCCGACGGGCGCTTGGTCGGCGTGACCGTCATCGATGGCAGCAACAAGCCGCAGGCTTCTGCCTTCCATGGCACCGCGCGCTATCGCCTGTTCAGCATCGAAGGCGGCCGTCTGCGGCAGGCCGCGCAGCTGGCTGGCGGGCAATGGCTGCAAGGCCATGCCTTCACGCCGGACGGCAACGCGGTGCTGGTGCAGGACGCCGCCAACCGTCAGATACGCCTTTACCGGAACGTGGGCGGCACGCTGGCCGACAGCGGCGAGCGCGTGCAGCTCGATGGCGCCCCCGCCGCGCTCAAGCTCTGGCGCTGAAGCAACAGCGGCCTGCCGAATGTCATCACCAATCTTTGAGGGATTCATCAAATGAAACAGCCTTCCTTGCTTGAGCGCCTTGCCGCGCTCGACACCAATACGGTCTCCGACGCGCTTGATTTCCTGGGATTGCCCGGCGCCACGCATGGCCTGCTGCCGTTGTGGGACTGCCCGAAGATCGTGGGCCGCGCCAGCACGATCCAGCTCGGGCCCAAGACCGATGCCAGGCCCACGGTGCACCTGATTTCGCCGGTGATTGACGCGGTGGACACCGATGACCGCGTACTCGTGATCGCTGGCGGTGTCGATGGCATCTCGTGCTGGGGCGACATCCTCGCCAATGCGGCCTGTGCGAAGAAGATCAGGGGTTCCGTCATCGACGGCTACAGCCGCGACATCGAGGGCAGCGAGTCGATCGACTACCCGGTCTACGGCCGCGGCATCACCATGATCAGCGCGCGCAACCGCGTGATCCAGACCGGCTCGGGCGAGCCGGTGCAGGTCAGGGGCGTGACGGTGCGCCAGGACGACTACGTGATCGCCGACCGCTGCGGCGCGGTGTTCGTGCCGGCAGCGCGCATCGAAGAGGTGCTCGGCCTTGGCGAACGCATCGCGCGCCGCCAGGACGGCATGGTGGCCGCGGTGCGCACCGGCCGCCCGGTCGCGGAAGTCATGCACGACAAAGAGTTTGAAGCCATCAATCAAGGAGGCACGAAATGAACGCACCCGCCATGCGCGCAGAAGACAAGGAACTGGTAGCCCTGTTCGAAGGACTGGATACCCCAGGCGTATCCGATGCCATGGACAAGCTGGGCCTGCCCGGCCAATGCCTGGGCATCGCGCCGCTGGACAACTACAAGGGCACGGTCGTCGGTCCGGCATTTACTGTCAAGTATGTGTCGGCGACCACGCCGGCCGGGTCGGTCGGCGACTTTATCGATGAGGTGGCCGAGGGCGACGTCATCGTGATCGACAACGACGGCCGCACCGACTGCACCGTGTGGGGCGACATCATGACCCAGTACGCCGGCCTGCGCCGGATCGGCGCCACCGTCATCGACGGTGTCTGCCGCGACGTCTCCAAGGCGCTGGGCGATGGCTACCCGCTGTTCACCAAAGGCCGCTTCATGCGCACCGGCAAGGACCGTGTGCAGGTCGAGGCCGCGGGCGTGCCGGTGTCCATCGGCACCGCTCGCGTAGCCGCGCGCGACATCGTGGTGGCGGACGCCAACGGTGTCGTGGTGGTACCGCGTGAACGCGCCCGGGAAGTGGCGGACGTCACGCGGCAGATCGAAGGCGTAGAAGCCCAGATCCGCGCGCAGATCGCACAAGGCAAGACCCTGGGCGAGGCGCGCGAAGTGCTGGGCTACCACACGCTGCAAAGGAAAGCATGATGACCGCATCCCACACCCCATACAGCGGCGCCACCCTTGAGCTGGCGCGCAAGCTGGGCTCGTCCACGCTCTATGAGGCCTCGGGCCTGCCCACCAGCGCGGTCGATCCACTGGTCCGAACCATCTGGCCCGGCGCCTCGGTTGCCGGTCCCGCTTACCCGCTGGAATGCGCACCGGGCGACAACCTGGCCATTCACGTCGCGATGGAAAAAGCGCCGTGCGGCAGCATCCTGGTCGTGTCCACAGGCGGCTTCGTGGCAGGCTATTGGGGCGAAGTGCTGACGGTCGCGGCCGAGGCGGCCGGCATCGCCGCACTGGTGATCGACGGCGGCGTGCGCGATATCGCGGCACTGACCGCTCGGCGCTTCCCGGCGTTTTCGCGCGGGATCTCCGTGCGCGGAACAATCAAGGCCAGTGTCCCGTCGGTGGGGCAGCCCCTCAGCTTCACGGGTACCCCGGTAGCCGCCGGCGACCTGGTGGTGGCGGACGATGATGGCGTGGTTGTCATTCCGGCGGCGCATGTCGAGGCGACCCTGGCCCAGGGTCAGGCTCGCTTCGACAAGGAAGCAGGGATGATGGACGAACTGCGCCAGGGGCGTACGACGCTTGACCTGATGGGCTTGTCCCGCTGGCGGGAAGGTACGTGACGGCCCAGGCCCGCAGGGTTTGCCGGTGCAACTGCAGCTACCCTTGATTCGCAAGGGGTAGGTGCTGCGTAAGCAGAAAGGCACGAAACTCACTTATCTGGATGATGGTGGTCCGGGATGGGCATTGTTTCCGGCGGCGGGCATTCCGGTACCGTTGTGTCGTCGCGCTCTTCAATTACCGAAATATCCCAGCAGGAGATGAACAGAGCGGCGATCAGAGGACCTATCACAAAGCCGTTGATGCCGAAAACGGACATGCCGCCCAATGTCGAAATCAGGACGACCCAGTCCGGCAGCTTGGTGTCCTTGCCGACAAGGAGAGGGCGTAGCAAGTTGTCCACGGCGCCAATAACAAGGGTGCCGATGGCAATGAGCGCGATCCCTTTCCAAACCGGGCCTGCCAGCAAAAAATAAACCGCCGTCGGACCCCAGACCAGTGCAGCACCGATGGCCGGTAGCAGGGAGAGAAACGCCATCAGCGTGCCCCATAGCAACACCCCGTTGATTCCCAGCAGCAGGAAAGCCAGGCCGCCCAGTATTCCCTGGATTACGGCCACTGCGACGTTGCCCTTGACCGTTGCGCGGACTACCGTGGTGAACCGGCTGACCAGCCTGCGAGTATGCGCTTCATCTAGTGGCACGGCCTCGCGGATGCGGTGCGAAATGATCGTGCCATCACGCAGCAGGAAGAACACCAGGTAAAGCATGATGCCAAGGCCGGCAGCGAACTGCAGCGTGTTCTGCCCAATGGTGACAGCCTGGGCCGCCATGAACTGGCTGATCCGGGCGGCGCCTTCGGTCAGTTTCGCTTGCAACCCCGCTACGTCGGCCAATCCGATTTCGCCCAGCCAGTTCGCAACGGAAGCCGGCAAGGCCTGTACTGCCGTCCGGAAATACTGTCCGAAATTCCACTCGCCTGTCTTGATCTGGTTATAGGCAAACGCGACTTCCTGGGCGAGTGTGGCAATCATCAGGAAGACCGGAACAATGGCCATCAGCAGGCAGACAAGCAGGGTCGTCAGCGCAGCGACATTTTCCCGGTTGCCAAATCTCACCGTCAGTTTGCGGTGCATCGGATGAAATAGGATCGCGAGTATCGTGCCCCAGAGGATCGCACTGAAGAAGGGCAACAGGATCCAGATGAACGCAACGGAGACAGCGAACAGAAGGATGTAAAAGCCTTTCAGATTGCGCATTGGATTGTCCATGAATTCGGCAATACGGCATATGACGAGCAGCGCTGCGGAAGATCATAGCAGCCAGGGCAGGAATGACCACGAGTCTCCGGCATCCCGACACAGCTTAGTACGTGTCGGCGATTTCCTACCGGGCATGCTTCCTGTGCCCTACATCGTTGGGCGGTCCTATGTGGTCTAGTGATACGCAACAACGGAGTTGTCTCACTTCACCAAGGAGCGAGGAAGCGCCATGTCTAGCTCGTTAGCGGGATTCAGGGTTGACCCAATGCTGGTGACGATTTCAGGACTGTCGGCTGGAGCGTTCATGGCGCATCAGCTCCACGTTGCATACTCGGAGATGTTCAAGGGCGCTGCGTTTATAGCAGGCGGTCCATACTTTGCGTCAAAAGGTAGCTTGAGCCACGCTTTGTCCTCTGTACTCGGGCTGACTGGACTTCCGGATACTGCCTTCTCCATTTCGGTCGCGCGAGAGGCTGACGCCGAGGGGAAGATCGCACCGCTGGCTAACCTGCGTTCCTCGCGCGTTTGGGTGTTTCACGGTCGTGCCGACACGATTTCCTCCCGCTCGGCAGCGGAAGCATTGGTATCGTTCTATGACGAGTGCGGGAATCGCAGCGCATTGGAGTACGTGTACGACCTGGAGGTGGGGCATGCCATGCCTGTTGCATGTGAGGAAGAGTTGCCGCCGTACTTCTCCAATTGTGGTTTCGATGCTGCCGGTAGCTTGTTGGCCCATCTATACGGACCTCTGCGCAACCGAGCGTCTTCCGCGCCGGGCGAGTTGCGCGCGTTCTCTCAACTAGAATTCAATGATGCATCGCGGTGTTACGGCCTGGCGGAAAGAGGCCTGGTCTACCTTCCGATCGCGGCGTTGGCGGGGCGAAAGTGCGGCCTTCACGTCGCACTACATGGCTGCCAGCAAACGCTCGACGACATTGGCGACGGCTTCGCGAGGATGGCAGGCTACAACGAGTGGGCAGAAGCCAATGACCTGATCGTCCTGTATCCTCAAGTGTCGAGGTCATACAGTATGTCAGCCTTTAACCCATTAGGTGCCTGGGACTGGTGGGGATATAGTGACCCGGATTTCCATCTTCGTGCCGGTGGGCAGATGCAGAGCATAGCGTCGATGGTTCAGACTTTGTGCGGCACGTCCGGCCTTCACTGAGTTCCATGCGTGCGCGCAGCTTCATGCCGGCCGGGTTGAAGTTCTTGCCAGCACCGCGTGTAAATTAGCGCGATGGTGGCCGTCTGGTGCCTGCTACCAGGTCGAGATGGCGCTTGTCGTTGCCAGCGGCATGCCAATCCCGGCAGCGGGGTCGGGCATTGCCTGGATTTCGATATAGGGACGCTCCGACTCGACCTTGCCAAATATGGCGGCGAACGGAATGTCGCCGGCATCCCGGCCGGTGCCGATGCGCAGCAGGCCGGTCGGAATGGAAACGCCTGACGGATCGAGCAGATACCAGCCGCCCGAAAGATACACCTCGACCACCGCGTGAAAATCGGGTGCGCCCATCGCTGGATCCGCGCCGTAGTCCAGGCTGCTGGACATACGGGCGGGAATACTCAGGGCGCGGCAAATTGCGATCATCAGGTGGGAAAAATCCCGGCAAACTCCGGTGCGCTCGACAATCGTATCGATTGCCGAAGTGCGCTCATTGGTGGAGCGCGAGAGAAAGCGCACATGGTTGCGTACCCACTCCCGTATGGCATACACACGCGAATAGCCCCGCGGCATGCTGCCAAACTCGCGCAGGGCGAACTCCATCATGCGGTCAGATTCGCAATAGCGGCTGGGTGCCAGGTACGAAAGCACATCGAAGGGAAGCTCCGCAACCGGCACCTCGTTCAGCGACGCTCCATCGTCCAGGCGATGGTCGATGTCCACCACAGCTTCATAGCGGATGGCCAGTGGGCCCTGGCTCGCACGAATCCTGAGCATGCGGTTGCATAGCGGGTCAGTGTAGCGGGCAGCGTGGATCGGTGGCGTGAGCGTAAGGTGCTCGGAGACAACCGACTGCCTTCCGGTCTTGGCAGCTTCGACAATCAGCAGAAAGTCTGCCGTGGGATCCAGGATCTTATAGGACAGGTTCACCAAGTACCGAAGGCGGTTCATTGCTGATCTTGCGTCGACGTGGAGACGGTCCTGGCCGTGGGACTGACTCTGGCCATCCAGGTAAGTGTACTGCGACTCAGCGAGCAGCAAGGCCGTACTCCGACGTCTCTTGTTCGATACCTGTCATGGCGTATGGAAAGCGTTTGCTTCGTGGCGGAACGGAAATCGGACACATCCTGGCTTTCAGCGTATGCTCGGTGATGAAAGGAGACCAACATGTCTCAGAACAACGCAATCTACAAAGGCTTCCGGGTATCCGCGAACGTGCGTCGCGCACCCCGTGCGGTTCCCGATGGCGAGCCGCTTCAGCCGGGATTCCTCGCTACTGTGACGATCACGCAAGTCAGTACAGGAATGGGCTCCCAGAGACTGGTGCCACCGCTGATCCAGCATTTCGCAAACGCGCCGCACGCTGCCATCGCGCTGGCTTTGTCGTCCGCCAGGGAAGCGATCGACGCCATGTCCACCTTCGTCAAGGCGAAGTAGTCCGTCGGCAATGCCACAGGCGCTGATCGAAAGAGCATTCCGGCCACCTCGCGAGTGACCGGTACGGTGGTTGCCATTATTGCCGCGAATACTGTTCCAGGTTTTGTCGCAACAGGTTCCGGTGAATCAGGCACGCGCTTCCGGAACAAATAGGTCCAGACTCACTTGCGCGGCTCGCGAACTTGGCTTTCCGCTGTGCAGGAATCAAACACGGCTCGCACAACAGACAGGGGCGCGGCCCCGAGAAGCGCGGCTGCCTCTGCCTGGCAGTCGCGTGCGGGGCCAACTGGCACGCCAGGCGGCTCGCCCGCGGGTGTCTTGCCGGGCTGGCTACCGCCGTTCGTCGACGCGCAGGCGTTCAGCAGGGCCAGGGCGGCGAGCAATTGCACGGATCTGAGGCGCATATTGCAAGGTACTCCATGGCGAGCGTAGGGATGGCTTATTGCCCACCCGGAACGGTCGACCGATTGGTCGTGGTAGAGTCGATCATCATACTTTGTCGCGTAGCCTTATGTCGCCACCCGTTGAACGTGGATCCGTCGATTCAGCAGGCCATCAACAGGCCATGGAAAGCGCCGCGGATGCGGATAGCGTGAGCGTGCGGATTCCGGCCATCGTTCCAGCGCAAGCCGCTCTGGTGGTCATGCATTATCAGACCGACATCCTTGCGTTGTTTCCATCGGTCGCGCCCACTTTGCTCTCCAATACGCGCAAGCTGTGTAACGCTGCGCGGGCCAAGGGCGTCAGCGTCTATTTCGCCAAGATCCACTTTCAGCCGGGCTATCCGGAAGTCAGTCCGTTGAACAGGAACGGGCAGGGAATCAAGCGACTTGGTCTTTTCGTCGACGACCAGATCTCGCCGGAACTCGGCCAGTTGGCCACGGAGCCGCTCATCATCGCGCATCGTGCCAGCGTGTTCTTTGGTACCGACCTGCAGGTGCGGCTTTCCGCGCAGGGTATCGATACCCTGCTCATGGTCGGCATTGCGTCAACCGGTGTAGTGCTGTCGTCGGTCGCGTACGCGAGCGATGCGGACTTCCGTTTATTTACCGTCAAGGATTGCTGCTACGACCCAGATCAGGTCGTGCACGATCATCTTTTTTCAACGGCGTTCGATTCGCGCACAACGGTGCTCACGCTCGCTGATGCCTTGCGGTTGCTTGCCTAGCATTTGCTGGCATTTCGACGGTTGGCAAGCAATGCGGGCGATCCCCGCGGCATGCCGGTAGCTAGCCGCCGTCATCCGAGCACGAGATGGCGTCCTATGGTAACTTCGGCAAATGAATTCATTGACTTCACCTGGTGCTGCATAGGCGGCACTTATGTGCTGTTGGGAGAGTGACGCAGTGTGAGCAATGCGAAACAGGACACGCGGCGTATGTTGCGGACTGAGAAGGTTTCAATCAGCAGGGCGTTGCGCCTGAGCGTGCCGCCAGAAGCCAGGCCTGCGCCGGTCAACAGGAGAGACTGGCTGCGGCAGAGGAAAGAGCAATTGCAGGCTGCCCGTGCCGCTGCCAAGCAAAGGCGCGATCTGCTGAAAGCCGAAATCATGTCGGCCGCGCAAGATGTTGCGCGTGAGGAACGCGTTGCTGCGCGGCTGGAAGCGGAACGCCTGAAGGCGGAAACCAAGGCCGCGCGAAGCAACGCGCGGGAAGACGCACGCGCTGCCGCCAAGTTCGAGCGCGGCCAACCAGCCCGCCCGGCGTCAAAACGAAAGGCACTGCCCGAGGAAAGAGGCAAGCTTGTCTCTTACGCCGATCTGTTGCGGATGCGCAGGTGATCTGGCGGAAGGTCGACGGGACTGACCGCTTCGTGGCAAACCACTTCGATGTTGTGCCCGTCCGGACCAATGACGAATGCTGCATAGTAGTTCGCGTGGTAGTGCGGGCGCAGACCAGGCGCACCATTGTCTTTGCCCCCCGCCTCCAGAGCCGCGCGATAGAACGCTTCGACCTGCTGGCGAGTCTCGGCCGTGAATGCCAGGTGAAGATGCGCCGGCTTCTCGTCGGTCTGGTACAGGCACAATGAAGCCTTGCCCTTTGGGCTAAGCTCGACACCGTACGCCGGCGGCCCCTCCGAGACAACCGCTACGCCGAGCGGTTCGAGTGCCTTGAGGAAGAACGCCTTGCTCGCTGCATAGTCGCTGACTCCGAATTTGACGTGGTCAAACATGAGCTCTCCTGAAGAGTTTCGGCCTGCGCGAGGATCCTAACCCTTTCATCGAGGGGACGTCCGCAAGCGGGCTTCGCCCACTTGCGGCCGCTTCTCATGTCAAACGTCGAGCGTCCGGCAACGGCCCGCTATGGTGGTAGGAATCGCTTCACACACCTGCCACCTCGATCAGCGCATCGACCACCACCACGCCGTCGGCGTTCGCCATGACCGGGTTGAGGTCGATCGAGCGGATCGCACCGCCGGCAGCATGGACCAGCTGGCCGACTTGCACCGCCAGTCGGCACAGCGCGGCGACATCGACCGCAGGCTCGTTGCGCACCCCATGCAGCAGCGGCGCGATGCGCAGGCCGTCCAGCGCACGGGCGACATCGGCTTGGCTGCACGGCGCCAGCAGCACGGCGGTGTCGCGCAGCACCTCGACATACTTGCCGCCGTCGCCGACCACCAGCACCGCGCCGAATACGGGATCCCAGTGCGCGCCGATCATGCATTCGCGCTGGCCGCGCACCATGCGCGCGACGACGATGCCTTCGCAATGGGCGTCCATGGCCTGCAGCGTGCGCGTCTGGGCGGTGAATGCGCTCGCTACCGCTTCCGGATCATTGCAGTGCAGGGCGACCAGCCCGTGCTCGCTCTTGTGCGGCACCTGGGGCGAGCTCGCCTTGACCGCCACCGGCGCGCCGATGCGCTGCCACGCGGCCACCACGGCGTCCACGTCGCGGCAAAGATAGTGTTCCACCACCGGCATGCCGGCCGCGGCGAGACGTGCCAGGCTGGCGGCTTCGCTCAGCGTCTTGCCTTTCGCCGGCGACGCGGGCAAGGCAGGTGCAGCGGGAGGTGGCGGCTCGCCGTCAGCCGCGATCTGCCGCAGCCGCTGCTGGTGCGAGACCAGCTGCGAGAACGCCGCCAGCGCTTCGGCAGCGCTGGCGTAGGTCGGTACGTTGGCTTGCCGGAAGGCTTCGGCCACCGGCGGCTGCCAGACGGCGACCGCGATGGGCTTGCCCGCGGTATCGGCAAATGCGGCGGCGTCGCGGGCAAAGCGCAGCACGTCATAGCCCATGCCGGACACCGGGATATCGAGCAGGAACAGGTCGGCGGCGGAATCGCGCGCGACCACTGGCAGCACCTCGCCGAACAGCGCGCTGTTGGTCAGCAGTGCGGCGGTGACATCGACCGGGTTGGCGGTAGCGGCAAAACCGGGCAGGCGCTCGGCCAGCGCGGCCTGCGTGGCACCGGACAGCGGCGCGAGCGTCAGGCCGCACGCGGGCGCTGCGTCGGCGGCCATCACGCAGCTTGCTCCGGAATTGCTGACGACCACCAGCCGCCGCCCCGTGGCTTGCCAGCCGCGCAGGTACATGGGCGCGCAGCGTGCCAGCGCGTGCGCATCGTCCACGCGCCAGATGCCATGGCGCTGCAGGAAGGCATCGACCGCGCGGTCCTCGTTGGCGATGGCACCGGTGTGCGACGCCGCGGCCCGCTGCCCGTCGTCTGAGCGGCCGGCCTTGACCGCCACCACCGGCACATTGCGCGCCCGCGCCACGCGCGCGGCCTCGGCCAGCACCTCGGGGTCGGTCAGGCTTTCCAGGTACAGCAGCACCAGCCGCACACCGGGATCGTGCGCTACCGCCAACGCCAGTTCGCTGACGGTGATATCGGCCTGGTTGCCGGTGGCATGCATGTGGCGCACGCCAATGCCCTGGCCGCGCAGCAGCCCGTAGACCATCGCCGCCACGCCGCCGCTCTGGCTGACCACGGCGACCGGGCCGTCCTGCGGCGGCACCTCGATGAACATGGTCGAAAAACTGGCGATCGCGCCACTCCCGAAGTTGGCCAGTCCCTGGCTGTTCGGGCCGACCAGCCGCAGCCCGGTGGCGCGGGCGGCGCGCACCATCTCGTCCTGCTGGCGCCGGCCTTCGGCCCCGGCTTCGCCGAAGCCCGATGCAATCACAATGGCCGCCGCCACGCCCAGCCGGGCGCAGTCCTGCACGGCCTGCACCGCGGCGTCGCCGGCGACGATGATGATCGCGAGCTCAGGGACTTCCGGCAGCGCGTCCAGCGTGGGATAGGCGCGCAGGCCCTGGATGGTGTCGCGCTGCGGGTTGACCGGGTAGAGCGTGCCGGCGTAGCCGTGCGTCCTCATGTAGTGGATGGGCCGGCCGCCGATCTTGTGGATGTTGTCAGAGGCGCCGATCACGGCGATGGAGCGGGGAGCGAGCAGGGACTGGAGCGAGTTGTTCATGACTGGGCGGGGGTGTGCGTGGGGAATCAGTCGACGGTGGCGCCGGAGGCCTTGACGACGCGGGCCCATTTGTCGATTTCCTGGTCGAGGAACTGCGCGGTGGCTGGTGGGGATGTCCATTCCGTGGCAAAGCCCTGCGTGGCGAAGCGCGCGCGCACGTCGGCGTCGTCGAGCACGGATTTCAGCGCCGTGCCGATCGTATTGAGCACCGCGGGCGGCGTGCCGGCGGGGGCCAGCAGCGCGTTCCAGGCGCTGGCCTCGTAGCCCGGCAATCCTGACTGCGCGATGGTCGGCGTGTCCGGCGCGGCCGGCGAACGCGCCGCGCCCGTGACCGCCAGCGCCTTGAGCTTGCCGTCGCGCACGAACGGCATGGCCGACAGCATGGTGTCGAACATCACCGTGGCCTGGCCGCCCATCACGTCGGTCAGCGCGGGCGCGCTGCCCTTGTACGGTACGTGCGTCATGCGCACGCCGGCCATGCTGTTGAACAGTTCCGCGGCAAGATGGGTGGACTGGCCATTGCCGGAGCTGGCAAAGGTGACCTCGCCGGGCCTGGTCCTGGCCAGCGCGATCAGCTCGGCGACATTGCCCGCGGGCATGGCGGGCGCGGTCACCAGCACCAGCGGGCCGCGCGTGAGCAGGCTTACCGGCGTGAAGTCCTTGCGCGTGTCGTAGCCGGGCTTGCGGAACAGCGTCATGTTGATGGCATGTGCGGTGGTGGCGACCAGCAGCGTGTAGCCGTCGGGCGCGGCCCTGGCCACGGCCTCGGCGCCGATGTTGCCGCCGGCGCCGGGACGGTTCTCCACCACCAGCGGCTGGCCGAGCTTGTCCGAGAGCTTCTGGCCGACCACGCGCGCGACGATGTCGGTGGGACCGCCGGGCGGGTACGGCACAACCAGCCGGATCGGCTTGACTGGGAAGGACTGGGCCAGAACTGTCGGCACGGCGGCCGCGGACAGGGCGAGGCAGGAAAGCAGGGCGAGCGCGTGCCGCCGGGATCGATTCGGTGCCAAGGGGTTTCTCCGGTTGTGGGTGCCGGCTGGGATGGAGACGGGCGCGCCGGCTGGCGCCGGAAGGCCGCTATTCGCGCAGGAAGCGCAGCAACGTCCCTTCCCCGAATCGCAGGAACCCTGCGCGCACGCGCTCGCCGATCGCCACGCCGGGCTCGGCATGGCCCATCACGCGCGGACCTTCGTCCAGCGTGGCCAGCACCAGCGTGTAGGGCGCGAGGGCACGGAAGGCCTCCGTCGGGGCGCGGCTGATCTCGGTGACCGCATACACCGTGGCCAGTCCGCTGGCATCGCGCCAGTGCAGTTGCACGCTGCCGCAGGTGCGGCAGGCGTGGCGCTCCAGCGGCTGCCACGCCCCGCAGCCGTCGCAGCACTGGTAGCGCACCACGCCGGAATCGAGTCCGTCGGCATAGGGATGGCTTATGGTATGGCTCATGGCATGGCTCATCACGTAGCCTCCAGCACCAGGCTGACATGCGACGACAGCACGCCGCCGTCGGCATGGAACAGCGCGCGGCGGCGCTTGCTCAGTTGGCGTTCCCCGGCGCGCCCGGCGAGCTGGCGCGCGGCTTCGGCAAGATGCATCAGCCCGCCCGCCACGCCGGAATGGCCGAAGGCAAGCAGCCCGCCATGCGTATTGAGCGGCAGCGCGCCGCCGCGGCTGAATTCGCCGGCTTGCAGCCGCGCATGCGCTTGCCCGCGCGGCGCCAGTCCGAGCTCTTCCAGCAGCATCACCAGGGTGATGGTGAACGAGTCATAGATTGCCAGGCAGTCAATGCCGTCCACGCCGCGGCCCGCCTCGGCAAAGGCGCGCCGCGCGGCGTCGGCGGCGCCGGTCTGCATCACGTCTTCGATCGCGCCCAGGTGCTGGTGCCGGTGCGCCTGCCCCGCGCCGGCGATGCGCACCGGCGTGCCGGCGCCGGGTTCCGCGGATACGATCACCGCCACCGCGCCATCGGAAATCGGGCAGCAGTCGGACAGCCGCAGCGGCGTGGCGATCGGGCGGGAGGCGCGTGCCTCTGCGAGCGACAGCGGCTCGCGCAGGTGCGCATCCGGATGGCCGGCGGCATGCTCGCGCATCAGCACCGCAAAGCCGGACAGCGCATCGGCATCCATGCCGGTCTCATGCAGGTAGCGCGACGCCAGCAGCGCGTAGTAGGCCGGCACCGAGGCGCCGTTGGGCACCTCGGCATGCGGCTCGCCCACCTGCGCCAGCGTCTGGATCGACTGGTCGCGGCTCTGGCCGCTGAGGCGGTTCTCGCCAGCCACCACCAGCACGTGGCGGCAGCGGCCGGCGCGCACCAGTTCGTGCGCCAGCATGGCCATCACGCCGCCGGTGGCGCCGCCCGCGGCCACGCCGTGGGCGTAGGCGGGAGTGAGCGAGGCGTATTCGCAGAAGCGGTCGGCCAACATCAGGTGCGGCAGCGTGGTGGCATAGCCGCACAGCACGCCGTCGATGTCGGCGCGCGCCAGCCCGGCATCGGCCAGCGCGGCATCGGCGGCCTGCGCCATCAGCGCCAGCGGCGTGCTGCCCTCGATGCGGCCGAAGCGGGTGTTGCCGCTGCCGCGCAGGTAGGTGGTGCGCATGTCAGTGTTTGAGCAGCGGGCATTGCGACTTCGATGCCGGCATGAAGGCCTGCTCGCCGGGCACCGTCGCCACGACCTTGTAGTAGTCCCATGGGTACTTTGATTCGGCCGGCGTCTTCACCTCGAACAGGTACATGTCGTGGATCATGCGGCCGTCCTCGCGGATGCGGCCGTTCCTGGCGAAGAAGTCGTTGACCGGCATGGCTTTCATCTTCTTCATCACCGCCGACGTCTCGTCGGTACCCGCCGCCTGCACCGCCTTCAGATAGTGCATCACCGACGAATACGCGCCGGCCTGGCTCATGTTGGGCATCTTCTTCAGCTTCTCGAAATAGCGGCGCGACCACGCGCGGGTGGCATCATTCATGTCCCAGTAGAAGGCTTCGGTCAGCACCAGGCCGCCCGCGGTCTTCAGGCCGATGGCATGGATGTCGTTGATGTAGAGCAGCAGTCCCGCCATGCGCTGCGCGCCGTTGCGCGTGAGGCCGAACTCCGACGCCGCCTTGATCGCGTTGATGGTGTCGCCGCCCGCATTGGCCAGTCCCACGACCTGCGCCTTGCTGGCCTGTGCCTGCAGCAGGTAAGAGGCAAAGTCGCTGGCGCCGATCGGGTGGCGCGCGGCGCCCAGCACCTTGCCGCCGGTTTCGTTGATGACCGACGTGGCGGAGTCCTGCAGCGTATGCCCGAAGGCGTAGTCGGCGGTCAGGAAGAACCAGGTCTTGCCGCCGCGCTGCACCGTGGCGCGCGCGGTGGTGTTGGCAAGCGCGTAGGTGTCGTAGGCGTAGTGCACCGACACTGGCGTGCACAGGTCGTTGGTAATGCGCTCGGTGCCTGGTCCCGAGAACACCACGATGCGGTTTTTCTGCTTCGCCACTTCCAGCACGGCCAGCGCCGGCGCCGAGGCGGCCACGTCGAGGATGGCGTCGACATTGCCGGTGTCGTACCACTCGCGCGCCTTGTTGGCGGCGATATCGGCCTTGTTCTGGTGATCGACCACCACCAGCTCGATCTTCTTGCCGAGCACCTTGCCGCCGAAATCGTCGATGGCCATCTGCGCCGCGGTGGCGCTGCCGCGGCCGGTGACGTCGGCGTACAGGCCGCTCATGTCGAGCAGCATGCCGAGCTTGACCACGTCGTCGGAGATCGCTGCCTTGGGCTGCGCGTGCGCGCTGCCGCAGGCAAGCGCCGCGGCCACGGCGAAGGCGCCGGCGGCCCGGCGGCGGATCGAATGGCGAAGCTTCATGTTGTCTCCTCTGGCTTGTTGTGGTTCTTGTTTTGGCTTTGCCTGGCTAGACCGTGGCGATCGGTGTCACCGGCGACCCGACTGCCCCCGGCAGCCGAAGCGGCGGCGCGGTCAGCTGGAAGCGGGTGCGGCCGCTGGCGCGCAGCCAGTCGGCCAGCTCGCGCAGGTACCACAGCTCGCCCAGCGGCAGGCCCAGCTTGAACAGGCAGTGGTGGTGCAGCGGCAGCAGCGGGTGGTGCTTGTCGCCATCGGGCGCGGGGCGGGCCGGGTAGCGCTCGACTGCGTAGTTGTCGGCGATCAGCGCGGCGATGCCGGCGTCGGTGATCCACTGCAACAGCTTGTCGTCGCGGCCGTCGAGCGCGCAGCAGCTGTGGTGCAGCACGGCTTCGTCGGGCTCGCGCTGCATCGACAGCACCACTTCGGCAAAGCCGGTGCGCAGCAGCAGCATGTCACCGGACTCGACCTCGGCCTTGCCGGCGTCCATCGCGCGCATCAGGTCGTCATAGCCGACGGTGCGGAAGTCCTTGCCATACACGTGCGCCAGGTCCACCAGCACGCCGCGACCCTGCATGCCCTTGACGGCAAAATTCTCGATGCCGAGCGCCTGCGCGGCGCTGTGGTCGTGGCCGCATGGATGGGCGGCGAAGTGGTCGTCGTCGGCGTAGTCCACCGGGCCGACGATATGCTCATTGGCACGGAAGCCGTTGTAGTAGACGCGCTCGGGCCGGCCGTCGCCGTCAGCATCGAACAGTGCGCCCACATGCGCCAGCGCATCCCACTGCGTGCTGTACTGCAGGCACATCAGGACCTGGTCGTCGCTGATTACATCGGTGGCGGCCGGATCGACCCTGGCCAGCGGGAAGTTGAGGTAGGGGCTGTCGTCGCGGAAGGTGGGGCGCAGTTGCGGCGGGTGGCGGCGCGGGTTGAGCTTGTTGCCGCCCGGGTAGTCCAGCGGCAGCGACAGGCAGAAGCTGATGCCGGCCTGCACCTCGCGCGCGCCCTTGACGACCTGCTCGGGGCCGATCAGGTTGACGCGGCCCAGCTGGTCGTCGGGGCCGAAATCACCCCAGTTGGAACCCTGCGGACGTTGCTTCCAGCGCATGTCATGCCTCCTCTTGCGTACGTGGCCGGGTGGCCGGTTTGTGTAGGTTGGGTCGTGGGTCGGGCCTGGTGTCCGGATGCGCGCCGGCGTGCGATCGCCAGTGCTGGCAGATGGCGTCGGCTTCGCGCCGCAGCGCGCGCGCCATGGCCGCCTCGCGGGTGGTGATGCGGTCATTGAGCGCGGCGATGCTGATCGCGCCCAGCGGGTAGCCGCCGGGGCCGGGCAGGGCGACGGCGATGCCGCCCATGCGCTCCACCACGACGTCCAGCAATACGGCGTAGCCGCGCTCGCGCGTGGCCTGCACATGGCCCAGCAGCATGTCCCGGCTGAAGCGCGGGTAGCGGCGCATGGCCGGCGCGATGCCGTCGAGCACGGCGTCGATCTCGGCATCGGGCAGCGCGGCCAGCAGCGCCAGGCTGCCCGCACCGATGCCCAGCGGCCGGCGGCTGCCGATGTCCAGGTAATTGGCGCGGATCGGGAAGGTGCCCAGGCGCAGCTCGATGCAGACCGATTCGCAGCCGCTCGGCACCGACAGGATGGCGCTGTCCTCGAAGGCATTGGCCAGCCGGATCAGTGCGGGGCGTACCAACGGGCGCAGGTCGGTGCGCTGCAGGGTGGCAGCATGCAGCGCGAGCCATTCAGGCCCCGGCGCAAAGGCCTTGGTGGCGGGATCGCGGTGTACCAGGCCCTCGGCCGCCAGCGTTTCCAGCAGGCGCAGCGCCGAGGCCTTGTCGACGCCTGCGGCCAGCGCCAGGTCGGTAAGGCGGCTGTTGCGGGCATCGGTCAGCGCGCGCAGCAGGCGGCAGGCTTTCTGCAGCGAGGTGCTCGGGGTGGTCACGCCGGTGGTCTCCTTGTCCGGTTTTCGTCACGTGAAACCGGTCAGGGGAGTTTATAGGCCATAGGAAAGGGCTGGTCATTCTGCGGTGCGGGAAAGTTTTGCCGGATGAAACTGGCCGTCAGGGCTTTGCGAAACCAGCGCCGAATTCGTCACATGAAAGCTTGTTGTAAGTCATCGTATGACATGGCGGATCGAAAATGTTATTCCGAAGGGAACCCGTCCAGTAGTACCGGCGGCGCCAGAGACGCGCACCAGCAGTGGGATTGCAGCCAGGAAGCCGTCACGCCGGTGGCGCGTTCCGTGTACCGACCTAGGGAAATCCCGGAGTCATTCGTCCGTATGACACATTACAATGTCATCAGACAACGTAACACTGGCAAGGCCCACATTGCCGATCCGGAGATGACATGGCAGTAAACGCGACAGCGGCGCGCACAGCGACCGCGGCAGCTGGTGGGCGTGGACCTCGGCCAGTACTGTATCAACGTGCTGGCGTGCCGGGCGGGCGCTTCTCCCGCTGGTGATCGGCTACATCCTCAGCGTTACGGGTTCGTTCAACGGCGCGCTGGTGTTCGTGGGCGTGAATGCACTGGTGACCGTGTTCTGCTACCTGGTCATCGTCAAGGATATCCGTCGGGTGGAACTGCAGCCCGCCTGAGCTTTCTGGAACAAGCAAAATGAGTGAAGCCAATTCCTCGCAAGCGGTGCGTCCGCTGTACATCACGATGCACCCCGACGACAACGTCGCCATCGTCGCCAACGACGGCGGGCTGCCTGCCGGCGCCACGTTCCCGTGCGGCCTTACGCTGGTCGAGGGCGTGCCCCAGGGCCACAAGGTCGCACTGGCCGACCTGCGCGAAGGCGACGAGGTGATCCGCTACAACGTGGTGATCGGCTACGCGCTGAAGGACCTGCCGCGCGGCAGCTGGATCAACGAACGCGTGATCCGCATGCCGGCCGCGCCTGAGCTGCACGACCTGCCGGTCGGCACGCGCGTCACGCCGCTGCCGCCGCTGGAGGGCTACACCTTCGAGGGCTACCGCAATGCCGACGGTTCGGTCGGTACGCGCAATATCCTCGGCATCACCACCACCGTGCAATGCGTGGAGGGCGTGGTCGAGTTTGCCGTGCGGCGCATCAAGGAAGAGCTGCTGCCGAAGTATCCCAACGTCGATGACGTGGTGGGCCTGGAGCACACCTACGGCTGCGGCGTGGCGATCGACGCGCCGGACGCCGGCATTCCCATCCGCACCATCCGCAATATCGCGCTAAACCCCAACTTCGGCGGCGAAGTGATGATCGTCAGCCTGGGCTGCGAAAAGCTGCAGCCCACGCGGCTGGTCAGCGCCGGCACCATCCCGATCCAGAAGGAAGGCGAGCCGGACGTGGTCTGCCTGCAGGACGAACAGCACGTGGGCTTTGCGTCGATGATCGATTCGATCATGACGACCGCCGAGAAACACCTGCAACGCCTGGATGCGCGCCGGCGCGAGACCTGCCCCGCATCCGACCTGGTGGTCGGCGTGCAGTGCGGCGGCAGCGATGCCTTCTCCGGCGTGACCGCCAACCCGGCGGTGGGCTTTGCCACCGACCTGCTGGTGCGCGCCGGCGGCACGGTGATGTTCTCCGAGGTGACCGAAGTCCGTGATGGCATCGATCAGCTCACCGCGCGCGCGGCCACGCCGGAAGTGGCCGAGGCCCTGATGAAGCAGATGGCCTGGTACGACGCCTACCTCGAAAAAGGCAAGGTCGACCGCAGCGCCAACACCACGCCCGGCAACAAGAAGGGCGGGCTGTCCAATATCGTGGAAAAGGCCATGGGCTCGATCGTCAAGTCCGGCACCGGCCCGATCCATGGCGTCAGCGGCCCGGGCGAGAAGGTGACGCAGAAGGGCCTGATCTATGCCGCCACGCCGGCTGGCGACTTTGTCTGCGGCACGCTGCAGCTGGCCGCCGGCATGAACCTGCACGTCTTCACCACCGGCCGCGGCACGCCGTACGGCCTGGCCGAGGTGCCGGTGATCAAGGTCTCGACGCGCAACGACCTGGCGCGCCGCTGGCACGACCTGATGGACGTCAACGCCGGCCGCATCGCCACCGGCGAAGCCACCATCGAAGAGGTGGGCTGGGAGCTGTTCCACACGCTGCTGGCGGTGGCCAGCGGCAAGAAGTCGTGGGCGGAACACTGGAAGATCAAGAACGCGCTGGTGCTGTTCAATCCGGCGCCGGTGACCTGAGGCCTCGGCTTCCGGTTCTTCTCGTCGCTCGTCGTCGTCGTCGAAGGATTATTCATGGCTCTTGAGTGGGCGGCCGAAAAGGCCGCTCTTTTTTGCTTGAAAACTATATTCAAAATATTTGAACAACTATGTGATGATTCGAGTAATTTTTCAGGCACTTCGTTACGTATAGTTCATCCCATCGCAGCGCCACAGGCACAGAGACGTTGCGGGAAATTAACCAATCTACTTAACGGAGCGCCCCATTATGTCGAACGCCAAACTGGAAGTCCTGACCCCGCAAAACAGCCAGCTGATCATCATCGACCACCAGCCGCAGATGGCGTTCGGCGTCCAGTCGATGGACCGCCAGCTGATGAAGAACAACGTGGTCGGGCTGGCCAAGGCGGCAAAGATCTTCGACATCCCGACCACGATCACCACGGTCGAGTCGGATTCGTTCTCCGGCTACACCTACCCCGAACTGCTCGACGTATTCCCCGGCAAGGAAACGCTGGAACGCACCTCGATGAACTCGTGGGACGACCAGAAGGTGCGCGACGCGCTGGCCGCCGCCGGCCGCAGGAAGATCATCGTCGCCGGACTGTGGACCGAGGTGTGCAACACCACCTTCGCGCTGTCGGCCATGCATGACAGCGACTACGAGATCTACATAGTTGCCGACGCCTCGGGCGGTACCAGCAAGGAAGCGCACGACTACGCCATGCAGCGCATGGTGCAGGCCGGCGTGGTGCCGGTGACCTGGCAGCAGGTGGTGCTGGAGTGGCAGCGCGACTGGGCCCGCCGCGACTCGTACGACGCCGTGATGGCGCTGGTCAAGGAACACTCCGGCGCCTACGGCATGGGCGTGGACTACGCCTACACCATGGTGCACAAGGCCGCGCAGCGCACCGCGTCGCAGCACGTGTCGCTGGCCCCCGTTCCCGCGGTCTGACCGATCGCTGTTGCACTGGCATCCCGGACAAGGAGAACAACATGAATATCGGTGCAAGGCTTGGCCGCGGCGCTTGCCTGCTGGGATGCTGGCTTGCAGTGATGATGGGCAGCGTCGGCGCCGCGGCGGTGGTGGCGCAGACGCTGGCGGTGTGAGGCGATCCGGGGCTAGCGCAGCCATGGAAGCTGGACGCCGCTGAACGCCAGCGCCAGCCCGCCGACCACGACCAGGCTGAGCGCCCACACCACGTCGAGGTTGAACCAGCTGCGCGACACGAATTTAAGCCCGACGTAGCGATAGACCAGCCACGCTACCACGCCGCCTGTCGCGATCATGGCCGCGGCATGCACGACGGACACGAGCAGCGCCATGGAAACATTAGCGCCCATCAGCGCGGCGGCGGCCTGGTGGCCGGCATCCTCGTCGGCGCGGCACAGCCCGAGATAGATCGGCACCAGCATCAGCCCAGCGCCGTGCGCGATCGCCACGGCGAAGGACCATAGCGCGAGGCGCGACGGCGGAATGCGCGCCAGTGCGCGCGGATGGCGGCGCCACACCAGCAGCGCCACGCCCCAGCCGATTACCAGCAGCCCCGCGGCAAACTGCAGCGGCGCCTGCCAGCGCACCAGCATGGCCAGCACGCCGAACGGCAGCATGACCGCGATCATCGCCAGCAGATGGCCCAGCGCCAGCGAACCGAGCGCCGACACCACCGCGCGATCCTGCTGCGCCAGCAAACCGTTCGATACAGCAAGCGGCCATCCCATCGCGGGATTCAGGCCGTGATAGATGCCGCTTGCCAGGACCGCCGACCACAGGCCGGCATGCTCCCAGGAGAGCGCGGTCAAGTCCGGACCGACGGGTAGCAGAACGAGTCAGTCGAGCAGTCGCCGCCTTCCAGCCGCACCTGGTGGGCGCGGTAGCCGTCGGGGAAGTCCACCCAGTAGTCGTCGGCCAGCGCCAGCCCGCCCTCCGGCTCGGCACGCCCCATCACCTGCACGCCGGGAACACCGTTGGGATAGAACTGGTTGTCCCAGGTGGAGTAGAGCGAATTGGTCCAGTAGACGCGCCTGCCGTCGCGGCTGATTTCGACCATCTGCGGGCCGCCGGCGAAGGTCTTGCCGTTCGGGTGCGGCGTGCGCCGCGCAATGCCGCCAAGATGGACCGAGCCCGACAGCCGGGGCTTGCGCGGGTCGCTGACGTCGTACTGGCGCATCTCGCCGGTGCCCCAGCAGGCCACGTAAAGAAACTTGTCGTCGATGGACAAATCGATATCGGTCACCAGCGGCGGCACCGCGCCGAAGCCTTGCAGCAAGGGCGGCAGCTGGTCGGCCGAAGCCGGCTCGGGCGGAATGGTCGCGGTCTTCTCCACATGGAACTTGCCGCCTTCGCGCCACCAGGTCCAGATCGAGCCTTCCAGGTTGGTGGTGTCGACCACCACGCCGACAAAGCCGTATTCGCGCACCGGATCGTGCGCGGGCCGGACTTCCAGCGCCATCTGGTGGTTGGCGCCGAGGTCGATGGTCTGCACGTTGCGGCGCCCGCGCAGGTCCCAGAAATGCAGCTTGTGGCCGTACTTGTTGGCAAGCAGGTCCTCGGCCACCAGGCCGTTCTCGAACTGCGGCGGCAATGCCCATTCGCT
Organism: Cupriavidus sp. P-10; assembly: GCF_003402535.2. Taxonomy (NCBI): domain Bacteria; kingdom Pseudomonadati; phylum Pseudomonadota; class Betaproteobacteria; order Burkholderiales; family Burkholderiaceae; genus Cupriavidus; species Cupriavidus sp. P-10. Next base: position 997,785 of record NZ_AP025171.1, read on the forward strand.
CGACACCATGTAGTCGCGCGGCAGGTTCCACCAGAAGTCGTAGTGCTTCTCCTGCTCGCCGCGGTCGATTTCCCAGCGCCCGAGCACCTCGAAGGTCTCGCAGTCCATGATGAAGATGCCGGGCAGCCCGTCGGTGCCGTCCTGGCCGGCGCCGCCGAGCGTGCTCACGTAGATCCCTTCCGGGCCGCAATGCACGGTGTGCGGCCGCGAGTAGCCGGTCTTGCTGATGATCTCGTCCGGCTCGATGATCTTGTGGATGCGCGCCTGCGTGGGATGCGGCTTGGTGTCTACGATATAAATGCGGGACGAGCGCATGCCCGGGATGATCAGGTAGCGCCGCTCCAGGAACGCGTGGCCGGTCAGCGGCGACAGCGCGGAGGAACAGGCATTCCAGCCGAAGTGATGCAGCTCGTCGCCCTTGTTGGTCATCGGCACGGTATGCACCACCGTGCTGTAGGTGGGCGAGCCGGGCTTGACGTCGATCACGGCCAGCGCGTCAGGGCGCGAGCCGTCGGGGCTCAGCAGCAGGGTGTAGGCAAATTCTTCCGGCGGCGCGCTCATCGCGAGCTGGGGCGACGGGTAAAACGTGGGATCCGGCCGCATGTTCATGGTTAGCCCTCCTTGTTCTACGCCGGTCACATGCCGCGAGATCGCGCAGGCCGGCATGGCAGCGTCCGCGCACGTAAGTGGAGTTCGAGCCTACTTAGCCTAGGTCGTTCTCCAACCCTAGTCAAACGCGGCCAGGGCGGCGGCGCAGGGCCGTTCTCGTCACGCTAAAGACGCCTGGCGCGTGAGCAAATGCGATGGTGCACCGCACGTGCGCTGCCCGTGCCGGCAGGCATATCGTTATCGGCAATCGTTCGTTCCGGCCGCGGGCATCGCGCCCGTATGCTTTGGCTTCGATTCCGACCGATGCCCCGCGAGCCATGGCCAACTATCTCGACGACCGACAGCGCAGCGAACTCGCGCACGCCGCGCGTCACTGGCTGTGGCGCACCGAACTGCCGACCTGGCTGCTGATCGTGGCGGTGTACGGCGCATGGTTCGGCGTAGCCACGCAGGCGAGCCGGTTGGGCCTGCCGCTGGCATGCGTGCTGCTGACGCTGTGCACCACCTGGTACCTGTCGCTGCAGCATGAACTGATGCATGGCCATCCGACCCGGCTGCCCTGGCTGAACGCGCTGATCGGCGCGGCGCCGCTGGGCGTGTGGCTGCCGTATGGCCTGTACCGGCGCTGGCACCTGCAGCACCATGAAGCCGAACTGACGCATCCCGGCGGCGATCCGGAGAGCTATTTTCTGTACGCGGCGGACTGGCATGCGTCGGGCCCGTTCGCACGCAGGCTCTATGCCGTGCGCAACACGCTGGCGGGCCGCGTGCTGCTGCAACCCGCATTTTCGATCCTGGCCATCGGTGCCGATGCGTGGAGCAAGCTGCGCGCCGGCGACTGGCGCGATGTGCCGATGTGGCTGGCGCACCTGCTGGCGCTGGGCGTGCTGCTGGCCTGGCTGCAGGTGTACTGCGGCATGCCGGCATGGCTGATGCTGGCGGGCGTTGCGTATCCCGCGCTGTCGCTGTCGGCGATCCGTTCCTTCCATGAGCATCGCGCCACCGGCCCGCAGGCGGCGCGCAGCGTGATCAACGACGCCGGGCTGGCCTGGCGCCTGCTGTTCCTGAACAACAACTATCACCTGGTGCACCACGATCTGCCGTCGGTGCCGTGGTTTGTGCTGGGCCGGGTCTATCGGCGCCGCGCCGACGATTACCTGGCGCGCAACGACGGCTTCCTGGTGCGCGGCTATGGCGAATGGCTGGTGCGGTATGCGCTGCGCGCGGCCGCGCCGGTGGTCCATCCCCTGTTCCACGGGCCGTCCGACGGACCCCACTACGCGGCGAGGCCCTATGGCGAAGCCTGAGCACTGGGTCGCGGCGCTGCCGATGTACAACGTGTCGGCGTCCTTGCGCGCTGACTGGATCACGCTGATCGAGCGCGTGGCGCAATCGCTGCAACGCGCGGGCGTCGTGCTTACCGCCGTCGACCCCGGCGACGATGCCGCCGCGCTGCACGCATTCTGGCGGCGCGACGACGTGCTGCTGTCGCAGGCATGCGGCTATCCGCTGGTGCAGGGGCTGGCGCCGCATGTGCGGCTGATCGGCACGCCGCGCTTCCGGGTGCCGGGCTGCCAGTGGCATACCTATCGCAGCGCGATCGTGGTACGGGCAGGCGACGGGCCCGGCACGCTCGATGCCTGCCGTGGCGCGCGGGCTGCCTGCAATGCGCCCGACTCACACAGCGGCATGAATGCGCTGCGCCATGCGGTGGCGCCGCTGGCGCGTGCAGGGCGCTTCTTTGGCGAGGTGGTCCACACCGGCTCGCACCTGGCGTCGTTGGCGGCCGTGACCGCCGGCGAGGCAGACGTGGCGGCGATCGATTGCGTGACGCTGGCCTATGCCGCCGAGCACCATCCCGATCTGGTGGCGGGCGTGCGGCAGATCGGCACCACGCGGGCGGTGGCGGGATTGCCGTTCATCGCATCGCGGCGGGCGGGTGCGCCGCTGGTGCAACGGGTGCGGGCGGCCATGCGGCAGGCCCTGCACGACGACGTGGCGCTGCGCGCCCGGCTGCGGCTGGAAGATGTGGTGCCCAGCGCGGTGGCGGACTACCAGCCGGTGTCCAGCATGGCGCTGGAGGCAAGCCTGCGGGGGTACAGCGCGCTCAACTGAGGCCGCGCCCGCCCTAATACCCGCCCTAATGCGCCGGCCCGATGCCGGCATCGAAGCGCGCGGCCAATCCCCGGTCGCGGAACGCCGCCACCACGAAGTCGATGAACACGCGCGTCTTGGGCGGCAGCAGCGTCTTGTTCGGGTAGTAGAGCGAGATCGGCCCGTTGTCGGCATGCCATTCCGGAAGCAGCCGCACCAGCGCACCGCTTTCCAGCCATTGCGCCGCATGCGGCGTCGGCAGCAGCGCCACGCCGTAGCCGAGCATGGCCGCGTGCGCCATTGCCTCGGGATCGTCAAAGATCATGCGCGTGCGCTGCGTGACCGGCGCCTCTTCGCCTGACTCGCTGCGCAGCGTCCATGCGCGCAGCCTGCCGGTCGGGCCGGAGCGCCGCACGATGCCGTCCATCGCGGCCAGCTCGCTGGGATGGCCCGGCATGGGCCTGCCTTCCATGTAGGACGGCGATGCCGCGGCCACGATGCAGGTCCGCGCCAGTTCGCGCGCGACCACGCCATCGGTCAGTTCGATCCCGCCGCCGATAGCCGCGTCAAAGCCGTCCTGGATCAGTTCCGCGGGGCGGTTGTCGAAATGCCAGTCCGGCACGATCGCCGGATAGCGCCGCAGGAATTCGCCCAGCATCGGCACCAGGTGTTCGCGGCCGAAGGCGAGCGCCATGCTGACCTTGAGCGTGCCCGCGGGTTTGCCGGCGTCTTGCGAGGCGCTGGCAAAGGCATCGCGCAAGGTCGAGAACGGATCCGAGACCTGCCGCAGGAACTGTTCGCCGCTGGCGGTCAGCGTCAGCTGGCGCGTGCTGCGCTGGAACAGCCGCAGGCCCAGGTGCGACTCCAGCCGCGCCACGTTCTTGCTGACCGCCGCCGGCGTCATGCCGAGCTGGCGCGCCGCTGCGGAAAAACTGCCGGCTTCGGCACTCCGGACAAAGGATTCGAGCAGATTGAGGGCCTCCATGGCCTCAGCTTATACCAATGGTTGAAAAAGCTGATGCCGATTTATGGCTACCGACGGGGCAATCCACGCACGATACTGCTTTCACCAACCAACCATTTCCCGGAGCAATCCATGGCCAACCTGACTGGAAAAACTGCATTCGTAACCGGCGGCGCCCGCGGCATCGGCGCGGCAATCGTGCGCCGGCTGGCGCGCGAGGGCGCCGCCGTCGCCTTCACCTACCAGAACTCCGCAGCGGGTGCCAACGCGCTGGCCGCGGAAGTGGAAGCCGCCGGCGGCCGCGCGCTGGCGCTGCAGGCCAACGCCGCCGATGCCGCCGCGCTGACCCGCGCCATTGACGGCGCCGCGCGCCAGTTCGGCAAGCTCGACATCCTGGTCAACAATGCCGGCGTGCTGCGGCTGGGATCGGTCGAGACCCTGTCGCTGGAAGACTTCGACGAGACCCTGGCCGTCAACGTGCGCGCGGTGTTCGTCGCGGCAAAGGCCGCTCTGGCGCACATGGGCGAAGGCGGCCGCATCATCAACATCGGCAGCACCAATGCCGAACGCATGCCGTTCCCCGGCGGCAGCGCGTATGCGATGAGCAAGTCCGCGCTGCTGGGGCTGGTGCAAGGCATGGCGCGCGACCTGGGGCCGCGCGGCATCACCGTGAACAACATCCAGCCGGGACCGACCAATACCGACATGAACCCGGAAGCCGGGGAATTCGGCGCGGCGCTGCATGGCCTGATGGCACTGCAGCGGCACGCCACGCCGGACGAGATTGCCGGCATGGTGGCTTATGTCGCGGGTCCGGAAGCGGGCTTTGTGACCGGTGCCAGCCTGATGATCGACGGCGGCTTCAGCGCCTGAGCGATGGCGGTGTGGGCGCCGGGCCATCCTCCCGTGACCACGCTGATGCTGGTCAAGCCGGATGGTATCGAGCCGCTGCCCGCCGGCCCGGCCGCCACGCCGAACAAGTAAGCCTTACGCTGCCCCGCCAGCACGCCGGCCCGGCGCCGGCGTGCCTCAGTCTTCCGCCGCCTTGCGCATCGCCGCGCTGACCTCGCCGTAAAAGCCCCGCAGCTTTTCCAGTTCCAGGTCTACCGGCTGCAGCGCCGGCCACAGCAGCGCCACCATGTCGCGGGCGGTCTTCTCGATATCGACCTCGCGCTGCCGCGCGATCGCATCCCACAGGATGTGCTCCATCGGCCCCAGGATGGCCGAGCGCAGCAGGCTCAGCGGCAGGTCGCCCCGGATCTCGCCATTGGTGCGCGCCCGCGCCAGCAGGTCCATCAGCGGCGCCGTGTAGCGGCGCTGCAGCGGCAGGAACATCTCGCCCAGCCCCGGCCCCTTGGCCCGGCCTTCCGACAGCACCAGCGCACACAGCCCGGTCCCCTGGATCAGGAACAGGCGCAGGTGCGTCTTCACGTAGAACTCAAGCTGCACCTTGGTGGGCTGGCCATGCGGCATGCCCTGTTCCAGCGTGCTGATGATCTCGTCGTACCAGTCCTCGATCACGCGCACGCACAGTTCGCGCTTGCCGTGGAAATAGGTAAAGACCGTCCCCTCGGAGACGCCCAGGCGCTGGGCGATCTCGGTGGTGGTGGCGCGCTCGTAGCCAAGCTCGGCGAACACGTCGCGGCTTACGCGCAGGATGTCGCGGATGCGCTGCTCGGCCTTGGCTCCGGCGGGTACGCGGCGCCGGGAACTGGTGTCTTCCATGCTGTCGGGGGTGTGGACGTCTCTCTCGTGGCGAGGATTATAGTGCGCCGTTAGTGAAAACTTGAGTAAAGCTCAAAATTATTATTGCGTTCTGCCTGCCGAGCGTGTACTTTTCACTCGTCGGCGCCACAGGCTGCGCCGGCGGGCGGGGAGCAGATGCGGCGGATTTAAGGGATTTCCCTGATGCAATTGCCCGCCAGCCCATCTAAGACAATGAACACGGCATGAATTGAGTGATACTCACAAAACGCCGGGCGCACGGAACGCCACCGAGCTTTGGAGACCAGTATGACGATGCAGGGCGAGTCCCAACCCACCATCCTGCCCCTGGGCGGGCTGTCGCATGTGCGAGGCGAAACCAATATCCCGCTGTCCGAGCAGACGGTGCCGGAGTTGCTGGCGCAGACCGTCGCCCGCTTTGCGCAGCGCGACGCGGTGGCTTTCCGCGAGCAGGGCGTGCGCTGGACCTGGCAGCAGTTCGCCGAGGCCATCGATGCGCTGGCAGCGGGGCTGCACGCGCTCGGCCTGGTGCGCGGCGATCGGGTCGGCATCTGGTCGCCCAACCGCGTGGAATGGGTGGTGACGCAGTTCGCCACCGCGCGGCTCGGGCTGGTGCTGGTCAATATCAACCCGGCCTACCGCTTGTCCGAGCTGGAGTACGCGCTGAACAAGGTCGGCGTCAAGGCGATCGTCGCGGCCGAGGCGTTCAAGACCTCGCGCTACCTGGAGATGCTGCAGGCGCTGGCCCCTGAACTCGCCACCAGCGAGCCTGGCGCACTGCAGGCCGCGCGGCTGCCGGCGCTGCGCTGGGTAATCCGCATGGGCGCGGGCGAGACGCCGGGCATGATCCGCTATGACGATGTGGTGGCGCGCGGCGCAGGCGTAGCGCGTGAAACGCTCGACGCCATCACCGTGCAGCTCGACCGCAACGACCCGATCAACGTGCAGTTCACCAGCGGCACCACGGGCGCGCCCAAGGGCGCCACGCTGACGCACCGGAATATCGTCAACAACGCGCGCTTTATCGCCATGGCGATGCGCTTTACCGAACAGGACAAGCTGTGCATCCCGGTGCCGTTCTACCACTGCTTCGGCATGGTGCTGGCGGTGCTGGCGTGCGTCTCCACGGGCGCCGCGATGGTGTTCCCGGGCGAAGCGTTCGATCCGGAAGCCACCATGCAGGCCGTCAGCGAAGAGCGCTGCACCGCGCTGCATGGCGTGCCGACCATGTTCATCGCGCAGCTCGACCATCCGCGCTTTGGCAACTATGACTTCTCGTCGCTGCGCACCGGCATCATGGCCGGCTCGCCGTGCCCGATCGAGACCATGAAGCGCGTGGTGTCGCAGATGCATATGTCGGAGGTGACGATCGCCTACGGCATGACCGAGACCAGCCCGGTCTCGTTCCAGAGCAGCACCACCGATCCGCTGGACAAGCGCACCACCACCGTCGGCCGCATCCAGCCGCACCTGGAGGTCAGGATCGTCGACGGCACCGGCGCCACGGTGCCGGTGGGCGAGAAGGGCGAGCTGTGCACGCGCGGCTACTCGGTCATGCTGGGCTACTGGGACGACGAGGCCCGCACCGCGGAGACCATCCGCGATGGCTGGATGCACACCGGCGATCTCGCCACCATCGACGAAGAGGGCTACTGCAATATCGTCGGCCGCGTGAAGGACATGCTGATCCGCGGTGGCGAGAACATCTATCCGCGCGAGATCGAGGAATTCCTGTTCCGCCATCCGAAGGTGCAGGCCGTGCAGGTGTTCGGCGTGCCGGACCAGAAGTACGGCGAGGAAGTGTGCGCGTGGATCGTGCTCAAGCCGGGCGAAAGCGCCACCGAGGAAGAGATCCGCGAGTTCTGCCGCAACCAGATCGCCCACTACAAGATTCCGCGCTACATCCGCTTCGTGGACGAAATGCCCCTGACCGTGACCGGCAAGGTGCAGAAATTCGTGATGCGCGACCAGATGGTGCGCGACCTGAACCTCAGCGAATCGAAGACGGCCTGAACGCGCCGCCCCCAGTACGACATTGATTACCAAGACGACACTGCCATGACTACCTTGCCCGGCCTGAAATTCGACCTCGGCGAAGACATCGAGATGCTGCGCGATTCCGTGCGTACGTGGGCCCAGGCCGAACTGGCCCCGCGCGCGGGCGAGATCGACCGCACCGACCAGTTCCCGATGGACGCCTGGAAGAAGATGGGCGACCTCGGCGTGCTCGGCATCACCGTGGCCGAGGAATACGGCGGCGCCAATATGGGCTACCTGGCGCACATGATCGCGATGGAAGAGATCAGCCGCGCGTCGGCGTCGGTCGGCCTGTCGTACGGCGCGCATTCCAACCTGTGCGTGAACCAGATCCACCGCAACGGCACGCCGGCGCAGAAGGCCAAATACCTGCCCAAGCTGGTGTCGGGCGAATGGATCGGCGCGCTGGCGATGAGCGAGCCCAACGCCGGCTCCGACGTGGTCAGCATGAAGCTGCGCGCGGAATTCAAGGGCGACCGCTACGTGCTCAACGGCACCAAGATGTGGATCACCAACGGCCCGGACTGCGACGTGCTGGTGGTGTACGCCAAGACCGAGCCCGAGCTGGGCGCGCGCGGCATGACCGCATTTATCGTCGAGAAGGGCATGAAGGGCTTCTCGGTGGCGCAGAAGCTAGACAAGCTGGGCATGCGCGGCTCGCACACCGGCGAGCTGGTGTTCGAGGACGTGGAAGTGCCGGCGGAAAACATCCTTGGTGCCGAGAACAGTGGCGCCAGGGTGCTGATGAGCGGGCTGGACTACGAGCGCGCGGTGCTGTCGGGCGGCCCGGTCGGCATCATGCAGGCGTGCATGGACGTGGTTACGCCGTATATCCATGACCGCAAGCAGTTCGGCCAGAGCATCGGCGAGTTCCAGCTGATCCAGGGCAAGGTGGCGGACATGTACACCACGCTGCAGGCGGCGCGCAGCTACCTGTACACGGTCGGCAAGAACCTGGACGCGCTCGGCAGCGGCCACGTGCGCCAGGTGCGCAAGGACTGCGCCGCGGTGATCCTGTACACGGCGGAAAAGGCCACCTGGATGGCGGGCGAGACCGTGCAGATCCTGGGCGGCAACGGCTATATCAACGAATACCCGGCCGGGCGCCTGTGGCGCGATGCCAAGCTGTACGAGATCGGCGCCGGCACGTCGGAGATCCGCCGCATGCTGATCGGCCGCGAGCTGTTCGCGGAAACGATGTAAGCACCCCACGCGATGGCTGCACCCTACAACGAACTGACTGGCCGAGGCTGATATGGCGGCAATTGAGACAAAGCTGAACGCACGCTCCGAAGCGTTCAAGACGAACGCGCAGGCAATGCAGGCACTGGTTGCCGACCTGGAAGCGAAGATCGCCAGGCTGGCGGAAGGCGGCGGCGAGGCCGCGCGCGACAAGCACCTGTCGCGCGGCAAGCTGCTGCCGCGCGACCGCGTGCAGCAACTGCTGGATCCGGGCACCCCCTTCCTGGAGCTGTCGCAGCTCGCGGCCTACGACATGTATGACGATGCCGCGCCGGGCGCCGGCATTATCACCGGCATCGGCCGCGTGGCCGGGCAGGAGTGCGTGATCGTCTGCAACGACGCCACCGTCAAGGGCGGCACGTATTATCCGATCACGGTCAAGAAGCATGTGCGCGCGCAGGAGATCGCCGAGCAGAACAACCTGCCGTGCATCTACCTGGTCGATTCCGGGGGCGCCAACCTGCCCAACCAGGACGACGTGTTCCCCGACCGCGACCACTTCGGCCGCATCTTCTACAACCAGGCCAACCTGTCCAAGCAGGGCATCCCGCAGATCGCGGTGGTGATGGGTTCCTGCACCGCAGGTGGCGCCTACGTGCCGGCGATGAGCGACGAGTCAATCATCGTCAAGAACCAGGGCACCATCTTCCTGGGCGGGCCGCCGCTGGTGAAGGCCGCCACCGGCGAGGAAGTCAGCGCCGAGGACCTGGGCGGCGCCGACGTGCATACGCGCCTGTCCGGCGTGGCCGACTACTTCGCGCAGAACGACCACCACGCGCTGAGCCTGGCGCGCAATATCGTGCAGCACCTGAACCGCCGCAAGCCGGACCAGATCCGCCTGCACGAGCCGGCCGAACCGCTGTACCCGGTGGAAGAACTGTACGGCGTGATCCCCACCGACACGCGCAAGCCCTATGACGTGCGCGAGGTGATCGCGCGCATCGTCGACGGCTCCGAGTTCGACGAGTTCAAGGCGCGCTACGGCACCACGCTGGTATGCGGCTTCGCGCGCATCTGGGGCTACCCGGTCGGCATCGTCGCCAACAACGGCATCCTGTTCTCCGAGTCGGCGCTGAAGGGCGCGCACTTTATCGAGCTGTGCTGCCAGCGCAAGATCCCGCTGGTGTTCCTGCAGAACATCACCGGCTTCATGGTGGGGCGCAAGTACGAGAACGAAGGCATCGCCCGCAACGGCGCCAAGATGGTGACCGCGGTGGCGACGGCGCAGGTGCCCAAGTTCACCGTGATCATCGGCGGCTCGTTCGGTGCCGGCAACTACGGCATGTGCGGCCGTGCCTATTCGCCGCGCTTCCTGTGGATGTGGCCGAACGCGCGCATCTCGGTGATGGGCGGCGAGCAGGCCGCGAGCGTGCTGGCGACGGTGCGCCGCGATGGCATCGAGGGCAAGGGCGGCAAGTGGAGCGCGGAAGAGGAAGACGCCTTCAAGCAGCCGATCCGCGACCAGTACGAGCACCAGGGCCACCCGTACTACGCCAGCGCGCGGCTGTGGGACGACGGCGTGATCGATCCCGCGCAGACGCGCACGGTGCTGGGGCTGGGCCTGTCGGCCAGCCTGAACGCGCCGATCGAGGACATGAAGTTCGGCGTCTTCCGTATGTAATTCGGCATGTAATCCTGCCCTCCAGGTATCCCAGAATCGTTGTCAAGAACGCTCCCCGCGAGGAGCGAAAGGCGAAGTCATGTTCACCAAAGTCCTGATCGCAAACCGCGGCGAGATCGCCTGCCGCGTGGCCGCCACCTGCCGCCGGCTCGGCATCCGCACCGTCGCGGTGTACTCGGATGCCGACGCCAATGCACGCCACGTCGCCTTCTGCGACGAGGCGGTCCATATCGGCGCCGCCGCCGCGCGCGACAGCTACCTGCGCGCCGACCACATCATCGAGATGGCGAAGGCGACCGGCGCCCAGGCGATCCACCCGGGCTACGGCTTCCTGTCCGAGAACGAAGCCTTCGCCGAGGCCTGCGCCGCGGCCGGGCTGGTCTTCATTGGCCCGCCGGCCTCCGCCATCCACGCCATGGGCAGCAAGAGCGCGGCCAAGCAGTTGATGGAAAAGGCGTCGGTGCCGCTGGTGCCGGGCTATCACGGCGAAGACCAGGACGCGGCGCTGCTGCGCCGCGAGGCCGACCGCATCGGCTACCCGGTGCTGCTCAAGGCCAGCGCGGGCGGCGGCGGCAAGGGCATGCGCGTGGTCGAGTCGGGCGATGGCTTCGAGGCCGCGCTGGCGTCGGTCAAGCGCGAGGCCAGCGCCAGCTTCGGCGACGACAAGGTGCTGGTCGAGAAGTACCTGACCCGCCCGCGCCATATCGAAATCCAGGTGTTCGCCGATACCCACGGCAACTGCGTCTACCTGTTCGAGCGCGACTGCTCGGTGCAGCGCCGCCACCAGAAGGTGCTGGAAGAGGCGCCCGCGCCGGGCATGACAGAAGAACGCCGCCGCGCCATGGGCGAAGCGGCAGTCGCCGCCGCCAAGGCGGTGGGCTATGTCGGCGCCGGCACCGTCGAGTTCATCGCCAACCAGGATGGCTCGTTCTATTTCATGGAGATGAACACGCGCCTGCAGGTCGAGCACCCGGTCACCGAGATGATCACCGGGCAGGACCTGGTCGAATGGCAACTGCGCGTCGCCGCCGGCGAGCCGCTGCCGCTCACGCAGCAGCAACTGCGCATCGACGGCCATGCGCTGGAAGCGCGCATCTACGCCGAGAACCCCGACAAGCAGTTCCTGCCCTCCACCGGCACGCTGCGCTTCCTGCGCACGCCGCCGGCGGTGCAGTTCATGCGTGGCGAAGATGCGCATGGCCCGGCCGGCATCCGCATCGATGCCGGCGTGCGCGAAGGCGACACCATCAGCCCGTACTACGACCCGATGATCGCCAAGCTGATCGTCTGGGGCAAGGACCGCGACGAGGCGCTGGCGCGCATGCGCCAGGCGCTGGCGGCATACCATGTGGTCGGCCTGTCGACCAACGTGGCGTTCCTGCAGCGGCTGGTGTCGTCGCAGGCGTTCCGCACCGCGGACCTCGATACCGGCCTGATCGAGCGCAACGAGAGCGAACTGTTCCCGCTGCCTGAGCCGGTCGGCATCGACACCGTCGCGCTGGCGGTGGCTGCGCTGCTGGACCGCGAAACGCGCGAGCGCCGCATCGACGCCGCCGACCAGCATTCGCCGTGGACCCACGGCGGTGCCTGGCGGCTGAACGGCAGCGCATCGCGGCAGCTGCGCTTTGGCTACGGCGACCAGGTGCTCGACGTGACGCTGCACGTCAACGCGCGCGGCAGCACCCTGGCCTACGCTGGCGAGTCTGTGCCATTCGCCGCGGTATGCAAGGCCGACGATATCCGCATCGATCTCGGCACGCGCCGCGTGCACGGGCACGTGCATGCGGAAGCGGACGACTTCCACGTCTTCGCCGCGGGCCGGCAGGTGCTGCTGGGCTGGATCGATCCGCTGTCCCACGCCGGCGAAGCCGAAGGCGAGGGCGGCAAGCTGACCGCGCCAATGCCGGGCAAGGTCATCGCGGTGATGGTCGAAGCCGGCAGCACCGTCACACGCGGCACGCCGCTGCTGGTGATGGAGGCGATGAAGATGGAGCACACCATCAGCGCACCGGCCGACGGCGTGATCAGCGAAGTGCTTTACGGCGTAGGCGAACAGGTGACCGAGGGCGCGCAACTGCTCGCGTTCGGTACCTGAAACACTGACGGAGACGACACATGCATGCGGACAAGGTCAAGGTCGTTGAAGTCGGCCCGCGCGATGGCTTGCAGAATGAGAAGAGCCTGATCCCCACCGAGACCAAGGTGGCGTTGATCGACCAACTCACCGACGCGGGCTTCCCCAATATCGAAGTGGCATCGTTCGTCTCGCCGAAGTGGGTGCCGCAGATGGCCGACGGTGCGCAGGTCATGGCTGCGATCAGGCGGCGGCCCGGCACCATCTACTCTGCGCTGACGCCGAACATGAAGGGCCTGGAAGGCGCGCTTGCGGCGGGCGCCGACGAGGTCGTGATTTTCGGCGCGGCCAGCGAGGCGTTCTCGCAGAAGAACATCAACTGCTCGATCGCCGAGTCGATGGCGCGCTTCGAGCCCGTTGCCGCGGCCGCCAAGGCGAAGGGCGTGCGGCTTCGCGCCAGCGTGTCGTGCGCGCTGGGCTGCCCTTACCAGGGCGAGGTGCCGATCGATGCCGTGGTCGACGTGGTGAGGCGCATGCGCGAACTGGGCTGCGACGAGATCGATATCGCAGACACCATCGGCGTTGGCACGCCAGACAAGGTAAAGGCCGTGATGCGTGCCGCGGCCACGGAATTCCCGCTGGCGCAGCTTTCCGGGCATTTCCACGACACGTATGGGCATGCGCTGGCCAATGTCGAGGCGAGCCTGGAAGCCGGCATCCGCATCTTCCATGCTTCGGTCGCCGGGCTTGGTGGGTGCCCGTATGCGAAGGGCGCGACCGGTAACGTGGCGACGGAGGCATTGCTGCAGCGCCTGGCGAGCCTGGGGATGGAGACCGGGGTTGATCTGGACAAGGTTATTGCGGCTGCCGGACTGATCTCCAGGGCCATCGGCAAGCCGGTACTGCAATAGTCCGAGCGCGGAGGTTGCGCCCTTCTCCCGCGTGCGGGAGGGGGGAGACCACATGTGCAATTCCAGCGTTGGAACGTACCGTCCTGCGTCGCTTTCGCAACCCACCTGTCTCATATTGAGACACCGCCCGCATTATCCTGAGACAGCCTCGCCAAACCTGCCACACAACGCTTGAATTCGCCCGGGGGCTCTCTTAAAGTACCTTTCCAGTTCGCGCCGCCCCAACTACAGCACAGGCAGCGCACATAGATGACCTGGCCGCAACGACGGCCGGGCGTGCCACCGGCATCGGCGCAATTAGCCCTCATACGGCAGCGCGCGACACCGACCACTGGAGACAAGGTAATGCCACCCGCACCGACAAGCCTGCTGTGCGATGCCAACGTTGCACGGCGGGAGTTCCTCGACGGAAAGGACGTGCCCGCCGGCGTCGTGTCCGACCTGATCGTGCGTTCGTGGCAACGTGCCGCGCGCGCGGGCGTGCGTCCCGAGCAGCGCATGCTGTTTTCGGATGTCATCACGCATAGCGAAGTCCGGCGCAGCGAAGAAGAGAACCGCACGCTGATCGAACTGGCCGGCGCCGACATGGAGGTGCTGGCCGGCGCCTTTCCGTCGCAGCAGTGGATCGTGCTGTGCACCAATGCCGAAGGCATGATCGTGTCATCCCACGGGCGCCTGGGCGCGGGGCCGGGCGGGCCGTCGCCGCTGCAGCATGGCCGGCGCATCTGCGAGACCGGCATCGGCACCAACGCGCCCGGCTGCCTGCTGGCTGAGGGCGGCAGCGCCGTCGAGATTCGCCGCGGCGAGCATTTCCTGCATGAACTGGTCGACGTGGTCTGTGCCGCCGCGCCGATCTACGATTGCCACGACCGCCTGATCGGCGTGCTCGATATCACTGGCTTCGGCGTCGACTTGCCGGCCTACGCGGTCAGCCACGTGCGCGCGGCGGCCACGTCGATCGGCAACCGCACCTTTGAGCGGCTGCCTGGCTGCTGCATCGTGCGCCTGCACCACGACCGGCGCATGCTGCATACACCGGCGGAAGGCATCGTCGCGGTCTCCGCCGACGGCGTGATCGTGGCGGCAAACCATACCGCGCGCGACATGCTGCGGCTCGGCAACGCCGAGATCGGCGCGATCGATATCGGCAGCGTCTTTGCCGAAGGCATGTATGGCCCGGGAGGCGCGGTGCAAAGCGTCGTGCGCACGGTCGCCGGCGGGCGCCTGCATGTGTCGGCAAGTGAAACCCAGCGTGCGCGTTCCCCCGGCGCCGCGCCGCGCGCCGACGACACCGGTCCGCTGGCTGGCCACCTGATTGCCGATGCCACGCTGGCGCGCGCCTTCGACAAGGCCAGCATGGCGGTCGGCGCGCAGGTGCCGGTGATCCTGCTGGGAGAGACCGGCACCGGCAAGACCATGCTGGCGCGCGCGCTGCACGAGGCCAGCCGGCCGGCCGGCAGCTTTGTCTCGATCAACTGCTCGGCCATTCCCGAAGGGCTGGCCGAAGCCGAGCTGTTCGGCTATGCCGACGGCGCCTTTACCGGCAGCCGCCGTGGCGGCAGCGCGGGCAAGATCGAGCAGGCCAACCATGGCACGCTGTTCCTGGACGAGATCGGCGACATGCCGCTGGCATTGCAGACGCGGCTGCTGAGCGTGCTGCAGGAGCGCTGCGTAACACGTGTGGGCGCGACCAAGGCGATCCCTGTCGACCTGTCGGTGATCTGCGCCACGCACCGCAGCCTGCCGGAACTGGTGCGGCAGGGCGCCTTCCGCGAAGACCTGTATTTCCGCATCAACGGCATGTCGGTGCGCGTTCCAGCGCTGCGCGACCGCACCGACCTGCCCGAGCTGATCGCGGCGATGCTGCAGACGCTGGCGCGCGGCCGGCGCAAGGCGCTCGACGCCGACGTGATGGCGCTGCTGATGTCGCATCCCTGGCCGGGCAACGTGCGCGAGCTGCACCAGGTGCTGCGCACCGCGGTGGCGCTGTCTGGCCTCAGCGAGGCAATCCGGCGCGAGCATCTCGACGAAAGCTGGCTGGATGCGGCAACACGCGCGACGGTGGCGGACCTGCTGCCCACGGCAGGCCAGCCGATGCTGCTGGCGCAGGCGCAGGACGCGCTGATCCAGCGCACCCTCGACGAACTCAGCGGCAACCGCTCCGAAGCCGCGCGCGCACTCGGCATCTCGCGCGCGACGCTGTACCGCAAGATGGCGCGCGCCAAGATCCGCTAGAACGGTTCTCCCACCTCCCATCCCTCCATCGAACCCCCGCTCGCCACGCCGTGGCAGCGGGGGTTTTTTATTGACCGCCTGTCTTGGCTGTATCGAGACATTGGCTCAGATTGCGACATCCCAGGCAGCCTCGCGACGACGTTGCAGGCGAAAACTGGCGCAAAAACACGCACCTGTGCGCGATTTGGGCGGCGGGCACGGCGCTTGCGTTGCAGGGCATCGCATACCAACAGGGTTCGACCCAAGGATCAACATGAGGAGACAGGCGATGCACGGCAATGCAGGACTGCTGATCAACGGAAAAATCGTGCAGGGCAGCACCACGCTCGACGTGGTCAACCCCGCCACCGGCAAGGTGTTCACCACGGTATCGCGCGCCACCGAGCGCGAGGCCGCCGCCGCGGTCGCTGCCGCCAAGGCCGCGCAACCCGCCTGGGCCGCGCTGGAACTGGCGCAGCGGCGCGCGTTGCTGCTGCGCTTTGCCGACGAGCTGCACGGCAACGCCGAAGACCTAGCCGCCACGCTGGTGCTGGAGCAGGGCAAGCCACTGGCCGAAGCGCGCCAGGAGCTGCAGTTCGCCGCAGCCTTCGTGCGCCATATCGCCGGGCTGGAGCTGCCGGTCTCGCTGGTGCAGGACGATGCCACCCACCGCATCGAACTGCACCACAAGCCGCTGGGCGTGGTGGCCGCGATCGCGGCTTGGAATTTCCCGGTGCTGATCGCCGCCTACAAGCTCGCGCCGGCGCTGCTGATGGGCAATGCCGTGGTGCTCAAGCCCGCGCCGACCACGCCGGTGGCAACGCTGCAACTCGGCGCGATCCTGTCCGACCTGCTGCCGCCGGGCGTGGTCAATGTCATCACCGATGCCAATGACCTGGGCAGCTACCTGACCTCGCATCCCGACGTGGCCAAGGTCTCGTTCACGGGCTCGACCGCGACCGGCAAGAAGGTGATGGCAAGTGCCGGCCCGGGGCTGAAGCGCATCACGCTGGAACTGGGCGGCAACGACGCGGCCATCGTGCTCGACGATGCCGACGTGGCGGACATCGCGCCGAAGATCTTTGGGAGCGCCTTCTACAACTGCGGGCAGGTATGCCTGGCACTGAAGCGGCTGTACGTGCATGCCTCGGTCCATGACGCGCTGTGCGACGCGCTGGCCGACCTGGCCGGGCGCGCGGTGGTCGGCAACGGCGCCGAAGCCGGCGTCACGATGGGGCCGCTGCAGAACGCCATGCAGTACGACAAGGCCGGCCGCTTTCTGGCCAGCGCGCGGCGCGACGGCAAGATCCTGGCGGGCGGTGCATTGCTCAAGGGCGATGGCTACTTCGTCGCCCCGACCATCGTGCGCGATCTGACTGACCGCAGCGAACTGGTGGCCGAGGAGCAGTTCGCCCCGATCCTGCCGGTGCTGAAGTTCGACAGCATCGACGAAGCTGTGGCGCGCGCCAACGGCACGCCCTACGGACTCGGTGGCTCGGTGTGGTCCCGCGACGAAGAGCGCGCCTGTGGGGTGGCGTGGCGTCTCGACGTGGGCACGGCATGGGTCAACCACCACCTGCATTTCGGCCCGCATATCCCGCTGGTGGGCGCCAAGGAGTCTGGCGTCGGCGTGGAATTCGGGCCGGAAGGGCTGGCCGAGTATGCGCAACTGAGCGTGATCAATATCGCGCGGGCACAGGCGGGCTGATGCCGCATGCCCGCCGCCCGGCGGGCCACAGACAAGAAGAAAACCGGAGGAGACATGCATCAAACCAGAACGGCCGGTGGCCGGGGACTGCGCTCGCCTGTACGCAGCGCTGCAGCGCCGGCGGCCGGCTTGGCATTGGCCCTGCTGCTCGGCGCATCCCCCGCGCGCGCCATTGACGTAGACGCGGGCGATTACACCGCATTGCCCGCGGGCACCAATCTCGGCCTGTTGTACTACCAGCATGCGCAGCGCGACCGCGTCTATGCCGGCGGCAACCGCGTCGCGGGCGGCAACCTGGATTCGGACGTGGGCATCGTGCGCTATGTGCGGTTCATGGAAGTCGGCGGCATCACCATCGACCCGCAGTTCCTGCTGCCGTTCGGCAAGCTGCGCGCCACCGACAACCTCAGCGCGCTGGGCAGTGCCAGCGGCGTGGGCGACCTGATCCTGGCGTCGACGGTGTGGCTGGTGAACCAGCCCGACAGGAAGCGCTATTTCGGCATCACGCCGTTCCTGTTCGTGCCGACCGGCAGCTACGACCAGAACCGTCCGCTGAACCTCGGCGAGCACCGCTGGAAGTTTGCGCTGCAGGCAGGCTATATCACGCCGATTACCGACAAGGTCACGCTCGACCTGGTGGCGGACGTCACGGTGTTCGGCAACAACAGCAAGTACGGCCCGAACTCGGCCACGCTCAGGCAGGACGCCCTGGTGCAGGGGCAGGGCTGGCTGCGCTACCACTTCACCGAACGCTTCGATGTGCGCGGCGGGCTGTCGTATGCCTTCGGCGGCGAGACCTCGGTCAACAACGTATCGCGCGACGACCGCACCAATACGTCGAAGTTCCTGGTCGGTTTCGCCTGGTTCCCGGCAGCGACGTTCCAGGTCCTCGGCACCTTCGGCCGCGATATCTCGGTGCGCAACGGGCCGATGGAGAACCTGCGCGCCAACCTGCGCCTGCTCAAGGTGTTCTGACACGCCATATCAAGAAAGAAGACAGAGGAGATCAAGATGCATAGCAACAAGCTACGCCTGTTAGTGAGCGTGATGGCCGCCGCCAGTGTGGCGCTGCCCGCGCCGATGGTATTCGGCGCCGACGGCATCGCCACCACTCGCTCGGCAAAAGCGAACAAGCCGGCCAACGCCGCCGCGCGCGTGGATGGCGCCGCCATCCGCGCCAACGAGGCCGGCACGCCGAACTGGCCCAGTTACGGCCTGGATTACGCCGAGACCCGCTTCAGCAAGCTTGAGCAGGTGAACGCGGGCAACGTCAAGGGCCTGGGGCTGGCGTGGTCCTACGACCTGGAATCAACGCGCGGCGTGGAAGCAACGCCGCTGGTGGTCGATGGCGTGATGTATGTCTCCGCGCCGTGGAGCGTGGTGCATGCCATCGACGCGCGTACCGGCAAGCGCCTGTGGACCTATGACCCGCAGGTGCCGCGCGACCAGGCCTACAAGGGTTGCTGCGACGTGGTCAACCGCGGCGTGGCGCTGTACAAGGGCAAGGTCTTCGTCGGCGCGTTCGATGGCCGGCTGGTGGCGATCGACGCCGCCACCGGCAAGAAGGTCTGGGAGCAGGACACCATTGTCGACCGCAGCAAGTCCTACACCATTACCGGCGCGCCGCGCGTCTACAACGGCAAGGTGATCATCGGCAACGGCGGCGCGGAATACGGCGTGCGCGGCTATATCACCGCCTACGATGCCGAGACCGGCAAGCAGCAATGGCGCTGGTACACGGTGCCGGGCGACCCCGCCAGGCCCTTCGAGAATGAAGCCATGGCAAAGGCCGCGGCCACCTGGGATCCCAGCGGCAAGTACTGGGTCAACGGCGGCGGCGGCACGGTGTGGAACACCATGGCGTTCGACCCCGAGCTGAACCTGATGTACATCGGCACCGGCAATGCCGGTCCGTGGAGCCGCAAGCTGCGCAGCCCGAAGGGCGGCGACAACCTCTACGCGGCCTCCGTGGTGGCGCTGAACCCCGACACCGGCGAATACGTCTGGCACTACCAGGAAACCCCGGGCGACAACTGGGACTACACTTCGACGCAGGACATCATCCTGGCCGACCTGAAGATCGACGGCCAGCCGCGCAAGGTGATCCTGCACGCGCCCAAGAACGGCTTCTTCTTCGTGATCGACCGGACCAACGGCAAGTTCATCTCGGCGAAGAACTTCGTCGACGTCAACTGGGCCTCGGGCTATGACAAGGACGGCCGGCCGATCGAGACGCCGCAGTCGGACACATCGGGCAAGCCGGCGGATATCGTGCCGGGGCCGTTCGGCGCGCACAACTGGCATTCGATGTCGTTCCACCCGAAGCTGGGGCTGGCCTTTATCCCGGCGCAGCACGTGCCGCTGACGCTGGCCGACAACAAGGAGTGGGCCCACAACCAGAAGGACTCGCCGGAGGCGCATCGCGGCGTGGGCTGGAACCTGGGCATGCTGGTCAATGCCGAGCCGCCCAGGAGCAAGCCGATGGGGCGGCTGATCGCCTGGGATCCGCTGGCGCAGAAGGCGGTATGGCACCAGGACCATGCCGGGCCGTGGAATGGCGGCACGCTCGCGACCGCTGGCAACCTGGTGTTCCAGGGCACCGCGGACGGGCGGCTGGTGGCGTATCACGCCGGCACCGGCGAGAAGCTGTGGCAGGCGCCGACCGGCTCCGGCGTGGTGGCGGCGCCGGTGACCTACCTGCTCGACGGCAAGCAGTACGTCTCGGTGGCGGTGGGCTGGGGCGGCGTGTATGGCCTGAGCCAGCGCGGCAGCGACAGGCAGGCGCCGGGGCGGGTCTACACCTTTGTGCTCAACGGCAAGAAGCCGATGCCAGAGTCGGCGCCGTACGCGATGGCGCCGCTGCTGAGCGGGGTGAAGTACGACCCGGCCAAGGTCGCCGACGGGCAGAAGCTCTACGTCAACAACTGCGTCTTCTGCCATGGCGTGCCAGGTGTCGACAAGGGTGGCAATATCCCCAACCTGGCTTATGTCGGCGCGCCGATGATCGAGCACCTGGACAAGATCCTGTTCAACGGGCCGTTCGTGCAGAAGGGCATGCCGGATTTCACCGGCAAGCTGACGGCCGAGGACGTGGTCAAGATCCAGGCGTTCATCCAGGGCACCGCGGACGCGGTGCGGCCTAAGAAGCCCTGACGGGGGCGCGCGCGGGCCGGCGCTGGCCCGCGCGCTTCATGCGTGCAAAAGTGGCTGTTCGCCAAATCGGAATTGCTCAGAGCCGCGAATCGCGAGGAAATACCGCCTGGACAATTTGAGTCGTGGTGAGCAGTGAAATGAAAATCCAATCAACGGAAACCGTGACGGAGGGTGGCGCCGGCGGCGCCCTCGACAACCTCTCCCTCGACAATCCCGCCCTCGAAAGCATCGGTGTCCGCATCACGCAGTGGCGCCCCGATTACGTCGAGCTTGAGCTGCCGGTCACATCCAGCATGCTGAACCGCAGCCGCGTGGTCCATGGCGGCACGATCTGCACGCTACTGGACGCCGCCACCGGCTATGCCGGCCTGTTCTCGGCACCGGGCGAGGCGGCGCGGCATGCGGTGACGCTGTCGCTGACTTCCAACTTCCTGAGCAATGGCACGGGCAGTGTGCTGACGGCGAAGGGCACCGTCGACCGGCGCGGGCGCTCGATCTTCTTCTCGCGCGCGGAGGTCTGGCTCGATGATGAATTGCTGGTGGCGACGGGCGTTGCCACGATGAAGTACCTGAAGTAAGGCGAGGGGGCGTGCCCCTTTCTCCTCGTAAGCGGACGCTCGTCCGCCCGATCCCTTCCTCCGGTGCCCCGCGCACCACCTCGGGTGTCCTTCGCGCGACTACCCCTTGCGCTCGCCTCGATACTGTATAAATATACAGTTATCGTAAATATCCTATGTCTCTCGCTTCCCGCGAGCGATCCCGACTTCACATGCCTGCGCAATCGTACGCAGCCCCGCCCATGGCGGCGGAGGGCCTTCTTTTCCCTGCGCCGACGCCGGCCAGGCCCGCAGCCCCGGCAGCCCACGCTACGCGGCAGCAGGCGCTGTCAGCGCTCGAGCAGCGCTATCCCGGCCTGTGGCGCGCCGGCCAGCTTGGCCGCGCCGGCAGCGCCGCGGTGTGCCCGACCGGGTATGACGCGCTCTCTGCCGAACTGCCCGGCGGGGGCTGGCCGGCCGGCGGCCTGACCGAACTGCTGACCACGCAGGCCGGCGCGGGCGAGTTGCGCCTGCTGCTGCCGGCGCTGCGCGCGCTGGCCGGGGCGGGGCGCCGCATTGCGCTGGTGGCGCCGCCTTGCCTGCCCAATGCGATGGGCCTGGCCGCGGCCGGCCTGCCGGCGCGCCAGCTGTACTGGCTGCGCCCGCCTGCAGGCGCGGCCAAGGGCGCGCAGCAGGCCGACATGCTGTGGGCGGCCGAGCAGGTGCTGCGCAGCCAGGCCTTCGGCGGCGTGCTGGTGTGGCTGCCCACGGCCCGGCCCGGGGCGCTGCGCCGGCTGCAGGTGCTGGCGCAGGCCGGCGACGCGGTGGTGTGGGCGCTGCGCCCGGCCGCGGCGTTGCGCGAGTCGTCGCCAGCGGTGCTGCGCCTGCTGCTGGCGCCGCAACCCGGCAATGCGCTGTCGATCACCTTCCACAAGCGGCGCGGGCCGGTGCGCGATACGCCGTTGCTGCTGCACCTGGGCGGGATGGAGGCAGCCACGCGCACGGCCGCCTGGCCCGTGCCCGCCGGCGCCCCGGCCGCCGCGCGTTCCGTTATGCCTTCGCCTTCTCAGTCTTCTCAGTCTTCTCAGTCTTCTCCCGATGCCGTACTGGATCGCGGTGCACCTGCCGCGCCTGCCCCTGGACGCACTGCAGCCCAACTGGCCTGAGCCCGCTGCTGCCGGCCCATCCTCCGCCACTGGCACGCTGCACCATGCGCTGCCGGTGGCGGTGATGGCGCAGGAGCAGGTGGTGCTGGCCAACGGTCCCGCGATGCAGCTGGGCGTGCGCTACGGCATGCGCCGCGGCGGCGTGCAGGCGCTGTCGGCGGACATCGTGCAGCTGGAGCGCGACCCGGTCGCGGAAGACGCGTTGATGGAAACGGTGGCGCTGGCGCTGCTGCGCTTCACGCCGGCCGTGACGTTCGACGAGGAGCCCGAATCGGCCACGGTGATGCTCGACGTCACCGCCAGCCTGCGCCTCTTCGGCGGCCACCGCGCAATGTGCCGCGCGGTGCGCGCCTGCGTGCGCCAGCTTGGCACCATTGCCCAGGTGGGCAGCGGCCCGACCGCGCACGGCGCCGCCTGGCTGGCGCGCCAGCCGCTGCGGCGCACCCGCCGCGGCGTGGTGCGGCCCGCGCGCCGGGCGGTGGGCATGGCGCGCCTGCACCGGCTGCTCGACCGCCTGCCGGTCGAGGCGCTGCACACGCTGGCCGACCCGGCCTGGCTCGAAGGCATCGGCTGCCGCACGCTGGGCGAGGTGCGGCGCCTGCCGCGCGCCGGCCTGACGCGGCGGCTGGGCCCGGCACTGCTGGCGCGGCTGGACCAGGCCTATGGCGAGATCCCGGCGCGCTTTGCCTGGTACGCGGCGCCGCCCACGTTCGCGCAGCGCATGGACCTGCCGGGGCGCATCGAATCCGCCGAAGGCGTGCTGGCGGGCGCGCAGCGCCTGCTGCTGGCGCTGGCCGGCTGGCTGGCGCTGCTGCAGGCCGGCGTCACGCGTTGCGTGCTGGTGCTGGAGCATGAGCGCTACCGGCGCGGCGTCGATACTGAAGGGACGCCGGTCGCGCTAGGCCTGGCCCAGCCCAGCCGCGATCCCGCGCACCTGTCGCGGCTGCTGCGGGAGAAGCTCGACAAGCTCAGCTTCCACGCCCCCGTCACCGGACTGGTGCTGCGGGTGGAGGCGATGCAGGCGTGCGTGCCGCAAAGCGATGCGCTGTTCCCCGAACCCGGCGGCACGCCGGAAGACCTGGGCCGCCTGCTCGATACGCTGATGGCGCGGCTGGGCCGCGACAACGTGCTGCAGCCGCGGCCGCTGGCGGACCACCGTCCAGAGCGCGCCAACCGCTGGATGCCGGTCGACGAACCCCAGCCCGGCGGCAAGGCGGCCGCCATGCCGGGCCCGCTGCCAGAGCGCCCGCTGTGGCTGCTGCCGCAACCGCTGCCGTTGCCGGTGCAGCAGCACCGCCCCAGCCACGGCGGGCCGCTGGCGCTGCTGAGCCGGCCCGAGCGCATCGAGGCCGGCTGGTGGGACGGCGCGCTGGCCACGCGCGATTACTTCATCGCCGAGCGCGCCGATGGCCTGCGCTGCTGGATCTATCGCGAGCGTCCCGGCCACGGCGCGGACGAGGGCAGCGAGTACCGCTGGTTCCTGCACGGGTTGTTCGCATGACGCCGGTGATCTCTTCGCTGCCCGGCCTGCTGCCGGCGCTGCCCGACTACGTGGAGCTGCACTGCATCTCCAACTTCACCTTCCTCACCGGCGCCTCGCACCCGGGCGAGCTGATCGAGCGCGCCTTCGGCCTGGGCTACCGCGGACTGGCGCTGACCGATGAATGCTCGGTGGCCGGCACCGCGCGCGCCCACGATGCGATCCAGACGCTGCGCAAGCGCCTGCACGATGCGGTGGCACGCAGCGCGGCGCGCGGCGCGGAGGCAGACATCGACGAGCCGCTGCTCGATCCCGAAGGCGACGCCGATACCGACGAGGACGACCCCGCCGCGCACGCCAGCCGCCACCAGCGGCTGCAGGCGCTGGTGGCCGCCGCCGACAGCTTCGCGCTGCTGATCGGCAGCCGCTTCAGCCTGCCGCCGGCCGATGGCGCCGATGATGCCGATGGTGCCGACCGGCCGCCGCTGCGGCTGGTGCTGATCGCCCAGCACCGCGACGGCTTCGGCAACCTGTCCGAGCTGATCACGCTGGGCCGCCGCCGCGCGCAGAAGGGCAGCTACCGGCTGCACCCCGAAGACATCGCCGCGCCGACCGGCGACGAAGCCCACCTGCGCGGCATGCCGGGCTGCCTGGCGCTGCTGCTGCCCGACTATTGCGCCGATCCCGAGTTGCTGCGCGAACAGGCGCAGTGGTGCCGTGACGTCTTCGGCGAGCGCGTATGGATCGCACTGGAGTTGCTGCAGGGCCATGCAGACGGGCTGCACCGCGCGCGCCTGGAAGCAGTGTCGGCACAGACCGGCGTGCCGTTGGCCGCCGCCGGCGCGGTCACCATGCACGTGCGCTCGCGCAAGCCGCTGTCCGACGTGATGTCCGCGATCCGGCTTGGCCAGCCGCTGGCCGAATGCGGCATGGCGCTGGCACCCAATGCCGAGCAGCACCTGCGCATGCGCCAGGTGCTGTCGCGCCTGTACCCGCGCGATGCGCTGGCGCAGACGCTGAAGATTGCCGCGCAGTGCGATTTTTCGCTGGGCATGCTGCGTTACGAATATCCCGAAGAGCTGGTGCCGCCGGGCTATACGCCGATCTCTTACCTGCGCGACGAAGTGAAGCGCGGCAAGGTGGAACGTTTTCCAAATGGCCTGAAGCCGGAATGGGAAGCGCAGCTGGAGGAAGAACTGCTACTGATCGAGGAAAAACAGTACGAGCCCTTTTTCCTCACCGTGCACGACATCGTGCGCTTTGCCCGCGCCAACGGCATCCTGTGCCAGGGCCGCGGCTCGGCCGCCAATTCGCTGGTGTGCTTCTGCCTGTATGTGACCGAGGTCAGCCCCGAGCAGGCCAACCTGCTGTTCGGCCGCTTCCTGTCGCGCGAGCGCGATGAGCCGCCCGATATCGACGTCGACTTCGAGCACCAGCGGCGCGAGGAGGTGATCCAGTACATCTACCAGAAGTACGGCCGCCACCGTGCCGCGCTGGCGGCGTCGCTGATCACCTACCGTTCGCGCAGCGCGCTGCGCGACGTGGGCCGCGCGCTGGGCATCGACGCGAGTGTGGTCGAGCAGGTGGTCAAGGGCCAGGCCTGGTGGGACGGCCCCGGCTTCGTGGAGAAGATCACGCGCTACGGGCTCGATCCCGACTCGCCCGCGGTGCAGCAGTGGGCCAGCCTGACTGCGCAGCTGCGTGGCTTTCCGCGCCATTTGTCGCAGCACGTCGGCGGCTTCGTGATCGCGCGACACAAGTTGTCGCGGCTGGTGCCGATCGAGAACGCGGCCATGGCGGACCGCAGCGTGATCCAGTGGGACAAGGATGACCTGGAATCGCTGGGCTTGCTCAAGGTCGATGTGCTGGCGCTTGGGATGTTGTCAGCGATCCGGCGGGCGTTGGAGATGATCCCCAATCCCGACGAAACGCGTGCGGGATTGCCTGCGCGCATGGAGGACATCCCCAAGGAGGATCCGGAAACTTACGACATGATCTGCAAGGCCGATACCATCGGCGTGTTCCAGATCGAGTCGAGGGCGCAGCAGTCGATGCTGCCAAGGCTGCAGCCGCGTGCGTACTACGACCTTGTGGTGGAAGTGGCGATCGTGCGCCCCGGCCCGATCCAGGGTGGCATGGTGCACCCTTACCTCAAGCGGCGCGAGGCGTTCCGTTTGACGAAGAAGCCGCCGGTCTTCTTCAACGCCGTGATCGAGAAAGTGCTGGGCCGCACGCTGGGCGTGCCGATCTTCCAGGAACAGGTGATGCAACTGGCCATCGACGCGGCGGGTTTCTCACCGGGGCAGGCCGACCAGCTGCGGCGCTCGATGGCGGCGTGGCGCAGGCGCGGCGATCTCCGCCAGCATCAGGACGCGCTGGTGCGTGCGCTGACCCGCAATGGCTATCCCGAATCGTTCGCGCTGGCGATCTGCAAGCAGATCGAGGGGTTTGGTGAATATGGCTTCCCGGAAAGCCATGCGGCCAGCTTCGCCAAGCTGGTGTATGTCAGCTCCTGGCTCAAGTGCCATCGTCCGTCGGCCTTCCTGTGCGCGCTGCTGAACAGCCAGCCGATGGGGTTCTATTCGCCATCGCAGCTGGTGCAGGATGCGCAGCGGCATGGGGTGGAGGTCTTGCCGGTGGACGTCACGTTGAGCCGGTGGGAAAGCACGCTGGAGCCGGTGGAGGCCGATGCCGCGCAAACGCATCCGCACGTGCGCCTCGGCCTGAGCCGCGTCAAGGGCATGCGCGAGGAGGCCGCGCTGCGGATCGAGGATGCGCGTGCGCAGCGTGCGTTCGACAGCGTGGAAGACCTGGCGCTGCGAGCCGCGCTGGACCGGCATGATATCGACGTGCTGGCCGCTTCAGACGCGCTGGCGCCGCTTGCGGGTCATCGCCGGCAGGCGCGATGGCAGGCACGCGCGGCGGCTGAACACGCGGCGCACCGCGATCTTCTGTATGAGGCGCCGCCGGCAGAAGATGCGCTCGTACTGCCTGCGCCGCGGCTGGGAGAGGATGTGACGGCGGACTACGCCAGCCTCGGGCTCTCGCTCAAATCTCATCCGCTGGCGTTGTTGCGGGACAGGTTGAAGGCGATGCGGTTTGCTACCGCCAGTCAGCTGCAGCGCTGTGGCAATGGGCGGCGGGTGCGGGCTTGCGGGATCGTCACGGTGCGGCAGCGGCCATCTACGGCCAGTGGGACTATTTTTGCGACGATCGAGGATGAGACTGGTACGGTCAATCTGATTTTATGGCCGGATCTGGTGGAGAGGCAGCGGAAGGAGGTGTTGGGGGCTACGTTGCTGGGGGTGGTGGGGACGTGGCAGCGGCAGGGGGACGTGCGGCATCTTGTGGCCAAGGAACTGGTGGATCTTAGTCCTTTGCTGGGGAGGTTGATGGTGGGGAGTCGGGATTTTCATTGAGATTTTTTGTTGTTTTGGTGTTGCTGCGGCTTACCTCAGTCCAGCA
Source organism: Cupriavidus sp. P-10 (assembly GCF_003402535.2). Taxonomy (NCBI): domain Bacteria; kingdom Pseudomonadati; phylum Pseudomonadota; class Betaproteobacteria; order Burkholderiales; family Burkholderiaceae; genus Cupriavidus; species Cupriavidus sp. P-10. Next base: position 1,024,784 of record NZ_AP025171.1, read on the forward strand.
ACTTGTCAACCGTCATCGGCAGATCGCGCACACGCCGTCCAGTCGCGTGATACACAGCATTGGCAATGGCCGCGGCCACCCCCACGATGCCGATTTCGCCGATACCCTTGGTGCCCAGCGCATTGATATGCGGATCGTGCCCGTCCAGCATGTCGACCTCGATCTCCCCCACGTCGGCGCTGACCGGCACATGGTATTCGGCAAGGTTGGCATTGGCCACGCGGCCGGTGGCCAGGTCCAGTTCGCTTTTCTCATGCAGCGCCATGCCGATGCCCCAGACGATGCCACCCACCAGCTGGCTATGCGCGGTCTTGCGGTTCAGCACGCGGCCCACGTCGTAGCAGCCGGCCACGCGATGCACGCGGACCTCGCCAAGGTCGGGATCGACATGCACTTCGGCAAAGACGGCGCCGAAGGCATGCATCGAGTATTGCTTGCGCTCGTCGCCCGGCGCGGCGCTGGCGTGGGCCTCGATGGGCTTGCCGCCAGCGCGCGTGATGGCCGCGCCGACCTGCTCCCGGCGCGACGGGTCGCTGCGCAGCCGCAACCAGCCGTCCACGACTTCCACATCATCCGGGCGCGCGCCTGACAGCGGCGAGGCGGGATCGGCCACGGACCGCGCCACCAGCTTCCCAAGTGCGGCGGCGGCTGCCTGTTGCACCGCCGGGGCGACGCTGGCCACCGATTGCGAGCCGCCCGACACCGGCGCCTCCGGGAAATCCGTATCGCCCAGCTCAAAGCGCACGCGCTCCGGCGGCAGGCCCAGCGCGTCGGCGGCCACCTGTGTCATCACGGTATAGGTGCCGGTGCCCAGGTCCTGCGACCCGCTGCGCACCAGCGCCGTGCCATCCGGCAGGATGCGCGCCATGGCGCTGGCGCCCGAGCGGTTGGCAGGGTAGGTGGCGGTGGCCATGCCCAGTCCGACCAGCATGCCGCCGGCCTGCATCGAGCGCGGCTTCGGATCGCGGCGCGACCAGCCAAAGCGCTCTGCCGCCACGCGATAGCATTCGCGCAGCGATTTGCTGGAGAAGGGCTTCTGCTTGTGCGGATCGGCATCGGCGTGGTTGCGCAAACGCAACTCGACCGGATCGATGCCGAGCCGATCGGCCAGTTCATCCAGCGCGCACTCCAATGCAAAGCTCCCCGGCGCTTCGCCCGGCGCACGCATGAAGGTCATGGTGCCGATCTGCAGCCGTGCCACCCGGTGGCTGGTTTGCAGGTTGGGGCATGCGTAGAGCGAGCGCGTCAGCACGGCGCAAGTCTCGAGCCATTCCTCGAGTTGCGCGCTGCCGATGATGACGTCGTGCCGCAGCGCCTGCAGGCGGCCATCGTCACCGCTGGCGGCGACCACGTGCTGCTCGGTGACTGGCCGCGCGCCGACCGGGCCGAACATCTGCACGCGGTCGACCACCAGCTTGACCGGCCTGCCGGCCGCTTGCGCCGCCATGGCCGCCAGCACCACGTGCGACCACATCGAACCCTTGCAGCCGAAGCCGCCGCCGACGAAGGGGCAGCGCACGCGTACCTTGTCGGCGGGGATGCCGAGGGTGGCCGCCACCGCCTTGCGCACGCCGGTGATGTACTGGGTCGAGTCATACAGCGTCAAGGCGTCGCCATCCCAGGCGGCGATGGTCGCGTGGGGCTCCATCGGGTTGTGGTGCTCCATCGGCGTGGTGTAGACCTCGTCGACGGTCGTGGACACTGAGCGCAGCGCGGCGTCGACATCGCCGCGATGGCTGTCGGCCTGGCCGGCGTCTTCGCCCTTCGGCTTGCCGGCGCGCGCGCGCGCCTGCGCGAAGTCCAGCACGGCTGCCTCCTCGCGGTAGCGGAACACCAGTCGCGTCGCTGCTTCACGCGCCTGCTCCAGCGTATCGGCCACGACCACGGCGATGGGCTGGTTGTTGTAATGCACCGAGGTGTCCTGCAGCAGCGCCATCACGTGGCCGGCGGTCGGCGTATCGGCCCCGGCCTTGCCGCCCTTGGGCAGTTTCGGTGCGTTGAAAGGTGTCATCACCAGCCGCACGCCGGGCAGCTGCTCGCATGCGGCGCTGTCGATCGATTCCACCTTGCCATGCGGGATGGTGCTGGTGACCATTACCGCGTGGACCATCCCTGGCACGACATGGTCGGCTGCGTAGCGTGCGCGGCCGGTGACCTTGAGCACGCCGTCGGTGCGGTCGATGGGGGCGCCGGTAACGCTCATTGCCATGCTCCTTCATGCGCCTTGCGGGCGGGCCGCGACCTGCAGCGCACGCACCACGGCGCGTTGCGCCAGCCCGACCTTGAAGGCGTTGTGCTCATAGGACCGGGCGCCATCTAGCAGCAGGCGGGCGGCCTCGGCCGCGCTGTGCGCGCTCAGCGGCCGGCCGGTCAGTGCCTGCTCGGCAGCGGGCACGCGCCACGGCTTGTGTGCCACGCCGCCGAGCGCCAGACGCGCGCTGCGCACGGTATGGTCGGCAAATTCGAGCGCCGCGGCCACCGAGACCAGCGCGAAGGCGAAACTGGCCCGGTCGCGCACCTTCAGGTAATGCGCATGGGCGGCATAGGGCGAGGGTGGCAGCTCCAGCGCCACGACCAGCTCGCCGGGCGCCAGCGTCGTGTCGATCTCCGGCTTGTCTTCCGGCAAGCGATGGAAGTCGGCGATCCGGATCCTGCGCTCGCCGCCTGGCGCACGCACGACAATAACGGCCTCCAGCGCGGCCAGCGCCACGCACATATCGGACGGATGCACGGCAATGCAATGCTCGCTGGCGCCAAGGATCGCGTGCATCCGGTTGATGCCGTCGCGCGCGCTGCAGCCCGAGCCAGGCTTGCGCTTGTTGCAGGCCGGGAAGCCGGTGTCGTAGAAGTAGTGGCAACGCGTGCGCTGCAGCAGATTGCCGCCCACGGTCGCCATATTGCGCAACTGCCCGGAAGCGCCGGACAGCAGCGCCTGCGCCAGCAGCGGATAGCGTTGGCGCACCAGCGGCTGGTTGGCGGCGTCGGTGTTGGTGAGCATCGCGCCGATGCGCAGGCCACCGTCGGGCAGCGCCTCGACCTGCGCCAGCGGCAGCCGGCTGACGTCGACCAGTTGCTGCGGCGATTCAACACCGGCCTTGACCAGGTCGAGCAGGTTGGTGCCGCCGCCAACATAGCGAGCGCCCGGCTGGCTGCCCAGTTGCAGGGCTTCGTCGACGGTATCGGGCCGCGCGTAGGAGAAGGGCTGCATGCCGCTGCCTCAGCGCGCGCCTTGCTTGCCGCCAACCTCGCGGATCGCGGCGACGATCCTGGGGTAGGCACCGCAGCGGCACAGGTTGCCGCTCATGCGCTCGCGGATCTCGTCGTCGCTGAGCGGAAGTGTGGGCGAGGCCAGCGGCTGCACCATGCTGGCCTCGCCGGCGCGCGCTTCGGCCAGCATGCCAACTGCCGAGCAGATCTGGCCTGGCGTGCAGAAGCCGCACTGCAGTGCGTCATGGGCGACAAAAGCGGCCTGCATGGGATGCAGCCTATCACCGTCGGCCAGGCCTTCGATGGTGGTCAGGTCGCGGTCTTCCTGCATCACAGCAAGTGTCAGGCAGGACTGGATGCGCCGCCCGTCGCTCAGCACGGTGCAGGCGCCGCACTGGCCGCGGTCGCAGCCCTTCTTGGTGCCCATCAGGTGCATCACTTCGCGCAATGCGTCGAGCAGGGTGGTGCGCGGCTCAAGCTGCAGGGTGTGGGTCTGGCCGTTGATACGGAGCGTGACGGGGCGCGCGGCGGCGCCCGCAGGCGCGGTGGCGTCGCGCCGGGTGGAGTCCTTGTGTTCGGACATTGTGCTGGCCTTTTGTGGAAGGGGCGGCACCGTGGGGAGAGCGCCGCGCCTGACAGTGCAGCAAGAAGGACAGCAAATTCGGTGCCCGGCAGCGAGGCGGGCCAGGAACGGGAGAGGGAGGGAAGAGGTGAGGGAACGGTGCCGCCGCGTGCGTCAGAACTCCACGGCGGCTTGTAGAAATTACGCTCGCGCCACGCGGGCCGCACAAAGAAAAGGCGGCGCACAATGGCGCCGCCCTGGCATTGACCGTAAGGCCGCAGAGGCCTTAGCCCTTCAGCACGCTGCCGATGGCCTTCGCCACGATTTCCACGTTGCGCTCGTTCAGGCCGGCCACGCACATGCGGCCCGAGCGCAGCAGGTAAACACCGTACTGCTCGCGCAGGCGCTCGGCCTGGTCGGCGGTCAGGCCGGTATAGGTAAACATGCCGCGCTGCGTCAGGTAGCGCGACAGCGCTTCGCCGCTGACATGGTCGCGCAGGTTGTGGTGGATCGCTTCACGCATGCGCGCGATGCGGCCGCACATCTGGGCCAGTTCTTCCTCCCACAGCTGGCGCAGCTCGGGCGTGGTCAGCACCTTGGCCACCACGCGCGCGCCGTGCGTCGGCGGGTTGCTGTAGTTGGCGCGCACCGCGCCGGTCAGCTGGCCGAGCACGTTGGCGGCTTCCCCCGCGGTGTTGCAGAACACGCTCAGGCCGCCGCAGCGCTCGCCGTACAGCGAGAAGTTCTTCGAGAACGAGTTCGCCACGAGGCAGGGCACGTCCTGCGCGACCAGCTCGCGGATCGCAAAGGCATCGTCTTCCAGTCCGGCGCCGAAGCCCTGGTAGGCCATGTCGACGAAGGGCAGCAGGTTGTTGGCATTGACCAGCGCGATCAGCTGGCGCCACTGGTCCTGGTTCAGGTCCACGCCGGTCGGGTTGTGGCAGCAGGCGTGCAGCAGCACGATGCTTTGCGCGGGGATGGTGCGCAGCGCGTCCATCATCGCGTCGAACTTCAGGCCGCCGGTGGCGTCGTCGTAGTACGGGTAGGTGTTGACCGTGAAGCCCGCGCGCTCGAACACCACGCGATGGTTTTCCCAGCTCGGGTCGCTGATCCACACCTGCGATTGTGGGTAGTAGCGCTTGAGGAAATCCGCGCCCACGCGCAGCGCGCCGGAGCCGCCCAGCGTCTGCAGCGTGGCGATGCGGCCGGCGGCGCGCGCCGGCGAGTCTTCGCCAAATACCAGCGCCTGCACCGCGCTGCGGTAGCCCACCAGGCCCGACATCGGCAGGTAGGGGCGCGGGCCCATGTCAGCCAGCAGCGCAGCCTCGGCCTTGGCGACGGCCTGCATCACCGGCAGGCGGCCGTCATCGTCAAAATAGATGCCGATGCTCAGGTTGACCTTGTCGGTGCGGGGATCTTTCTGGAAGTCCTCGTTGAGCGAGAGGATCGGGTCGCCGGGAAAGGCTTCGATGTGTGCGAACATGGGATGCGATGGAATCAGGTCGGAGGGGGCTGCTGCGTGGCGCAGGCAGGCGCCGGGCACCGCGCAGCAAGGATTCTAACCGGCGGCGCCCGCGGGCTGCGGGCGCCGCGCCGGCCGGTCAGCGCAGTTGCTGGGTGGCGACGCCGTCCTGCAGCGGGGCGGCCGCGTTCTTCTGGCGCACCAGGTAGCTGATGGCAAGGACCACCAGCCACACCGGGATCAGGTAGACCGAGAGGCGCAGGCCTTCGGTCAGGTACATCACCACCAGGATGCCGGCCAGGAACACCAGGCACAGGTAGTTGGTCAGCGGGTAGCCCCAGCTCTGGAACTTTGTGGCCTGGCCGGCCTTTCGCTTGTCGGCGCGGAATTTCAGGTGGATCAGGCTGATCATGGCCCAGTTGATGATCAGGGCCGACACCACCAGGCCCATCAGCAGCTCGAAAGCCTTGCCCGGCATGAAGTAGTTGATCACCACGCAGGCCGCGGTGGCCAGCGCCGAAAAGCCCAGTGCCGCCAGCGGGATGCCGCGCTTGTTGACCTTGAGCAGCGCCTTGGGCGCATTGCCTTGCTGGGCCAGGCCGTACAGCATGCGGCTGTTGCAGTACACACCGCTGTTGTAGACCGACAGCGCGGCGGTCAGCACCACCACGTTCAGCACGTTGGCAACCCAGTTGCTGTTCAGCGCATGGAAGATCAGTACGAACGGGCTGCCGCCGGTGACCACGTTTTCCCACGGGTACAGCGACAGCAGCACTGCCAGCGCGCCCACATAGAAGATCAGGATGCGGTAGATCACCTGGTTGGTGGCCTTGGGAATGGTCTTCTCGGGCGAATCGGCTTCCGCCGCGGTAATGCCCACCAGCTCCAGGCCGCCGAACGAGAACATGATGACAGCCATGGCCATCACCAGGCCGCCCATGCCGTTGGGGAAGAAGCCGCCGTGCTGCCACAGGTTGGCCACGCTGGCTTGCGGGCCGGCATTGCCGGACATCAGCAGGTAGCCGCCAAAGCCGATCATGCCGATGATGGCCACGACCTTGATGATCGAGAACCAGAATTCCATCTCGCCGAAGGACTTCACGCTCGACAGGTTGATCGCATTGATCACCAGGAAGAACACCAGCGCCGAGACCCACGTCGGGATTTCCGGCCACCAGTACTGCACGTAGATGCCGACGGCCGACAGCTCGGCCATGCTTACAAGGATGTACAGCACCCAGTAGTTCCAGCCGGAGAGAAAGCCGGCGAAGTGGCCGCAGTACTTGTCGGCGAAGTAGCTGAACGAACCGGCGACGGGCTCGTCCACCACCATCTCGCCGAGCTGGCGCATGATAAAGAACGCCACGATGCCGGCGATCGCGTAGCCCAGCAGGACCGACGGCCCCGCCATCTTGATGGTCTGGGCGATGCCCAGGAAAAGGCCGGTGCCGATGGCCCCGCCCAGCGCGATCAGCTGGATATGCCGGTTCTTCAGGCCACGCTTGAGCGTGCCGTCATTGCTGCTTGCATGCATTCAGTTGTTTCCTCTACCCATTCTCATGGAATGTGGGCCCGCGCCTCTGGCTGTTTTGACTCGGACGCTTGGGCCGGGGGACGCCACCACCCGCACGGCAGGGTGACTGCCGCGTGGGTGGTTCGCTTACCGGAACCGGCTGGTGCCTGTCACAGGCGGCCGGTCAGGGAAGGCCGATGCCGGTCAGGCCTCGACCTTGAGCGTGCCGCGCTCGATCTGGTCGCGTTCCAGCGACTCGAACAGCGCTTTGAAGTTGCCTTCGCCGAAGCCTTCGTCACCGCGGCGCTGGATGAACTCGAAGAACACCGGACCCAGTGCGGTCTTGGAGAAGATCTGCAGCAGCAGGCGGGGCTTGCCGCCTTCCGTGGTGCCGTCCAGCAAGATGCCGCGCGACTTCAGTTGCTCGACGGGCTGGCCGTGGCCGGGCAGGCGCGTTGCCAGCGCGTCGTAGTAATAGTCGTTCGGCGCGGTCATCAGCGGCACGCCTGCGAGTTGCAGGTTGTCGATGACTTCGATCAGGTTGTCGGTCAGGAAGGCGATGTGCTGGATACCCTCGCCATTGAAGGCCATCAGGAACTCTTCGATCTGGCCGGCGCCCTTGGACGATTCCTCGTTCAGCGGAATGCGGATTTTACCATCCGGCGCGGTCATGGCCTTGGAGGTCAGGCCGGTGTATTCGCCCTGGATGTCGAAGTAGCGGATTTCACGGAAGTTGAACAGCTTTTCGTAGAAGTTGGCCCAATAAGCCATGCGGCCACGGTAGACGTTGTGCGTCAGGTGGTCGATCAGCTTGAGGCCGTGGCCAACCGGGTGGCGGTCGACGCCTTCGACGAACTCGAAGTCGATGTCATAGATCGACTTGCCTTCCTCGAACCGGTCGATCAGGTACAGCGGCGCGCCGCCGATGCCCTTGATAGCAGGCAGGCGCAGTTCCATGGGGCCGGTCGGGATTTCAACCGGCTGGGCGCCCAGTTCCAGCGCGCGGGCGTAGGCCTTGTGCGAATCCTTGACGCGGAAAGCCATGCCGCAGGCGCTCGGGCCGTGTTCGGCGGCAAAGTAGGCGGCGTGGCTGTTCGGCTCGCGGTTGACGATGAAATTCACCTCGCCCTGGCGGTACAGCACCACATCCTTGGAGCGGTGCTTTGCCACCAGCGTAAAGCCCATCTGCTCGAACAGCGGCTCGAGCACGTTGGGGGTGGGCGAGGCGAATTCAACGAATTCAAATCCCATCAGCTGCATCGGGTTGTCAAACAGGTCGGCCATGGCTTTCTCACTAGAGGGGAGGTTAAGTGATTGGATCGGTGCGGCGCCGGCAGAGTGCCGTGAGGCAGGGCGGGCGCGCACCGGAGATCGGAATTCCGGTTCAGCACTCCGCGCCATCGGCGCTGGCGCCTGGCGTGCCAGGCAAGGAAGGCAGGTTCATGGTCATGGGGGCGTTCAGAACCGGTCAGTCGGGAAATATTATTGCAGTGGCGACTTTGCCCGGATCGGGTGCCGCCGCCGCCAGTCAGTGCCGCGCAAACTGTTTGCCGCGCTGGCTTTATGTCGCTGGCTTGGGATGCAGTGTATATTCTGGCCAGCAAAATTGGATTTCGTTAGCCACGCAGGGAAACCCTAGATTATGAAATTCAATTGCAAAAATCTTTGAAATGAGGAAATCAAAGTGCAAACGATCGACCTGGACCGTACCGATCGCCGCCTGCTGGCGGTATTGCAGGAGAACGCGCGCGCCTCGAACCTGGAGCTGGCGGAGGCAATTGCGCTGTCTCCGGCACAAACGCTGCGGCGTCACCGTCGCCTGGAAGAGGCCGGGCTGGTCAAGCGCTACGAAGCGCGGCTGGATGCCGCTGCACTTGGCCTGGGCGTGGTCGCCTTCATCCATGTGACGATGGAGCGTGGCCATATCCGCGAGCTGTCCAACTTCAAGCGGCTGGTGGCGGAGCTCGCGCAGATCCAGGAGTGCTTTTCCGTGACCGGAGATATCGACTACGTGCTGAAGGTGGTCGCCAGGGACCTGAAGGCGTTGTCTGACTTCCTGCTCGATACGCTGATGCGCATCCCGGGCGTCAGCGCGGTCAAATCCAGCGTCTGCCTGGACGAGATCAAGTGCACCAGCGCCGTGCCGGTGGAAGCCTGAAACCGCGCGTCGGTGTTTCCGTCACTCCGGGCCGTTGCCGGTCCGGTCGCATGCCACGTTCATCTCGCGGCATATGGCGCACCACGCGGGGCATGAGCCGGGTTTGTTGGCGTCCGGCGCATCCGTAGCGGGCAGGTCGGATGGCGCCACATGCACCGTCATCGCCGGCCGCGGCGGCCGGCAACCGCTGCAGGCGCGCGCCACTGCTTCGTACAGGGCTTGCAGCCCCACCGGCTTGACGATCACCGCATTCATGCCGGCAGCCAGCGCCGCGGCGTGGTCTTCCGCCACGGCACTGGCGGTGCAGCCGACGATCGGCACATCGCGGGCGGCGCCATCGCGGGCCCGCACCGCGCGCGCGAAGGCCAGGCCGTCCATCACCGGCATCGCGCAGTCGCAGACGACGACATCGAACACGGCGCCATCCAGCCTGGCCAGCCCGTCGCGGCCGTCCCCGGCGGTCGCCACATGGTGGCCCAGGTACTCCAGCTGGCGCTGCAGCAGCAGGCGGTTGGGCGCATGGTCGTCGATCACCAGGATGCGGGCGTGGCAACGCGCGCAGCCTGGCACCGGCACAGGCTGCGCCGGCGAGGCCGCGACGGCGTCGGCCAGCGCCAGCGCCAGCGACACCGTCACGCGCGTGCCGTGGCCCGGCTGGCTGGACAACGAGATCCGTCCGCCCATCGCGCTCGCCAGGCGCTGGCAGATCGCCAGGCCGAGCCCGGTGCCGCCTGCATGGGTGCGCGACTGGTCGTGTACCTGCACGAACGGCTCGAACAGCCGCGCCTGCGCTTCGGGTGGTATGCCGATGCCGGTATCCGCAACGGCCAGCGTCACGGCCTGCTTGCCGTCGGCGGCTGGCTCGGCTTCCAGCCGGACCCGGATCGCCCCGCGGTCGGTGAAGCGCACTGCGTTGGACACCAGGTTGCCCAGGATTTGCCGGAAGCGCAGGCCGTCGACCTGGTGCAGCGGCGCCACGCCAGTGCCAAGCTCGCTGGTCAGCGCCAGCCCCTTCTGCCCGGCCACAGGGCCAAAGATCAGCAAGGTGTCCTTGATCAGCGCCGGCAGCGACGCGGGTGCCGGGTGGATGCTGAACTTGCCGGCTTCCATCTTGGACAGGTCGAGGATGTCGTCGATCAGTGCCAGCAGGCCGAGCGCCGACTCATGCGCGGTCACCAGTTGCAGGCGTTGGTGGTCGGGCAACTGGCATTGCGCCAGCGTCAGTTCCAGCATGCCGGTGATGGCGTTCATCGGCGTGCGGATCTCATGGCTGACCGAAGCCAGGAAGGTGGACTTGGCGCGGTTGGCGGCCTCGGCCTCGGCCTTGGCGTGCGCCAGTTCGGCCAGCATGTCGTGGCGCTCGGTCAGGTCGACGCAGCCGCCCGCGAGGCCCTTGACCTTGCCGTCAGCGCCCCGCAGCGGGGTAACCCAGTTCAGGACATGATGGCTGCGCCCGTTGAGCAGCAGGCAACGGTCCTTGCGCAGCGGCTCGCCCTCGTCGAGGACCTTGCGGTAGTCGCGCGCCAGTTCGGCCATGTCGGTGACGATGGGATGCGCATGGCCTGGCGCATCGAGCGGCTGCCCGCGAAGCATGCTGCGCGTGGCGCCGACGAGTTCCTCATAGTTGCGGTTGCACGTGATGAGGCGCAGCGAGGCATCGCGCAGGTAGACCGGCTGCGGGATACCGTCGAGCAGCGCCGACTGGATCGCAATGTGGTCCTTCAGCGCGCTCTCGGCGGCGCGGCGCCGGCGCACCTCGCGGTGGAGCACGGCGATCCATGCCAGCAGGCATGCGCTGAGGCCGCAGAACAGCATCGCGGCCCAGCCGTACAGGCGTTCATGGGCCAACGGGGTGGCGTACACGGGCGCCATGGTCTGGCCCGTGGCACCAGTCGAGAAGGCGATCAGGAGCATCGCTGCCCAACGGTATAACGCGGCGCTTGCGTGGCGGGGTTGCGACCGGGCGAGGGGTGCCGTGCGGAGGGATTTCGAACGGACCGGCAAGCGAGACAGGCAGGACAGGCAGGACAGAGGGGGCAAGGTGAACCAGGAAAATACGGCTGGTATTCACTCTAGATCCTATGAGATAGAGGGAGCCATCGACAAGCGCCCATACCTAAAATCAGCGTGTCGTGCTTGGCTCACAGGAGAGCATCATGCGTACAGATCAGACCACGGGTACCGAGGAGCGGGTGTTGGCGGTGTCGCTCGAACTGGCGGCCGCGAAGTGGAAAGTGGCGTTACACGACGGGCACCGCGAGAAGCCTGCGGTGCATACCGTCGCGCAGCCGCAAGCCTCAGCGCGTCTGCAGGCCGTCATGGAGCTAATCGAACAACACAAAGACAAGTGGTCGCTGCCAGCAGGTGTGCGCGTCGTCATAAGCTACGAGGCAGGCCAGGACGGGTTCTGGATCTGTCGCGCGCTTCAGGCACGCGGCATCGAGTGCTACGTCATCGATCCGGCCAGCATTCCGGTCGAACGCCACAAGCGGCGCGCGAAGACCGACCGGCTCGATGTCATCAAGCTGGTGATCAGCCTGCGCGCCTGGCTACGCGGCGAGCGCGACCGCATGCACGTCGTTCACGTGCCATCCCCGCAGGACGAAGCGTCGCGGCACCTGATGCGCGATCGCGGGCAACTGCAGAAGGAAGTGCTGCAGCACTGCGACCGCATGCGCAAACTGTTGGCCACCTTCGGCTGCTGGGATGAGGTGCATCACAGGCACTTCGCCGGCCGGCTCGCCCGTGACGAGGTGAAGTGTCACGACGGCGCGCCGTTGCCGCCCGAAATGCGCGAGCGGCTGCTGCGCGAGTGCGATCGGCTGGCGCTAGCGCAGCAGCAACTCGCGGCGCTGGAGAAGACGCGGCAGGCAAGCCTGCCCGCACCCGCGTGCCAGCGACGCGATAACCTGGCGCGCCTGAAAGGAATTGGCGAAGTGGGCGCGTCACGCCTCGCGCTCGAACTGTTCTGGAGGGAGTTCGGCAACCGGCGCCAAGTGGGTGCCTGTACGGGGCTGGTGCCCCAGCCTTACGACAGCGGCGAGAGCCAGGTCGACCAGGGCATTAGCAAACAGGGGAACCGACGAGTGCGCGCGTTACTGATCGAGATGGCATGGTGCTGGCTCCGCTACCAGCCCGACAGCGCACTCACGCGCTGGTTCAACGAGCGCACCCAGAGCACGGGACCAAACCGGCGCGCCCGGCGTATCGCGATCGTTGCAGTCGCACGGCGACTGGCCATTGCGCTGTGGCGCTATCTGAAAGACGGTGAGATTCCCGAAGGCGCACGGCTGAAGTCGGCATAGGCCTCCTAAAAGCTTGCAGGAAAGAGGTAACGCTCGGTCAGGGCAACTACGCAAGCACAAACGGTCTGAGGTGAACATGCCCGTTAGGCTCCTGGGTTGCTGAAGCAACCGATTTATCTAGATGGGGCATTTGTTCCTGGTTGATGATTCCGGCGTAATGCGCATGCAGGATGAGGCCGGCCAAGCGCCGGCGGATAGAAGGTGGTCGGACGTCACGTCTGACGCGCGCACACAAACGGACTTCAGACCTATGCACCTACCAAAGTAGGAATGTTCGATCGCCCGGTCGACTTAGCCAGTTCTGCAAAAGGATTTGACAAACCACTGTTCATAGAAGGAGCCTCGCTGCGCCACCTCATTCAGACGACTCCGAAAGTGCTTGTGGAAATTTCCGAATCGAATGGAGATATTGCCTAACGCGCTGCCATTACCTCACCTGCAGCGCGAGGTTTTGCCGCCCTCCAGCCGACGGAACGTATCGCGGGTGAGCCCTCGGTACATTTGCAAGCGCAACCGCGGCGCTATGATTCGCCTTGCGGATCGCGATGCATGTGCTCTCCATTAGCACTGCATCGGCCGCGGCCGATGCACGTGATTGCATGGGACAAATGGGACAGCTAATTGCCAGTTCAGGAATGTTGGGAAGATTCGTGGCGCACCTCGGAAGCTTCAGGTGTATTCGTGAGCAAATGCTGAGCACAATGCTGCAACGCCTGACTGCGTGCCGCTTCACGCGGGCACAAAAAAGTTTGCTATGGAGGGAATGCAGTGGCCACTATCCTGATCGTCGACGATCATCCGCCCGTGCGAATCGTCCTCAAGACCCACTTGTCCCAGGTGCTAGGCATCACGCATGTACTGGAAGCGGACAACGGCCAGGCCGCCGTGGAAATCGTGCGGCAGTATGCGCCGGACGTGGTGATCCTCGACCTGGACATACCGAAGATCAACGGCCTTGAAGTGATCCCCCGTCTGATGGCCGTGCATCCGGGCGTGCGCATCCTGGTGATCTCGGGCCAGGACCAGAATACCTTTGCCCCGCGCGCGCGCCAGGCCGGCGCGCATGGCTACGTGAGCAAGACCCAGGAACTGGCGGAAATCGTGCGCTGCGCCGAGTCGGTGCTGGCCGGCTATACCGTGATGCCCGAACTCGAACGCGGCAAATCTGAGTTCGGCGATGAGGCAGTGCGCCTGGCCAGCCTGTCGGACAAGGAGCTGATTATCATGCAAATGCTGGCCAAAGGCATGAGCAACAAGGAAATCGGCGAAGCCCTGTTTATTTCCAACAAGACCGTCAGTACCCACAAGACGCGGATCATGGAAAAACTCGGGGCGCGCTCGCTTGTGGATGTCATCGATTTTGCGCGGCGCCACCATATTGCAATCGGCTAGCATGGCGAACCTGGTTTCTTTTGCATCGTCCGGGGGCGCGCTGCCATGACCGGCGCGCTTCTGTTTGCCGCGCTCCACGACGGACAGTGGGCCGCCAGCCTGGCGGCGCTGCTGCAGCGGCTGGGATTTGCACCGCAGGCGGCCGCGCCGGCAGCGGCGCTTGCGCCGGCATCGGCTGGCAAGGTCGGGTTGGTGATCGCCGGGCCCGGCACGCCCGTGCCGCCAACGCTGCTGGAAGGCTGGCATGCCGTCGGCGCGTTGTGCGCGGTCGCGGTCCCGCCGGGGGAGCGCTCGGAACATGGTGCCTTCGTGGCCCGATTGCCGGTGCCGGCAACCGAGGCGGCGATTCTCGCGATGCTGGCCGAGCGCCACTACGTTGCGCTGCCCGCGTACGAGGCGGCCGCGATCCCCGCTGCGATTGCCGCGCAGACCTTCGGCGATGCGGCCTTCGCGGACGAATTGCTGCAGGCGCTGGTGATGTCGGCGCAGGCTGACCTGGCACAACTGCGCGGCGCCGGCACCAACCTGGAAACATGCGGCAGCATTGCGCATCGGATGAAATCGTCGGCGCATTATGTCGGTTGCGACACGTTGCGCGTGCTGGCACAACGCATTGAGGACGCTGCCCGCAGCGGCGATGCCGGCACGGTCGCGGCACTCCGCGCGATCTTCGAGCCGACCTGCGTGCGGCTGGTTGGACTGCTGACGGCACTGGCGGCCAGGACATAATGCCGGGCCAATTGGCGTGATTATCAGGCACGGTAATTTTCCGGATTGGCGCAAGCGCGCCGCTCGATTATTCTGGATTAACGGCGGCTGGGTATCCTGAATATCCGGTAATGAATGCTGCCGATTCATTCGGCGCGGTCATGGATGGATTTTGGCGCGGCAATTTTCCGCCAGGATTCCCCCGGGCACCGGCGCCGTCATTTTCCGGGAACGGGTCATGAACCATGCGTTGGCGGCATTGCCGGAATCGGCCTTCTACTTCCACCTGGCCGCGGTGGCGCTGCTGCTGCTGTCGTTTTTTACCGGCCGCGCCATCCTGCAGGTGCTGGCCACGCGCGAGGGGCGCCGCGAACGGGCGCAGCGCCTGGTGCGCGTCGCATTTGGCCGGCTGGTCGCGCTCGGCGCCATCTGGACCGCGATCGTCTACGGGCACGGCGCCTGGGAGCGTGCCGGTGCCCACAACTGCCGGCACCTGCCGGCGGTGGATGCGGCTGCGCGTTACGCCGCCGAATTCTGCTACCTGCGCCATGACCGGCTGCTGCTGCGCGTCTATGGCGACGGGCGCGGTACGGCACGCGGGGAAGGGCGCGAGGGCTTGCTGGCCCATCGCACCATCACCAGCGTCGGTCCGGTACACGTGAGCTGGGACGGCCACGCGCTGGTCTATGCATCCCAGGCGGGGGGCGCACAAGGCCGGCTGGCGCTGCCACCCACATGGCGCGACCGGCTGCTGGCGCGGTTGCCCTGAAGCCGGCCCCGGCTGGCCCTTTCTACGCCACGCGGGACGCGTCAGTGCGGGGCGGCCGCCGGAAGATCGGTGCTGCAGCTGGGCGCACCGTCATCGTGCGAGTGGACGTGCAGCGCGCCCGGGACATGGCGACTATCCAGGCCATTGCCCTGCAGCCATTGGGCGGTGGTGGCGGCGGCACGGTCGATCAGCTCGCCGCAGCGTGTGTAGTCGTAGGGCGAGATATCGAGCGGGCACAGCGGCGGCACCACGCTGATATACGCGCGGTCGGCAAAGTGCTGCAGGTCGTTCACCAACTGGCGTGCTACCAGCAGCGACAGCGCATTGAAGGCATGCTCGAGCGCGCCGCGCGGCGCCCGGCGCTCGGCGCAGGTAAAGCCGGCGGGCAGCACAATCACGCGGGTGGCGCCGAGGGCGACCGCGGTGGATACCGGTGTATTGTTGGCCACGCCGCCGTCGATCAGCGTGCGGCCTTCGAACTGCACCGGCGGGAACACGCCGGGAATGGCGGCGCTGGCCAGCACCGCATCGACGATATTGCCCTGGGATAGCAGCACCTCGTCCCCGCTTTGCATATCCGTGGCAACCACATGCAGCGGCAACTCCGCCGCTTCGAGCCGGCGCGGACCGAAATGGCGCGCCAGCAGCGCGCGCAGGCCCGCCGACTCGACCAGGTGGCCGCGGCTGCCTCCAACCATGCCAAGCACGCTGCGCCAGCCCCACGGCATGATGTCGGCGCGGCGGATGCCGCGCCACAGCTGGTCCAGGCGGCCAGCGCCGGCGACGCCAGGGTTGCAGGCGAAATAGGCCCCGTTGATGGCGCCCGCCGAGGCGCCGATGACGATGTCGGGCGTCACGCCCCATGCCACCAGCTCGCGCAGCATGCCGACCTGGATCGCACCGAGGCTGCCGCCGCCGGCGAATACGAAGGCTGTCTTGTCCATGGCTGTCGTAATGGCGCGGTGCGTCCGCGCCGTCTCCCCTTGCATGTTGGCTCGTGTGCCCCCGACCCTAGCAAAGCATAGGCGACACCGGGCCCGCTGGGCAGGATGGCTCCCCGCGCTGACATCATCCTGGCGCGCTTCAACGGCTCGGCGCGGCGGCCATGATGGCCGTTGCGCAAGCGGGCGAGATCGTCCAGACCATCCGGCACAAGCAGCATTGATCGAAGCCTGCCTGCGCACCGCGGGCCTGACGCTGCCGGGGACATGCTTCGCCAATAAAATGCAATTAACCGCCAGAAATTTTCCGCAACCTCCAAGTTGGGCTGGCAGTGGGGTGGGGCAGACCTTCTGGCAGTACCCTCGGCCGCGACACGGCATGCAGGGCCGCGGCGTAAGGTGTCGGGACGCGCTATTCGAGGAATTCGTCCGCGGAGATCCCCAGCTGGCCGGCCATATGCTCGACCAGCGCCTGCAGCCGGGCGACCTTTTCCGATAGCGCCTGGTGTTCCGCGCGCAGTTGCGCCAGTTCGGTGGAAGTCCCCGCACCCGCTTCGGCACCGCCCAGGCTGCCTCCGTAAGCAGACTCCTGCGCCGCTTCCAGTCCGGCGTCGCCGCTCAGCAGGTGCATCCAGCGATGCTCGCGCGCGCCGGGCGCACGCGCCAGACGCACCACGAAGGGCGGCTCGCGCTCCGCCAGTTCTTCCAGGAAAGCCTCCACCGACGAAATATCGGCAAACGCGTGCAGGCGCGCCGTATTCAGGCGCAACTCCGCCGCGGTCTGCGGCCCGCGCAGCAGCAGCATCGCCAGCAGCGCGACCGACTGGCTCGGTACACCGAGCCCGCGCTGCATATTGTGCTCGAAGCGTGGCACGCGGCTGCTGCTCCCCTCGAAGACCAGGCTCAGGTGCTTGAGCCCGTCGATGGCGTCGAGGATCTCGGGTTCGCTCACATTCATGACCGGGGCACGGGCGGTCTTCTGGTTGCAGCCGGACGCGAGGGCGTTGAGCGACAGCGGATAGGTATCGGGGACGGTGTGCTGTTTTTCCACCAGCACGCCGAGTACGCGGCCTTCCACTGCAGACAGGGGCCGCGGCGCGGGGCGGGCGGGGCGTTCGCCAGGCTGGCTGGCGTCGGAGACGGAATCGGGTTGCATCAAGACTCTGGTGTGGACTCGGGCCGCGCCTGCCGGCCTGGCGGCGCGCTCCCATTCAAGCGCAAGGCAGCGCCAGGCGCAACTATGCCATGCCGGGGCCGCCGCGCCGCTGCTTGCGACCCGTTCGCCCCTCGCATTCTGCGGCGTGCCGTCTACTATCGATAGGCCGCGCCGCCGCCGGCTGGCGCGCGCACCGACCACTGGGGGGCCGAAATGGCGATTTCGCAGGCGGAAGCGATGGCAACGGGCGCCACCGACGGCGAGGCTGGCAGCGCGGGCGCAGCGCCTGACGGTGGCGGACTGGAAGCGCCGTATTCCACGCTGGAGTCGCGCTGGCACCAGATGTTCCCGAAGCTCGGTGCCGAAGACATGGCACGGGTGCAGCGCTTCGGCACGCCGCAGCGCTGGCGCGCCGGAGAAAAACTGTTCTCGATCGGCCAGAGCGGGCGCGGCATGTACCTCGTGACCAGCGGCTGCGTGCGCCTTGTGCGTCGAGACGGACTGGGCCGCGAATCCACGATCACCGAGCAGGGGCCGGGCCACTTCCTGGCCGAGGTCGGCACGCTGAGCGGCCGGCCGGCACTGGTCGACGGCATTGCCGTGACCGACACCGACGGCTACGCCATCACGCCCGAGCGCCTGCGCGCGCTGCTGGTGGCCGAGGCCGAACTGGGCGAGCGCATCATGCGCGCCCTGATCCTGCGCCGCGTGGGCCTGATCGAGTTTGGCAGCGGGCCGGTGCTGGTCGGCCACGGCACCGAGCCGCTGCTGCTGGCGCTGCAGGCATTCCTGCGGCGCAACGGCTATCCCCACACCGTGATCGACATGGACGTGGATGGCGAGTGCTCGTTGCTGCTGGAGTACGCCAACGCGCCCGCCAGCGACTTCCCGCTGGTGATCTGCCCTGACGGCAGCGTGCTGCGCGCGCCCGATGAGGGCCAGCTGGCCTCATGCCTGGGGCTGTTGCCTGAGTTCGATCCGCACCATGTCTATGACGTGATCGTGGTGGGTGCGGGGCCGGCAGGCCTGGCGACGGCGGTGTATGCGGCGTCCGAAGGGCTGTCGGTCGCGGTGATCGACTGCCGCTCGCCCGGCGGCCAGGCCGGTGCCAGCGCGCGCATCGAGAACTACCTGGGCTTTCCCACCGGCATTTCCGGGCAGGCACTGGCCGGACGCGCCTTCGTGCAGGCGCTGAAGTTCGGCGCGCATATCGCCATCCCGCTGGAAGTGAAGGCCCTGCATTGCGGCGCCGATCCAATCCAGCTGGAGCTTGTCGACGGACGCATGATCCCGACCCATACCGTAGTGATCGCCACCGGCGCGCAATACCGCCGGCCCGGCATTGAAGCGCTGGAGCGCTTCGAGGGACGCGGCGTCTACTACTGGGCTTCGCCGGTGGAGGCCAAGCTGTGCCGCAACGAGCCCGCGATGCTGGTCGGCGGTGGCAATTCAGCCGGGCAGGCGGCGGTCTACCTGGCATCCAATGCCGCGCACGTGCATATGCTGGTGCGCGGGCCCGGGCTGGCCGCGACCATGTCGCGCTACCTGATCGACCGCATTGGTTCGCTGCGCAACGTCACGCTGCATACCCATGCGCACATCACCGCGCTGACGGGCAACGGCTGGCTGTCGCGGGTGCGCTACGACGCGCCGGGCGAAAGCCCGACGCCGGTGGAAATGAACGTGCGCCACCTGTTCCTGTTCATCGGCGCGGACCCCAACGCGGCCTGGCTACGCACCTGCCATGTCGAGGTCGACGACAAGGGCTTCGTGCGCACCGGAGGCGGCGACCTCGGTTGCGCCGCGGCGGTCCCGTATCCGCTGCAGACCAGCGTGCCGGGCGTGTTCGCCATCGGCGATGTGCGCTCGGGCTCGACCAAGCGCGTCGCGGCCGCAGTGGGCGAGGGCGCCGCGGTGGTGGCGCAGATCCACGATTACCTGGCGAAGGCCCAGCTGGCGGCGGCCCGATAGCGCAAGTACCCAGGGCACGCGCCTAGCCTTGCGCTTCGCGCTCAAGCAGTTCGCGCTTGCGCGCCACGCCCCAACGGTAGCCGGACAGGGCGCCATCGCTGCGTACCACGCGATGGCATGGAATCGCGACCGCCAGGTGATTGGCCGCGCAGGCCTGCGCCACTGCTCGCACCGCCCGCGGCGCGCCGATGCGGGCCGCGATCTCGGCATAGCTGGCGGTGCTGCCCGGCGGGATCTCTTGCAGCGCCTGCCAGACGCGCTGCTGGAAGGCGGTGCCGCGCACGTCCAGCGGCAGCGCCAGCCCGGTCGATGGCGCCTCGACAAAGCCGACCACCTGCGCCACCAGTTGCTCGAACCGCGCGTCGCCGCCGATCAGGTTGGCGCGCGGGAACTGGTCCTGCAGATCCTGCAGCAGTCCCTGCGGATCGTCGCCCAGCAGGATCGCGCAGACGCCGCGGTCGCTCTGCGCGACAAGGATCGCGCCCAGCGCCGATTGGCCGATGGCGAAGCGGATATCGGTGTCGGCACCGCCCGCGCGATAGCGCGACGGCGTCATGCCGAGCACCGCGTCCGCGGTTTCGTAGAAGCGGCTGTTGGAGCCAAAGCCGGCGTCGTAGATGGCTTCGGTCACCGATTCGCTGCTGCCCAGCTGCGTGCGCAGTTTGCTGGCACGGTGTGCGGCCGCGTAGGCGCGCGGGGTCAGGCCGGTGGCGGCCTTGAACAGCCGGTGGAAGTGATAGGGGCTGACGCCGGCGGCACGCGCCAACCCGGGCAGCGTAGGCAAGGTGTCGGCGGCCTCGATGCGGCGGCATGCGTCGGCCACGATGGCGGCGTGCTGCGCGGCCAGCGCGGGCGGCGCGGCGCGGCGGCTGGGCCGGTAACCGGCGGCTTCGGCCGCCGAGGCGTTGTCGAAGAACTCGACATTGGCCGGATGCGGCAGCCGCGACGGGCTGCTGGGCAGGCAATAGACGCCGGTGGTCTTGACCGCGTAGACGAAGCTGCCGTCGGCGGCGGGATCGCGCGCCAGCACGCGCGCCCAGCGCGGGTCGTTCTCGATGGCGGTGGCGCTGCCGGTATTGCGGCGCGGTCTTGGCATGGATACAGGCATGTCGTTGCTCAGCTGGCGTCGTGGAAGATGATGCCGAGCGTGTAGCGCTGGCCCGCGTGCAGCCGGCTGACGCCATGGCGCAGGTTTACCCGGTAGCTGCCCCGGCTGCCTTGCACCGGCCGCTGGCTGACGGCGAACACCACCGCGTCGCCCTGGCGCAGCGACACCACTTCGGCTCGAGACTGCATGCGCGGGCGCTGCTCGGTCATTACGAACTCCCCGCCAGTGAAATCGCGTCCGGGCTCGGACAGCAGCACCGCCACCTGCAGCGGAAAAACATGTTCGCCGTACAGGTCCTGGTGCAGGCAGTTGTAGTCGCCGGGGCCGTAACGCAGCAGCAGCGGCGTGGGACGCGACTGGCCTGCCTGGTGGCAACGCGCCAGGTAGTCCGCGTGCACCGCGGGGTAACGCGTGTCGATGCCCATCGCGGCGTTCCAGCGGTTGGCAACGGGCACGAGGTGCGGGTACAGCGCCGTGCGCAAGGCGCCGACGATGTCGGGCAAGGGATAGGCAAAGTACTTGTACTCGCCCTGGCCGAAGCCGTGCCGCGCCATCACGATGCGCGAGCGATACAGCCCCTCCTGCTCGTAGCGCGCAGCGAGCGCCCGGCATTCCGCTTCGGCCAGCAGGCCGCGGATGGCGGCGCAGCCGTAGTCATCAAGGCCGCGCTCCAGCGTGGGCCAGTCGACGCCATCGACGCGCACTCCGACGGGCGCGTGCCCTGGCGACTGGCGCCTGTCTTCCCGCAGGTCCGGCACGGGGCGGCGCGGTCCGCTTACCGCCGTCGCGTATGCCTGGGGGCGCTGTGCCTGCTTGATTGTCACTGCCGTTCTCCGGTTTTGGCTTGCATGGTGCCCACTTTAGGTCGCGTCGGTCGCCGTGGCACTCCGGGTCTTGCTTTTGAATTCTGCACAACAAATTGCCTTGACAAGACAGGTCTGTCTACAAATAATGAGACAGGTCTGTATCATTGTCGAGAGGCAAGCAGGCCGCCAACCCGAACATCCTTTGCCTTGCAGGAGAAACCCGATGTCCGCCCAACCCGAAATCCGCCCGCCACTGCCGCCGTTCACCCACGATTCCGCCATCGCCAAGGTCCGCGCCGCCGAGGACGGCTGGAACAGCCGCGACCCGGAGCGCGTGGCGCTGGCCTACACCGTCGACAGCGCCTGGCGCAACCGTGCCGAGTTCGTCAACGGCCGCGCCGATATCGTCGCGTTCCTGCAGCGCAAGTGGCAGAAGGAACTGGATTACCGCCTGATCAAGGAGTTATGGGCGCATGACGGCAACCGCATCGCGGTGCGCTTTGCCTATGAATGGCATGACGATTCCGGCAACTGGTACCGGTCGTATGGCAACGAGAACTGGGAATTCGATGAGGCGGGACTGATGCGGCGCCGCTTCGCCTGCATCAACGATGCGCCGATCCGCGAGGCGGACCGCAAGTTCCATTGGCCGCTGGGGCGGCGCCCGGACGGGCATTCGGGGTTGAGCGATTTGGGCCTGTAAGCGAAAAACCGCTGTTGCTTTTCTCCCCTCTCCCGCGCGCGGGAGAGGGGAGAAAGCCAGCGGCTTGCGGGTCTGCACAGCCTTACTGCATCTTGTCCAGGTTGCCGATCCGCACCAGCATTTCCGTGAACATCTGCATGTCGAGGTTCAGGTCGGCTACTTCCTTGTACTCGCGCGCATTGTGCGCGGTGTACTTCTTGCCCGGCATCGCCGGCCCGAAGTTGATCGCGTTGGGCATCAGCTTGGCGGTGGTGCTGCCCGCGGTGGCGACCGGCTTGGCTTCCAGCCCGGTGGTGTCGCCGAAGATATTGAGCAGCGTGGACAGCCAGGCGCCCTTGGGGTCGCGCGCCATCCAGTTGCCCTGGTCGTACTTGATCTCCACCGGCCCGTGCGTCGCGGCCCAGCCGAAGATGCGCTTGGTGATCCGGGCACCCAGCTCGTCGGGCGTGCGGCCGCGCGGCATGCGCACATTGGTGACCACGTCGACATACTCGCCGCGCTCGCGCACCAGCGTGGGCGACATCGTCAGCGGACCCATGAAGGCGTCGCGATACGCCACCTCCATCCTGGTGCCGAGGTAGTCCAGCCCATACAGGTCGTTCAGGTAGCGCACCGCGTTCAGGTAGTGGTTGTCGGCAAAGCGGACGCCGCTGGCCTGCAGGAACAGCGCCAGCCGCGGCAGCGGGTTGACGCCTTCTTCCGGGCGCGAACCGTGTGCGGAAGCGCCGGTGACCTTGACCTCGACTTCATTGCCCTCGCGCTTCACGTCGATCGAGAACTTGCCGCGTGGCGCATTGCGGCGCACGAAATCCGCCTTGGCCTGCTCGAGCGCCGCGGCCACGGCGGCGGCATCGCCGCCGGCAATGCGCGCGGTGGCGGTCTCGGGAATGGCGTTGGCCGAGGCTGCGCCGCGCATGGCCACGATAGCGGGGCCCTTGTCGTCTCCCTTGCCGCGTTCAGCCTTGCCGTCGGCGGACTTGATGCCGAACGAGACGGTCAGCGTGCCGGCGCCTTTCTCCGCGACCACGGCCGGGTACTTGCTGTCGAGCACGATGTTGTACTCCGGCAGCGTGGTGTGCTGGCGGTAGTACTTCATGCCGTCGCCGCCGGTCTCCTCGGTGGTTTCGATCATCAGGCGGATGGTGCGCTCCAGCGGCACGCCGCTTTCCTTGACGGTCTTCATCGCATACAGCACGGCCGCGATCGAGCCCTTGTCGTCGATGGTGCCGCGCCCGTAGAGCGTGTCGCCCACGCGCGTGAGCCGGAACGGATCGAGGCGGGTGCCGTCCTCCAGCACCCATTCCTCGGCCACGGCCGGAACCACGTCGGCGTGGGTCAGGATGCCGAAGGTATCCTTGCTGCCGCCAGGCAGCGTGACTTCGAACACGCGGTTGTCCACGTTGCGGTAGGCCAGCCCGAAGTCGCGCGCCATGCCTTCCACCATCTTGCCGAACTCCACGATGGCGGGGTTATCGTGCTGGGCGATCTTTTCATCGCGCACGGTGCGCAGCGCCACCATCTTGCCGATGGTGTCGATCACCGCGGCCTCGTTGCGGACGCGGTTGTAGACGCCCAGCAGGCGTCCGACATTGACCAGGTTCTCGCCAGCCAGCGGTGCCTTGGCCTGCCAGGCAGCCACGGCCGGGGCGACCGAAGGTTCCGCCCTGGCGGCGGCCGCCATGAAGGCCTGCAGGTCGGCCGGCGCGGCCGCGCGGGTGCTGCTGACCAGCGCATCGAGCGCCGGCTTCTTCAGGGTTTGCGCCTGCCCCGGGTGCGCGATCAGGAGCGATAGCGCAAGCAGGGCAGCCCACCGGCGAGGCGTCGGCCGGTGGTGCGGGCGGCAAGATCTGGTCATTGCGAAGCAGGGAGTCAGGTTGGATGCCGCATGATAGGGCACTCACAGGGGTTTGCCGAAGAAATATGCCGTGCAGTGCGCGCGCGGGGTGTGTCCCAGGCCGCAATAGCGGATTCCTATGCCGTCATCATAGAATAAGGCAATCGTTTCGGTTGAAACGATGAATTGTACAAATCACATCGCGGTCGACAGAATGAGGCCTTCGCTGCAACACGCAGCCGAAACAACCGAATGAATCCAGACCAAGGAGTGATTCCGATGCTGCAATCCCGTGAAGGCCAACGCGTTCCCAATGTTTCGTTCCGCGTCCGTCAGGACAACGAGTGGAAGACCATCACCACCGGCGAACTGTTCAGCGGCAAGACCGTGGCCGTGTTTTCTCTGCCGGGCGCCTTCACGCCGACGTGTTCGTCCACCCACCTGCCGCGCTACAACGAACTGGCGCCGGTGTTCGCCAGGCACGGCGTCGACGACATCCTGTGCGTGTCGGTCAACGACACCTTCGTGATGAACGAGTGGGCCAAGGACCAGGAGTCGGAAAACATCACCATGATCCCCGACGGCAACGGCGAATTCACCGAAGGCATGGGCATGCTGGTGGACAAGGCCGACCTGGGCTTCGGCAAGCGCAGCTGGCGCTATTCGATGCTGGTGCGCGACGGCGTGGTCGAGAAGATGTTCATCGAGCCGGAAGAGCCGGGCGACCCGTTCAAGGTCTCCGACGCCGACACCATGCTGAACCACATCGCTCCGGGCGCGCGCAAGCCTGACCAAGTGGTGGTGTTCTCGAAGGTGGGCTGCTCGTTCTGCGCCAAGGCCAAGCAGCTGCTCGACGACAACGGCTTCGACTACATCGACGTGCCGCTGGACAACAAGGTGCGCGGCAAGGTGCTGGGCGCCGTGTCGGGCGAGATGACCGCGCCGCAGGTCTTCATCAACGGCAAGCTGGTCGGCGGCGCCGAGGCGCTGCAGCAGTACCTGGCCAGCTGAGTGGCCAACTAAACCGCTCAAATCCCTTCTCTGCCGCTTGCGCGGACCGGCAGTCGCCGGACCCGATGGCACCGTCTTGCCCGCAATTGCTGGCAAAGGGCAGGGCGGTGCCATCCAGCCCGCTGATTGATCCCTGATTCACGCCATGACAACCAAGGAACCGCACGCCATGACTACCATCCAGACCGACGTCGCCGTGATCGGCGCAGGCACTGCCGGCCTTGCTGCCTACCGGGCTGCGATCGCCGCCGGCAAGCGCGCCTTGATCATCGAAGGCGGCCAGTACGGCACGACCTGCGCCCGCGTGGGCTGCATGCCTTCGAAGCTGCTGATCGCTGCCGCCGAGGCCGCGCACGAACTGCGCCATACCGCGCCGTTTGGCGTGCACGTGGATGGCCAGGTTCGCATCGACGGCCGCGAGGTCATGGCCCGCGTGCGCAGCGAGCGGGACCGCTTTGTCGGCTTTGTCGTACGCGGCGTCGAGAATATCCCGGAAGCCGACCGGCTCCGTGGCTACGCCCGCTTTATCGACAACACCACGCTGGAGGTCGACGGCCACACGACCGTGCGCGCCAGCCGCGTGGTCATCGCCACCGGCTCAAAGCCTGCGCTGCCGGCACCGTTCCAGGCGTTTGGCGACCGCCTCATCGTCAATGACGATGTGTTCGCATGGGAAGACCTGCCGGGCAGCGTGGTGGTGTTCGGCCCGGGCGTGATCGGGCTGGAACTTGGCCAGGCGCTGTCGCGCCTTGGCGTGCGGGTGCGCGTGTTTGGCGTCAGCGGTTCGCTCGGGCCGCTGACCGATCCGGTGATCCGCGACTATGCGGCCAAGGCATTCAACGACG
This sequence comes from Cupriavidus sp. P-10, assembly GCF_003402535.2. Lineage (NCBI taxonomy): Bacteria > Pseudomonadati > Pseudomonadota > Betaproteobacteria > Burkholderiales > Burkholderiaceae > Cupriavidus > Cupriavidus sp. P-10. Next base: position 1,050,235 of record NZ_AP025171.1, read on the forward strand.
AGTTCTACCTCGACCCGCACGCCAGGGTGAGCGAAATGGGCCGCGACGGCGACCAGGTGGTGATGACCTATGCCGACCGCGAAGGGCGCAGGGTGACCGAGCGCTTCGACTACGCGCTGGCCGCCACCGGCCGCGAGCCGAACGTGCGCGGCCTCGGCCTGGAAAACACCGGCCTGGCGCTGGACCAGCGTGGTGTGCCTGTGTTCGACCCGGAAACGCTCCAGTGCGGCAATTCCCCGGTGTTTATCGCGGGCGATGCCAACAATATCCTGCCGCTGCTGCACGAAGCCGCGGACGAGGGCAAGGCCGCCGGCGAGAACGCCGCCAGCTATCCGCAAGTAAAGCGGCTGGCGCGCCGGGCGCCGCTGGCAGTGGTGTTCTCCGACCCGCAGATCGCGATGGTTGGCCAGCGCCACGCCGATCTGGCTGACGGCAGCTTCGTCACCGGCGAGGTCAGCTTCGAGGACCAGGGCCGCAGCCGCGTCATGCTGAAAAACCGCGGGCTGATGCATGTCTACGCGGACAAGGCGAGCGGCCGCTTCCTCGGGGCGGAATGGATCGGCCCGCGTGCGGAGAATATCGCGCACTTGCTGGCGTGGTCATACCAGCAGGGGCTGACCATCGAGCAGATGCTTGGCATGCCGTATTACCACCCGGTGGTGGAAGAGGGGCTGCGCACGGCGCTGCGCGACGCGGCGGCCAAGCTTGCGGCGTGAACGTTACCTTGGTTGCTAGACAGGTCTGTCTGTCATAGTATTCCTTATGCAGGCCGGCTTGCGCTACCTCGCCGCCGGCCCTGCTATTGATTTCCCTCACTTGTCTTTCGCCGCGCCCCCATGGCCAACCCCTCCGCCCGCGACCGCATCCTGGACACCGCCGCCCGCCTGTTCTACCAGGAGGGGTATCGCGCCACCGGCATCGACCGGATCATTGCCGAGTCGGGTGTGGCCAAGATGTCGCTGTACCGGCATTTCGCCTCCAAGAACGACCTGATCTCGGCCTTCCTGGACCGGCGCCATGACGAGTGGATGGTCTGGTTCCGCGGCGACGTCGAGGCACGCCTGGCCACTCGCCCGCATCTGGAGGTGATTGCCGACGCGCTGGCAGACTGGTTCGCCGCGGATTTCCGCGGCTGCGCCTTTATCAACGTGGTGGCCGAGGTCGGCGGTGATGCCCGCGCGGCCGATCAGGCTGCCGCGCACAAGGCAGAACTGGCGGCGTTCGTCGCCGATATCGCCGCGCGGCTCGGGCTGCGCCAGCCAGCACAGGTGGCGGAGGAAGCCATGCTGTGCATCGAAGGCATGATCGTGCGCTACCAGATGCACCGCGACCCGGCGGTGATCGAGGCTGGGCGGCGGTTGCTGGGGCGATTGCAGGGCGGCTGAGGGCAGCTTAACTCCGGGGCATCATACGATGCGCCGTGGCATAGTCGCGCAGCGCGTCGTTCATCAGCGTTTGCCAGCCGCTGCCGGTAGCCTTAAAGGCATCGAGCACATCCGGATCGATCCTGAGTGTCTGGTTTACCTTGCGCTCGCCTGCCGGTTTGGCCGGGCGGCCCCGGCGCCTAACCAGTGCCTCGGCCTTCTCCTTCCCCATCGCCTGCTCAAGCACCTCAATGGCCGGGCGCATCTGCCTGATCTGCTCTGTGGACAGCGACACAGCATCCGGATCGGCATCAATGCCGCGGGCGATCGCGGCGTCTTCCGCGGGTGTCGGGGTAATCAGCTTAGCTTTCCTGTTCATAGTCTCGCACCTCGCGGGAATTGGCTTTTCGAAGGCTGATCGCACGCAATGTGTTGCCGCGCATGGTGAAGACCAGGCAATACAGGCGAGATCCAATTGGCCCATACGCGATGTAGCGCGTCTCGCCATATTGCTTGCGTGTATCGGTCTTCAGCAGCGCGCGTCCAAATTCGAACAGGCCAGCAGCGGCCAGTGACAACCCATGTTGGTGTTGGTTGATGACGTCCTTCGCCAAGTCAAACTCGATGTCCATTTACTGTAGCAGCAAAAAATACCTCAGGCAAAATTTAATGCTGCAGCGTAAATTCTTAACCCGATATCGCAAAAATGCGGAAGTTAAGTCACTCCTTTCTAGTGCTCTCAATCAATTCCGCGAAAATGTATCGCCTCTGACACATTCAGGCTACAATACAAATGTAATTGCGAATTGTTCGCATTCGTAATCAGAAATTTCCACTGGCGATCCGTCACCGTTCCTGGTGCACGGCACGCTACATTTCCGTTCCTGAGTGATGTCCTTTCAACCGATCTCCCGGGCCAAGCCGCGCTTTGCCCGCTCCCGGCTGACGCCTCCCCGCGGCCTTTCGCTGACCACCCTGGCCCTGAGCCTGCACACCGGGGGTGTGTTTGCCCAGCCGGCAGCCACGCCCCAGCCTGCCTCCGGCGCGGCAGCCGAACTGCCGGCCGTGACGGTGCGTGCGTCCGGCGCGGATGAAACCGCAACCGGGCCGGTGCACGGCTTCGTTGCCAAGCGCAGCGCCACCGCGACCAAGACCGATACGCCGGTGATGGAGACGCCGCAGTCGATCACGGTGATCACGCGCGACCGGATGGAAGCGCAGGGTGCGCAGTCGGTCCAGCAGGCCATCGGCTATACCGCCGGAGTCTATGCCGGGCCGTATGGCAATGACGCGCGCGGCGACTGGGGCAAGTTCCGCGGCACGGACTTCACGCAGTACCGCGACGGCCTGCTCAACCAGGTCGGCTTCTACAACAACGTGCGTGCCGACGTCTACGCGCTGGAGCGCATCGATGTGCTGCGCGGCCCGTCGTCGATGCTGTTCGGGCAGGGCGCCGTCGGCGGCATCCTGAACCTGGTCAGCAAGCGTCCGCAGGCCGAGGCTGCGCGCGAGGTTGGCGTGCAGTTCGGCAACTACAACCGCAAGCAGGTGCAGGCCGACCTGACCGGCCCGCTCGATGCCGAGGGCAAGTGGATGTACCGGCTGGTGGCGCTGGCGCGCGACAGCGACACGCAGGTGGACTACGTGCCCGACAACCGCTACCTGATCGCGCCGTCGCTGACATACCGTCCCAATGCCGATACCTCGTTCACGCTGCTGACCAATTTCCAGCGCGACGAAAGCGGGACCTCGGTCGGCTTCTTCCCGTGGCGCGGCACGCTCTATCCGAACCCGGGCGGGCAGATTCCCGACCACCTGTTCATCAGCGAGCCGGGCTACGACCGCTACAACGCCGAGCAGACTTCGGTGGGCTATGAGTTCCAGCACAAGGTCAACGATGCGCTCACGGTCCGCCAGAACCTGCGCTACTCGCACAGCACCGTGGACTACCGCAGCATCTATGCGGCCGGCTTCACCGGCGCGACGCACGGCTGGGTGCCCGGCAGCAGCACGCTGATGCGCCGCACGGTCTACCTGAACCAGCCGACGCTGAATGCCTTCGTGGTCGACACGCAGGCGCAAGGCAACTTCCGCACGGGCCCGGTCGACCATACGCTGCTGGCCGGGATGGACTACCAGCATGCCGAGATCACGGGCCGCGCCGGCGTAGGCGGCACCGCTGCGCCGCTGAATGTGTTCAACCCGGTCTACGGCAATTTCACCTTGCCGGGCACACGCGACCTGAACCCCAGCAAGCAGATCCAGACCGGCGTGTACCTGCAGGACCAGCTGTCATGGAACAAGTGGCTGCTGATGCTGGGCCTGCGCTATGACTGGTCGCGCGCAGCACAGGACAACACGCCTGCGGGCAGCCGCGAAGACAATGAGCTGACCAAGCGCGCCGGCCTGATGTACCGCTCGGACATCGGCCTGAACCCGTACGTCAGCTACACCGAGTCGTTCCAGGGCCTGCCCGGCTTCAACCGCTCCAACCAGGCGTTCAAGCCGCTGCGCGGTTCGCAGTGGGAAGCGGGGATCAAGTACCAGCCGCCGGGCAAGAACGCTTCGCTGACCGTGGCGGCGTTCGACATGCGCGAGAAGAACCGGAAGACCGCTGGCGTGGTCAACGGCATTCCTGACCAGGTGCAGGTGGGCGAGGCCCGCACGCGTGGCATCGAGGTCGAGGCACTGGCTTCGCTGACCAGCCGCCTGGACCTGATCGCGACCTATACCTACCTGGATGCGCGCGTGATCGAGGGCAGTGCCGCCGAGGTCGGCAAGCGCCTGGCCAGCACGCCGTCGAACATGGCGTCGCTGTGGGCCAACTACCGCTTCAAGATGTTCGGGCTGCCGGGCTTCGTTGCCGGCGGCGGCGTGCGCTATGTCGGCCCGAGCTATGACGGCACCGACCAGAACCGCGTCGGCGGAGTCACGCTGTACGACGCCATGATCGCCTACGATCACGGCCCGCTGCGCGTCGCGCTGAACGCCAACAACCTGTTCGACAAGCAGTACGTAACCACCTGCCTGTCACGTGGCGATTGCTACTTCGGCGCGCGCCGGACGGTGGTCGGCAGCGTGACGTACCGCTTCTGACGCGGCGGGCTAGGCTGCCAGCGCGGTATCGATGGCGCGCTGCAGCCGCTCCATGCCGAAGGTCACGTCCTGCACCGTGCCGTTGACGAAGAACGACGGCGTGCCGCGCACCCGGCAGCGCGTGCCGCCGTGCTGGTCGGCGCGGATGCGTGGCAGGTGCCGGTGGGTCGACATGTCGGTGTCGTAGCGGTCAAGATCCAGGCCGGCCATGCCCGCGTATTGGCGCAGGGCGTCGGGCTTCAGGCCTTGCGGGTGCTCGTAGAGCATGCGGTACATCTGCCAGAAGCGGTCCTGCGCCGCCGCGGCCTCGGCGCATTCGGCCGCCGGCTCGGCGGACGGGTGCCAGCTGGCCATCGGGTAGTGCCGGTAGACAAAGCGCACCTGCGGGCCATAGTGCTCCAGCAGGATCTTCATGGCTCCGTAGGCGATGCGGCAGTAGGAGCATTCGAAGTCGCCGTATTCGACGACGGTGACCCTGGCGGTATCGGGGCCGACGGCATGGTCGGCGGCGGTGACGGCGACTTCCAGCATTGGCGTTCTCCGGTGCGTGCGCGGCAAGCAAGCGCGGATTCCCGGTGGGGGAGGTTCCAGTGTAGTCGCCGCCGGCGCCAGGCAAAGGCCCCGGCACCTGCCCGGAATGCGCGGCGGTTGCGGACGGAAGGACCGGGGCGGCTACGGCACGATCGACAGGAACAGGTAGGCCGCCAGGATCACCAGATGCACCACGCCTTGCAGGATGGTGGTGCGGCCCATGCCCAGCGTCAGCGACGACACCACCAGCGTCAGCATCAGCAGCACCATGTCCTTGGTGCCCAGCCCCAGTTCCAGCGGCTGGCCGATCCAGATAAAGACGGCGGCCACGGTGGGAATGGTCAGCCCAATGCTGGCCAGCGCCGAACCCAGGGCCAGGTTCAGGCTGGTCTGGATACGGTCGGCGCGCGCCGCGCGCAGCGCCGCCAGCCCCTCGGGCAATAGCACCATGGCGGCAATCACGATCCCGACCACCGCGGCCGGCGCACCGGCTTTCAGCACTGCCGCCTCGACCGACGGCGACAGCAGCTTGGCCAGCCCCACCACCAGCACCAGGCAAGCCACCAGCAGCACGCCGCTGGTGAGCGCCACGCGCGCGGGCGGTGGCGGCGCGTGCACGCTCTCGTCCGAACTGCCTTCGGCCAGGAAGTAATCGCGGTGGCGGATGGTCTGCACGAACACGAACGAGCCGTACAGCACCAGCGACATCACGCCCGAGAACGCCAGTTGCGCCGGCGTCAGCACCGGCCCCGGCGACGAACTGGTGTAGTTTGGCAGCACCATTGTCAGCACCAGCAGCGCCGCCAGCACCGCCATCGCGGCATTGGCGCCGGGCGCCTGGAACGCCTGCTCGCGGTGGTGCAGGCCGCCGACGAACAGGCACAGCCCGACAATGCCGTTGCAGATCAGCATGACCGCGGCAAATACCGTGTCACGCGCCAGGCCCGCTTTCTCCGGCCCGGACGACAACATCACGGAGACGATCAGCGCGACTTCGATTACGGTCACGGCAATCGCCAGCACCAGCGTGCCGAACGGTTCGCCCACCTTGTGCGCGACCACCTCGGCGTGGTGCACGGCGGCAAAGACCGCGCCGGCCAGCGCCACGGCCACCAGTGCGATCAGCCAGCCCTGCCCCGGCATCAGCCAGGCCACGCCCAGCGTCGCCGCTGCGGCGACTGGCGCCCCGATGGTCCATGGCGGCAGCTTGTTGGAAGTCAGCGCCATCCCTGTGTGTCCTTTCTTGTCGTTATGCCGTACCGGGCGGCACGGGCGTGCCATGCGGGCACGCATTGTAGCTTTGAGATATGACGCCAGCACCACTTTACAGACTGCGGCGACAGGGATATGGCAAGCGTGAAGGCTATGAGTTCCCGCTAGTTGATAGATGTTGACGGAATTTGGTGCGGATTCTGCGGCATTGGCCGGCGCAATGTCGCGTCGGGAATGGTCAGCCAGGCCCCGGTGGGTCGTCGTGGGCAACGCACGGCGGCCGGGCGGGCGGCCGCTCGCGCAGCGCCGGATGATTACGCAGGATCCAGCGCGCAGCAAACAGCAAGGCGAGGAAGCACGCGAAAAAATACGCGCACAAGGCGACGACGTTTTGCATGATGAATTGACCCTGGATGTCGGCTCTTGCGGCCGGTGTGCGCGGCAGTATGCGCAGCATTCGTAACGCCTGACACCCTCATGAGGGAGGGCAGGACGCGCGCTTAAGCCAGTCTCGCCAGTCTCACCGGTCTCGCTGCTCTCGCCGGCAATCTGCCGGCCATCTGCCGGCTTCGCGGGCGGGTCAGTCCGCGTCCGGGATCGGTGCGCCGGTGATCTTGGGGGCCGGCTCGGCCTGCAGGGCATCTGCGGGAAGCAGCTTCAGGAAGGTGCGGGCAACTTCGGGATCGCGGCAGGCGAGCCAGTCGTCCCACTGCTCGCGCGGCACGATGACCACGGAACGTTTTTCGTCGCCTGGCTTGTGGAAGCGGTCCATCACCGGGTGCCGCGCGGAGTTCACCGTCAGCATGGTGAAGGACAGCGCTTCGTCGGGCCAGCCACGCCACAGGCCGGCGATGCCGAAGGCGGGCTCGCCGGGCAGCCAGATGCGCCAGCGCACCGGCTTGCCGGGCGGGCCGCCCGGCATCGCGTCTTCGGGATAGGCGTACTCGTAGAACGCGGTGGCCGGAACCAGGCAAAGCTGTCCCTGCCGCCAGTAGCGGGCGAAGGCAGGGCGCTCGCCGACGGTCTCGCTGCGCGCGTTGGTGGTGTCATAGCGGCGTGTGCCGGGCGGGATGCGCGGCCGCGGCACCATGCCGAACGACGCCAGCCCGGCATGCCGCACGCCGTCGTCGGTGGCGCGCACGATCGGCGCCAGGTAATCGGGATAGGTTTCGGCCTTGAAGATGCCCGGCGGCGGCTCCACGCCGAAGATGTCGCGCAGGATCTGGCGCTGGACCGGGGCGTAGTTGGTGCACATGCGCTGATCTCCCTGGCGTGATGCCCGCCGTGTTCTGCGTATCGTCGGCGCCGGGCCGCATGGCGTCAAGCGCACCGCGCGTGATGTCCGGGCATGGCAAAAACAGTCAGGCGCGCTGGCGGATTCGGTTATTGCCCGCCGCCCCGGCACAGGCGCACACTCCTGCGACCATTACAGACGATAACAGGCACCATGACGCGGGCGGCGTCCGCGGCAGGCTGCCGGACATACAGGAGACACCATGCGCGACTACGCCCAGGCCTACGACGGCTTTTCCTATGACGAGACGGTGGCCCGGCAACTGCACGGCAGCCTCGATGCGATCAACGCCTGTGTCGAATGCTGCGACCGTCATGCCGGGCCCGGGCGCATCGCGCTGTTCTGGGAGGGCCGCGACGGCAACGCGCGCAGCTGGACGTTTGCCGAGCTGCAGGCGCTGTCGGCGCAGTTTGCCGGCTTCCTGAAAGCGCAGGGCGTGCAGCCGGGCGATCGCGTTGCCGGGCTGCTGCCGCGCACGGCCGAGCTGCTCGTGACCATCCTGGGCACCTGGCGCGCCGGCGCCGTGTACCAGCCGCTGTTCACGGCGTTCGGTCCCAAGGCCATCGAGCACCGGCTCAACAGCTCGGGCGCGAAAGTGGTGGTCACGGATACTGTCAACCGTCCCAAGCTGGATGATGTGGAGGGCGCGCCGCCCGTCGTCACCGTGGCCGGCACCAGCGAAGCGCCTGGCGACGCAGCCACCGGCGATTTCAGCTTCTGGGCCGAGCTGGCGCGCCAGCCCGCCACGTTCGAGCCGGTCATGCGCCGCGGCGACGATCCCTTCCTGATGATGTTCACCTCGGGCACCACCGGGCCGGCCAAGCCGCTGCTGGTGCCGCTCAAGGCCATCGCCGCGTTCGCCGGCTACATGCGCGACGCCGTCGACCTGCGCGACGAAGACGCGTTCTGGAACCTGGCTGACCCGGGCTGGGCCTACGGCCTCTACTACGCGGTGACGGGGCCGCTGTCGCTGGGGCATGCCACCACCTTCTACGACGGCCCGTTCACCGTGGAAAGCACCTGCCGCGTCATCCGCAAGTACGGCATCACCAACCTGGCCGGCTCGCCCACCGCCTACCGGCTGCTGATCGCCGCCGGGCAGGCCGTGTCGGAGCAGTTGCGCGGGCAGTTGCGCGCCGTCAGCAGCGCCGGTGAGCCGCTCAACCCCGAAGTGATCCGCTGGTTCGCCAGCGAGCTGGATGCGGCCATCCACGACCACTATGGGCAGACCGAACTCGGCATGGTGCTGTGCAACCACCACGCGCTGTCGCACGCGGTGCGCATGGGTGCTGCGGGCTTTGCCAGCCCGGGGCACCGCGTGGTCGTGGTCGATGACGAGCAGCGCGAACTGCCCGCCGGACAGCCCGGCACGCTGGCGCTGGACCTGGAGCGCTCGCCGATGTGCTGGTTCGGCGGCTACCATGGCACGCCCACCAGCGCGTTCGCGGGCCACTATTACCTGACCGGCGATTCCGCCGAACTCAACGACGACGGCAGCATCAGCTTTATCGGCCGCGCCGACGATGTCATCACCACTTCGGGCTACCGCGTCGGGCCGTTCGACGTGGAAAGCGCGCTGATCGAGCACCCCGCCGTGGTCGAGGCCGCGGTGATCGGCAAGCCTGACCCCGAGCGCACCGAACTGATCAAGGCCTTCGTCGTGCTCGACCGGCAATACCCGGCCACGCCCGAACTGGCCGAGGCACTGCGCCAGCATGTGCGCAAGCGCCTGGCTGCCCACTCCTACCCGCGCGAGATCGAATTCGTCGCCGAACTGCCCAAGACCCCCAGCGGCAAGGTCCAGCGTTTCATCCTGCGCAACCAGGAGGTGGCGCGCGCCCGCGAATCGGCCTCGGCCTGAGTCCGAACGCCCCTGGCATGCTTCCTATAATGAGGAAGCGGATGCCAGGGCCCCCGGCGGTGATGGAGGCCGCGGCGCCGCGCCAGGCGCGCCCGCAGGCCGGGCGCACGTCTTTTCATCTCCAGACCATTCGGGCGAGGCGATCAAAATGCAGACTAGCGAAGCGGTGCTGACGCAGGCGCGCGCAGCCTTGGCGCATGTGCCTTATCAGGGGCATGTACTCCATCCCACCATCCAGTTGCGGCTGTCGGACGGCGCGCTGATCCTGGAAGGCGAGGTAGCCGATATCGTCGACAAGACCCGCGCGGCCACCGCGCTGAGGCGCGTGGACGGCGTGACCAGCGTGATCGACCACCTGCGCGTGACAAACGGTGGCGTGCCAGTCGGCGACGGCGAACTGCGCGACGCGGTATGCGAGCGCCTGCTCAATGCCATCGATTTCCGCAACTGCAGGATCTGCGCACGCGTCAAGGGCCAGCACGAGACCGTGCGCGAGGCCGTGGGCGAACGCAGCGGCTGGATCGAGGTCGAGGCGCACGACGGCGTGGTGACGCTGTGGGGCCAGGTGATCAGCCTGTCGCACATGCGCCTGGCCGGCGTGCTGGCCTGGTGGTCGGGCGGCTGCCGCTGCGTGGTCAACGAACTGGTGGTGGCGCCCGCCGAAGCCGACCGCGACGATGAGATCACCGAGGCGCTGATGCTGGTGCTGGAGACCGATCCCTTCGTCGACGCCGGCCAGGTCAGCGTGCATACCGAGAACCGCGTCGTCACGCTGGAAGGCTGCGTCGCCAGCGAGAACACGCGCCGGCAGGTCGAGCGCGACGCGTGGTACGTGCAGGGCGTGGAGGACGTGGTCAACCGCATCTCGCTGCGCGCCTGATTAGCCCGGCATGCCGCGCCGGGCCGCCGCATCCTCCATGCGCCAGTAACGCCGCCGCGCCCGCAGCGCAAAGCGGGCGCGATAGTCCGACATCGACATTCCCGTGATGCGCTGGAACAGCCGCCGGAACGCGGCCGCGTCGCTGTAGCCGCAGGCTTCGGCGATGGCCTGCGTGCCGTGCAGCGTCACTTCCAGCAGCATGCGCGCGCGCTCCACGCGCAGTGTGTGCAGGTAATCCAGCGGCGTCATGCCGGTAACCTGCCGGAAATGCCGCAGCAGGGTCCGCTCGCTGACCGCAGCAGCCTGCGCCACCGCGGCCAGCTGGTAGGGCTCGGCCACATGTTCCTGCAGCCACTGGATGGCCCGGTACACCGGGCTGTCCGCCGTGCGGCTGAGCCAGCGCTGCGAGACCAGCGCCGGCACGCTGCGCTGGCGTTCGGGCTGGTATAGCATCAGCTGCGCGGCAGCCTGAGCCAGGTCGGGGTCGTGCAGATGCCCCAGCACGCGCAGCATGAATTCCACCTGCAGCGCGGGGGCCACGCAAGAGAACACTTGCCCGTGCACGCTCATGGCCTGGTCGCCGGCCAGGTCGGCGTGCGGGAACTGGTGCGTCATCCAGCTCTGGTACATCCACGGCGCCCCGGTACGGGCCTGGTCCAGCAGGCCGAGCTGCAGCGGCAACACCATCCCCGACGAGCAGGCGGCGAGCCACCCGCCCGCGGCCACATGGCGCTCGACCATGCGCAGCGCGGCGGTATCGCGGCGGACGATATCGCCGAGCTGGTGCGCATTGCTGGCCAGCAGTGCCGGGATCACCAGCAGCGAGCGGCTGCCCGTCGCGCGGATGCGGCGCGTGGACGCTTCCAGGCCCGGCAGGTCCGTCGACAGCATGCGCCCGTTGGCGCCGCACAGTTGCCAGCTCAGCGTCGGCGCGGCATCCGGGCGCTGCAGGCTGGCCACGCCGGCGACGGTGCGCAGCACGTCGAGCGTGGTGAAGAGGGTGCCGGGCATCGCATGGGGCAGCCAGAGCAGGCGGACATGTAATGGACTTGCGGGCGCGGTGAGGATGTCGGAAACCAGCGGATTAATGGGGGCGCGCATATCAGGGACAGTTCGGGCATGGTCCGACCCCCGCCCAGTCGTGGCGGGATCGGCATTGTGATTGGCGATATTGATCCTCCCCATGCCCGCTGGCAAGGGCTAGCATCGTGCCGTTGTGCCGTGGACGCCGGCGTTGCCGCACGGCATGGCCCCAACAAGACGCCAACAAGATCCCAACAAGATCCCAACAAGATCCCAACAAATCCAGACCGAGGAGATTCCATGCCGTTTTCCGTTCGACAAGTTGCTGTCGCCGCCGCCCTGTCACTTGCCGGCGCCGGCCAGCTGGCCGCTGCCGCCCAGCCCGATGCCGCGCTGCTGGCCGCCGCCCGCACCGCCCAGCCGGCGGTGGTGCAGTCGCTCAAGGAGATGGTGTCGATCGAATCCGGCAGCGCCAACGCGCAGGGCCTGGCCCAGATGGCCAGCTACACCGAGAAGCGGCTGCAGGCGCTGGGCGCCAAGGTGGAGCGCGTGCCGGTCGCCAGGGGACCGGGCACCATGGTCAAGGGCACGTTTATCGGCAACGGCAAGCGCCGCATCATGCTGATCGCCCACATGGACACGGTCTATCCGGAAAACACGCTGGCGACCCAGCCGATCCGCGAGGAAGGCAACCGGCTCTACGGCCCCGGCATTGCCGACGACAAGGGCGGCATCGCGGTCATCCTGCATTCGCTGGAGATCCTGAAGAACAAGGGCTGGAGCGACTACGCGCAGATCACCGTGCTGTTCAACCCGGACGAGGAAGTGGGCTCGGTCGGCTCCGGCGAGACCATTGCCGCGCTGGCCGCGCAGCATGACGTGGTGCTGTCCTGCGAGCCCACCGCCGCCAAGGACGTGGTCAAGGCCGAGTCGCTGCTGCTGGGCGCGTCCGGCACCGCCACCGCCACCATGCAGGTCAAGGGCCGCGCCTCGCATGCCGGCGCCGCGCCCGAGCGCGGCCGCAATGCGCTGGTCGAGCTGGCCTACCAGCTGCAGCAGACCCGCGACGTCGCCACGCAGGTGCCTGGCTCGCAGCTGAACTGGACCCAGGCGCAGGCCGGCACCGTGCGCAACCAGATCCCGGAAAGCGCGGTGGCCTACGGCGACGTCCGCACCACCGCCAGCGGCGCCGCCGAGAAGCTGAAGGTCGCGCTGCAGGACAAGGTCAGGTCGGGCCAGCTGGTGCCCGATACCCAGACCACGGTGACCATGGAAGAGGGGCGCCCGCCGTTCGTGGCCGACGCCCGCGGGCGCGCGCTGGCCAGGCGCGCGCAGGAAATCTACGCCGAGCTGGACGGCCGCACGCTGGCGCTGGCAGAAGGCACCGGCGGTGCCACCGACGCCAGCTATGCCGCACGCTCGGGCAAGCCGGCGGTGGTGGAGAGCTTCGGCCTCGCGGGCTTCGGCTACCACGCGCGCGACGAGTACATCGAGCTGGATTCGATCGTGCCGCGGCTGTACCTGATGACGCGGATCCTGGAGGATATCGGGCGCAACTGAGACCTCGTGCCGGTGTGCCGCGGATGGCACCCGGGCTGCTCCGAAGCGGCGCTTCGCATACGCTCCGGACACCTCTCCCCGCGCGCGTGAAGGCCACTGGCCCCGGCATCCTGCTACAGTGTCAACGCCGCCCCAATGGCGGCCATGACAAAGACATAGTGGGGAGACCGCAGCATGAACCGCAAAGGCCTGGTCGATGCCGCCTCGGCATTGGAAGACCTGGCGGCCGGCAATGTGCCGGCTGCCGCGCAAGTGGCGGCAGGCGCCGCCGCGCTGGAAAAGATCCATACCGATTACCCGGGCTGGCGCGATGTCGGCGATGCCCTGTTCGGCCTCAAGGCCCTCGCCAGCGGCTGCGGCATGGAGCTGGACGCCAACGGCCGCCAGCGCGCGGGCCGGCTGGCCGACGTCGTGCGCAGCCTGATCGACCAGATCTGACGCAGTGGACTAGAGCATCGACTCGATCGGCAGGATCGACAGGAACCAGATGCCAAGCCGGCGCCACCAGCTGGTGTTGGGCTCGGTGTCGTGGCGCACAACCTCGTCGCCGCGCCGCTCCAGCCAGTACAGCTTGCCTTGCTCGTCGAGCTTGACCTGGTAGGCCGCTTGCGGCACCACCGTGGCAAAGGTCGATTCGATGCGGCCGGCCAGCGTCGGGCTGTCGATCACGAAGCCGAGCTCGGTATTGAGGTTGGCCGAGCGCGGGTCGAAATTGAACGAGCCCACGAACACGCGGCTGGCATCGACGGCAAAGGTCTTGGCATGGAGGCTGGAGCCGGAACTGCCGAACGGGCCGGCGGCGCGGTCCTCCTTCCTGGCCGGTGCCGCCGACCGCCGCAGTTCGTACAGGTCCACGCCGGCCTCCAGCAGCGCCTTGCGGCGCTTGGCATAGCCGGAATGGACGGCGGCGACGTCGGTGGCCTCTAGCGCGTTGGTCAGCACGCGCACGGCAACGCCCTTTTCGGCCAGCTGCGAGAAGTAGGCGGTGCCGGCGGTGGACGGGACGAAGTAGGGCGAGACCAGATCCAGCTCGCGCTGCGGCTCGCCCAGGATCTCGCGCAGCTGGTGCGCGACCAGCGTGTCGCGCGATGCTTCGCCGAGGGCCTTGACCGGGTCGTCGCTGACGATGCGTGTCGCTGCCCACTCGAACTCCAGCGTGCCGTTGAGCATGTGCTGCACGTCGGGCACCTCGCGCAGCGCGGCCACGTAGGTGCCGGCGGCGGGGTTCTGCTCGACCGCGCGGGCGCTGCCGGCCAGCTCGTGCAGGCGCTCCACGCTGACCGGTGGCACCAGCCGGTCCACCGGGTAGGCCGAGGCGCTGGTCCAGTAGCGGTCGAAATCGTGCGCCACGTCTGCGGCGGCGGGGCCGATCGCAATCACGTCGAGGTCGGCGAACAGCACGCCGTCGGTAGCGCCGAAGTACTCGTCGCCGACGTTGCGTCCGCCGATGATCGTGGCGACGCCATCGGCGGTAAACGACTTGTTGTGCATGCGCCGGTTCAGGCGCCGGAAATCGGTCAGGAAATTGAGCGCCTTGGGCTGGCGCAGCACGAACGGGTTGAAGATCCGCACTTCGACCTGCGGATGCGCGTCCATGGCCGCCAGCAGCTCGTCCATGCCCGAAAGGCCGTTGTCATCGAGCAGCAGGCGCACGCGTACGCCGCGGTCGGCGGCCTCGTGCAGCGCCTCTAGCAGCAGGGTGCCGGTCAGGTCGTTACGCCAGATGTAGTACTGCACGTCGAGCGTGCGCTGCGCCGTGCGCGCCAGGTGTATGCGCGCGGCGAAGGCGGCGTGGGCGTTGTTCAGCGGGTGGATGCCGCTGAGTCCGGGATGGCCGGCCAGCGCGGCGGCTACCGCGCGGCCCAGCGGCGTGGCCGCTGCCTCGGCGGGCGTGATGGCGGTGGATTCGGTGCGGTGGTCCAGCGGCGGCAGCGCACAGCCGCCCATCAGGGTGGCGCAGCACAGCAGCAGCGAACTGGCGTGCTGGCGGCGGTGGGGCACGAACGCGGCGTCTGTGGGCAATGGCATGGCGGTGGTCGGCGCGTCCCGCTGGCGGTCCGCGCGTTGCGTCAATGTACGCCATGTTGCCATGCCGGCGTGCATGACGGCATCAGCTGCCTGCGAATGACGCAGCGGGTGAATGCGAATTTCTAGGGGGATTGAAGAGCGGCGAGGTTTGCCGCTGCACAGGGCTTGCGTCCCTCTCCCGCGAGCGGGAGAGGGACAACACCAGCAGGATCCGAAACGCTTGCGACTTAGGAAGCCGCCGCCACCACCCCGCAAGCAATGCGCCCGCCCGCATTGCCCGTCGGCTGCGTCTTGTAGTCGTCCGGATCCTTGTGCACGACCACCGCGCGCCCGATCACGCTGTTGGCGCCGGTGCCGACCGACAGCGCCGGCAGCAGCATGCCGACGCGCACGTTGCCGTTGGCGTCGGCGGTAACGTTGTTCATGTCGCCGGCATGGTGCTCACCCGAGGTCATCTGGCCGTGCGGCTTGCCGCCCGGGTTGAAATGGCCGCCCGCGCTCATCGCGTCGGGCGCCGAGCAGTCGCCCTTTTCATGGACGTGGAAGCCATGGACGGTATTAGGCGGCAGGCCGGTGATCGAGGCGGTCATCAAGACTCCGCCCTGCTGCTGCTGGAAAGTCACGGTGCCGCCGGTGTTGGTGCCGCTCTTGGGCTGCAGCTGCGCGGTGGCACGGGCCCCGCTCGTGCTGGCCGAGGCCGCGGTGGCAGCGGTAGCACCGCTGGCGCTGGACGAGGCCGAGGAGCTCATGCCGGAGCCGCCGCAGCCGGCCAGGAACACCGTTGCGGCAACGCAGGCAGCCAGGGGGGTAAGCACTTGTTTCATCGGAATCCTCTTCTGGTCGTGATTTCGGATGAAACAGTATAGGTCGGCCAACGCGCTTGCGGCTTCCGGTTTTGTCCTACTAGGCACGTTCCGGATGCGCCTGCGCTTGCTGCACTTGCTGCCTGCACTTGCCGGTCGCGCCAGGAGGGAAGTCAGGCCGCTACCGCGAGGCGCTGCTGTGCCGCACCAAAATGCGGGTGGCGCGAGAACTGGTCCGCCGCCCAGTTGACGAACACCCGCACCTTGGCCGACAGGTGCCGGTTCTGCGGATACATCGCCGAGATCGGCAGCTCGTCGGTCTGCCAGTCGGCCATGATCTCGACCAGCCGGCCGCTGGCCACGTAAGGCTCGGCCATGGCGCGCGAGATGCGGGCGATGCCGTGGCCTTCGAGTGTGCAGCCCACATAGACTTCGGGGTCGTTGGTCGAGATCGCCGAGGGCAGCAGTACCTCGCCGCGCTCCGTGCCGCGCGCCATCGGCCACGGCATCTCGCGCCCGGTGCGGTTGGACAGGTAGTTCACCGCCTTGTGCTGCGCCAGCTCGGCAAGGTCGCTCGGCGTGCCGGCGCGGTTCAGGTAGATCGGCGAGGCGTAGAACGCCAGCTTTACGTGGCCGATGCGGCGGGCCACCATCGATTCGTCCAGCGGAATCCCCACGCGCAACACCACGTCGACGCCTTCCTGCAGCAGGTCGATGGGCTTGCCGTTGATGGTCAGCTCGAGCTTCAGGTCGGGGTAGGCCTGCAGGAAGTCATTCAGGGCAGGCACCAGGACCATGTTGGCCAGCGGCGCGGTGGTGTCGACCGACAATGTGCCGCGCGGCGAATTGTTCTGCCGCGTCAGCGACTGTTCGGCTTCTTCCACGTCCGCGAGGATGCGCACGCAGCGTTCGTAATAGGCCGCGCCGTCGTTGGTCACGCTGATGCGGCGCGTGGTCCGGTGCAGCAGCTTGACGCCGAGGTGCGTCTCTAGGTTCTGGATCAGGCGGGTCAGCGTGGCCTTGGGCAGGTCCAGCGATTCGGCGGCGCGCGCAAAGCTGCCGACGTCCACGACCCGTGTGAATGCCTGCATTGATACGAGACGGTCCATGATGAGGTTCCGACGATAGATCCGAACGGCGTACCGCGCGCGCTCGTGACGCGCACGGCGTGGTTTGTTGTTGTGATTGGGGAAGTGCTGCCGGCTGGCTGGCGCCGGGGTGCGCGGGGGCGCTGGTCCGGCGTGGGTTTGTCAGGGCGTGCAGCGCCCGCAATGAATGAAAAGCAAGGTTGCGGATCGCCATGCGTGCCGAGAACCGGAGTGAATCACATTTCCGATGACCTTGTCACGCGTGGGGTTTCGGTCCCGTGCTTCCGTTGCACTGCGCCCGATTATTCCAATCCGGGAACAGTGCATTGGCAATCTCTCGCTTTATCCCATCCTCGTCAATCACCATAATCCGTTGCATCGCAACACTCAAGCGCATTGTTTTCCCCGTGCGCCAGACGCCATGCCAAACAAGCCAGGCCAACGCCAGAATGCCGCTTTCGCCGCCACCGGCCAGGGCGAGCCGCGCGTGGCCGAGCACACGGTAACGAGCGACGGCCGCGAGATCGCGGTGTGCGTGTGCTACCCGCCGGGCTATCCCGCGCCGGGCGCCGAGGCGGCCACGTGGTTGCCCTGGCTGGTGTACCTGCATGCCGGCGGCTTTGTCGATGGCGGCGTGGAGCGGGCGCGCAAGCTGGTGCAGGACCTGGCCCGCGCGGTGCCGGCCGTGGTGGTGACGCCGGCCTATTCGCTGGCGCCCGAAAACCCCTTCCCGGCGGCGCCCGAAGACGCGCACAGCACGGTGCAGTGGGTGCTGCGCAATGCCCGGCGCCTGAAGCTGGACAAGACCCGCTTCGCGCTGGTGGGCGAGGAAGCCGGCGGCAACCTGGCGATCGCGCTGGCGCAGATGCTGCGCGACCGCGGCACCGCGCAGCCACGCGGCCAGTGGCTGATCCGGCCGGTGACCGACCCATGCCTGCAGCACGCGTCGTGCGCGGGCTTCGGCAGCGGCCAGGTGCTGATGGAAACGTTGCGGCGCATGGCCTGCAACTATCGCGATTACTTGCCGACGCCGGCGGACAGCGTGCATCCCTATGCCGCGCCGGCCATGGCTTCGCGCCTGGCCGGGCTGCCGCCCACGCTGGTCCAGGTCGCGGAACAGGATGCGCTACGTGCCGAAGGCGAAGCCTTCGCGCAGCGGCTGGGCAAGGCCGGTGTGCCGGCCCAGGCCATGATCATGCCCGGCGCCTGTGGCGACGGCGTGGAAGAGGCCCATGACGCGTGTCAGGCATGGGTCAACGAAGGTGCGCGGTTCCTGCAGCGATGTCTGGCTGCGGCCGACGATACCTCACCCCTGACCGAACGCCAGGCTGGCGCAAGCGCCAGCCGGCCTGGAGCCAAGCCCGCCGGCTGAGCCGCTCCAGCCAATCGCCAGCCGGCTCTGTATCGGCCAGAGCCAGGTCCGCCGGTTTGCATGGGCGGCCCTAAGTCCGACTATCCAATCTGACCAGATTCCGGTCCGCCCCCGCGGACCGGCAGGCGGCGTTCGGCCATTTGCTTTTCCGGTTGAAGAAAACCCGAACAGGAGTTTGAGAAATGCAGCAGCAGAAGCGACGTACCCTGATTGCCCTTGCCATCGTCGTGGTGCTCGGTGCCGGCGTGGCCGGCTCGGTCCTGCGCCCGTGGCACAGCGGCGAGGCCCATGCCAACACCCCGCCGCCGGCCCCGTCGATCGAAGTGGCCGCCGCGGTGGGCCAGACCATCACCGAGTGGGATGAGTTTTCCGGGCGCCTGGAGGCGGTCGACCGCGTGGAGATCCGGCCGCGCGTGGGTGGCACCATCGATGCCGTCCATTTCCGCGAGGGCGCGCTGGTGAAGAAGGGCGATCCGCTCTTCACCATCGACCCGCGCCCCTACGCAGCGGAAGTGGCACGCGCCGAGGCCGCGCTGGCCGCCGCGCAGGTTCGCGCCGCGCACGCCAAGAGCGAAGGCGAACGCGCACAGCGGTTGCTGGACGACAACGCCATCTCGCGGCGCGAGTTCGACGAGCGCATCCACGCCGCGCGCGAAACCAGCGCCAACGTGCGCGCCGCGCAAGCGCAGCTGGAAACCGCGCGCCTGAACCTGGCCTACACCCGCATCACCGCGCCGGTGTCTGGCCGCGTATCGCGCGCCGAAATCACGGTGGGCAACCTGGTGGCGCCGGGCGTGGCGACGCCGCCGCTGACCACGGTAGTGTCGGTGTCGCCGATCTACGCGAGCTTTGAGATCGACGAGCAGAGCTACCTGCGCTACACCGCTCCCGGCGCCGGCGGCGGGCAGGCCAACCTGCCGGTCTACCTCGGCCTGGCCAACGAAGACGGCCATCCGCACCAGGGCAAGATCCAGTCGGTCGACAACCGGCTCGATACGCGCAGCGGCACCATCCGCGTGCGCGCCGTGTTCGACAACGACGACGGCCGCCTGCTGCCGGGCCTGTACGCCAAGGTCAAGATGGGCGGCGGCGCGCCGCATGCGGCGGTGCTGGTCAACGACCGCGCTGTCGGCACCGACCAGGGCAAGAAGTTCGTGCTGGTGGTCGACAAGACCAGCAAGCTGGTCTACCGCGAAGTCGAGCTCGGGCCCAACTACGAGGGCCTGCGCGTGATCCGCAAGGGGCTGAAGCCGGGCGAGAGCATCGTCGTCAACGGGCTGCAGCGCGTGCGCCCCGGCGACACGGTGCAGCCCAAGACGGTGGCGATGGCCTACCGCAGCGAGCTGGAGCCGCGCCAGGCAGCGCCTGACCGCAAGCAGGCCGCCAGCGGCAAGGGCGACGGCAACGAAGGCAAACCGGTGAGCTGATCCGCCTACCGACAGCAGAAAACCCCTGGCGCTCCCCTTCATTTGTGGATGGCGCCCGCCACGGCGGGCCGCCAGGGGACGCGCTACGCCAACGCAGGCCAACGCAGGCAGAGACCAAGATGAATCTCTCTAAATTCTTTATCGACCGCCCCATCTTCGCGGGGGTGCTGTCGGTGCTGATCTTCCTGATTGGCGCCATCTCGATGTTCAAGTTGCCGATCTCGGAGTACCCGGAAGTGGTGCCGCCTTCGGTGGTGGTACGGGCCCAGTTCCCCGGCGCCAACCCGAAGGTGATCGCCGAGACGGTGGCCACGCCGCTTGAGGAACAGATCAACGGCGTCGAGGACATGCTCTACATGAACTCGCAGGCTAACAGCGACGGCACGCTGACGCTGACCGTGACCTTCAAGCTGGGTACCGACCCGGACAAGGCCCAGCAGCTGGTGCAGAACCGCGTCTCGCAGGCCGAGCCGCGCCTGCCCGAGGACGTGCGCCGGCTGGGCATCACCACCGTCAAGAGCTCGCCGGACCTGACCATGGTGGTGCACCTGGTCTCGCCGAACGACCGCTATGACATGACGTACCTGCGCAACTACGCGCTGATCAACGTGAAGGACCGCCTCGCGCGGATCCAGGGCGTGGGCCAGGTGCAGATGTTCGGCTCGGGTGACTACTCGATGCGCGTCTGGGTGAACCCGGAGAAGATCGCCGAGCGCGGCCTGGCCGCGTCCGACGTGGTGCGCGCGATCCGCGAGCAGAACGTGCAGGTGGCGGCCGGTGTGATCGGCCAGTCGCCGTCGCTGCCGGGCACCGACCTGCAGCTGTCGGTGAATGCGCAGGGCCGTCTGCAGACCGTGGAGGAGTTTGGCGACATCATCGTCAAGACCTCGCCCGACGGCGTGGTCACGTACCTGAAGGATATCGCCCGCATCGAACTGGGCGCGTCGGAGTACGCACTGCGCTCGCTGCTGGACAACAAGTCCGCCGTGGCGCTGCCGATCTTCCAGTCGCCGGGTTCGAACGCCATCCAGATCTCGGATGACGTGCGCAAGACCATGGCCGAGCTGAAGCAGAACATGCCGGAAGGCGTGGACTACAGCATCGTCTATGACCCGACGCAGTTCGTGCGCCACAGCATCGAGGCCGTGGTCCACACGCTGTTCGAAGCCATAGCGCTGGTGGTGCTGGTGGTGATCCTGTTCCTGCAGACGTGGCGCGCATCGATCATCCCGCTGCTGGCGGTGCCGGTGTCGATCGTCGGTACATTCGGCCTGATGTATGCATTCGGCTTCTCGATCAACGCGCTGAGCCTGTTCGGCCTGGTGCTGGCGATCGGTATCGTGGTGGACGATGCGATCGTGGTGGTGGAAAACGTCGAGCGGAACATCGAGGAAGGGCTGTCCCCGAAGGAGGCCACGTACAAGGCCATGCGCGAAGTGAGCGGCCCCATCATCGCCATCGCGCTGACGCTGATCGCCGTGTTCGTGCCGCTGGCCTTCATGACGGGCCTGACCGGCCAGTTCTACAAGCAGTTCGCGCTGACGATCTCGATCTCGACCATCATCTCGGCCTTCAACTCGCTGACGCTGTCGCCGGCCCTGTCCGCGTTGCTGCTCAAGCGCCACGATGCGCCCAAGGACTGGCTGACGCGTGGCATGGACCGTGTATTTGGCAAGTTCTTCGTGCGCTTCAACCGCTTCTTCGGCCGCAGCTCGGATAGCTATGGCCGTGGCGTGAAGGGTGTGATCCGCCGCAAGGGCTCGGTGTTCGGCGTCTACGCCGTGATGCTGGTGGCCACGTGGGGCGTGTTCCAGCTGGTGCCCAAGGGTTTCGTGCCGGCGCAGGACAAGCAGTATCTGGTGAGCTTTGCCAAGCTGCCTGATGGCGCCACGCTGGACCGCACCGAGGACGTGATCCGCCGTATGTCGGAGATCGCACTCAAGCATCCGGGCGTGGAGTCCGCCGTGGCCTTCCCGGGCCTGTCGATCAACGGCTTCACCAACAGCCCGAGCGCCGGCATCGTGTTCGTCACGCTCGATCCGTTCGACAAGCGCAAGAGCGATGAGCTGTCCGGCAATGCGATTGCCGCGGACCTGAACAAGCAGTATGGCTCGATCCAGGATGCCTTCATCGCCGTGTTCCCGCCCCCGCCGGTGCAGGGCCTGGGTACGATCGGCGGGTTCAAGATGATGATCGAGGATCGCGCCGCGCTGGGCTATGACGCGCTGTTCGACGCCACCAACGCATTCATGACCAAGGCGCGCGCCACGCCGGAGCTCGCCGGCATCTTCAGCAACTACCAGGTGAACGTGCCGCAGCTGGACGTGCAGCTCGACCGCACCAAGGCCAAGCAGCTGGGCGTGCCGGTGACCGATGTGTTCGAGACGCTGCAGACCTATCTGGGCTCGTCGTACGTGAACGACTTCAACAAGTTCGGTCGTACGTACCAGGTCAAGGTGCAGGCCGACGCCCAGTTCCGCCAGCATGCCGAGGACATCCTGCAGCTGAAGGCGCGCAGCGCCAGCGGGGAAATGGTGCCGCTGTCGTCGCTGGTAAAGGTCAAGCAGAGCTTTGGTCCGGACAGCGTGATCCGCTACAACGCCTTCACGGCCGCGGACATGAACGGTGGGCCGGCGCCAGGGATCTCGTCGGGCCAGGCACAGGCGGCCGCCGAGCGCATTGCCGCCGAAACGCTGCCCAAGGGCATCGGCTTCGAATGGACCGAGCTGACGTACCAGGACATCCTGGCCGGCAACGCGGGGGTGTGGATCTTCCCGCTGTGCGTGCTGCTGGTGTTCCTGGTGCTGGCTGCGCAGTATGAAAGCCTGACGCTGCCGCTGGCGGTGATCCTGATCGTGCCGATGAGCCTGCTGGCGGCGATGACCGGGGTGTGGCTGACGCAAGGCGACAACAACATCTTCACGCAGATCGGTTTCATCGTGCTGGTGGGGCTATCCGCGAAGAACGCGATCCTGATCGTGGAGTTTGCGCGCGAGCTTGAACATCACGGCCGCACGGTGGTGCAGGCCGCGATCGAAGCCAGCCGCCTGCGCCTGCGCCCGATCCTGATGACGTCGTTCGCGTTCATCATGGGCGTGGTGCCGCTGGTGTTGTCCAGCGGTGCCGGCTCGGAGATGCGCCATGCGATGGGCGTGGCGGTGTTCGCGGGCATGCTCGGCGTGACGTTCTTCGGGCTGTTCCTGACGCCGGTGTTCTACGTGGCGCTGCGCTTGCTGGCCACCCGGGGCCAGCGCCGCGCGCAGACGGCGCAAGTCGGACACGAGGCTGTGGCATCGGCTGAATAACGCATGTTTGCTCCCCTCGCCCTCTGGGAGAGGGGAGCTACCTCGGCGGCATTGATTCCGCCGAAGCACAGAACAGTCAAGGAATGCACAAATGATTGCCCAGATGACAAGGCAGTTCCCCCGAATCGCTACGCTGGCCGCCGCGCTGATCCTGGCCGGCTGCTCGCTGGCCCCGACCTACAAGGTGCCGGAGACCGCCACGGTGCCGGCCTACAAGGAAGCCGAGGCCGCGCAGGCCGAAGGCGCGCAATGGAAGACCGCGACGCCCGCCGAAGGCCAGCATCGCGGCGAATGGTGGAAGATCTTCGGCGACGGCGAACTGGACCGGTTAATGGTTGCCTCCGGCGAATCCAACCAGGATCTCGCCATCGCCGCGGCCCGTCTGAAGCAGGCGCGCGCCTTCACCGGCGCGACCGAGGCGGATCTCTACCCGCAGCTCAGCGTGGGCCTCGATCCGACCCGCTCGCAGCCCTCGGCCGCATCGCAAGGCCTGCCCGACGGCACGCGGGTCTCGCCGCAGACCGTGCTGAAGGCACGCGCCTTCGCCAGCTATGAGCTGGACCTGTTCGGCCGCGTGGCGTCCAGCGTCAATGCCGCGCGCGCCGAAGGCGAAGCCGCCGAGGACCTGTACCGCTCGGTGCAGCTCGCGTTGCAGGCCGACGTGGCGCAGGCGTATTTCGCGCTGCGCACGCTGGACAGCGAACGCGACCTGCTGAACGCGACCATCCGGCTGCGTGAAGACGCGCTGAAGCTGCTGAAGAAGCGCTACGACGCCGGCGAGACTACCGACCTGGATCCGGCCCGCGCCGAGGCCGAGCTCGGCACCGCGCGCGCCGACCTGGCCGGCATCGAGCGCCGCCGCGCCAACCAGGAGCATGCGCTGGCGGTGCTGACCGGCGTGCCACCCGCGGCGTTCTCGCTGCCGGCGCGGCCGTTCGATGCCACGCCGATCGCGATCCCGGCCGGGCTGCCGTCCGAGCTGCTGGAGCGGCGCCCCGACATCGCCGCGGCGGAGCGCCAGATGGCTGCCGCCAACGCCCGCATCGGCGTGGCCAAGGCGGCGTTCTTCCCGCGCATCACGCTGACCGGGCTGTTCGGCTTTGAATCGGCCGACCTGTCGAACCTGTTCAAATGGTCGTCGCGTACGTGGATGCTGGGGCCGCTGATCGGCTCGACCATCGCGCAGACGGTGTTCGACGGTGGCCGCAACAGTTCCAACCTGGCCGGCGCGCGGGCCGCGCATGAGGAAAGCGTGGCCGCGTACCGGCAGACCGTGCTGGTGGCCTTCCGCGAAGTCGAGGACAGCCTGGCCGACGTGCGCTGGCTGAGCCAGCAGGCGGGCGCGCTGGACGGCGCGCTGGGCGGCGCGCGCCGCGCGGCGCGGATCTCGCGCAGTCGCTACGATGCCGGCGCGGTTGACTACCTTACTGTGATCGACGCCGACCGCACCGTGCTGCAATCGCAGCGCGAGGCCAATGCCGTGGCCGGCTTGCGCGCTGCCGCAACGGTATCGCTGATCCGCCGGCTGGGTGGCGGCTGGGGTCCGTTGCCGGAGACGGTGGCGGCCACGCAGCCTGCGACGGCCACGGTGCCCGCGCAATGACGCGCTGCAGCGCCGCGCCATGACGCGCTGCAACCGCGCGCCATCAGCGCGGCGATGCTGGCGCGATGCCCCGGAATCACTACACTGGAAGCATCGCGCCACGCATCCCGGGCGCCCCCGGGGCAGATTTGCGGGTGCCTGGGTTGCGTCGTCATGCTTCGCTTCAGGAAACCGGTCTGGGGATTGATCTTTGCCGCGCTTACGGTGGCGCTGCTGCTGGTGCCATTGCCGTGGGCGGACCGCACCAGCATCCATGACGAAGTAGTGATCGCCCGGACGCCGGCCGAGGTGTTCGACTACATTGCCACGCCGCAGCACTGGCCGGCGTGGTATCCCGCCTCGGGCGCGGTGGCAGGGGCGACGGACCATCCGCTGGGACCTGGCGAGCGCGTGGCCGAGAGCTTCGTGGCAGGCGAGCGCAGCGCCGTGGTCATCTGGACCGTCACCATCAGCCAGCGGCCGCGCCTCTGGGCGATCGCCGGCGACGTGCCGGGCGGGCGCCGGGCCGGCACCATCACCTACAAGCTTACGCCGGCCATGACGCCGTCGCTGACACCGTCGGCGGAAAGCACGCGTTTCGAACGGGAATTCAGCTACCAGTCGCCCACGCTGCTCTTTGCGCTGATCAATCGCCTGATGCTGCGCTCGCGCCTGCAGTCAGAGTCCGGCGAGGCGCTCAGGCGCCTGAAGGCGAGGCTGGAAGCACCGCAGGCGCCATAGCCTTGCACGGCGGGTCGATCGGCACTAAGTTGGAAACAGCCGCCAGTGCGGCTGCAGGAGGTTTGCCATCACCATGACGCCCCATACCCTTGGCCTCGATCCCGCAGCATGGATGTGGCGGCTGGCATTGGGCGCCACGCTGGCGCTGGCGTTGCAGTTCGGCGCCGGGCCATCGCGCGCCCAGCCACATGAGTCGGGCTCGATCACGATCGGCGGATCGGCGCAAGTGCAGGGGCCGGTTCGGGTCCATGGCACGCTCACCGTCGCCGGCCATGTCTTTGCCAGCGGTCCGTTGACCGCGGCGTATTTCACCGGCCCGGTCAGCGCCCGCGCCGTGCCATATCGCGGCGGCTACCTGAAGGTATTCAATGGACCGTTGACGGTGCATGGCGACATGGTGGTCAAGGGCGACCTGACCGTTGCCGGGCCGCTGACCGTCGATGGCCCGCTTGCCGCCAGCGGCGGCATCGATGCCGACGGACCGATGCGCGAGCGCGACTACGGCCGCTGAAGCCGAGCCCGGCTGCGCGGCGTTTCCCTGTTGCACAATACCGGCTTTGCAGTCGCTGCAATCCGGACGGGGAACACGCATGGCAAAGCAGGGCGAGGGCGCACTGGGCCTGAAGGGCATCGCAATGTTCGAGGCGGCCAAGGGCCTGCTGGTGATCGTCGCCGGCCTGGGGCTGGCCGCGCTGCTGCACCGCGATGCGCAGGCGCTGGCCGAAGCCATCATCCAGCGCCTGCACGTCAATCCCGCCAGCCGCTATCCCACCATCTTCCTGTCGCTGCTCGCGCATCCTGACAACGCGCGCCTGTGGGCGATCGGCGGGTCGGCGGCGGTCTATGCGCTGATGCGCTTTGCCGAAGCCTACGGGCTTTGGCGCGGGCTCGCGTGGGGCAACTGGATCGGCGTCTGGTCCGGCGGCATCTATATCCCGCTGGAGCTGTACGAGGCCTTGGTCCATCCGAGCTGGCTGCATGGCGGGCTGGCGGCGGCCAACCTGCTGGTGGTGCTATACCTTGCGCGGGGATTGCTGTTGCGGCGCGTGTCCGCCGGCTAGGGCGATCCGGCGGTCAGTGCGAGATCGATCAGCAGCGGGTCGTGGTCGGAAGACCGGTAGGCATCGGGGGCGTAGTAGGCAGGCACCGAAGGCGCCCCCGGGCCCGGCGCATACGAGAACGCAGCCGGCTCGTCGGCATTGATATGCCAGGCCTGCACGGCAATGACGTGCCTTGCGGCCGCGGCATCGGCCAGCACATGGTCAAGATAGCCGGCCTGCCCGTTATAGACGTAGCTGTAGGCTTGCGGCCCCGCCCGCTTTGCCACCATGTCCGCGTAGCCGCGCCGTGCCAGCAATCGTACCGGATCTTCCATCGCATAGCTGTTCAGGTCGCCAATCACCAGCACGCCCGCGCCAGCCGCGCCGGTCGGCACCGTGGCAAGCCAGTCGGCCAGGGCGCCGGCGGCCTGTACGCGTGACGGGTTCCAGCATCCTTGCCCATCGCCCTGGTCGGCTTGTGCGCCACCGGCTTCCACGCAGTTCTTTGACTTGAGGTGGTTGACCACGAGCGTCACAGGCGCGCCGCCGGCCTTTGCCCGGAAGCTGGCGGCGAGTGGCTGCCGGCTGCGGGCGCCCAGCCACGTGGTGGCGGCACGGCCGACGATCTCCGCGGCGCGGGCGTTGTACAGCAGGCCCACCGCGATCGCATCGCCGCCGAGCGAGGGCGTTCCGGGATCGACGACGCGCCAGTCGGGCCCAAGCCGCGTCGCCAGTTGCCGCACCGCGCTGTCCGGGCCAAAGCCGTTGTTCTGCAGTTCCATCAGGCCGACCACGTCGGCATCCAGCGCGCGCAGCGCGGCGACCAGCTTGGCCTCCTGCCGGGCCAGCGCCGCGGCGCTCCGCGCACCGCGGTTGTCGGCCGCAGCGAGACCACCAGTGCCGTTGAAGTAGTTCTGCAGATTGAATGCCGCCACCCGCAGCGTTGCCGCGGGATGGCGCGCCGGCGCACCCGGGCGCGGATTGGCGGATTGGAACGCCGGTGCCTGCGCGCCGCGCACCGGCTGCAGGCGCCACTGACCGTGGCGCTTCTCCAGCACGCCAATGACGCCGCTGACGGTATCGCCCGCACGCAGCGGACGGGTGGCGGCAAGCTGCGGCGGCGGGTAGGGCACTACCTCGGGATACTGGCGCGTCGAGCCATCATCGAGCAGTAGCCGGTTGCGCGAATTGGCGGCCGCGATCTGCGCTGCCGCCGCGCCAGGCAAGGCAGCTTGCGTCGGCGCGAGTGGCCGCCCGAAGCTCAGCGTAAGGGTGCCGTAGCGCGCCAGTTCATGGGTGTCGCTGACCGTCAGTGTCTGCGGCAGCCTGACCAGCATGCCAGCCCGGGCACGCAGGTCGGCATCGCCACGGACGGGCAGCGTCAGCGAGGCCGGCGTGACCGGGATGCCGCTGGCGCAGACCGTCGGCGCCTCTGACAGGGTCAGTTGCGTTTGTCCGAATTTGTCCTCGACCGTTCCGGACAGGCGCACGAGGTCGCCTGCGCGCGCCACGGCTCGCGGCGCGTAGACGAACAAGCCTTCGGAAATGCCCGGCCGGTGCTGGCGACTGGCGTCAGCCTGCTGCACAAAGAAACCGCGCAGGCCGCGCTCGCCGCTGAAATCCGCGGTGACGACCGCTTCAATTTCGACCATGCGCCCGGACAATGCACCGCCATCCTGGACCTGGGTAATGGCTGTCGCCGGCGCGCCGCATGGCTGCACGGCGCCCAACGCCGGCGCGGCACCGGGCAGGCTAATCAGGACGGCGAGGGCACGGACGCAAAGGTTTCCGGTCAAGGGGCGCAAGCGTGTCGGCATGGCGGCTCTGGCAACGAAGTGGCAAGGTCCACGATGCTAGCCGAGCCGTGTAACGGAATGCTTTCCGCGGCATCTGGCGCCGCGATCGTGCTAAGGTAATAGGAACCCGCCGGCGCGCGCCGGCCTCCTACCCAAAGGTAATAGAACCGCCATGATCAAGGAAATCGCTCAACTCACCATCAAGCCCGGCATGGAGCAGCAGTTCGAACAGGGCGTCAGCGAGGCCAAGCCGCTGTTCCTGCGCTCGCGTGGCTGCCACGATGTGCAGCTGTTCCGCTCGATCGAGCAGCCCGAGCAGTACACGCTGGTGGTCGACTGGGAGACCGTGGAGGACCATATGGTCCACTTCCGCGAATCGCCCGAATTCCAGCAGTGGCGTGCGCTGGTGGGCGATACCTTCGCCGCGCCGCCGAATGTGCATCACGTAGCCAAGGCTCTGTAAGCGCGACCGATGAACACACGGCCCGAGCGTCCCCGCCATTTCTCGATGCTGCGCGAGCTGCAGCTTGCCGATGTGTTCACGCTCGGCAATGCGGCCTGCGGCATGGGGTCGGTATTCTTCGCCATGTTCTACGTGGCGGACCAGCAACTGTCGCACTTCTACACGGCCGCGGCGCTGGCGCCGCTGGCCTTTATCTTCGATGTGCTCGACGGCCGCATCGCGCGCTGGCGTCATGCGCATTCGGCGCTGGGGCGCGAGCTCGATTCGCTGGCCGACGTGATCTCGTTCGGCGTCGGCCCGGCCACGCTGGCGTTCGCCGCCGGCATGCGCGGCGGCTGGGACCTGGCCATCCTGATCTACTTTGTCTGCTGCGGCGTGAGCCGGCTGGCGCGCTTCAACGTCACCGCCGAAACGCTGGCCGCCGGCAGCGACAGTGGCAAGGTGGCGTATTTCGAAGGCACGCCGATCCCGACCAGCGTGCTGCTCACGGCCGTACTGGCATGGTGCGCCTGGCAAGGACGGCTGGCCGGCGACCTGCCCGGCGGCGCCTGGGTGCTGGGCCCTGCCGTGCTGCATCCGCTCGCGTTGCTGTTCGCGCTGTCGGGCACGCTGATGGTCAGCAAGACCCTGCGCATCCCCAAGTTCTGAGTTCCGCCGGCGCGCGAAGCGCCGCTTCGGATAAACGTCGATCCAGCAGAATGGACCAGCGCCAGCGCGGAAACCCCGCGCTGGCGCTGCCTGGCTGTCCGGTTTTTATTGATGGTTTAAGCCGGTGCGCCAAGCCAGGATGGCGTGCCGCCGAGCGCACGGCGTTCTGTGAACACCCCGCACCATGCGCGAGGCGAAGTCTATCAATTGACAAGTCAAAAGAGAAACGCCGTGTGGACGACGCTTGCGCTCCGGCTCATGCGCGTGCCGGCTCCGCCACACCCGCCGCGCGCTTGCGGCTGACCATCAACGCCAGCAGCGCCGCCACCAGGCAGGCCGCGCCGGCGGCATACAGCGCCGGCGTATAGGTCAGCAGCAGCGTGCGAGTCATCCCTGCGCCGAAGGCAGCCACGGCCGCGCCGATCTGGTGGGCCGCGAAGATCCAGCCGAACACCATCGGCGCGCGCTCGCGCCCGAAGGTGGTTGCGGCCAGCTTGACCGTCGGCGGCACCGTGGCGATCCAGTCCAGCCCGTAGAACATGGCAAAGATCGACAGGCCGTAGAGCGTGAAGGTCGAATGCGGCAGCCAGAACAGCGACAGGCCGCGCAGCGCGTAGTACCAGAACAGCAGCTTGCGGCTGTCATAACGGTCCGACAGCCAGCCCGACAGGATGGTGCCGACAAAGTCGAAGGCGCCCATCATCGCCAGCGCCGACGCGGCCGGCACCGGACCCATGCCGAAGTCGCCGCACAGCGCGATGAAGTGCGTCTGGATCAGGCCGTTGGTGCTCAGGCCGCAGATAAAGAAGGTGCCGGCAAGGACCCAGAAGGCCTGCGTGCGCGCGGCGTCGCGCAACACCACGAAGGGGCCGCGCAGCGTCAGCGGTGCCGGGGGCGCGGGCGGCTGCACCGGCGTCGCGGCCGGAACTTCGCCGAACGCCGCCAGGCCCACATCGGCGGGGCGGTTGCGCATCAGGCTCAGCACCAGCACTGCCAGCAGCGCGCACGCGGCCAGTACGGGCAGCACCGCGACACGCCAGCCCATATGCTCGATCAGCCAGGCTGCCACCGGCAGGAACGCAAGCTGGCCGGTGGCCGAACTGGCGGTCAGGAGGCCGATGACCAGCCCGCGCCGGGCGCTGAACCAGCGGTTGGCAACCACGGCCGCCAGCACCAGCGCGGTCATCCCGGAGCCGACGCCCAGCATCAGCCCCCATGCGACGAAGAGCTGCCACAGTTCGGTCGACACCGTTGCCAGCGCCATGCCGCCCGCGATCAGCGCCAGCGCCGCGCAGACCACGTTGCGCACGCCGAAGCGCTCCATCAGGATGGCCGAGAACGGCGCCATCAGCCCGAACAGCGCAAAGCGGAAGGCCAGGATCGACGAGATCTCGTCGGTGTTCCAGCCCATCTCGCGTGCCAGCGGCGACAGGAACGCGCCGGGCAGGCCGAGCGCGGCCGAGGTGGTGAGCATCACCAGGAAAGTAAGGGCGGCGACCAGCCACGCGTAGTGGATGCCGCGCCGGTCGAGCCGGCTGGATAAGGCTTGCGCAAACATTGGATTTCTCTGACCTGGGTTGGGGTAGCGACAGGCGAAAGGGGGCCTGCCCGCCGGCCCCGAAGGCGGCAGGGAGAAGGCCCGGCACGTGGTTGAAAACGGGTTTGGGGGATTAGGCGGAACTGCCGAGCAAGCGGTTGCGGACGGCGTCGAGCATGGTGCCAGAGAGCGGATCGCCCTCGGTTGCGCGCGCCAGCGTCAGCGCGCCGACCAGCATGGCCATGCGGACCAGCGCTTCTTCCTCGCGCACCTGCGGGTCATCGCTGGCTACGGTCGTGGCCATGTCGTCGACCAGTACCTTGAAGCCGTCCAGGAAGGCCTGTCGCACCGGCTTGTCGGCGGGCTCGCGCGCCACGTCCACCGCCAGCGACGAGGCCGCGCAGCCAGCGCCCGGGTTGGCGCAGTGCGCAGCCGTCAGGTAAGGCTCGACCAGGTTGGCCAGCATCACGTGCCGGTCGCCGCCGGCGCGCGCCAGGCGGCGCTCCCAGCGCGCGGCGGACTCTTCAAAGGCGCGCTTGCAGGCCTGCGCGGCGAGGGCGTCCTTGGACGCGAAGTGGCCATAGAAGCCGCCGTGGGTCAGGCCGGCACCGGCCATCAGCTCGGCGACGCTGACGCCATTCAGCCCGCGCTCGCGGAACAGGCGGGACGACGCCTGCTCGATCGCTTCGCGGTTCTTGTCGACTTGTTCGCGTGATGCGCGTGCCATGTGAAGGACTCCTCGGATTTCTGCCTTGACCGCAGTTTAGATGATGGCCATACTTTATTCAATAGATGTCAGGCATCATCTATAAGCAAGCCACAGGGCAAACTAACCGTCACCTTCAGGAGTCACCCCGTCATGCAAAACCTTTTTGATTTGAGCGGCCGCGTTGCCGTCGTCACCGGATCCACCCGCGGCATGGGCCTCGCCATGGCGCGGGCGCTGGGCAGCGCCGGCGCCGCGGTGGTGGTGTCGGGACGCGACAGCGAAGCGGCGCGCACCGTCGCCACCCAACTGGAAGCGGAAGGCATCCGTGCCACCGGCATCGCCTGTGACATTGCCGACGTCGACAGCGTGCGCGCCTTCGCCGAGCAGGCGCTGGCCGCCTACGGCCGGGTCGATGCGCTGGTCCTCAATGCGGCGGCCGGCGCCACGCCGGGTTCCATGCTGGCGCAAGGCCCTGAGTTGTTCGATGCGGCCATGGCCGGCAACGTGCGCGGCAACCTGATGCTGGTGAACGCGCTGGCGCCGCAGATGGCCGAGCGCCGCGATGGTTCGATCACTTTCATGTCGAGCATCGCGGCGAAGCGCGGCTCGGCGTTCCTTGGCCTGTACAGCGTGACCAAGGCAGCGATCGACCAGGCCATGCGCAGCCTGGCGCTGGAACTTGGCCCGTCAGGCATCAACGTCAATGCGATCAACCCGGGCCCGGTGCGCACGGAATTCTCTCGTGAAGCCCTGTGGGGCGATCCCGAGCGCGAAGCGCGGCTGGCCGCGGGCGTGCCGATGCGGCGCATCGGCGAGGCGGAGGACGTGGCGGGGCTGACGGTGCTGCTGGCTGCGCCGGCCGGACGCTTTATCCACGGCCAGAGCATCGGGGTGGATGGGGGCTTGTCGGCACAATAAGGCGATGCGTGCCAGGCGAAGCGGCACGATTTGAACGGCCATCGGCAAATCACTATGATGAATTTCCCGATGGCCGTCAGAGTGCCGTCAGAGCGCGGTTAGGGCGCCGTTACAGCGCCGTTGGAGCCTGGAAATGCCGGCCTGGCGCCCAGCCTGCCGGGACAGCGGAGCATTGCATCATGCAGACAACCAGCCCGAGCGTTGCGTCGACCCTGGTGGCGGTGCGGCCCGACAGCGCAATTGCCACCAGCCAGAAGCTGCCGTATTTCGTTGGCATCTCCGCCACGACGACAGGCGCCAGGGCTTTGTCGATGCACCTGGTCGTGGTCCCGCCCGGCGCGCACGCGGAAGCCCATGTGCATTGCGAGCATGAGACTGCTATCTACGTGCTGGAGGGCAGGGTCGAAACCCGCTACGGCCCCGGCCTGCGAGACTCCGTGGTCACTGAAGCGGGTGACTTCCTGTTTATTCCACCCGGCGTTCCGCACCAGCCGTTCAATCTCAGTGCCACCGAGCCGGCCCGCGCCATCGTTGCCCGGAACAGTCCGGACGAGCAGGAGAGGGTACTGCCGTACGACCCGGCCGCGGACCACGAGGCCTCTGGCGATACAACTATTCGGTCGCCGTGAACCCGGAAGCCATGACCACAGGCCTCCATCGCGCCCGCTGGTCCTGGATCGTCTGACGCAGTGCCGTCGCCGGCTGGCCATTCAGTTCCATGCCCAACGTCGCCATCTTGTCGCGGATGTCGCGCGCACGGACCGCCTCCAGCAGCGCTTTCTCCAGTCGGGCAACGGTGGCGGGCGGGGTGCCCGCCGGCAAGAACGCCGAGTACCACCCGGAGGCAGTCTCAAAGCCGGGTGCCCCGGCTTCTGCCAGCGTCGGCACGTCAGGCAACAGTGATGAGCGCCTGGTGCCGGTAACGCCGAGGAAGCGGATCTTGCCGGCGCGATACAACTCCATCTGCCCGGCAATGGCGTCGATGCCAATAGGCAGCGTGCCACCGATTTCGTCGGTCAGCATCATCACCACGCCCCGGTACGCCGTCGGTGTCAGCGGCACACCGATTTCCTTGCTGAGGGTGACGACGCCGAAATGAATGCTGCCGCCGAGGGTAACCAGTCCGACTCCGCCTTTTGACGGATCGCGCTTCACCCACGCCAGGTATTCCTGCATGGTCCGGTACGGCTGGCTGACGCTGGTCGATGCCACCAGCGGAACATCGGCCAGGTAGGCGACAGGGACCAGGTCCTTGTCCGGATCGTAGGGCAGTTGCTTGTAGGTCAGCGGGAAGATCGTGAACGGGGGCGCCGGCGAAATCAGCAGCGTCTTGCCGTCAGGCGGCGAGCGCCGGACATTGTCCAGCGCCAGGCGGGCTGAAGCGCCCGGACGATTCTCCACCAGCACCGGCGTGTCGAGGGAGACGCGCAGCTTCTCCGCCAGCGCGCGGGCAAAGATGTCGAGTGCGCCGCCAGGCGCGAATCCAACCACGATGCGCAGCGGGGTATCGGTTGGGGCCGCGAGCGCGGTGGCCGGCAAGGCGCCCATGCCCAACGCGAGGGAAATGCCGACTGCAAGGTTGCGCAGTGCGAATCGGACCGGCATGGTGTCTCCTTTTGGAAGCAAGAATACTTCGATGGTCAGGCAGGCTGGATCGCGGCGTGTTTGTCCAGCGGATAGATAGGGCGGCGCAGGTTGCGGAAAGGGAACTGGCTGTAGTCCGAACTGCAGACGCCAGGGCCGGCCACCAGGACGATGTCCTTCGCAATCGGCTCGAAGCCGGCGCGGAAATGCTGGCGCGACTTGATCAGGACGTACTTTCGGCGTGACAAATCGATCCCGGCGTGGGTGAACACGCCCGTATCGAATGGCTCCTGCGGCTTCTCGCAGACGACGACCAGCGCGCCGTCCACGTCAAGCACCGCAGTCCGGCCCAGGCTGAGCCGCATGCCGGTGAACATCGGCCCGGTCACCTGGTAGGCGCCATCGGTGATGCATCGAACCTGTCCCGTCAGGCGCAGCGGCTTGCCCTTGAGTCCGAGCGCAGGCATATCGGTCTTTCCGCCGACGTCGACCGTTACCGTCTTGCCGACCCCCGCCTCGATCATCAGGGCCACGGCACCCGGATCCCAGAAGGGGCCGGCGACAACGTCCTTCAGCCCCTGCCGCAGCACTTCACCAAGGACCGTCATTTCGTCGGTCGGCCCACCCGCCCCGCAGTTGTCGCCGTGATCGACGAGGATCACGGGGCCCGCCTCGGCGTCGCGCGCACGTGCGATGGACGTCTCCATGGGCTCGAGCGGAAAGACGAAGTCGGCGCGGCGCTCCCATGCGGCGGCGCAGAGTTCGTCGAGCAGCTGCGCGCCCGCGTCGGCATGGTCCGCATCGGCCACCACGACCACCGTCAGGCCGACATGTGGAATATCCGCAAGCGGGAAGCCGCCGAAAATGGAGACGTTCAGCACCTCGCCGTCGCGCTCCGCGGCGATGGCCCGATCCATGATGTCCTTCATCGGCTGCTCGCGCGGCGTCTGGCGCAGCATATGGGTAAGCATCGGCAGCGTCCGCCACAGCATGACCGGGCGGACTTCGTCACGAAGCGCCGCCATCAACGTCTGCGCCGCGCGCGCCCCGGTCTCGTACACGTCCACGTGCGGGTAGGTCCGATAGCCGGCAATGACGGTGGCGTTTTCCACCAGTGCCTTGCTGAAGTTGGCATGGAAATCGAGCGATACCGCGATCGGTACTTCCGGCGCGGCGGCGCGGATCCGTGCAAGCAGTTCGCCTTCGGCATCCGCAAGGCCCTCGGCCACCATCGCACCGTGCAGGTCGAGCATGACCGCGTCGCAGCCTTCGCGCACGGCCTCGACGATCGTGGCCGACATCGATTCGAAGGCTTCCCGCGTCACCACCCCGCTCGGTACGGCATTTGCCATCAGCGGCATCACGAACTCGTCGCCCTGGGCAACAACCAGGTCCATGAACGCCGCCGCGGCGCTGTTGGTGCCCTGGCAGGCGCGCACCGCGTCGTCGCCATAGAGCGGGCCATCGGTGCTGCTGCCGCGGCTGAAGGCAGAGAGCGGCGTGGGAATCGGCGAGAAGGTATTGGTCTCATGCCGCATCAGGGCGATGACGAAGCGCATTGGTGGGCTCCAGAAATTGAGTCGGACGTAATGTCAGTTGGATTCGAGATTGACCATGCGGGCGATGGCGCCATAGCGCACGGTTTCGGCATGGATCAGGCGCCGGCTTTCCGCGGGCGTGGTGAGGACCGGCTCGTAGGCGAGCGCCTGGAGCCGTTCGAGAAAATCAGGCTCCTGCACGCTGGCGCGCACTTCCCGGTACAGCCGTTCCACGATGGCATCCGGCGTGCCGGTCTTGGCCACGAGTGCCAGGTTGGCGCGCACGAGCAGGGCATCCTTGCTGTCGGCAGCCTGCCGCTCCAGCCTGGGGAACTGCGTGACCGTCGCCGCTTGCAGCACGGCCAGCGGCTTGACCTTGCCGTCACCGACATAGCTGATGGATGAGCCGATGACATCCACATGGGCATCGGTCTGGCCGCCAATCAGGTCCGACATGGCCGGCGGAGAGCCGCGATACGGCACGATGGTGAAGTCCAGCCCGTTGCGGCGCTTCCAGTCCGCAAGGCCGAGATGCGCCGCGCCGGCGACTGCATTGATGCTAATCGAGACCTTGCCCGGGTGCTTGACGATGTAGTCCCTGAGTTCGGTCAGGTTCATCTGCTTGCGGTCCGCCCGCGTGACGATCCAGTGCGGCACGGTGTTCACGATGGTGATGGGCGTGAAATCCCGATCGGGGTTGTAGCGCAATCCCTTGACGGTATGCGGATTGATGTTCAGCGTGCCATCGCTCGCGAGCAGCAGGGTATTGCCGTCGGCCTTCTCCTTCAGTACCGACATGACGCCCGGCACGGTAGCGCCGCCGGCGATGTTCTCCACCACCACCGGCTGCCCGAGCCGCTGTTCCAGCTTGCGAGCCAGGGTGCGGCCCACGATGTCGTAGGAACCGCCCGCGGGAAAGGGCACCACCAGCCGCAGCGGCCGATCCGGCCATGCCGCGGCAGCGGCGGGATGCATCGCGACAAGCATGGTGCCCATCATGGCGCCTGCCATCGCCCCGCGTACGATCCTGGCAAAAGTGTTCAGTGTGATCATCGGTCCTCCTCCTGGGGGTCTTGCGCCGCGCTTGTATTGATGGAATGGCGCCGACTATAAGGGATCGATGTCTCTACCAAAAGCGAATAAAAGTCTTTGTAGATCAACCAAATGGTTAACTCTTAGAATGCGGCTATCCCACTGCTACTTGTTGTCCAGCGATGCCCAATGATCCCGCCCGTACTGTCCAGGAATCCGCCCAGTCCATGCTTGGCCGCCTCAAGCTGCGTCATCTCCGCCTCGTTCTCGCACTCAGCGAAGCGGGTACGGCGGCGGCGGTGGCCGAGCGCCTGCATGTCAGTCCGGCTGCGGTGTCGAAGTCATTGGGGGAAATCGAGGACATCGTCGGCACGCCGCTCTATGTCAGGGGCCGGCGCGGCCTGGTGCTGACCGAGCCAGGCCGCGAGATGGCGGCGCACGCCAAGGTGATGCTGGCGCAGTTCGAGCGGCTGGCGGAATCGCTGCACGCGGTGCGTGCGGGCAGCCAGGGCGAATTGCGCATTGCCTTTCGGACGATCTCGGTGCAGCCGCTGCTGGCGCAGGCGATGACCGATTTCCACCGCGACAATCCGCGCGTCGAAATCAGCGTGATCGAGGGCGGCATCGGCGAAATGACGGAGCAGCTGATCGACGGCTCGCTCGACATGCTGTTCGCCTACGACGATCCTCGCCTGTCGCGGCCGGCATTGCGGACCACGCCGGTGGTCCCGGCCCAGAAGGTCGTCATCGTGGCCAGCCGCGACCACCCGTTGCTGGCGCGCCGGAAGATTGCGGCACAGGCATTGTCATCCGAGCGGTGGTGCATACCAGCGGCCGGTTCACGCATGCTCCACCTGCTTCACACGGCGTTCCACGCCTTTGGCGTCGCGCCGCCGGCATCGGGCATCCGCACCAGCGATGTCGCCGCTACCGCAAGCCTGATGCAGACCGGGCACTACCTTGCCGTCTTCCCCGAGCGGATCGCCGCGCAGCTCTGCGAGGCCAAGGTTGCGCGCATCCTCCGCTTCGACCTGTGCAGCCACGTGGAGCCGGTCGTCGTGGTCTGGAATGGCGATGTCACGCCGCGGCCGGCGGCGCAGCGTTTCCGTGACCTGGTCGTGGAGCGGGCCAACCTGGGCGCCTGGCAGCACGAAGACGTGCCGGTGCTGGGCGCGCGCGCCGTGGCTGCGGCGGGCATGGTGGACCGGAAACCGAAGCCGTCAGCGAAACCGTAAGCAACGCGGGTCCGATGCATGCCCCGATCGCTCCCGCCCCCGCGCAGGTTTACCCTGGTACGCACCAACACAAGTCATTGGGGCGTATCGCCCTATTGGTCCTGCACCGGCCATTTCTAGTATGGAGTCACCGCGCGGCACCGCAAGCACTGCGGCGCGGTATCCAGGCTTTCCTGCCCGGACGTGAATCGCCGAGTTCAATCATGGCGATTCATGAGAAACACGAATAGCCGATATCACCCCTCTGCCTGACCGGGTACAGCTGAGCACCGAGTGAGCGGCTGGGGATGCGGCTGCAAAAAATATCCAGGAGACAACATGCTGCATGACCTGCCCGCTCGCCCAGAGACCATCCATTGGGGCTACTTCGATGCCACCAAGGCGCCCGCCCTGACCGTGAAGAGCGGCGACCTCATTCGTGCCGAGGCCGTGACCCATCACGCGGGAGATGCGCCAGAGCTGATGATGGATGACGCCATCCGCGAGATCTACCAGAAGGTTCCCCATGACGACCGCAACCCGGGTGTGCACATCATGACCGGGCCGATCTATGTCGAGGGTGCCAGGCCCGGCGATGTGCTGGAGGTGCGCTATCTCCAGATGATCCCGCGCTTCCGCTTCGGCGCCAACGTTGCGGCGCACTGGGGGCAGCTCTACAGGGAGTTCGAGAAGGAGCGGGTCACGATCTATGAGCTGGACCAGGCTTCCAACACCGCGCATGCCCTCTATGCCTTCGACTACCCCGGCAAGCTGACCACGCCCGGCAAGGTGGTCGACGAACGCGAATGCTGCCGCCAGCCGGCGCTTGCCGGTGTGCGCGTGCCCGTGCGGCCCCATCTTGGCACCGCTGGGGTCGCGCCCGATAAACGCGGCCGGGTCACTACCGTGGAGCCAGGGCTGCATGGCGGCAATATCGACAACTGGCGCATCGGTGCGGGTGCCACCATGTACTACCCGGTCCAGGTCGACGGCGCCCTGTTCTCGATCGGCGACCCGCATATCTCGCAGGGCGACGGCGAAATCAGCGGTACGGCGATCGAAGCCTCGCTGAACGTGCTGTTCCAGGTCATCCTGCGCAAGGACTTCCACTTCCCGTCGCCGCTTCTGGAAACGCCCGATTGCTGGGTCGTGCACGGCTTCCATGAAGACCTTGATGAGGCCGGCAAGAACGCGGCCCGCGACATGATCCAGTTGCTGACCGAGCAGCAGGGCCTCTCGCGCGATGATGCCTACTCGCTGATGAGCGTCTCGGCCGACTTCGGTGTGACGCAGGTCGTCGATGGCACGCAGGGCATCCATTGCACCATGCCTCGCGCGATCTTCCCCCCCAAAGGCGGCAAAGGCAAAGGCTGAGCTGGCACCATCATCGAATCCACGCACCGCCGGACGCCCGCCGCCGCAAGGCGGGGTGCCCCGCGCGGCTGCCGAACCGGAGAACGCGGCATGCAATACGTCTACGTAGGACGCAACGAATGGGTTGCCCTGATCGTCGGCCTGGTCACCGGCACCCTGTATTCCTGGCTGAATTTGCCGATTCCCGCGCCCAATGTCACCGGCGGGATCTGCGCCATCCTTTTTACTTACCTCGGCTACCTGATCGTGCAGGCGTTGCGCAAGACCATCGCCTTCGGGCGCCCGCCGCAAGGCAGCCAGGGCAACGGAATTTCCTGAGAGCGGGGAGAACGACATGGTAGAAATTGCATTGGGGACGACCGAACTGCAGGCAGCCGCCGTCGGACTGGTCACCGGTATTGTCTACACTGCTGTCCGTGCACCGATACCTGCGCCTAACGTGCTCGGCGGCATTTTCGCCATCTTCGGCACATTTGCGGGTTTCGTGCTGGTTGCCGCCATGCGAGGCCAGTTGATGGTCGGATGACTTGACGGATTGATGGCCTTTGCATGAAATGCCTGGAGCGTTGGCGGACAGCCCTGTCCGCCAATTGCGCTGTTGCAGAATGCTGCCTGGGAGGCTGAATTGCACCTTTTGCGCTTTTCCACCGAAGCCTATCCGCACAACCGGCGGGGCGCCGCCTGGCGCGACGAACTCAGGATCGCGCGCCTGCATTGCGAAAGCCTGTGCGCGGATCACACCCTGCACGGCACGATCCAGTCGCGGACAACTCCGGCAGGGATAGAGCTGGCCTGTGTCGCGTCGGTTCCCCAGACCCTGGGCGTTGCTGCGGGAGACGGGCGAGGTATGACGCTGCTGATGCTGGTCGAAGGCAACGCCACCCTCGCCGCGCCAGAGCTGCGCGAGCCCCTACGGCCTGGCCAGCTGGTCTGCGTGCCGCAACAGGATTCCCGGAAGCTGGTGCTCAGCACTGGCTTCCGGCTGCTGGCGGTACACATCGGCCAGGCATTGCTCAGTGCACGGGTCACGGCACCGCTGCCAGGCGCCGCGCAGGTGCTTGCCGGCGACTCGGCCGAACTGTTCTCCCGGCTGCTGCAGTCGATGGTGCTCGGTTTCGATACCGTGGTGTCCGCTGACGGCAAGGCCATCCAGCCGTTCGAAAACACCATTTTTTCGTGCCTGGGCGCCGTCCTTGCGGAGAGCCGGGCTGCCCCGGCGGTGGACATGACGCGATCGCGTTCCGCGATTTTTTCCCGGGTTTGCAGCCGCATCAACGCTCGTCTCTCGGAACCGGATCTCAGCCTGGCCACCATCGCCGCGGACGAGCGCCTGTCGGCTCGCTACTTGCAGAAGCTGTTCGAGAAATCGGGCAGCAGCTTTTCATCCTTCCTGCGCACCAGCCGGCTTGACCGATGCCGGGCCGATCTGGCGAACGCGCAGTACGACAAGCTTTCCATTTCCGATATCTGCTATCGCTGGGGTTTCAACGATCCCTCCTATTTCAGCCACGCGTTTCGCGAACAGTTCGGGATTTCTCCGCGCGCATACCGCGACCAGATGGCGATCGCGCCGGCACCCCGGCCACCCCAGAATGTGTCGCGCGGACTTCCCGCGCACGCGAAACCCGCGCCTGTCATGCGCGCGGCGCCAGCCGACCAGCCCGCTGTCGTTTCCATTGCGCAGGCGCGATCGCATGCCGCACGCCAGGAAGGCCAGCACCACTGGCTGCAAGCAACGGACAAGACCGTGCATTGGGGCTACCTGAGCCATGAGCTGCCGCCAGCGCTGGAGGTCAGGTCCGGCGACACGGTCACCATCGAGACGCTGACCCAACACGCGTCGGACGACCGCGAGCGCATGATTGACGGCGATCCCGGCGCGGAAAGCGTCTTCCACTGGACGGCCGAACAAAAGAACGTCAACCGGCGCGGCGCAGGGCCGATCGATGCTTCGGTCTATGGCCGGGGCGCGGGAGAAGGCTTCGGCGTCCATATCTGCACCGGTCCGATCGCGGTTCGTGGTGCCATGCCCGGCGATGTCCTTGAGGTGCGAATACTCGACGTACGCCCGCGGCCGTGCGCGAACCCGCGATTTGCCGGAAAGGCTTTCGGCAGCAACGCTTCGACCTGGTGGGGATTTCACTACCGCGACATGCTGACGGAACCGCGCGAGCGGGAGGTGGTGACCGTCTTCGAGATCGATTGCGAACGTGCCGACGGTTGCGCGCGCGCGGTCTACAGCTTTCGCTGGACGCCGCAGCGCGATCCCTTCGGCGTGCTGCATCCGACCATCGATTATCCTGGCGTGCCGGTCGACCATGCCACCATTACCAAGAACTACGACGTACTGCGGAATGTCTCCATACCGATCCGGCCGCACTTCGGTGTCATTGCCGTGGCGCCGGCGCAGGACGGGCTGATCGACTCCATCCCGCCATCAAGCTTCGCCGGGAACCTGGACAACTGGCGCGTCACGCGAGGTGCCACCGTTTACCTCAGGGTTGCCGTTCCGGGCGCGCTACTGTCGATCGGTGACCCCCATGCTTCCCAAGGCGACTCCGAGCTGTGCGGAACCGCCATCGAATGCTCGCTCACCGGCGACTTCCAGCTGGTCCTGCACAAGAGCACCATGATCGAACGCGGTGCGCCCTTTGCCGACCTGAGCTACCCATTGGTGGAGACTGCCGGGGAGTGGATACTGCATGGCTTCAGCTCACCGAACCATCTGACCGAGCTGGGCAAGATGGCGCAGAGCGATATCTACCTGAAATCCACGCTCGACGATGCCATGCGCGATGCCTTCCGCAAAGCGCGCCGCTTCCTGATGACGGTCAAGGGACTGACCGAAGACGAGGCGGTCACCCTGATATCGGTCGCCGTGGATTTCGGGGTGACACAGGTCGTCAATGGCAACTGGGGCATTCACGCCATCATCAGGAAGTCCTTGTTTTCGGGTTCGGCGTAACGGTCCGACTCATTGGCGGCACGCTAGAACCGATGCCGCATGCCAGCACCCAGTGTCTCGGCATGCGGCCGCCCGGTCACGCGGTCGTAGAAATACGCGGCATACAGGTCAGTCCGCTTCGACAAGTTGTAGTCATAGGCAATGGCGGCCGTGTGCCGGCCCATTGCCGCCACGTCGTTGCGCGTATTCGCATAGGCGTACGAGGCCAGCACGCTGCCGGCGCCGGCAGGAATCGAAGTGCCAACCTGGCCGTTGGCATGGCGGATGTCGCCCTGCGCGCCATTGACCGCGGTACGGATGTACTGCGCCTGGCCGAACAGCTTGGCGACGCCCAGGTCGTAGCTCACGCCAAGCTGGGCCGCGGTCTGCTTGTCGAAGCCCGCGAGTGCCGCGGGTGCCGCCGGTGCCGTCACATCGCCGGGAACGGCGTTGAAACTGACCTGCTGGAACGCGGCGGTCGCGGCGAAGGCGCCGCTGAACCAGGTCACGTTGCCGCCCCATTTATTCTGGCCGGTGCTGCCCGCCTGCTCGCCGAACGCATAGATCAGGTTTACCGTCAGGCCGCCGGCCGTAGGCGACGAATACACGACCGAGTTCGACCACCCGGAATCGCCGATGATGCCGGGATCGAACACGCGTCCATCGGTGGCCGTCTTGTAGGTGTGAAAGATCGACGGGCCGAAATTGTAGGAATCGACCAGCGGGTTGAACAGGATCGTCGACAGGAAATACGGCGTGGTATTGCGCCCGAGCCGCACCGTGCCGTACTTCGGCGATTGCAGCCCGGCATAGGCGCTGCGCGTCAGGAAGCCGTCGGTGTCGGAGCGGCCGAAGCGCCCCGTGTCGACACGGTAGAAGCCATTCAGGTCGAAGATGGCCTTGAGCCCGTTACCCAGGTCTTCGTTGCCGCGCATGCCCCAGTACGAGGTCTGCATGCCGCCCGCGCCGACGATTGCCGTGCGCTCGCCGCCCGAGGCGCGGGTGCTGCCGACGAAGGCGTCGACCTGGCCGTAAAGTGTGACGCCCGAGGTGACGCCCGGGGTGACGCCCGATTGCGCCAGGGCAGGCTGTGCAAGGCTCGCGGCCATGGCGGCCGCGGCCAGGGCCCGGTGTTTCAGATGCATGGTCTCCTCCGGTTTTTTTTCAGTGGGTATGGCGTGGAAAGGCTTGCAGGCGACGCGTGGGCCTGAAGGCGTCGTCCATGGCGGATTTCAAGGAAAATCGGGCAAAAGGGGGCCACCGCCCGTGCATGACGGGCGAGAGGCCGGAACACAAAAAGTCGTTGAGGGCTACGCGGCGATGCCGCCGTGCCGGCTGGACCAGCGCGGCGGGTCGGCCAGGAAGGCTTGCAATTCGGCCAGGTCGGCCTCGGCAACGTCGCCCGACTCGTGCAGCGCGTCGAGGATGTCGCGCCACGTGGCCAGCGCATGGATGGCTGGCTGCCAGCGGGACAGGGCCGCCTGCGTCGGGAACGTGGCGTAGTCGAACAGGACCAGGATGTCGTGCACGACTGCCCCAGCGTCGGACAGTGCCGCGCAGAAGGCGGCCTTGGACCGGCCCGCTGCCATCATGTCGTCGACCAGCAGCACGCGGTCGCCGGCGCGGATGTCGCCGACGACCTG
Organism: Cupriavidus sp. P-10; assembly: GCF_003402535.2. Classification (NCBI taxonomy): domain Bacteria; kingdom Pseudomonadati; phylum Pseudomonadota; class Betaproteobacteria; order Burkholderiales; family Burkholderiaceae; genus Cupriavidus; species Cupriavidus sp. P-10. The sequence continues at coordinate 1,093,842 of NZ_AP025171.1, forward strand.
CGCGGCGGGGCCGATGCCGCGCGCTTCCTTGCGCACGTAGATCAGCGGCAGGTCGAGCAGCTCGGCCACCCACGCGGCGAACGCGATCCCGCTGGATTCCGCGCCGGCGACCGCGTCGATGCCGGCCAAACGGCCGCGCTCGCGCAGCAGCTGCAGGCCACGCTGCACCAGCGCGCGGCGCAGTGCCGGGTACGAGATCAGCCGACGGCAATCGATATAGACCGGGCTGGCCCAGCCCGAGGGCAGCCGGAAGGGCTCGTCGCGGCGAAAGCGGACGCAGCCGGCCTCGATCAGCGCGCGGCCGACGGACGCCTGCAGCGTGAGTGCGGTGCGAGGGCGGGGCATGAAGACTCCCTCGTTCATGGCTTGCCGCCGAGCTTGTCGGCACGCGGCCGGATCAGCGTTTCGGGGCGCAGTGCTTCGTCCAGCGCCTCGGCGGTCATCAGGCCCCGTGCCAGCACCACTTCGCGGATGGTGGTGCCCTTGGCATGGGCCTCGGCGGCGACCGAGGTCGCGTTCTTGTAGCCGATCACGGGATTGAGCGCCGTAACCAGTGCGATCGAGCGCTCGATGGTCTCGCGCAGGCGTTCCGGGTTGGCGGTAATGCCGTCGACGCATTTCCGCGCCAGCGTCAGGCAGCCATTGGTCAGGTGCCGGAAGCTGCGCAGCAGGCTGGCGGCAATCACCGGCTCGAAGGCATTGAGCTGCAGCTGGCCGGCTTCCGCGGCAAAGGTGATGGTGATGTCGTTGCCGAACACTTCGAAGGCGATCTGGTTCACGACCTCCGGGATGACCGGGTTGACCTTGCCCGGCATGATCGACGACCCCGCCTGCATCGGCGGCAGGTTGATCTCGCCGAAGCCCGCGCGCGGCCCGCTCGACAGCAGTCGCAGGTCGTTGCAGGTCTTGGACAGCTTGACGGCGATGCGCTTGAGCACGCCGGAGATCTGCACGAAGGCGCCGCAATCCTGCGTGGCTTCCACCAGGTTGGGCGCGAGACACAGGTCGATGCCGGTGATGCGGCGCAATGCAGCCAGGGCCTTTGGCGCATAGTCGGGGTGCGCGGTGATGCCGGTGCCGATCGCGGTGGCGCCGAGGTTGATCTCGCGGATCAGCAACGCGGTTTCGCGCAGGCGTGCCATGTCTTCTTCGAGCATGACCGCGTACGTGGAGAATTCCTGGCCGAGCGTCATCGGCACGGCATCCTGCAACTGGGTGCGCCCGAGCTTGAGCAGGCCGGAAAACTCCGTCGACTTGCGGTCGAACGCGGCGTGCAGCACTTGCATCGCTTCAAGCAGGTGCTCGATGGCAAAGTACGTGGCAATGCGCAGCGCGGTCGGATAGACGTCGTTGGTGCTCTGCGCCATGTTGACGTGCTCGTTCGGGTGCAGGAACTGGTATTCGCCCTTGCTGTGCCCCATGTGCTCGAGCGCGCGGTTGCAGACGACCTCGTTGGCATTCATGTTCGTCGACGTGCCGGCTCCGCCCTGGATCGTGTCGACAATGAACTGGTCATGCAGCATGCCTTCGCTCACGTCATGGCAGGCGGCCAGGATGGCGTCGCGCAAGTTGGCCGGCAGCAGGCCGAGTTCGGCATTGGCCTCGGCGGCAGCCTGCTTGACGGAGGCCAGCGCAATGATCAGTTCCGGCCATGAGGAGATCGGGGTGCCGCTGATCTGGAAGTTCTCCCAGGCCCGCAGGGTGTGGACGCCGTAGTAAGCGTCGGCCGGCACCTGGCGTTCGCCAAGCAGGTCGGCTTCGGTGCGATAGGTATTGGTCATGATGCGATCCGATAAGAGTTGGCGTCGGCTAGGCGAGCGTCCAGGGCAATGTCTCGCCGGCCAGGAACTGACGGATGTGCCGCCCGTCCGGCAGTTCGGTCTGTTCCGTCACGTGCATGGGGCTGCGGTGGAACGTGATCGTCTCCTGGTGCGGCGGCATGCCGTAGAAGCGCGCGCCGCTTTCGCTGGCGAAGGCTTCGAAGCGGTGTATGGCCTGTTCCTCGTCGAACACGGTCAGGTAGGCCTGCAACGCAACGGGCGCGCTGAAGATGCCGGCACAACCGCAGGCGGATTCCTTGGCGCCGGTGTCGTGCGGCGCCGAATCGGTGCCGAGGAACAACGCCGGCGAGCCCGAGGTGGCCGCGCGCCGCAGCGCCAGCCGGTGCCGCTCGCGCTTCAGTACCGGCAGGCAGTAGTAGTGCGGCCGGATGCCGCCCGCGAACATGGCATTGCGGTTGAACATCAGGTGCTGCGGCGTGATGGTGGCCGCCAGCCTGCCGCTCGCGTCGCGCATGACGAAGTCGGCCGCTTCGGCGGTGGTGATGTGTTCCAGCACCACTTTCAGGCGCGGGTAGCGGGCCAGCAGCGGCCGCAAGGTGGCCTGCAGGAATGCCGCCTCGCGGTCGAAGACGTCGACCGCGGGATCGGTGCTTTCGCCATGGATCAGCAGCGGCATGCCGATGTCCTGCATGACGGCCAGCACGCCGGCAACGCGGCCGATCGACGTCACGCCATACTCGGAGTGGGTGGTGGCGCCGGCGGGATACAGCTTTGCGGCGGCAAAGGCACCGGCGTCAAAGCCGGCGCGGATGTCCGCCGGATCGGTGGTGTCGCACAGGTAGCAGGTCATCAGCGGCGTGAACGCGGACCCCGGCGGCAATGCGCCAAGGATACGTTCACGATAGGTCATGGCCGCCTCCGCCGTGGTGACCGGCGGCTTCAGATTGGGCATCACGATGGCCCGGCCGAACTGGCGGGCGGACGCCGGCAGCACCGCGCGCAGCAGGTCGCCGTCGCGCAGGTGCAGGTGCCAGTCGTCCGGGCGGCGGATGGTCAGGGTCTGCACGGTCATGCCTGCCTCCTGGCCGGGATGCCTTCGAGTGCCCGATACATGACTTGCGTGCCGAGCATGAAATCATCCAGGTCCATCGCCTCGTCGGGATTGTGCGAGCCGTTTTCGTTGCGGACAAAGAGCATGGCGGTGGGGATGCCGGCATTGGCGAACAGCGAGGCATCGTGCCCGGCGCCGCTCGGCACCATCTCGACCGGCAGTCCGGCGCCGGCACACGCCTCACGCAGCAGGTTTGACAGTGCAAGGTCCATCGTCGCCGGAGCCGATTCGATGCGGCGGTCGAACTCGAAATGCACCCCGCGGTCGCGGCCGATGGCCTTGCATTCCGTACGCAGCAGCTGGTAGAAGCCTTCCAGCGTATCCACGCTCTTGCTGCGCGCCTCGAAGCTGAATTCGACCTTGCCCGGAATCCGTGAAATCGAATGCTCGGCGGGATCGGTGGACACCACCCCGGTGGTCACAACCAGGTCAATGCCGCGTTCGAGCAGCACCTTCCAGTGTTCGTCGAGCCGCGTGATCAGCTCCGCCACGGCAAACATCGCATCCTTGCGCAGCCAACGCGGCACCGCGCCGGAATGCCCGGGTTCGCCGAGGCAGGCGATGCGGTTGTGCCTGACGTTGCCGCGAATGCCGGGCACCACGGCCAGCGGCAGCTTGCGGGCCACCATCACCGGCCCCTGCTCGATATGCAGCTCCAGGTATGCCGCTGCGGCGGCACGGTCGAACAAGGGTTGCTGCGCGGCGATGGCCTCGACGTCGGCGCCGGCCGCCGCCATGCAATCGGCGAGCGTCTTGCCCGAACTGCGGTGCTTCAGCGCCAGGTCGTCCGTGCCGAGCTTGCCCAGCGCCGCGCCCGATCCCATGTAGGCCTTGCCGAACCACGCGCTCTCCTCGCCGCGGAAGGCGATCACGCGCAGCGGCGCGGCACCGGACCCACCTTGCGCCTTTCGCGCGGCCAGGCACAGCAGCCCGGCGACGATCCCCGCGAGGCCGTCGAAGTTGCCGCCCTGCGGGACAGAATCGAGATGCGAGCCGACCCACGCGGCCGGTGCGCCGGCGTCCTCCTCGGGCAGGGTGAACACGAGGTTTGCTGCGCGATCGCTTTGCGCGTGCAGCCCGTGCAGCGCGGCAAAGCGCCGCAGGTAATCGGCGGCGGCCGATTCGCCGGCGCCATAGCTGTCGCGGGTAATGCCGACGCCATCGAACGACAGCGCGCCGATGTCGGCGAACAACTGTTCGGCCAGCGGCCTGAGTTCCAGGATTTCCATAGACAAGTCCCGTTGCTCAGCCGGATTGCTGGGCAAAGCGCAGCCAGCGGTCGCTGAGCTGGCGGTCGAGGATCACCTGCCCGGTCAGGTCGCGGATCGATGCGATGCCGGCCTGCTCGCAGTACGCATCGAGCCCGTCGATGATCTTCTGCATGACCGCCGGATCCCGGAACGAGGCCGTGCCGACCTGGATCGCCGACGCCCCCGCGAGCATGAACTCGACCGCGTCCTCGGCGCTCTGGATGCCGCCGCAGCCGATGATGGGGATGCGCACGGCGCGATAGCACTGATGCACCAGCCGCAGGGCAATCGGCTTGATCGCAGGCCCGGACAGGCCACCCATGACATTGCCGAGCCTGGGCTTGCGCGTGCGGATATCGATCGCCATGCCCAGCACGGTGTTGCCCATCACGATCGCATCGGCACCGGCTTCCTCGGCAGCGCGGGCGACGGCGGCGATATTGCCGGCGTTGGGCGTCAGCTTGACCCAGAACGGGTGCCGGGTGCGGCGGCGAATCGCGGAGACTGCCTTGTAGGTGGTCTCGGGCAGCATGGCGAAGGCCATGCCGTCCGCTTCCAGGTTGGGGCAGGAGATATTGGCCTCGATCACGTCGACTTCGGGCAGCGACATCTCCTCGCAGGCGGTGCCGAACTCCTCGGCCGTATCCGCGGAAATCGATACCACCACCGGGGTGTTGTACTGTGTGTAGGCCGGCAGGACTTCCTTGCGGTAGTAGTCGAGTCCCTTGCTGGGGATGCCGATCGAGTTGAGCATGCCGCTGAAGGTTTCGGCCACGCGCGGGGTGGGGTTGCCCGCGCGCGACTTCGGCGAGACGCTCTTGATGACCAGCGCGCCAAGCCGGTTCAGATCCATCGCCTCGCGGTACTCGATGGCGAAGCATCCGGATGCGGGCATCACGGGGTTGCGCAACGTCAGGTCGCCAACCCGGACAGTCAGATTAGCCAAATTCCACCTCCCCAACCACTTCACTGATCTTGAAAACAGGACCCTCGCGGCAGACGCGCAGGAACTGCTTGTCGCCATCGCAATCGAACAGCCGCACGCACGACAGGCACACACCCATGCCGCATGCCATGCGCTGCTCCATCGCGACTTCCCCCTGGATGCCGGGGTGGTCCTCGAGTACGCGCTGGAGCAGCATCAGCAGGCGGTGCGAGCCGCAGGTGTAGATGGCATCAGGGCGTTGCGTGTCGATCAGGCGGCGGGTCAAGGCTTCGACCGCCTCGACCGACGATGTGCCGTCGGCATCGAACACGGCGTGCACCTCGGCGCTGGCGCCGCGCAGGAATTCCTTCTCCATCAGGTCGCCCGAGGTACGCGCCGACATGACCGCGGTGATGGCGGTGCCGGCCTCGGCAGCCTGGCGGATCAAGGGCGCCATCGTCGCCAGCCCGACGCCGCGCGCGACCACGAGGATGCGGCGGAACGACGGCTTGAACGTAAACGTATTGCCGAGCGGGCCGACGATGTCCAGCCGGCCGTCGACCGGCAGCGTGGCCATCGCCCGCGTGCCAACGCCGGTGACGTTGTAGAGAAATTCGATGCGCCCGCTTTCCGGACCGGCGCCATAGACGCTCATCGGCCGCAGCAGGAACGGCTGCGCTTCGGCCGTGGCGGGGCAACTGAGTTGATAGAACTGTCCGGGCCGCGTCATCGCCGCGATCGGGGCGTCCGATTCAAGCCGGATGTACTTGTAGCGCTGGTTGACCCAGTAGTGTTCGACGATTCGACAGCGATAGGAGGCTACGGTAGCCGCGGAATCCGCGCTACACACGGTGGCACACATGTTGGTGACTCCTGAGGATGGCGCTGCGCCGGACGGCGCAGCGAAGGAATGCCTGGAGGGCTCCGGCGTTATTCCAGTTCCACGCCCTTCAGTTCGGGGATGAGGAAGATGGTGGCGATCATGTCGATCACATAAATGCTCGCAAGCAGCGCGATGGCAAGCTGGAACGAATACGCTGCAGCGATGGCGCCGACCACGATCGGCCCCAGCCCGCCCACGGCACGGCCGATGTTGAACAGCACGTTCTGCGCCGTGGCGCGGGCCGCGGTCGGGTAAGCCTCGGAAATCAGCGCGCCGTAGCCGCCGATCATGCCGTTGACGAACATGCCCATGACGGCGCCGGCCCAGAGCATGGTCATGGGGTCGGACAACCTGGCATAGGTCAGCACCATCGCCACCGCGCCTGCCTGGAAGATCAGGAACGTCGGCTTGCGCCCGATGCGGTCGGCCACGTGGCCAAAGACGTAGACGCCGATCATCATGCCCACGATGGTCACCGAGGTCCACAAGGCCGACTTGGTCAGCGAAAAGCCCAGCGCCCTGGACAGGTAGGTCGGCAGCCAGATCATGATGCCGTAGTAGCCGAAGTTCTGGACCGAGCACAGGATCACGATGCCCAGGCTGGTGCGCGTGGTCTTGCGATCCGCGACCAGCAGCTTGAATGCATTGGGCTTCTTTTCCGTGCGCGCACTGCGCACGAACACTTCGGGCTCATGCAGGCGGTTGCGGATAAACCATGCCACCAGCGCCGGCAGCACCCCGATCACGAACATCCCGCGCCAACCCACCACGGGAAGCAGCAACGGCGTCAGCAACGCAGCCATCAGCACGCCCGATTGCCAGCCCAGCGCGACATAGGATGAAACGCGCGCGCGCTTGCTCGCTGGCCACGCCTCGGCGGCCAGCGCCATGCCGATGCCGAATTCGCCGCCGAGCCCGATGCCGGCAATGGTGCGGTAGACCAGCAGGTCCCAGAAGCCCTGGGCCAGGGCGCACATGCCGGTAAACACCGCGAACAGCACGATGGTCCACGTCAGCACCCGCACGCGGCCATAACGGTCGCTCAGCGCGCCGAAGACGATGCCGCCGGCGACGGCGCCGACCAGCGTCCACGTGACCAGCGCGCCAGACTGGCCGGTGGTGAGCGCAAGCGCGGCGCTGATCGCGGGCAGCATGAAGCCCAGGATCAGAAGGTCGAACCCGTCCATGGCGTAGCCGATGGCGGATCCGGCCAGGGCTTTCCACGCGTAGGGCGAAGTCGGCGCCTCCGTCGCGGCTACAGGTTGGGTCATTGGCTGGCTTGTCATGCTGTCTCCATTTTTAGACTGTAAGGGCCTCAGAAAGCACTGCATTACTTCCCTTGCCGTGCATGGCGGGTGGGGACTGTGCAGCGGTTCTTAGAATCTATTTTTTTAGACTATGCGGCGCATGGCGGGATGGCAAGTGTTTTTGCTGCCGCCCCGGGTTTTTCCCTAGCCCGCGTGAACAGGCGATGCGCACGCCGACCGCCCCATGCTATAGTGGCTTTGATCTAATTATTGAGACTGAAATGGAACGTCGCGCCACCGGCACAGGCGGAATCGACTTCGAGGCACTGGGGGCGCGGCTGCGGGCCTACCGGCTCGGGGCGCAACTGCGGGCCGAGCAGATTGCCGAAGTGCTGGGCATTTCCCGCGCGGCGGTCTATCGCATGGAGAAGGGCGAGATCGTCAAGATCGAGACGCTCGAGCGCCTGGCCGGCATCCTCGACACCTCGCTGGAATCGCTGCTCGGCGCCGGCACGGAATACTACCCATCGGCCATCGCCTACATCGAACGGATGCGCCAGCTCGAGCAGGGCGCCACCCGGATCCTTGCGCACTTCGAGCCGATTTCGTTCCTGCTGACCTCGCCGGACTACGACCGCTATCTTGAGCAGATGCTGAGGGAGAGCGGCGACAACGACGACGGCCGTATCCAGTCCATCATGGCCTTGCTGCGCGAGCGCAAGGATTCGTATGCATCGCATCCGGCGCCAATCCTGAGCCTGATCGGATTGCGCGAACTCGAACGCTTCGTCCATTTCGGGCTGATCGGCCGGATGGACCTGCCGCCCGCGACCCGCATGGAGCGATCGCTGGCGGCGCGCGCGGAAGTGGAGCGCATTGCGGTGTTGCTTGACGAACAGCGTGCCGGCATGCAGATCGGCATCGTCAATGAGAGCATGCCGAACGCCACGTTCCAGGTTTTCGAGCGGACTACCGGCTCGTACGTGGCGATCAGTCCGTTCCGCTTCGGCGAGTTTCCCAATATTTCGGCGGGCATCGCCTCTGTGACTGCCGCGCCGGAGGCTGTGTCGCTTTACACAAACATGGTCGAGGCTCTCTGGCAGCGTGCCTACAAGGGTCCCGACGGCGCCAGCCTGTTGCGGCGCATGTTGCAGCAGGTCTGAACGGTTCGATTTTTTCCTCTGAGAGACACCCCATGGACTTCAAGACGGTTACCGAGCAGTTTGCCAACAGCGTTCCGGGAACGGACGCATTCCTCAAGGTCAAGCAGCAATCGCTGGCGCTGATGTCCGCCGATCCCGGCCACGCGGCGGCTTACTTCCTGATCTACGGCTTCGCGCGGTCGTACGTGATCCTGCACGATGACGAAGGGATTACCACCGAGGTAGCCAATGCCGCGCAGGCGCAGTTGCTGGGCTATATGCGCGCGATCGGGCAGTCGCTCGGCGGCGGCGGTCAGGCGCTGCTGGGCGCGATGAACCAGATCGTTCTCGACTACGATGGCCGGCGCCAGCTTTTTTAAGTCAGCCAATCCAGGCAGCCGATCAAGCCAACGTCAGGGGTGCTCCCAGGCAGCCCGTACTTCGCCAGCCAGCTCCGCCGCGCGGCTACGGTAGCGCGGCGAGAAGTGAAATGGCGTCACCGCGCGGGCGCCGATGCAGCGCGCGATCCGGCCAGCCTGCGCGGCGGTCAGGTGGTTCTTGCGTAGCGCATGCGCGCGATCTTCATCCAGGAACACGCTCTCGATAAAGAGCTGGTCGACGCCTTGCATCAAGTTCGACAGCGCTTGCATGTTGTCGCTGGTATCGCGCAGGTCCGTCGCGTAGCCGATGCGCTGGCCGGGCTCGGCGTCGAGAATCAGGCGGCTTAATTCACCGACCGTTCGTGTCACCGCACGGTCGCCGCTTCTGTCGCGCCATTGCACGAGCATCGGCGTGTCCGGGGGGACACCGGTCAGGACCGCATGCTTCAGCTCGCGCAGCCAGGCGCCTTTTGTCATGCCCGATGCTTCCAGGCGCGCCTTGTTGATGCCGAGCCGCACCTTCTCCTCGACCAGGTAGGACAGGCACGGAATGCCATGGTCGACAAAGCCGGCGCGCACGCGGAACGTCGTCTCGTCGTGAACGATATCGTCGGTCTGTTCAGTCGTCGCGCCGGTCACGCCGGCGAATCGATCCCGGCTGGAAAACCGGGCGCTCCGCAGGTGCCCGTCCAGTGCAAGTTCAGTCGCCTCCACGACCAGTTCCATGTCGTAGCGATGCACCACATTCCAGGTATAGGCACGCAGCTTGTGCCCGACCTGCGCCAGGAACCCTGGCCCGCCATACAGGGCGATGGACGGCTTGCGCCCGAGCAGTACCCGCAACAAGTGGTCGAAGCCGGAAAAGTGATCCATATGCGCATGCGTGACGAACACGTGCGAGACGCGCATCAGCTCGCGCGGCATCAGCACGGTGATGTCGCCCAGGTCGAACAGCAGCGCGCGCCGTTCGTCCAAAAAGTCCATGAACAAGGCGGGGTCGCCGAAGACATCGTTGACGAGGCGGGCTTGCAGCAGGGGACGCATGGTCACTCGCGGTGCGGAAGGCAGCCGTGATTTCCGGCCCTTTCTATCGAGAAGTATAAAAGGCGACAATTTGCGGCGCGTCGCGCCTTCCCGAATCGTTGCCTCGCTGTGCCCTGGAAATCCAGCCTGCGCATGTTTAAAACAGTGAATCGAGCCACAGCCTATTGTTCGCGACCAGGTCGCCGCGCGTTCCCAGCACGACCTGTCGCGACACGGCACCGGTCGCCGGATTGAAGACATCCTGTCGCCGCAGGGCTTCCCCATGGGTCTTGCTGCCGGCGATGATCATCAGCTGCAGGAAGCGCTGCATGATCCGCGCGCGACGGATGGGAGGCGTCTCCGACCACGCCGGGAACGCCCTGGCGGCAGCGGCAACCGCGGCGTCCGGAGTGGACGACTTCACGCTCATCGTCATAGCGGTTCGGTGCACTCATGATTCGCTCCTGAACCGATCCCGGTGCCCTGGCACGGCTTTGGCGGCTGGAAGCGCAGCCTGTTCGGCGACATGCATGCCTATGGCGAGGAAGGCGTCCGGTTCTACACGCGCCAGAAGTCCGTGATGCAGCGCTGGCCCGACAGCATTGCAAAGGGTGCGGAGTTCGCCATGCCGACGGCGAAGTAGCCGCTGCGGGCCGCACGGTCCTCGCCGTCCGCCCCGTCCGCGCCATCGCGCGTCAATCCAAGCACCAGGCCGCCTGTCTCTGACAGGCGGCCTTTTTTTGCATGCACCCGCCGTTTCCGCAGGGTTTTATCCCTCACCGGCAGTGATGGAAGGCATCACCAAAGATCGTTTTACATGAGGGCTCCGGCCACCTAATTTAGGCGTACCAACCTTATCTGCATCACTGCTGCACGATCAAAAAAGGAGGAGACATGCCCCATACAACCGCCTATTCCATCATTGGCGAACATCCACTCTTCGAGGAACTGGTCCGGCGACGAAAGCGGCTGGTGGTGGTGCTATCCGCCGTCACGCTGGTGCCGTACTACCTTTTCATTCTCGTCGCGGCGCTGAGCCCCGATACGCTGGCCGCACGGATCTCCGCGCAAAGCAGCGTCAGCGTCGGCTGGCTGGTCGGGGTGCTGATCATCCTCGGCGCGTGGCTGCTGACCGGCCTCTACGTAAGCCGTGCCAACAATGAGTTCGACGGCCTCACCAGCAAGCTGATCCGGGAGGCCTCGAAATGAAGTCCATCGCCACCCTGTTCCTGGCATCGGGCGCCGTGCTGGGCGCCGCCGTCGTCCATGCCGCCCCGGCTGCCCTGCAGTCGGTGCAGACCCAGCCGATCAACGTGGTCGCCATCGTCATGTTTCTGCTGTTCGTGCTGGCGACACTGGGCATTACCTACTGGGCCGCGTCCCGGACCAAATCGCTGGAGGACTTCTACACCTGCAATGGCGGCATCACCGGCTTCCAGAATGGCCTGGCACTGGCCGGTGACTATATGTCGGCGGCCGCGCTGCTGGGTGTCACCAGCATGATCTTCGCCAAGGGCTACGACGGCTTCATCTATGCAATCAGCTTCTTCGTCGCATGGCCGCTGCTGCTGTTCCTGCTCGCGGAGAAGATCCGCAATCTCGGCAAGGTGACGATCGCCGATATCGCCTCCTACCGGTTGGACCAGGACAGGGTCCGTACTTTCATGTCCTTCGGCTCGCTGACGATCGTGTGCTTCTACCTGGTCGTCCAGATGGTTGGGGCGGGGCAACTGATCCAGCTGCTGTTCGGGCTCGACTACAACTACGCCGTGATTGGCGTTGGCCTGCTGATGATGATCTATGTCACCTTCGGCGGCATGGTCGCGACTACCTGGGTGCAGATCATCAAGGCGGTCCTGCTGCTGGCCGGCGGCACGCTGCTGGCGATCCTTGCGCTGTGGCGGTTCGGTTTCTCGTTTGAAACGCTGCTGACGCAGGCGGTGGCCAGCCACAAGGACGGCGTGAAGATCCTCGCGCCCGGCGCGCTCGTCTCCGATCCGCTTTCGATGCTGTCGCTGTCGGTGGGCCTGGTGTTCGGCACGGCGGGGCTGCCGCACATCCTGATGCGCTTCTTCACGGTGCCCGATGCGCAGCAAGCCCGCAAGTCAGTCTTTATCGCGACCGGGTTCATCGGGTTCTTCTTTCTTATCGTCGCGGTGCTGGGGCTCTCTGCCATCGTCATCGTCGGACAGGATGCGGCGTACTTCGAGGGGGGCGTGCCGGGCGGCAAGATGATCGGCGGCAGCAATATGGCGGTGATGCATCTGGCCAAGGCGCTCGGTGGCGACTTGTTCCTGGGCTTTCTGTCAGCGGTTGCCTTCGCCACCATCCTGGCGGTCGTCGCGGGCCTGACCATGGCCGGCACCTCTGCGATTTCCCACGACCTGTATGCCAGGGTGCTCAGGAAGAATACCGCCAGCCCTGCGCAAGAGATGCGTGTGTCGCGCGTGGCGTCGGTGTCGATCGGCGTGGTTGCGGTAGCGCTCGGGATCCTGTTCAAGGAGCAGAACATCGCCTTCCTGGTGGCGCTGACCTTCGGCGTGGCAGCTTCGGTCAATTTCCCGATCCTGGTGCTTTCCATCTACTGGAAGGGGCTGACCACGCGCGGGGCGCTCGCGGGCGGCATCGCCGGGCTGGTTTGCGCGGTCGGGCTGGTCGTTCTGTCGCCCGCGGTCTGGGTCAAGATCCTTGGCTTCAAGGCAGCCGTCTTTCCCTACGACTATCCCGCCATCGTCTCGATGAATGTAGCGCTGCTGTGCACCTGGCTGGTATCGGTCACCGATCGCAGCGCGCGCAGCCGCCGCGAGCGGGATGCCTATGGCGACCAGTTTGTCCGTGCGCAAACCGGCATCGGCGCGTCCGGCGCGGTGAGCCACTGAGGCAGCGGATCGGTGGCGCAGGCGCTTGCGTGGCACGATTCGCCGATCCGCACAGACATGGATTTGAGTTCATTTGGAGTGGAACGATGCAGATGAGAGACACAGGACTGGGCTTTTCGCCCATCACGATCGGCCTGCACTGGCTGATCGCAGCCGCGGTGTCGGTAATGGTCTGGCTTGGCCTGTCGGCGGGCCAGATGGACGCAGGCGCTGCCAAGGCAGAGCTGATCGCGATGCACAGCACGCTGGGCACGGTGCTGTTCGTCGTGGCGGCATACCGGCTGTGGGCACGGCTCACGTCCTATCACCCGCTGCCGGTGGGCACCCCGAATCCCATCGAAGTGATGATCAGCCGCTCGGTCGCCGTCGCGCTGGCGTTGGCGCCCGTGCTGCTGCCGCTTGATGGCTGGCTGGCCATGTCGGCGGCTGGTGACGTGGTGCGGCTGCCGGGCGGGATCGCGCTGCCTGCCATCGTGGGGCTCAACCCGGAGGTGGAGTACGTAGCCAGGCTCCTGCACAAGATCGGCGCGTATGCGTTCCTGGCCGGACTGGCGCTCCATATTTTCGGGGCCATGAAGAATCATTTCGTTCTCAAGAATGACACGCTGAAGCGCATGCTCGGCAAGCGAGTGGAGCTCTGATGATGCAACCGATCCAACAAGACTCCCTGCACGCCGCGCCGATGGGGCCGGCGGCAGCCCTGTGCGGCATCCGCTATCCGGTGTTCCAGGCGGGCATGGCCGGCATATCGGGGCCGGCGCTGACCGCTGCCGTGTCCAATGCGGGTGGCCTGGGGCATATCGGCGGGCTGCGGCTGCCGCCGCTGGCATTGCGCAGGTGGATCCGGGAGACCAAGGCACTTACCGACAAGCCGTTTGGCGTGAACATCGTTCCGTCTTTCGGCGGCCCGGAAGTCTTCGAGGCGCAGTTCCGCGTGATCCTCGAAGAGAAGCCGCGGGTGGTCTCGCTGTTCTATGGCGACTTTGCCGAGATGATCCCCCGCGCGAAAGCGGCTGGCATCACGGTGATCGTGCAAGTGGGTTCGGTCGCGCTTGCCCGGCAGGCGATAGCCTGGGGCGCCGACATCCTGGTCGCGCAGGGCGCCGAAGGCGGCGGCCACCTCAACCGCGGCACCATCGGCGTGCTGTCGCTGGTACCTGCCTTCGTCGAGATTGCCGAGGGCCGGCCGGTGCTGGCTGCCGGCGGCATCACCGATCGTGCCGACGTGCGGGCCGTGCTGGAAGCGGGCGCCGCCGGGGTGTGGGTGGGCACCGCCTTTGTCGCCAGCAACGAGTCCCTGGCGCACGACCTCTACAAACAGAAGATCGTGGAGGCGACCATCGATGACACCGAGTATCGGACCGGTTATTCGTTCGGATGGAAGTTCGGCACGCCGCACCGGGTGATCCCCAACCGCAAGAAGTGGAATCCGATCAAGTACGTCGGAGGTGGCGCGCGCGTCATCGACAAGCCGGAGATGGCGGAGAAACTGTCGCTGTACGCGGGGCAGGGGGTAGGCAAGATCCACGGTATCGTTCCCGCCGCCGAGCGCGTCGTGGAGCTGGTGGCGGGGTTCTCGGGCTGGCATGCGGGCGAACACCGTACCGCAGCGCCGCTCCTGCAGGCCGTCGCCTGAATGGCGCCACTCCTCAGGGCATTGCTGGTCTGCACCCTCGGCATGCCGCTGGCCGCCGTGTGGGCATCGGAAGCGGCGGTGTTTCCGCTGGTGATCACTGCACTGACTGCCGGCGTCCCGGCGCGGGTCGGGGCAAGGCGCATCGCGGGCTTTGCCGCTTCCCACCTGGTAAGCAGTGCAGCCGCATTCATCGTCGGCGCGCTGATGACTTCCCTGCCGGCAGCCCAGATCAGTCACCAGCCACTGCTATGGCTGCCTGGATGCATCGTGCTGCTGGGCATCCAGGCAACGATGCTGCGCCATCCTCCCGCGCTGGCCAGCGGCGGCGCGGTCCTGCTGGGCCTGCCGCTGCCGGCCGTCGTTGCCTGTACGGTGCTGACCGCGATCTTGCTGGGACTGGAAAGCCGGCTGGCGCGCGCCGGCTGACCGGCCGGCACATCAACCGGACACTGCGAATTGCTCATGCGCCAGGCTAGCCATCGCCCGCAGCGCCGCCGTTTCGAACGAGTCCTTGCGCCGGATAAAAACCGTCGCCACCTTCGCGAACTCGTCGGGCAAGCGATGGCATGAAATCTGGTCGCGCGATTCATGGTGCTCGACCACCGCCTTGGGCAGGATCGTGACGCCCATGCCCGCCGCGGTGCAGGACAGGATGCCGTCAAGCGTCCCGAGTTCCAGGATCTGCCCCGGGATCAGCCCGGCCTGGTAGAGCCATTGTTCCAGCGTGGAGCGATAAAAGCAGCCGGAGCGAAACACCAGCACGGTCTGCTGGGTCATCTCGTTGGCCAGCGCGGCAAGCGAGGCGTACCTGTTGCTGCTGACCAGCACCAGTTCCTCGTTGAAGATCGCTTCCTGGTGGAGCGAGGGGTTCTGGTGAAAGCCGCCGACAAAGGCGCCATCCAGCCGATGCGCCTCGACGGCCTTGATCAGCTCCGCCGTGGTGCCGGTGGCCAGCGATAGCTGCACCTCGGGATAGCGCTCGCGATACCGTGCCAGCACCCTTGGCAACCGCACCGCGGCGGTGGTCTCCATGGAGCCAAGCCGCAACGGACCGGCGGGCACGGAGCTGTCCAGCAGCGCGCTGCGGCTTTCCTCCGTGAGCTGGAGGATCCGCTGTGCATAGCCAAGGAAGACCTGTCCGGCCGAGGTCAGCGTGATGCCGGTCTTGCGGCGGATAAAGAGCGGCTGCCGCAGTTCGGCCTCAAGCTCCTTGACGCGCATGGTGATGTTCGATTGCACGCAGTGCACCTTTTCCGCGGCAGCCGTGAAGCTGCCATACTCCGCAGCCGCGCAGAACATCTTCAGCTGGCGCAGTTCCATGTCGCCGGGCCTCCATCCATGATTGGTAGTGATGCATGGAATGCCTATAAAGCATTAGCCATGCTGGCTGCTGTGAATCTATAGTCCGACCAGATGCATGACGGAGTCACCAATGCCTGAGACGACAAGCAACGTACCCATTGACGCGATCTTTGCCGGCGGCATCGGCATACTAGGCGAAGAAGGGCATCGCAGCGGCATCTTCAAGCGGCGCATCGACGGCGAGGTCCGGGTCGCCGCGGATGGCATCGTTGGCGATCAGCATGCGGATAGGCGGGTGCATGGCGGGCCGGAGAAGGCCGTCCACCATTTCGCCACGGAAAACTATGCCATCCTGGCGAGCGGCTTTCCCCCGGTTGCCGATGCGCTGGTTCCCGGCAGCCTTGGCGAGAACATTGCCACGGTCGGGCTCGACGAGTGCAGCGTGCATATCGGCGATATCTATCGGGCCGGCAGCGTGGTGCTGCAGGTTTCGCAGCCGCGCAGTCCTTGCTGGAAGATCAATCATCGTTTCGCTGTCGAAGGGATGTCGTTGCTGGTGGCCAGGGAACGCATCACCGGGTGGTATTACCGCGTGCTCCGGCCGGGATCGATCCGGCAGGGAGATGTTCTGGAGCGCCTCGAACGCGCGACCGGCCGGTTTTCGATCAGCGAGTTCTGGCAGGTCGTGTCGGCGCACGTCCCGGAAGTCGATGACATGCTGGCGCTGATTGCCGTGGATGGACTGGCCGATGACTGGAAGCGGCGGCTGACCGAACGCGTGCGGTGGATACGCGAGCGCCGTGCCACTTGTGCCGCCGCTAGTGCCACTACGCAGGCCGGACCGCTGCATCGCTGACACAGCGTCTGGCCCGGCAAGGCTAGGCGGTCACGCGTTGCAGCGAGGCCAGGCGCGCGATCGCGTCCTGGAGTTCCGACCGCAGCTGTTCGACCAGCGCGGCAGCGGGCAGCGATCGGGCCAGCGGTACCGCCTGTCCTGCCCACTGGGCCGCGTAGTCGGCGCTTCCCGTGGCCTTGGCGGCAGCGTGGAGCGCTTTGCCGGCGTCATACGTGATGGGATAGTCGGGAATGGCCGGCGCGTCCGGATGCTCGCCGAGCGCCGTGAAGCGGTTCGTGAAGCCCCGGGCGGCGCGGCCGGAGATGGCGCGCGTGAGCGTGGTAGGGCGCTTGCTGTCCGCCGCGAGCGCGCTGCGATAGGCGGCATCGACCGATGTCTCGGGGCTGGCGACGAAAGCCGTGCCAAGTTGCGCCGCTTGCGCGCCGAGCGTCAGTACCGCCGCAATGCCCGCGCCGTCCATGATGCCGCCGGCTGCAATCACCGGCAGGCCGGTGTTCTGCACCAGGACACGCACGAGCGCCAGCGTACCGAGCCCTTCGTCGTAGGCGGCCGGATCGAACACGCCGCGATGGCCGCCCGCTTCGATGCCCTGCGCAACAATGGCGTCGATACCCGCGGCTTCGATCTGGCGAGCCTCCTGCAGCGACGTCGCGCTGGCCAGCAGCACGATGCCCGCGTCGCGCAGCGCATCGATCTTGTGCTGGGCGGGAAGGCCGAAATGGAAGCTCACGACCGCGGGCTTTTCTTCCAGCAGCATCCGGAACATGTCCTCGTCTTCGACGAAGCTCTTGTAGATCTCACGCAGCGTGGCAGGGGCCGTGCCGTCGTGCTCCGCGAAGTGCGGGGCGAGGTAGTCGAGCCAGGCCTTCTCGCGCGCGGGATCGGAATGGGCCGGCGCATGGCAGAACAGGTTGACGTTGAACGGCTTGCCGGTCAGGGCACGCGTGTCGCGGATCGCCTTGCGCGCGCCCTCGGCGTCCATGGCGCCGACGCCGAGCGAACCCAGGCCGCCGGCTTCGGACACGGCTGCCGCCAGCGCGGGCGTACCGACGCCTGCCATCGGCGCCTGGATGATCGGCGTGGAAATTTGCAGCCGTGCAAGCAGGTTGCGGCGGTTGTCCAGGGGCTTCGTTGTTTCCATGATGCAGTTCCTTTGTTGAATCGCCGGGTGCCTAGGCGCACCGGGCAGAAAGCAGTTGCAGCCTGCAATGGCGCGCAGGCAGGCGCCCGTCAGTCATGGCGCAGTTCCCGCAGGAAGGCTTCATATCCCGACGTGCTGAAGCCGGATCGCCTGACCAGGAAGGTATGGACCGGCCTGATCGGTACCGTGTGGAATTCCGCCGCATCCGGATGCAGTGCCAGCAGGGAGCGCGGCACGATGCCGACGGCCGATCCTGCGGAGACATAGGCAAAGATCGCATGATAGGAAGGCATTTCCACCACGGAGAGCCGGCGCCGCATCTCCTCGCCGCCTGCCTCCAGCCAGGCTTCCGCGCATTGCCGATAGGTGCAGCCCCTGGCGAAGGCCGCCAGATGCCGCAGCGTGACGTCCCTGGGCTGGCGTACCTTCGGGTGCGTGGCGGGCAGCACCAGTACAAGCTCTTCGGTGCGCAGGAAAACGCCGTCAAGCCCTTCACCCAGCGCGGCGACATCGAGGCTGCGCGGCGCGCCCGTGCCCGGATGCGCCACCACCGCGCAATCGAGACGGTGCGCCAGCACGGCGTCGACCAGGAATTGCGTGGTGCCCGTCGTGACGGTCAGTTCGACATCCGGCCAGGCCGCGTGATAACGCCCCAGCGGCTTTGGCAGCAGCGTTGCCGCCGAGCTTTCCATCGAGCCCAGGCGCAGCCTGCCGCTTGGCGCATTGGTGCGCATGGACTGGCGTGCCTCCTCGGCCAGCGCGAGCAATTGCTCGGCATAGCCCAGCAGGCGCTGGCCCTCGGGCGTCAGGATCATCTTCTTGCTGTCACGCTGGAACAGCGCCACGCCCAGGCTTTCCTCCAGCTGCTTGATGCGCGTGGTGACGTTGGATTGCACCCGTTCCAGGGTCTTGGCCGCACGCGTGATGCTTTGTTCGCGTGCGACGGCCTGGAAGATTTCAAGTTCAGCAAGTTCCACACCGGCTTCGGCACCTTGCGGTGACGTTCTCAAAAAAAGAATTAAAGTTTATTTAGTATTGTGGATAGAGAATATTATGTCAAGGCGGATTCAGCCTCGGTATCCCGCAACTCAGCGTCCTTTCACCCATTGCCCCAGGGCGGCGCAGGTGCTGGTGACGCCGCGGAGCGTGAAATCGCTGGAAGCCCTGCAATCCACGCAACAACTGAAGACCATCGTGTTTCGCCTTGGCTGCTCGTACCGGCAACGGCTGGAAGGGCTGCTGGCGCAGGCCGGGATTCGTGCCGCGACGCCGCTCGAATTCGGCTCGCTGGATGCCATCTTGGCGTGCGTCGCGGGCGGTATCGGCGTCACGCTGTTGCCGCGTGGCGTCGTCGCCGCCGCGCAGGATACGATTGCCATCCACGCGCTTCCACCCGAGATATCCCATGTGGAAACGCTGTTCATACGGCGCCGCGACGCCTATGTCTCCAGCGCCATGCTCGCCTTTATCCAGGCCGCGCGCTCGGGCTTCGGTGCGCTGAGGGAAGCGGCCTGAGGGATGCGTTCAAGGTGACGCGGCCTTGCACGTCGCAAGGCCGCCGGGCATGTGTTCAGTAGTCGCTGAGTTTGTTGCCGTCGACTTCGACCAGCCGGTCGAGCCGCACGGTCTCGCCAGAGCTAAGCAGTACGTATTCGGCGCCGCCGCGGTTGAACACGTCCTTGACGGTAGCATTGCGATGCTGCAGAACGCCGTCGTCGTCGAGGTAGCTGACGCTGGTCCGCTTGCGCAGTGTCGCGAGATCTTCGAGCCGGTCGTGGAACTCGCAGCTGATCGGGCTGTAGTCGTTGCGTTGGCTGCTCATGGTCTTACTCCTGGATAATCGCGCCGCCGACGTGCGCGAGGAAGAACACGGAATCTTCGAGGGCCTCGGCATCATGCTGTTCGCCGTTGCCGATCTTCATAAAGTCACCCGCGGACAGCACCAGGTCGCCGAAGCGGATGCGTCCCGACAGCACGAGGATCTGTTCAGGGCCTTCATGGTCATGCAGCGGGAAACGGGCGCCCGCCTTGAATTCGATGAAGTCCGCACCTTCGCCGTTCTCTGCCCAGATCGTTGCCACCCGGATGCCGGGGAAGCCAGTTTCAACGAATTCGCGGGCGGCGTTGGTGAAGTGAAGCATGTGGATCTCCTGCGGTGTGACTGGATCAGGCCATGAAGGTAGGTGAATCAGGCCTTCGTACATCGCTTGCGATTCAATCGCATGCGATGAATATAAGATGATTCCTGCCGGCATCGAAGTCAAGGCTTTTTTAAGGAGGTTTGCTTGCTGTGCACGCGTGCGGCCAACGTCACCACCGGGTGATATTGCCCTTATTTCGATCGCTATGCGTGCGGCCCGCGCTCCAGGATCTTGTACAGGTGCGAGCGGGAGATCCGCAGTTGCTCGGCCGCGCGCTTCTTGTTGCCGCCATGTCGCGCGACGGCGTCCATCACCGCGGCATAGGCAAGCTCCTTCATCCCCGCGGCGGGCTCGCTGGTTGATCGAAGTGCGGGAGAGGTCGATGGCGGGTCGTCTGCCGAGGACGTTTCGTGCGGATACGCTGGTTCGGCCGCATGCACGGAGGCGTGGCTTTCCAGGCCCGAAAGCTGCCCGCGTGCGGATTCGCCACGTGCAAAATCCGCCACGCGCAGCGTACGGCCGTCGCAGAAGACCAACGCTTCCTCGATGCGCTGGCGCAACTGGCGCACATTGCCGGGCCATGGCTGGCCGGCAAGATGGCGCGCCACCTCATGGTCGATGCCCGGCGCCGGCATGCCGTTGCGCGCGCAGAAGGCATCGACGAAATGCTGCAGCAGGGCGGGAATGTCCTCGCGCCGCTGGCGCAGGGCAGGGATGCGCAGCACCACGCCACTGAGCCGGTAGTACAAGTCGAGGCGGAACCGCCCGGCGTCGATCAGTTCGGGAATGTCGCGGTTGGTGGCCGAAACCAGCCGGAAGTCGACCCGCTGCGCGCGGCGGCTGCCAAGGCGTTCCACCATGTGGTCTTCGAGCACGCG
The DNA here is from genome assembly GCF_003402535.2 of Cupriavidus sp. P-10. Lineage (NCBI taxonomy): Bacteria > Pseudomonadati > Pseudomonadota > Betaproteobacteria > Burkholderiales > Burkholderiaceae > Cupriavidus > Cupriavidus sp. P-10. Next base: position 1,114,417 of record NZ_AP025171.1, read on the forward strand.
CAACAGCTTGACCTGCATCTCCATCGGGATATCGGCGACCTCGTCCAGAAAGACCGTGCCGCCGGCTGCCTGTTCGAGCTTGCCCGCCTGCCCCTGGCGCTGGCTCCCGGTGAAGGCGCCGGGCGCGTGGCCGAACAGCTCGGATTCGATCAGCGTGGCGGGCAGCGCGGCCAGGTTCAGGCTGACCAGCGGCCGTTCGCTTGCCGGCTCGGGCCCGGCACCGTGGATGGCGCGGGCCACCAGTTCCTTGCCGGTGCCGCTTTCGCCCAGGATCAGCACCGGCACGTCAAGGCGTGCCACAGTCTGGATTTCGCGGCGCAGCCGCTGCATCGGCGCGCTTTCGCCGATCAGGCCGAACGCCGGTTGCCGCTCGCGCACGCCGTCGAACTCACGCTGGTAGCGCGCCACTTCCGAGCGCAATTCGACCAGCTCCTTGTGCATGCGCCCAATGGCTTCCGGCCCCTTGAACATGACCTGGCCGATGGCGCCCACCACTTCGCCATCCTGGCGGATCGGCATGCGGTTGACCACGCGTGTGGCGCCATCCAGCTGCTGCAACTGCCCGATCTCGGCCTTGCCGCTGGCCACCACCTGCGGCAGCCGCGAGTTGGGGATGACGTCCGCGGCGGGGCGGCCGGTGCCGGCACCGCGCTCCAGGCCCAGGAATTTCTCGTGGACAGGGCTGATGAAGCGCACCAGGCCATCCCTGTCGACCACGGTGATGGCCTGGTATGGGTCGTTCAGGAAATAGTCGAGGATCGCGCCGGCGAAAGGCACCGTGCCAAGGAAGTCGAACAGAACGGCCTGTGGGTCGGCGCGGTGCAGGAGGATCAACTGGTGGTCGCTGTCTTCCAGGCACACGCCGATGAATCGCCGCGCGCCGGCTTCGACGGGGAACAGCTTGCGTCCCCGGCTCGGCTCCGCGGCGCGGGCGCATGCGGAGAACGCCGCGTCGGCGATGGCGGGGTCGGCGCAGGCCCCTAACGCCGCCAGCCGGGCGCCCTCGCGCGAGCAAACCAGGGCGCCAAGCGGGGTCCTGTCCATGCCTTCCAGTGGTGTCTTCAATGAGGACACTGGCGTCTCCGTGCGTGCCTCTGTTGCGGACACGTTTGTGTAGTCATGGTGGACATCCTAACGGCGCTCAGGAAATTGTTCAATGAAATCAATGTGTTTTCGAGCCTGGTGTGGCTGGCACGGCTCCTGCGGAGAGTTGGCGAGCATGTACCGCGAAAAGACACAGGAGAGGACAGTGAGCTGGCAGCCTGAAATCGACGAACTGGCCTACCGACGGCGGCTTGCCGCCCGGATGGGCGGCGAAGGCAAGGTGGAACGCCACAAGGCGGCTGGCAAGCTGACGGTGCGCGAGCGTATCGATGCACTTGCCGATCCCGGCTCGTTCCGCGAAGTGGGAGGCCTGAGCGGCAGCGGCCGCTATGACAGCAACGGGCGGCTGGTGGACCTCATTCCGTCGAACTTGGTGATGGGCCGCGCGCAGGTCGGCGGCCGGCCGGCCGTGCTGGTGGGCGACGACTTCACCGTGCGCGGCGGCGCCAACGAGGGCGCAGTGGGCGACAAGCTGATCCACGCCGAAAAGATGGCGCACGACCTGCGGCTGCCGATGATCCGGCTGGTCGACGGCACCGGTGGCGGCGGTTCGGTGCGCAATATCGAGATCAAGGGCCATACCCTGATTCCCACCATGAAGGTCTGGCAACACGTGGTGGAGAACATGTCCGTGGTGCCGGTGGTGTCGCTGGCATTGGGATCCGTGGCGGGCATGGGCGCGGCCCGCGTGGCCGCCAGCCACTATTCGGTGATGGTCAGGGAAACCTCGCAACTGTTCAACGAGGGTCCGCCATCGGTGGTGGCCCGCTTCGGCGAGGAACTGAGCAAGAACGAGCTGGGCGGCAGCCAGATCCACACCCGCAACGGCGTGGTGGACGACGAGGTCGGCACCGAGCAGGAGGCCTTCGCGCGCGCGCGGCGGTTCCTGTCCTATCTCCCGGCTTCCGTGTTTGAACTGCCGCCGCGGATCGAGCCCAGCGACGACCCGGCGCGCCGCGACGAATGGCTGCTGTCGGCGATTCCGCGGGATGGCCGGGCCGACTACAAGATCCGGCCCATCGTGCAGGCGCTGGTGGATGCCGATTCGTTTTTCGAGATCGGCATGCACTGGGGCTGCGCTGTCATCACCGCCCTGGCCCGGCTCGATGGCTGGCCGGTGGCCGTGATCGCCAGCGACCCGTCCTTCCATGGCGGCAGCTGGGACAGCGACAGCGCCGAGAAATTCACGCGCTTTGTCGACATGGCCCAGGCGTTTCACCTGCCCGTGGTCAACCTGGTCGATACGGCCGGGTTCCAGGTCGGCCTGGAGGCCGAGAAGGCAGGGATCATGCGCTACGGCGTACGCGCGCTGGCCGCCCTCTACCAGGCCACGGTGCCGTGGTGCTCGGTGATCCTGCGCCGTGCCTACGGCGTGTCGGCAGCGGGCCACCAGCACATGGGGCGCTTCAACTTCCGCTATGCCTGGCCATCGGCCAACTGGGGCGCATTGCCGATCGAAGGCGGCCTCGACGTCGCCTACAAGGCCGAGATCGAAGGCGCCGACGATCCGGTGCAGAAGCGTGCCGAGATCGAGCTGCGCGTGCGCAGCCTGACGTCGCCATTCCGCAGCGCGGAAGCCTTTGTCATCGAAGACATCATCGACCCGCGCGAGACCCGCACGCTGCTGTGCGAGTTCGCCAACCTCGCGGCACCGCTGCGCGAAGCCGGCACCAGCCGGTTTGGCATCCGGCCTTGAGCGGGCCGCTGCTACAGCGCGTGCCTGCCCGGCACTGACATCCAAATACAAACGAGGAGACTGCATTGAAAAAGCTGTTGATTGCCAATCGCGGGGAGATCGCGCTGCGCGTCCTGCGCGCCGCACGCGATCTCGAGATCGGGACCGTCGCGGTCTATTCGCAGGACGACCAGGGCGCCTTGCACCGGATCCTGGCCGACGAGGCCGTCGCCCTCGACGGCGCCGGTCCGGCCGCGTACATCGACATTGCAGGCATCATCGCCGCGGCGAAGGCATCCGGCTGCGATGCGATCCACCCGGGCTATGGCTTCCTCAGCGAACGGGCGGATTTTGCACAGGCCTGCCAAGACGCTGGCATCCGCTTTATCGGCCCCACCGTCGAGCATCTTGCGCTGTTTGGCGACAAGGGGCGAGCGCTTGAGTTGGCGGCCGACAGCGACGTCCCGGTCATGCCGGCGACACGTGGCGCAGCGTCGCTCGATGAAATCACCAGCTTCTTCGACCAGCAAGGCGGCGCCGGCGTGGTGATCAAGGCGGTCGGCGGCGGCGGCGGCCGCGGCATGCGTGTGGTCCGCCGGCGTGAGGACCTGGCCGAGGCCTATGCGCGCTGCCGGTCCGAGGCGGGTTCGGCGTTCGGCATCGATGCGGTCTATGCCGAGCGGCTGGTGGCGCGCGCGCGCCATATCGAAGTACAGATCGCCGGCGACGGCGCGCACGTCATCGCCCTCGGCGAACGTGACTGCACCTTGCAGCGCCGCTTCCAGAAGCTGGTGGAAATCGCGCCCAGCCCGGTACTCAAGCCGCAACTGCGCGAGCAGATCATCAAGGCGGCGCTCAGGCTGGCGCGCCGCGTCAACTACCAGAGCCTGGGTACCTTCGAGTTCCTGGTCGAGGAAACCGAATCCGGCGAGCAGAAGGATTTTGTCTTTATCGAAGCCAATCCCCGCTTGCAGGTCGAGCACACCATCACCGAGCAGGTCACCGGCGTCGATCTCGTCGCACTGCAGATCGGGCTTGCGGCGGGACAGACGCTTGCCTATCTCGGCCTCGATCCCGCTGCGCCGCCGCAGCCCAGGGGATACGCCATCCAGGTGCGCATCAACGCGGAAATGACCGATGCACAAGGCCTGGCACGTCCGGCGCACGGCCGCCTGGAGCGTTTCGACCCGCCCTCGGGTCCCGACGTCCGCGTCGATTCCCATGGCTACACCGGCTATGAACCGTCGCCCAATTTCGACACCTTGCTGGCGAAACTGATCGTCAGCAGCGCAACACCCAGGTTCGAAGCGGCCGTGCGGCGCCTGCAGCGCAGCCTGGCAGAATTCCGCATCGCCGGCGTGCCGACCAACCTCAATTTGCTGCGTGCGCTGGTGCAGCGCGACGACTTCCTCACCCAGGACGTCCATACCCGGCACTTCGAGGCGATCATGCAGGAGCTGGCCGCATCGGCGGAGGCCATTGCGCAAGCCGGACGCGCGCAGGAGGCCTTGCTGGGCGGCGCGGCCCGTCCATCGCAAGCCCACACGCCACACCATGCCGATCCGGAAGAGGAAATCAGCGAAGGGCTGGCGGCGATCCGCGCACCGCTGACCGGCCGGGTGGTAGAGATTGCCGTCGCGCTGGACGACATCGTCAAGCCCGGCCAGACAGTCGCGGTGCTGGACGCCATGAAGATGGAGCACGCCATCGTCACGGAGTGCGGCGGGCGCGTGGTCGACCTGCGGCTGGAGCCGGGCGCACTGGCCGCCGAAAACCAGGTGCTGATCGTGCTGGAGCAGCTCGAGGCCGATGGCATTTCCGTGGCTGCCGTGCAGCAGGTCGATCCGAATGCGATCCGCGCGGACCTGCAGCGCGTGCTGGACCGGCATGCCTACCTGGATGACGCCGCGCGTCCCGATGCCGTTGCCAGGCGCCGCTCGCGCGGGCAGCGCACGGCCCGTGAAAACCTCGCCGACCTGTGCGATCCGGATACCTTCGTCGAGTATGGCGCGCTGGCGCTGGCGGCACAGGCTTCACGCCGCAGCCAGCAGGACCTGATCGTCAACACCCCGGCGGATGGCCTGATCACGGGCATCGGCAATATCAATGGCGAACTGGTCGGCAAGGAGCGGGCCCGCAGTGCGGTGATGGCCTACGACGCCACGGTGATGGCCGGCACGCAGGGCAAGCGCAACCATATCAAGACCGACCGCATCGTGGAGGTCGCGCTGCGTGACGAACTGCCCCTGGTGCTGTTTGGTGAAGGCGGTGGCGGCCGGCCCGGTGACGTGGATTTCCCTTCGGTTTCGGGGTTGTACCAGCCGTCGTTCGCCGCCTTTGCGGAGTTGAGCGGCAATGTGCCGGTGGTGGGCATTGTCTCGGGGCGCTGCTTTGCCGGCAACGCGGCCTTCCTCGGCTGCTGCGACGTCATCATTGCCGACAAGTCGGCCAATATCGGCATGGCGGGACCGGCCATGATCGAAGGCGGCGGCCTTGGCATCTACAGCCCCGAAGAAGTCGGCCCGGCATCGGTGCAGCTTGCCAATGGCGTGATCGATGTCCTGGTCGACAACGAGGCTGAAGCCGTGCAGGCAGCCAAGCACTACCTGTCGATGTTCCAGGGCCGCGTGGCGCACTGGAGCGCGCCGCAAGCGCTGGCGCTGCGCCATGTCGTCCCCGAGAACCGGCTGCGCGTGTACGACACCCGCAAGGCCATCGAGGGCATCGCCGACGTCGGCAGCGTGCTGATGCTGCGCAGCGGCTTCGGCGCGGGCATCCACACCGCGCTGGCGCGCGTGGAAGGGCAGCCGGTCGGCATCATGGCCAATAACCCGTATCACCTTGGCGGAGCCATCGATGCGGATGCCGCGGACAAGGCGTCGCGCTTCATGCAGCTGTGCGATGCGCACGGGCTGCCGATCGTCTCGCTGATCGACACCCCCGGGTTCATGGTCGGGCCGGAGGTCGAGGCCCGCGCACAGGTGCGGCACGTGTCGCGCATGTTCCTGACGGCCGCCAAGCTGCGCGTCGCCTTGCTGGCGGTGACGCTGCGCAAGGGCTACGGCCTCGGCGCCATGGCCATGGCGGGCGGTGGCTTCCGCTCGGCGAGCTTCACCGTGTCGTGGCCGACCGGCGAGTTTGGCCCGATGGGACTGGAAGGCGCGGTCAGGCTGGGCTTCAAGAAAGAGCTGGAGGCGGTGCCGGATGGCCCCGAGCGCAAGGCGCTGTTCGACAGGCTGGTCGCCCAGTCCTATGAGCGCGGCCACGCGATCAACACGGCGGCTGCCGTCGAGATCGACGCGGTGATCGACCCTGCGCAGACACGGAAATGGATCGCACAGGGCATTGCGTCCGCTGACGTGCGCAGCCGCAGGGAACGCCGCGGCTTCATCGATGCGTGGTAAGCGCCGTACTCCGACGAGTCCATACACAGAGCCAGGAGGTTTGCATGATCAAGCATGGGTTTGACCCGGCGCAGCTGGCGCTGGGTGGGTTGCGCGTGCTGGAGGTCGGCAGCGGGCCGGCGCTGGCGTACGCGGGCAAGCTGTTTGCCGATTTCGGCGCCGAAGTCATCAAGGTGGAGAGCCCGGCTGGCGACGCGTGGCGGCAGATGCCGCCCATGGTCAGTGCCCCGGGTGCCGCGCAGCCGGAAAGCGCGCTGTTCGCCTGGCTGAACACCAACAAGCGCAGCGTCACCGCGGCGGACGGGAAGGCCGAGGATGGCGCATGGCTGGCCCAGCTGGCGCGGACGTGCGACGTTGTGCTGGATGCCCGTGCCCTGACTGAAGGCCCGGGCATTCTTGGCGCGCCGGTCTGGCAGGGTACGGCCGAAGATCCGCAGGAACACGAGCCGATCGAGGTGGCGCTGACCTGGTTCGGCGAGACCGGGCCGTACAGCCACCATGCAGGCGCCGAAGCGGTGTGCCGCGGGCTTGCCGGCGCCGTGCACGGCAGTGGCCCGGCAGATGGCCCGCCACACATGCCGCACGACGTGCAGACGGCGATCGTGGTCGGGCTGAGCGCATTCTCGGCCGCTGTCGCGGCGGTGATCGGTAGCGGGCAGGGGAGCCGCCGTTATGTGCTGAGTGCCCACGAAGCCATCTTCAGCGTGGTCGAGATGGAGGCCGGCATGGTGCAGGACAACCGCCATCCGCTCCGGCGTCTTGGCGTCAACCGGTTCTGCGGCACGCATCCGGCCGGCATTTATTGGACTGCCGAGGGGTGGATCGGCATCTTCACGCACACGCTGCCGCAGTGGACGGGGCTGTGCGAGGCCATCGGACGTCCGGACCTCGCCAGCGATCCTCGCTACGCGAACGGCCAGGAGCGGATGAACCGGGCGGACGAGATCGACGACCTGCTCGTTCCCGCGTTCCTGACACGCACGGCTGAGCAGTGGTTCGAGATCCTGGGTGACAAGAAGCATCCGGCAGTCATCGTGCCCACCATGGAAACGCTGCTTGGCCAGGCGGTGCATCGCCAGCGCGGTGCCTTCGTCCCGGTCGGCGTGGGCGGCGCTTCGTTCGAAGGCCCGGTCGTGCCGCTACCCCTCGATGCGGCGGGACCGCTGCCGGGCGGTGCTGCGCCGGCAAAGGGCGCGCACGACCTGCACTATCGGACGTCGGGACTGGATCATCGCCCGCGTTTGCAGCTTGCGCGAACGGCCAGCGAGCGCTTGCCGCTGCAAGGCATCCGCGTCGTCGACCTGACCATGGGCTGGGCGGGGCCGCTTGCGGCCAGGACGCTGGCCGACTTCGGCGCGGAGATCATCAAGGTGGAAAGCACCGGCTATCCCGACTGGTGGCGCGGCGCCAATTTCACCGAGGCGTTTTACCGGGACAGGTTGTACGAGAAGAACTCGAACTTCAACCTGATGAACCGCAACAAGCTGGGCATCACGCTGGACCTGACACGGCCGGAAGGCAAGCAGCTGCTGCTGCAACTGGTCGAAGGCGCCGACGCGGTCATCGAGAATTACTCCGCCGAGGTCTTGCCCAAGCTGGGGCTGGACTACGAGGCATTGCGCGCCAGGAACGACCGGCTGGTCATGCTGTCGATGCCGGCATTCGGGCTCGGCAATGCGTGGAGCAATACCCGCGCTTATGGCGGCACGCTTGAGCAGGCCAGCGGGCTGCCGCTATACACGGGGCACCCCGAGGGACCGCCCGCCATGACGTCATACGCCTATGGCGACCCGATCGGCGGCCTGAACGGTGGCGCGGCGATCCTGCTGGCGCTGTTTGCCCAGCAAGCGACGGGGCAGGGGCGGCATATCAACCTGTCACAGGTCGAGGCCATGTTGCCGATGGCCGCACCGTTCATCCTGGAGCAATCCATCTGCGGCGCCGTGTCGCCTCGGCAGGGCAACCGGCATCCGATGTACGCGCCGCATGGCTGCTTCCGTTGCACGGGCGAGGACGCTTGGATCGTGCTCGCGGTGACCGATGCGGACTGGCCCGCGCTGGGCCGGGCGATCGGCCGCGCAGACCTCGCTGCCGATCCACGGCTGGCGCAAGCAGCGGGGCGGCGGGTCGAAGAAGAACGAATCGACGAAGCCATCAAAGTCTGGTGCGCAGGCAGGGACCCTGAAGCGGCAATGCACCTGCTGCAACAGGCCGGGGTCGCTGCCGGCGTGGTCCGGCCCATGTCGCAGGTGCCGGAGGACATCCATCTGCGTGCGCGGGGATTCTGGCGTGAAGTGGAGCGCGCCCACATCGGCACTTACACGGCCAGCACACCCTGGTTTCGGACCGGTCCGCAACCCACGCCAGTGCGGAATGTCGCGCCGACGCTGGGCGAACACACCGAAGCCGTGTTGAGTCGCGTGCTTGGACTGGGCGTGGACCAGATCGCAGACCTGGAGCGACAGGGCATCACCGGCACGGTCGCCAAGCCAAAGCGCGCGAAGGAAACGCCGTAGGCCCGGCAAGCATTCAGAACATCATTATTACGATACGGAGACGACATGAATAAACCGACAGGGATGCCGCGCTGCCAGGCCAGCGCAAAGACCAGCAAGTTCAGCATGGCGGCAGTCGCGCTGGCCGTGGTGGCCACGGCCATGGCCGCGCCGGCAGCGGCGCAGGGCACCGGCTGGCCCAACAAGCCAATCCGGATGATCGTTCCCTTCCCCGCGGGGTCGTTCACCGATACCGTGGCACGGGTGCTTTCGGAGCGCCTGACCAAGTCCCTCGGCCAGCCCGTGGTCGTGGAAAACAAGGCGGGCGCGAACGGACTGATCGGTGTCGGCGAGGCGGCCAGGGCAGCGCCGGACGGGTACACCTTGCTGGTCACCAACTCCAGCAGCATCACCATCAACCCGCAAATCTACAAGAAGGGCACTTACTCGCCGAAAGACTTTACGCCAGTCACCCTGGTCCTTGAAGCGCCATTTATCCTCGTCACGAATCCGGAGTGGTCGCAGAAAAACGCGGTGGGTTCGGTACCGGAACTCATACGCTACGCCACGCAGCATCCCGGCAAGGTCAGCTATGGCTCGGCCGGACCGGGCAATATCGCGCATCTCAGCTTCGCCATGCTGAACAACCGGGCGAAGATCAAGACCACGCACATTCCGTACAAGTCGGCTGCACAGGCGCAATTGGCGGTGATCAGCGGTGAGCTGGATACGGCCTTCGACACCTGGACGGCGCTGCCTCAGATCAAGGCCGGCAAGCTGAAGCCCATCGCCGTCAGCGCATCGAAGCGCATGACGCAGTTGCCGGATGTGCCGACGCTGGAGGAGCTTGGCATCTCGCCGTTCAATGTGACCTTCTGGATCGGGATGCTGGCGCCGGCCGGCACGCCGCCGCAGATCGTCCAGAAGCTCCATTCGGTCACGCAGGGACTTCTCGAAGACGCGAAGGCAAAGGCTGCCTTGGGCCAGCAAGGCGATGTCGTGATGATCGATCCCGCAAACTTCGCGAAGCGCGTGGAGAAGGAAGAAAGCAGCTGGACGGCGGTGATCCAGCGTGAGGGCATCACGCTGGATTGACCCGGCAGGCGGCCCGGCCGGGACGTCGCCGCATCAGCGTGCGGAGACGCCCGGCCGTTCCAGGCCGTAGTGGCCGCGCAGCGTGCGCGCGTCATATTCGTACCGGAACAGCCCCTTGCGTTGCAGGATGGGAACCACATGCTCGACGAAATCGTCGAGGTGGGCGGGCAGCACAGGCGGCATCACGTTGAAGCCATCGGCGGCGCCGCTGGCAAACCAGTCCTCGATCGTATCGGCGATGCGTTGCGGCGAGCCTGCGATCGTGTAGTGGCCGCGCGCGCCGGCGAGCTTGTGGAGCAGTTCGCGCAAGGTCGGGCGTTCACGCTCCACCAGTGCGGTGATGACCACGGCGCGGCTCTGTGCCGCCTGTACCGTGGCCGGGTCGGGAAAGTCCTGCACCGACAAGGTCTTGTCCAGGTCGAGATGGGAGAAGTCGTGGCCGCCGAACCGGTTCGACAGGCGCGCCAGGCCGACGGAAGGCGCCGTGAGCGCGTTCAGCTCGTCCCAATGCCGCTGCGCTTCGTCGTCGGTCGATCCGATCACCGGGCTGATGCCCGGCAGGATGATGATCTGGCCGGGTTCGCGCCCGAGCAGCCGGGCCCTTTCCTTCAGCTCGCGATAGAAGCTGATGGCGGTGTCCTTTTGCAGATGGGCGGTGAATACGGCTTCCGCGTAGCGGGCGGCAAAGGCCTTGCCCGCGTCGGACGAGCCGGCCTGGACCAGCACCGGTCGACCCTGGGGGCCGCGCGGCAGGTTCAGCGGGCCGGCAACGCGATGGAATGGGCCGACGTGGTCGACCGGGCGTACGCCTGCGGGCCGGACATACTGGCCGCCATGCGGATCGTCGATGACGGCGTCGTCGTCCCAGCTGTCCCACAGCTTCGTGACCGCTTCGAGGAAGTCATGCGCGCGGGCGTAGCGCTCCGCATGCGGCGGTTGCGTGTCCAGGCCGAAGTTGCGGTTTGCGCCCTGCACCCAGGAGGTCACGATATTCCAGCCAACCCGGCCGCCGCTGAGATGGTCGAGCGAAGCGAACTGGCGTGCCAGGTTGAACGGCTCGGAATAGGTTGTCGATGCGGTGGCGATCAGGCCGATCCGCTCGGTCGCGCCGGCCAGCGCGGCGACTGCCGTCAGCGGCTCCAGCGCGCCGCCGGCGACGTGCTCGATGCCGTCGCCCAGCGCGAGCGCATCGGCTAGGAATACCGAATCAAAGCAGCCTGCCTCGGCAGTGCGCGCCAGCTGCCTGAAATAACCGATATCCGTCAGTGCCTGGCGCGTCGCGCGCGGATGGCGCCAGCCGGCTTCGTGGTGGCCGCGGCCGTGGATGAAGAGGTTCAGGTGCAGGCGCCTGTTGTGCAGATTGTTCGACATGATCGGAGTGAGGCTGGCGAATGAGGCTCGGCTTGTGCCGGTGGATTTACGCGACGATCTCGACGCCGAGCGCGGCCAGCAGCGCGTCGCGCAGTTCGTCGCAGGCGTCCTTGTTGGCCTTGCGTGGATGGGAAAGCGAGATACGCTGGTCGACGCGGATGCGACCCGCGTCCATCACCATGACGCGGTCGGCGAGGGCGAGCGCCTCGTCGACATCGTGGGTGACAAAAACCACTGCCGGCCGGTGCTGGTGGACAAGCCCGTGCAGCAGTTGCTGCATCTTCAGCCGCGTCAGCGCATCCAGCGCGCCGAACGGCTCGTCGGCAAGCAGCAGCGCGGGCTTGCGTACCAGCGAGCGCGCCAACGCCACGCGCTGCTGCTCGCCGCCGGACAGCGCAACCGGCCAGGCATTCTCGCGGCCGGCAAGGCCGACGCTGGCCAGGGCGCTGCGTGCGCGGGCGGTGGCGTCCGCGTCATGCAGCCCCAGCGTGACGTTGGCCAGCACGGGTTCCCATGGCAGCAGCCGCGAGTCCTGGAACAGCACCGAACGCGCCTGCGGAACACGGATCCGGCCCTCGCCGGCAACGTCCGTGTCCAGTTCTGCCAGCGCGCGCAGCAGCGTGCTCTTGCCCGAGCCGCTCTTGCCGATCAGCGCGACGAATTCGCCGGGTTCGATGCGGAAGCTTAGGTCGTCCAGTACCTTGCGCTCGCCATAGCGGCGCGTGAGGTGCTCGACTTCGACGCCAACGTTGCTCATGATCCGATCACCCTGCGGTAGGACAAGGCCTTGCGTTGCCACAGGCGCACCAGCAGGTCGGAACTGAGGCCGAGCAGTGCGTAGATCAGCAGGCCTACCACGATGACATCGGTCTGGCCGTAGTCGCGTGCGCGATTCATCAGGTAGCCGATGCCTTCGGTGGTATTGATCTGCTCCAGCACCACCAGGGCAGCCCAGCAGGTGGTCACGGCGAGCCGCAGGCCGGTAAAGAAGCCGGGCAGGGCGCCCGGCAGCGCCACCCTGCGGATAAACTCGGCGCGCGACAGCCCCACGCTTTGCGCCAGCTCGACAAAGCGGATGTCGAGGCCGCGCAGGCCCGCATGGGTATTGATATAGACCGGCACCATCACGCTGGCGGCGATCAGCGTGACCTTCAGCGTTTCACCGATGCCGAGCCACAGGATGGCCAGTGGCAGCAGCGCCAGCGTCGGTACCGCACGCTTGATCTGGACCAGACCGTCAAAGCACGCCTCGCCCCAGCGGCTCAGGCCTGACAGCAGCGCCAGCGCCACGCCAACGGCCACGCCGGACAGCAGCCCCGCGTAGGCGCGCTGCGCGGAGGCCCACAGTTGCGGCAGCAGCGTGCCGTCGCCAAGCATCTGCAATCCGGTCTCGATTGCCGTCGAAGGCGCCGCGAGCAGCCGCGGCGGCAACAGGCCGGTACGGGACGCCAGTTCCCACGTGATCAGCAGGAGCAAGGGCCCGGTCAACAGGCCCAGGCCGCCCAGGCGGCCCGGTACCAGCCGGGGCGTGCGCGACCGGGACGGTTTGCCGGCGGCAGGAGCCGCGGCGCCGGAGGTGGATATCCAGGGCGCCTGCGCGCGCGTGTCGGCAGCGGAGGAAAGCGGGGCGGTCATGTCTGTCTCCTACTGTCGCGTGGCCGGCAGGCTTGCCACGGCCGCACGGATCACGGGATCGAAACGCAGGTCGAATTCCTGGCGTGCGTCGAGGCGCCGCGGAATATCGCCAGCCTCCTGGATCAAATCGATCAGTCCCTGCTGCGGAGCGATCGAATCGGCGAGCAACGGATAGGTGGCCTGGCCATCGGCGCGAACGATGGCCAGGCCGTCCTCCTCACGCAGCCCCTGTTGCTTCACGTAGTAGGCCTGGACCCATTGGTGGGGATGCTTTTCCGCCCAGTCGTTGGCCCGGATCCACGCCTCGACCAACTGGCGGATCGCCGCGGTCTTGCCCGGGTCCGACAGCGCCTTGGGGCTGGCGTACAGATAGGCGAGGCGCGTGGGCAACTGGCGGTGCTCGGAAGCCGGGATCGCGCTCGCCTTGCGGTCGGCGAAGTCGCGCAGGTAGCGGCTGAAGTGCGGTTCGTTCAGCGCAGCAACGTCTACCTGGCCGGCGCGGATCGCCGTGGGAAAGTCGCCGGCGCGCAGCGGCACCAGCTTCACGTCGCGCCGCGACAGGCCGGCCACCTTCAGCGCCGTCAGCACGAAGGGCTGGCGGCCGGTGCCTTCGGCGTAGGCGATCGACTTGCCTTTCAGGTCCTTCAGCGAAGCAATGGTCAGCCCCGGCCGCACCGCGAGCTGGTAGTCGGGCGCGCTGGTCTTGCGTACCGCGACGATCGGCAGGGGCTCGCCAGCTGCATGGGCCTGGATCGGCGGCGTGTTGCCCACGACGGCGAGATCGAGCGCGCCGGCACGGAAGGCCTCAAGGATCGAAGGGCCGCCCAGGAAGTTGGCATAGCTGACCTGCGCGGTCAGTCTGGATTGCTCGCCGGAAACGCGCAGCAAGGTCTGCAGGGCTTCATTCTGGTCGGCGACGACGAGTCTGGTTCCGGCGGGCACGACAGTGGGCAGGGCGCCGGTTTGTGCCAGCGAAAGTCCCGGTGCGACCGTGCCGGCAAGGGCGGCAAGCCAGGTGAGCGCGCCCAGCGAACGGCGCAGGCGGGATACGTAACGAACGATCATGGAAACAACGTGGGGCGTCAGCAGAACCTGCATTATTTCGGTGGCGATCACGCCCCGATAAGGAATGTTTTCGGTGATCGTTATGCGCAAATCCTGCTGGCACCGTGCAAACGCTTTACGCATGCCGATATGAGGCGCCGGCGTCTATGTACATGCCGAATCGGCATTTCGTTCGTCAGTCGCGGCACCGTACGATGGCCGCTTGCCGCCCGCCAACCCTGCATCCGATTCATGGCGGCAGAAGCACCGACGATAACCATGCCCTCCGTAACGCCCTCCGCCCTGTCCCGCACCTTTGCTTCCCTTCTGCTTGCGTTCTGCGTAACGGCCCGCGCACTGGCCGAGCCGGGCTTTCCGCAGAAGCCCATCACCTACGTGGTGCCCTACACCCCGGGTGGCACGAACGACAACGTCGCGCGCATCATCACCAGGCGGCTGTCGGAGAAGACCGGCCAGCCGGTCGTGATCGAGTACAAGCCAGGAGCCGGTGGCACGCTGGGCGCGGGGTATGTCGCCGCGGCGGCACCGGACGGCTATACGCTGCTGAGCACGTCGATCGGCAACCTCGCCATCGCCCCGCAGCTGATGCAGGTGAAGTTCGACCCGTTCACCGACCTGGTGCCGGTGTCCTATATCGGCAATTCGTTGGCAACGGTGGCGGTCAATCCCGCCGTGCCGGCGCAGACGCTGCCACAACTGATCGCGTATGCCCGTGCCCATCCGGGGGCGTTGACGTACTCGAGCTCGGGTAACGGCACGCCCGGCCACCTCGCGGGCGAGCTGCTCAAGCGCGTCGCCAACATCGACATCCGCCATGTCCCGTACAAGGGCAGTGCGCCGGCGGTGGCCGATGTGGTGGCGGGCCATGTCGATATCGTTTTCGATCCGCTGAGCGCGTCGTATATCAAGGCGGGCAAGCTGCGCGCGCTGGCGTATTTCGGCGGCGCCAAGGCGCAGGGGCTGCCCAATGTGCCGTCGATTCGCGAAGCCGGCGTCAAGGGCTGGGAAGACGCGCTGGCCGGCGCCTTCTTTATCAGCGCGCCCAAGGGCGTGCCGCCGGAGGTGCTGGCGAACCTGCGCCGCCTGATTGGCGAGATCCTCAAGGAACCCGACACCATCTCCGCGCTGAACCGTGTGCAGGTGGACGTGCAGCCGTTGACGCCGGAGCAGGCGTCGCAGCGCATCCGCCAGGTCCATGACATTGCCGCACGCGTGGTCAAGGACGGCGCGCTGCAATCCAACTAAGAAAGAGTCCCGCCTTTCCTGCCTTTTCAGAGATTGTTCCCCCATGAAGCTTGGCCTGTTCCTGCTCGCCGCCGGCCACCATGCCGCCGGCTGGCGCTATCCCGACGCTGAATCCGGCACCGAAAATATCGACCTGGTCGTGCGCATGACGCAGGCCGCCGAGCGCGCGAAATTCGACATGGTGTTCTTCGGCGACCGCCTGCTGACATCGGCCGATGCGCATCCGTCGATGATCACGCGCCCGGATCCGCTGGCCATGCTCGCCGCCCTGTCGATGGTGACTTCGCATATCGGCCTGGCCGGTACGGCATCGACCACCTACAGCGAGCCGTTCAACCTGGCGCGCACGCTGGCCACGGTCGACAAGCTGTCACGGGGCCGTGCCGCCTGGAATATCGTCACGACCTTCGCCGACGGTTCAGTCAATTTCAGCCGCAGCCGGCATCCCGATCACGCCCAGCGCTATGAGATTGCCGACGAGTTTGTCTCGGTCGTCAAGGGCTTGTGGCGCTCCTGGGATGCCAATCCCTACGTGCAGGACAAGGAGGCCGGCATCTATGTCGATGTGGCCAGGATGCATGCGCTCAATCACCAGGGGAAGCATTTCTCCGTCGCGGGCCCGTTGAACGTCACCGGCAGCCAGCAGGGCCATCCGGTACTGATCCAGGCGGGATCGTCCGGGCCGGGGCAGGCCCTCGCGGCTCGCCATGCCGAGGTGGTGTTCACCGCGCAGCAGGACCTGGAGGCGGCGCGCGATTTTGCGCAGGGATTGAAGGCACAGGTCAGGGCCCAGGGCCGCAACCCGGCGCAATGCCTGATCATGCCCGGCCTGATGCCCATCATCGGGCGCACCGAGGCGGAAGCGCACGACAAGCTGGCGCAGCTGCAATCGTTTACCGACCAGTCCAATGCACTGGCCATCCTGAGCGAGCAGCTGACGATCGATGTATCGGGCCATGACCTGGACGAGCCGCTGCCGCCGCTGGCACCGCAACAGGTGGTGCACAGCCGCAGCGCGCTGCTGCTCAGGCTTGCCGAAGAGCGCGGGCTGACGCTGCGCCAGCTCTACCACCTCGTAGCCAGCGCCCGTGGCCACCAGATCGTGGTCGGGACAGCGGAGCAGGTTGCGCAACACATGATCCAGTGGGTCGCTGCGGGTGCTGCGGACGGGTTCAACATCATGCCGGCGTATTTTCCCGGCGGCTTAGAGGACTTCACGCGCGAGGTGGTGCCGATCCTGCAGGAGCGGAACGCTTTCCGGCGCGACTACGAGGCTGACACGTTGCGCGGCAACCTCGGTCTGCCGGTGCCAGGCGGGCTTGACTGAAGAGGGCGTGAGCGGTCGGCAAATGTGCATACATATGAAGCTGTCTTCAGCGCGCTGAAGGATTTTCCCGTATCGTGTCGGACGGATGCCGCCACTGGCGGCATCCGGTAACCGGTAACGACAGTGTCCAACACAGCGCCCCTCCCGTCCGCCCCTGCAGCCGCCGCAGACAACGCCATGACCGCGCGCGAGCGGCGCGGCATGGCCGCCATCCTGATCGCCGTCGCCCTGGCGACCCTCGATACCGCCATCGCCAATACGGCGCTGCCATCGATCGCCGCCGACCTGCACGCCACGCCGGCGGCGTCGGTCTGGGTGATCAATGCCTACCAGCTGGCCATGGTCGCCACGCTGCTGCCGTTTGCGGCACTCGGCGGCATCCTGGGGCACCGGCGCATTTATCTTGGCGGCGTCGCAGTGTTCACCGTTGCGTCGGTCGTGTGCGCGCTGGCGTGGTCATTGCCGACGCTGGCGGCGGCACGTGCGCTGCAAGGCATCGGCGCGGCCGCGATCATGAGCGTCAACACGGCGCTGATCAGTTCCATCTTCCCGATGCACCGGCTCGGGCGCGGGCTGGGATTGAATGCGCTGGTGGTGGGCGTGTCGTTCGCGGTCGGGCCGACGGTGGCGTCGGTGATCCTGTCGTTCGGCACCTGGCCATGGCTGTTTGCCGTCAACCTGCCGATCGGACTGCTGGCCCTGGGGATCGCGCGTGGCGCGCTGCCGCAGACGCCGCGCGGCACGCAGACGTTCGACCGTGTGGCGGCGCTGCTGAACGTGGTGGCGTTTGCTGCGCTGATCTTTGCACTTGGCGAGGGCGCGCAGCGCGCGCCGCTGCACGAGTCGCTGGCGGCCGCCGGGGTGTTCGTGGTGGCGTTCGGCCTGCTGGTCTGGCGCGAGCGCGGGCGGGCCGCGCCGATGCTGCCGCTGGACCTGTTCCGGCGGCCCATGTTCGCGCTGTCGACGCTGACCGCGGTGTGTTCGTTCGCGGCGCAGGGGCTGGCGTTCGTGTCGTTGCCGTTCTACTTCCAGCATGTGCTGGGGCGAGGGCAGGTCGAGACCGGTTTCCTGCTGACGCCGTGGTCGGTGGTGGTGGCGCTGATCGCGCCGCTGGCTGGCCGGCTCTCCGACCGCTATCCGCCGGGCCTGCTCGGTGGCGTGGGGCTGGCGGTGCTGAGCGCGGGCATGGTCTCGCTGGCGCTGCTGCCCGCCAATCCCAGTGCGCTCGATATCGGCATCCGCATGTGCATCTGCGGCGCCGGCTTCGGCTTCTTCCAGTCGCCCAACCTGAAAGCCTTGATGGCCAGCGCGCCGCGCGAACGCAGCGGCGGCGCCAGCGGGGTGATTGCCACCGCACGCCTGCTGGGCCAGGCCACCGGCGCCGCGCTGGTGGCATTGTGCTTTGGCATTGGGGACGCACGGTCCGGGCCTGGCCCTGGCGCTGGGCGCCGGGTTTGCGGCCGTGGCGGCGGTCGCGAGCTGGCTGCGGCTGGTCGCGCCCGACCCGCTGGCGACGGCTTGACCCTTGCATGAGCATGGCCTTGTGTTTTGTATCGATCGATCTATAATTTGTTTCATAGCAAACGATACGAAATCGAGCGACCATGGCCAGACCCCGCAAATTCGATGAGCAGGCCGCGCTGACGGCAGCGCTGGACGCCTTCTGGGCGCGCGGCTATGAAGCCACTTCCACGCGCGACCTGACTAACGTGATGGGCCTGACCCAGCCCAGCCTGTACAACGCCTTCGGCGACAAGCGCACGCTGTTCCTGCTGGCGCTGGAGGGTTATCTCGAAGCCAGCATGCGCGAGCGGATCGCCCGGCTGGGCGCAACGCTGCCACCCGGCGCGGCCATTTCGGCATACCTGTCGGAGAGCCTGGAGCGCTCGCTGGCGGATCCGCTGCATCGCGGCTGCCTGCTGGTCAATACCGCATTGGAAGCGACGCCTGACGCTCCCGACGTGCAGCAAAAGGTCGCGGACGCTTTCGCGGAAATCCGCGCGTTCTTCCGGGACCGGTTTGCCACGGCACAGCAGCAGGGCGCGGCCAACGCCCGCGTGTCGGCCGACGATGCTTCCGCACAGCTGCTGGCGACGCTGCTCGGCATGCGCGTGCTGGCCCGCGCTGCCCCGCAGCGCGCGTTGCTGGAGGGTGCTGTGCGGCCGACGCTGGCACTGCTCGGCTTGCCGCCGTTGAGCACGGCTTCCGTGCCCGGCACCGGCTGATTCTCGCCATTCCTCCCTGACCTTTCCCGTTTGTAGTTCCCGGACACGCCGCCCCGGCGGCGTGACGGGCGGCTGCATGCCATTTTTCCGGCGCCATGCCCGGCGCCGAAGGCCCCGTTTTGCCCGGCGCAAAGGCAGTGGCCGAACCGGAGATTCCCATGTCCAGACCTGCCGGCCTCTGCGCCGCTCACACGGCGCCCGATCCTTTGGCTTGGCGCGAGATCTACGCCGCGCTGTGCGGCCTCTGTGCAAGCCTCGTGGCCATCGGCCTCGCGCGCTTTGCCTACACCGCGCTGATTCCTCCGCTGATCCAGGCCCACTGGTTCCCGGCCTCGCAAACCGTCGCGCTGGGCGCGGCCAATTTCGCCGGCTACCTGGCCGGTGCGTTGCTGGGGCGGCCGCTGGTGTCGGTCTGGTCCAGCCGCACGGTGCTGCGTGCGTTGATGCTCGCCGCCACGCTGGCATTCTTTGCCTGCGCCTGGCCCCTGTCGGTGGCGTGGTTCTTTGGCTGGCGCTTTGTCTCCGGGCTGGCCGGGGGCGGGATCATGGTGCTGGTGGCGACCTCGATCCTGCCGCATATCCCGGCGCCGCGCCGCGGGCTGGCGATGGGCACGATCTTCGTCGGGCTCGGGCTGGGTATCGCCGCGTCGGGCACGCTGGTGCCGCGCTTGCTGCAATTTGGCCTGCGCGAGACCTGGCTTGGCCTTGGCGCCGTGGCGCTGGCGCTGACCGCGTTCAGCTGGTTCGGCTGGCCCGGTCCGCTGCCGCAATCCGCCGCGGGCACGGCGGCCACGGCAGCACCGCCGGCAGGGGTGCGCCGCCGGCTGCAATGGCTTTATGCGCAATACGCCATCAACGCGTTCGGCCTGGTGCCGGCCATGATGCTGCTGGTCGACCTGGTCGCGCGTGGTCTTGGACGCGGCAGTGCCGTCGGCGCGTCGTACTGGGTGCTCTATGGCCTGGGCGCGATCGCCGGGCCGCTGGTGTGCGGTTTTGCCGGCGAACGCATCGGCTTCGGCGTGGCCTATCGCGTCGCGCTGCTGCTGCAGGGTCTGGCCACGGCGATGCTGGCATTGTGTGGCGATCCGCTGGCGCTTGGCGTGGCGGCGGTGGTGCTCGGCGCCTTCACGCCCGGCATTGCGCCGCTGGGACTGGGCGCGATCCAGGAGACGCTGCCGCACGACCCGGCCGCACAGCGCGCGGCGTGGAGCCATGCCACCAGTGCATTCGCGCTGTTCCAGGCGCTGGCCGGCTATGGCTATGCGTGGATGTTTGCGCATTCGCATGAAAACTACGCGCTGATCTTCGGCTGCGGCGCGGTGGCGCTGGTACTGGCGCTCGCGTTGAGCCTGGCCGGCGAACGCCGCGCGGCACCGTGAACGCCGCCGGCAGCAATCCCGGCATCGGCCTAGAATCCAGATTTCCCCGGCCCCGCTGCGGGCCAGCAAGACCTGCAAGGAGCAGCACGCATGAGCCATCTGTTTGAACCTCTCGAAATCGGCAACCTCCGCCTCGCCAACCGCATCATGATTGCGCCGATGTGCCAGTACTCGGCGCACGACGGCAACGCCGGCGACTGGCACATGATCCACCTCGGCACGCTGGCGCTGTCCGGCGCCGGCATGCTGATCGTGGAAGCGACCGCGGTCTCGCCGGAAGGGCGCATCACGCCGCAGGACCTGGGCCTGTACTCGGACGACAACGAGGCGGCGCTGGGACGCGTGGTGCAGGCGATGCGCGCGCATTCGCCGATCGGCATCGCGATCCAGCTTGGCCATGCCGGGCGCAAGGCCTCGAGCCACGCGCCGTGGGATGGCGGGCAGCAGATCGCGCCGGACGCGCCCCGCGGCTGGCACGCCGTGGCGCCATCGGCCGTGCCGCATGGCGACGGCGAAGTGCCGCCGGCCGCGCTCGACCGCGCCGGCATGGACAAGGTGCGCGACGACTTTGTTGCTGCGGCACTGCGCGCGGCGCGGCTCGGGCTGGACGGCATCGAGATCCATGCCGCGCACGGCTACCTGCTGCACCAGTTCCTGTCGCCGCTGGCCAACCATCGCGACGACGAATACGGCGGCAGCCTGGAAAACCGCATGCGCTTCCCGATCGAAGTCTTCGACGCGGTGCGCGCCGCGTTTCCCGCGGAGCGGCCGGTGTGGATGCGCATCTCGGCCACCGACTGGGTGCCGGGCGGATGGGACATCGATGGCACCGTGGCCTTGTCCAGGGCAGTGAAGGCGCGCGGCTGCGCGGCCATCCACGTCACCACCGGCGGCGTCTCGCCGCAGCAGGCGATCAAGCTCGGCCCAGGCTACCAGGTGCCATACGCACAGCGCGTCAAGGCCGAAGTCGGGCTGCCGACGATCGCGGTCGGCCTGATCACCGAGCCCGAGCAGGCCGAAGCGATCATCGCCAACCAGGAGGCCGATGCCGTCTCGCTGGCGCGCGCGATGCTGTACGACCCGCGCTGGCCGTGGCATGCGGCCGCTCGGCTGGGCGCCAGCGTCCATGCGCCGAAGCAGTACTGGCGCTCGCAGCCGCGCGAGCTGAAGGACCTGTTTGCCGGCGCAGCGTTCGGGATGCGCTAGGCCCACGACATGTTCAGGAGATGCCTCTAGGTAGCATGAACGTGTCGATAGGTGCATAATCGTGCATGCCCAGCGTACGCTCTTAAGCCGCGATCTGGAACACAAAGGCCGCTGCCAATGCTGCTCGCCCATACGATCGAACTTGTGACCAGCCAGCGCGAAGTCGATTACTTCGCGAGGGCGGCTGGGTGTGCGCGTTTCGTATGGAACTGGGCGCTGGCAGAATGGAACCGCCAACGCGCAGCCGGCGGTAAGCCGAGCGCAATGGCGCTGAAGAAGTCCTTTAACGCCATCAAGTATCAACAGTACCCGTGGATGGCCGACATCCATCGTGACGCGCATGCCCAGCCATTCGCTAATCTATCCAAGGCTTGGTCGAAATTCTTCTCTGACATTAAGTCGGGGATAAAAGCGCATGCCCCGAGGTTCAAGAAGAAAGGTCAATGCAAGGACGGATTCTACGTCGCCAATGATAAGGTAAGGTTTGACGGACGGTCGGTTGTGCTGCCATTGATTGGGCGGGTTGCCATGCGGGAGGCGCTGCGGTTCCCCGGGCGAGTCATTGGCGCCACCGTGAGCCGACGCGCTGATCGTTGGTTCATCTCGGTCCAGGTAGAGGTGGCGGACGACGTGGCGTTCGTCCCTCGCACCGGCAATGGCGTGGTTGGCGTGGACCTTGGGATCAAATCGGCCGTCACGCTTTCGACGGGGGAAACGTTCGAGGGCCCAAAGCCATTGAAAGCAGCGCTACGGCGCCTGCGAATCCGGTCTCGACGCCTTTCCCGGAAGGTTGAGATGGCGAAGCCAGGGCGCGCGGCCTTCAGCCGAGATTTCATTGGGCCGCTACGTCCGAACACCAAACCACAGCCGGCGCGGTCTTCTGGCCAGATCGACAGTGCTGCACGGCTGGCACGCCTGCACGCCTGCACGCCCGCGTCGCTAATATCAGGCAGGATTTCCTGCACAAGACAACCACCAGGCTATGCCGTGAAAACCAAGCGATTGGCCTGGAGGATCTCAACGTCGGCGGTATGCTCAAGAATGAGCGTCTTGCACGCTCACTATCAGACATGGGGCTGAGTGTGTTTCGCCGGCAAATGGAATACAAGGCGAAGAAATACGGCACGCACCTTGTGTTTGCCGATCGCTGGTTTCCCTCGAGTAAGCTGATGTCCTGCTGTGGCCATAAGCTCGACAGGCTTGCGCTTAGCGAGCGTCGTGTCGTGTGCCCGGCCTGCGGCATGAGTCATGACCGCGATTACAACGCAGCGATCAACCTTGAACGGCTCGCAACCGAAACTGCGCTACCCGTGGCGAGTGATTCGGCAACGAATCGCACTGCGAGAGGCATGTTGCCAATCGCAGGCGGGAAAGTTACGTCCGTCAGAGACGAGGTCGGCCAGCAAGGAGCCACGGGGCGGGAAGGAAACGGCGCGCACATTTGCGCACGTTTTTCATAGCAGGGTAGTGCCATGAAGCCTCGCATCACACTCGTCACGCTGGGCGTCGACGACCTGGAGCGCGCCGTGCGCTTCTATCGCGACGGTTTGGGATTGTCGACACCCGGCATTGTCGGCCAGCAGTTCGAGCACGGCGCGGTCGCGTTCTTCGACCTGCAGTCCGGGCTGAAGCTGGCGCTGTGGCCGCGCACGAGCCTGGCACACGATGCCGGCCTGACCATGACACCGCGGGCGTCCACCGATTTTTCGCTGGCCCACAACGTTGGCGACAAGACGGAAGTCGATGCCGTGATGGCGCAGGCACTCGCAGCGGGCGCCACCGAGGTCAAGCCGGCGCAGGACACGTTCTGGGGCGGTTATGCCGGCTATTTCCAGGATCCCGACGGACACCTGTGGGAGGTCGCCTGGAACCCGGAAATGCCGCCTGCCAGCTGATTTGCCACGACTCCTTGTTGCGGCGCCGCACCAGCCGTGGTGCGGCGCCGCAAAGGGATTTCCATGATTGCCACGACCCCGCGAACTCCCGACTATCCTTGTAGACAGCCATAGCATGTCGGCGGAGCGCCCCCCCACGCATTGCCTTTGCATCACGCTTCGTCGGCAGACCACCGAAGTAAAGCAATAAGAACAAATGGCAAGGGAGACATCCATGCAAGTCTATGACAGCCTGCTGTATGTGACTGCGATGGTGCTGGTGTGCTTGTATGTGTACCTGGGCGTGCTGTCGCGCAGCGCCGCGATTCGCCTGGGTTCACCGGCGATCGTGGCGGGACTGGTGCTCGCCTATTCGCTGTCCCCGCTGCATTCGGGCGGCTGACGCCCGCAGCGGTGCGCGGCCTTCCTTGATGCGGAAGGGCCGTCCTACTCAGCCTCGGCCTGAGTCTGGCCGTGGTGTGTCTCGCCCTGCGTCTGCCGCGCTGGCGCCTCGCGCAGCAGCGTGTCGATCGCTGCGTGCAATTCCTGCGGAACCACTGGCTTGTGCAGCAGCAAGGTGCCGGTTGCATGCGCGCTGCGCAGCCGGTCCGCCGCCGTATCGCCTGTGATGATGATCGCCGGCACATGGTGGCCCACCTGCTGCCGGATCGCGTCCAGCGCTTCCTGGCCGGTGCGGTGGCCGCGCAGGCGGTAGTCCGCAAGCACCAATGCGGGTTGAAAGGCCGCAAGCATGGCCAGTGCCTCGTCCTCGGATTCGGCCGTGCGGCACTCGCATTGCCATGCGCCCAGCAACTCCGACATGGCAGTGCGGATCGCTTCGTCATCGTCGATCACCAGTACGCGCAACCCGTCCAGGCCACGAGGCGCGAGGGGCCGTGGTACGTTTTCCGGCGTGCTCCAGGCCAGTGGCATGCTGAAGCGGAACACAGACCCGCGCCCGGGGCGCGAGCCCAGCGTCACGCGCGTGCGGATCGTGCGCGCCAGCCCGTCGACGATGGCCAGGCCCAGCCCCAGCCCCTTGCGCTGGTCGCGCTCCGGATTGCCGAGCTGGTGGAACTCGCGGAAGATCTCGCGATGCTGCGCGGCAGGGATGCCGATGCCGGTGTCCCACACCTCGATCACGGCATGCAGCCGGCGCCGGCGGCAGGCCACCAGCACGCCGCCGTGCCGGGTATAGCGGATCGCATTGGCGATCAGGTTGCGCAGCACCAGTTCGACCAGCGTGGGATCGCCATATAGCGTCGTGGTGGTATCGCGCGTGCGGTACACCAGCCCGCGCGCATCGGCCTGTGGCGCGAATTCGTTCTCCAGCTTGTGCAGCAGCGGCTGCAGGCGGAACGGCCGCAGCCGCGGCGTGATGACCCCGGCTTCGAGCTTGGAAAAGTCGAGCAGCGAGTTCAGCATCTCGCGCGCGGCGCCGGACGACGCCTCGATATGCGCCAGCAACTGGCGCTGGCGCGCATCCAGCGCGGTGCGGCCCAGCGACACCAGGAACAGCCCCATCGCATGCAGCGGCTGGCGCAGGTCATGACTGGCCGAGGCCAGGAACACCGACTTGGCGCGGCTCGCTTCCTCGGCCGCGTGCTGCGCCGCCTCGGCGCGCGCGGTCTGCTCGCGCAGCTGTGAAATCAGCTCGACATTCTCGAAGCGCAGCGCGATCGAATGCCGCGCCACGCGCGAATAGTTGCGCGCGAACATGATCAGCACGAACAGGTACAGCGGCGTGCCGAGGAACATCGGCAGGTATTCGATATCGCCGGTGGCCAGGAAGGCAATCCAGACCGGCACGATCGACGGGACAAAGAAGCCGATCGCCACCGGCAGGCAGGCGGAGAATACCGCCAGCGCTGCCGCGCTCATGCCGGCGATCAGCGACAGCACGCAGATCACCACCGCCGGCGTGCGCACGTCCAGGTACAACCACGCCACCCATCCCCACAGCGCGCCGATCAGCGCGAGCATGGCGGTCATGCCGCGCGCATAGCGGTACGCGCCGGATTCGGTCAGCCGCGCGGGCAACGCCAGCCGCCCGAAGTACGCCACCGCGCAGGCCGCTGCCATGGCGCAGGCCCAGGGCAGGGCGCCGGGGCGGTCGCCCGACAGCGTCAGGCCCGCGGCGAGGATAAAGGCCGCCAGCGAGCAGCCCAGCATGGCGATGCCGAAGCTCTGGTCGATCAGCTCCATCTGCGCGGCCAGCAGCCGGGGCGCATCGAAGCGCGGCAGCAGCCGCAGGCCTTGAGGGCAATCTTCCCTTACGCGCGGCGGCGCCTTGTCCGCGCTCATCGCGCCGCCTGCACCAGCCCGCGGCGCTGCGCTTCCAGGATGGCTTCGACACGGCTGACCACGCCGAGGTGGTCGAGGATGGCGGCCACGTGGACGCGCACGGTGTTTTCGGACAGGCCCATATGGTAGGCAATGACCTTGTTCGAGCGGCCCAGCGTCAACTGGTGCAGCACCTCCAGCTGGCGCGGCGTCAGTGCGCTGGCAGCATACGGTGCCTGCGCGACGGCCCGGCCGGCGGTATTGGCGTCATCGGAGAAATGGGTGCCGCCGGTCAGGCAGCAGGCGATCGCTTCCTCGATCTCGCGCGCATCGGCTGACTTGGGCAGGAAGCCGGCGATCTCGCGCCGGACATCGGCCGGAATGATTTCAAGGCCGGAGGTGCCGGACACGATCAGGATGCGCGCCGCCGGGAAATGCCGGCGCAGCACCTTGACGCCCTCGATGCCGTTCAGTCCGGGCATCTGGATATCGAGCAGCAGGATATCGACCACGGCGCCGCCGTGATCCTGTACCGCCTGCATCACGGATCCCGCTTCGATGATCTGCCCGACGCTCGGGCTGTCGGCCAGGACCAGGCGCAGGCCGGTGCGGAACAGGGTGTGGTCGTCGATCAGCAGCAGGCGGGCTTGTGGCATTGGGGGCAGGGCACCGCGTATGGCCGGTGCAGGACAGTGGATGCCGTCGCAGCCGGCACGGGGCGACAGGTATTGGACAAGAATCCGCCGCGCTTGTCCATGCAACAGACGCGTGAGCGCGACTAGTCCGGAAAGATTATTGGCCGTGCGCGCCGTCAGTGCGAAGATCCTCGGCGTGGACAGTTCCGCGACGTGTCCACAACCACTTTTCGTTACCCACTACCACCCGGCTGTGGGTATTTTTTTGCCTGCGCGGTGCAATGGGCAAAGAAAAAGGCCGGCGTCGCGGGGCGGCGCCGGCCTGGAGCGTCTCCGGACAACATTTGTCCGGATTCGCCATGCAGTCAATTACGGACGATTGACCGAGATGCTGTAGAAGTTGGCGTTGTTCACGCCGATCGACACGTTCACGCCGGTGTTGCCCAGCACCATCGCGATCGACTCGGATGCGGCGGTGCTCGGTTCGCGATAGCGCAGGCCAGGCGCCGGGACGTTCTGCTTCCAGCTGTCCAGGCGGCCGTCTTCGACGCGCTTGCGGGTATAGATGCCGGTTTGCGTGTCGGCCGATTCCACCACCGTGCTCCACTTCTCCGTACCGGTGAAGTTCAGCACAGGCGTGCCACCGCCCAGGGGCGGCAGGTACATCACCGCGTTATCCCAATAGGCGTTGCTGGTGCCGACTACCGGCAGCGCGCGGTCGGCCTGCTTGTTGAAGACCATGAAACCGTCTTCATGCGGGATTACCGCCATCACCTGGCCGTCGGTGCCCTTGAACGTGTAGACGGGCTGCGCGGTGGCATAGAGGTCGTTGAAGCCGAAGATGCCGTCGCCGATTGCGGAGAAGGTCGGCAGCTCGGCTGCCGGCCAGCTTTCGCAGCTGTTGAGGCCCGTGCAGTCGGCGCCCGCGGTCGCCTTGCCGGCGGCATCCAGGCTCAGCGTGACGCGGCTCGGCTTGAGTGGCGAGCTGGCGTCCTCGCGCTCGTAGCCAAGGCCGTTCCAGTTGCCGGCGAGGTCGGCCAGGGTCAGGGACTGGGCAGGAATCAGCATGCCCACCGCCACGCTGCTCGTGGCCACTGCCGGTACAACCAGGCCAACGCCGGACTTCGACATCAGCACAGTCGACGCACTGCCGCCTGACGCCACGGTGAAGCGGCAGGCTTCGGCGGCATCCGGGGTCAGCGTCAGCGACGGGCCGGAGGTCGCATCGGCGCCGAAGCTGGACTTCTGGGTGATCGTCAGCGCGCTGGCGTCGACCTCGGCAATCGTGCCGGACGGATAGCTCAGGCCCACCAGGTGGTACTTGCCCGTGCGCAGCCCCGCGCAGCTAGCCGCCGCCGGTTGCAGTGCCGTCTGGACCGCCGTTGCGCCCGCATTGGAAGCCACCGCCGATGACAGCTCGTCGAGCGTGGTCTTCGACGATTCCAGCCGCTCGCCGAGCTGGTCGAGCAGCTTGTCCTGCGCGTTGCCCGCATTGTTGCCGTTGGCCGCCACCAGCGCGCCCTTGAGCGGGTCGACGCCGGTCAGGTCGACCACGCCGGTCAGCACCAGCTTCACTGCCTCGGTGGCCGTGCTCAGGCCGCTGGGGGTCAGCCTGGCTTGGGCGCTGGCGTCGAACTGGTTGAAGAAGGCGTCGGTGTCGCCCTGTGCCAGCGAGGCGGTGATCAGCTCGGTCAGCGGCGTGATGTTGGCCGTGGCGGTGGTGCCGCTGCCGACTTCCACGACCGAATGCAGCGTGGTGCCGTCCGGCGTCGTGACGCTCAGCACGCACGGGCGCGTGGCGTTCGGGATATCGATGGTGAAGGTGCCGTCCGCCGCGGTGGTGGCGGTGCCGCTGCCCGATGCGCACTTGGCCTGCACGCTGGCATTGCCCAGCGCTGCACCCACTGCGGCGGTGCCGCTGATCTTGGTGGTGGCCGGCGCCGAAGCCGCCGGAGCCTGGCTATCTCCTCCACCGCCGCATGCCGTCAGCACTGCAGCAGCCAGACCCGTCAGAAACAAGTTTGTGGTTTTCATCCCTGTATTTGCTTTGTGTGATTCTAGTTATGGCAGGGATTGCGCTGGTCGACCCGTGGCTCACGCGAGCCCTGCCAACAGGGTGGCTGGCCCGCCCTGCGGGCGCGAGTGTGCGCGAACGGCGGGGTGCAAGGTAACCCGTGTTCTGGTGATTGACACACAAATAAGACATGTGGCTGGCAGCCGGCGCCGCCAACCTCGGCGGCTACAGCTCTGACAGCCCGTAGCTGCGCAACCGCGGCAGGTCGGTCACGCGGATGCTCTGGTAGGACAGGTGAACCATGCCGGCCTCGGCCAGCCGGCGCAGCGCCTGGTTGACGCGTTGCCGTGACAGCCCGGTAAGCAGGCCAATTTCTTCCTGCGACAGCTCCAGCACGGGGCTGGTGCGCGGATACAGGTCGGGATGGAACAACTGTGCGATCGCCTGCGCCACGCGCGCATCGGCACCGAGCAGGCGGTCGTTCTGCACCGTGGCGATGAACTGGCCCATGCGCTCGTTGAGCTGGCGTACGACAAAGCTTGCAAACGGCAGGCTCTGCGCCAGCAGCGTGTTGAAGACCGGCTCGGGCACCAGCAGCACCTGCGAATCGCGGATGGCGATCACGTCGTAGCGGCGGTCTTCGCGCTTGATCACGCTGCCTTCGCCGCACCAGCCGCCGGCCGGCACGCCGGAAAAAGTGCAGCCGCGCCCGTCCGGCGTGTACACCGCCAGCTTGATCAGGCCGCTGTCGACCCCGATCCAGTAGCGCGATGGCTCGCCGCGCCGGGCAATGAAGGCGCCCGCGGCAAAGGCCTGCAGCAGCGTTTCGCGCGCGGCCAGCGCCTGGTGTTCAGCCGCCAGCGCGGCGTACCACGCATGGCTGGCCAGCGTGCTTTCCGGGGCGCGGGCAGGGTTCTGGGATGCGGTCATGACATCGGCGCGAGCGGCTGCGCGGCACTTTGTAAGATTTGCGTAAGCCTTGGCTGGCGCGGGTTTGCGGGGAGTTTGTCATCCGGACGACAGTGCGCCGGGCGTGTGCGATGATAGCCTTGCCCCAGAAAAAGTGCGACAAGCGGAGACACAGCAATGCCAACTGATTTCGACAGCGGCCTGGCCCGCAATGCGGCCAATTTCGTACCGCTCACTCCCATCGACTTCCTGGTCCGCGCCGCCGAGGTGTACGGCGACCGCCTGGCCATCGTGCACGGTCCGGTGCGCCAGAACTGGCGCGACACCTATGCGCGCGCGCGCCGCATGGCCAGCGCGCTGGCGCGTGCCGGCGTCGGCAAGGGCGACACCGTGGCCGCGCTGCTGCCCAACACGCCGGCCATGGTCGAGGCGCATTTCGGCGTGCCGATGGCGGGCGCCGTGCTCAATGCGCTCAACATCCGGCTCGATGCCGCCAACCTGGTCTTCATGCTGCGCCATGGCGAGGCGCGCGTGCTGCTCGCCGATACCGAGTTTGCCGACCTTGCGCGGCAGGTTGCGCTGGAAATTCCCGGGCTCAAGGTGATCGCGGTCCATGATGCGCTGGGCCCGCAGGCCGAGCCTTTCGGCGAAACCGACTACGAATCCTTCCTGGCTGCAGGCGACCCGGCCTACGCATGGCGCATGCCCGCCGACGAGTGGGAAGCGATCGCACTGAACTACACCTCCGGCACCACCGGCGATCCCAAGGGCGTGGTCTATCACCATCGCGGCGCGGCCATCAACGCGATCTCCAACATCCTGGAGTGGGACCTGCCCAAGCATCCGGTCTACCTGTGGACGCTGCCGATGTTCCACTGCAATGGCTGGTGCTTTCCGTGGACCATCGCGGCGCGCGCGGGCGTCAACGTCTGCCTGCGCAAGTTCGAACCCGGCCTTGTCTTCGACCTGATGCGCGCGGAAGGCGTGACGCACTACTGTGCCGCGCCGATCGTGCATACCGCGCTGGTCAACGCGCCCGCATCGTGGCGCGAGGGTGTGCGCGGCCCGGTGCGCGGCATGGTCGCCGGCGCGCCGCCCCCGGCAGCGGTGCTCGCGCAGATGGAGGCGATGGGCTTCGAACTCACGCACGTATACGGCCTGACCGAGGTCTATGGCCCGGCCGCGGTCTGTGCCGAGCAGGATGACTGGCGTGCGCTGTCGGAACAGGACCGCGCCGTGCGCAAGGCGCGCCAGGGCGTGCGCTATCACCTGCAGTCGCAGGTGGCCGTGCTCGACCCCGACTCGATGCAGCCCGTGCCCGCCGACGGCGAGACCATCGGCGAGATCATGTTCCGCGGCAATATCTGCATGAAGGGCTACCTGAAGAACGAGAAGGCCACGCGCGAGGCCTTCGCCGGCGGCTGGTTCCATACCGGCGACCTCGGTGTGTGCATGCCCGACGGCTATATCAAGATCAAGGACCGCAGCAAGGACATCATCATTTCCGGCGGAGAGAACATCTCCAGCGTGGAAGTGGAAGATGCGCTCTATCGCCATCCCGCGGTGCTTGCCGCGGCGGTGGTGGCGCAGCCTGATGCCAAGTGGGGCGAGACGCCGTGCGCCTTTGTCGAGTTGAAGGACGGTGCCAGTGCCACCGCGGAGGATCTGATCGCGCATTGCCGCACGCTGCTGGCCGGCTTCAAGGTGCCCAGGGCGGTGTACTTCGGGCCGCTGCCCAAGACCTCGACCGGCAAGATCCAGAAGTTCGAGTTGCGCCGCAAGGTGAAGTCGGACTCCGCCATCGATGTCTGAACGCGGCGGTTGCCAGGGCCTAGGGCTGCACGGCTTCCTCGGCATCGCGCAGGCCGGCGATATAGGAGTCGATGGCTTCGCGGCCCCACGCCATGCCCGCGCGCGTGGCATCGCTGGCACAGCCAAAGCGCATCTGCATCACGGGGCACGGCCATGGCAGCCGCGCGCCGTGATGCCAGACCTCGGCACGCAGCGTCCACCAGCCGTCGTGCTGGCTGCCATAGCGCAGCGCCGCGACATGGATGCGATAGCCGCGGTAGCTGGCGTTCTCGTCATGGCATCCGCTGGGCATGCGCTATCGGGCG
Organism: Cupriavidus sp. P-10; assembly: GCF_003402535.2. Lineage (NCBI taxonomy): Bacteria > Pseudomonadati > Pseudomonadota > Betaproteobacteria > Burkholderiales > Burkholderiaceae > Cupriavidus > Cupriavidus sp. P-10. The sequence continues at coordinate 1,145,475 of NZ_AP025171.1, forward strand.
TTCAGCGTGCCCGTGTTTCGTGCGGACTTCCATGGATGCGGGGGCGATGCCAGTCCTGGGCAAGGTCGGGGAACACCTCGCATTCGCCACGCACGATGTTCTCGATGGTGGCGCACACGCATTCGGTGCCGCGCGGCCCCACGCACACCAGGCTGCGCGGATGATCCGTATGCTGCGGAATGGCATAGACGCGCATGCCCTCCTGGTACAACGGATGCTTGCTCAGGCGCTCGTTCATCAGCTCGACGAAGCGCTGCGGAGAGACGACCGGCTTTTCCATTTCATGCTCCTGCGGCCCTGCCCACCCCACCGATGGCAAGCGCGGCGAGGCGACCAGGTCAGTTAAGGCCAGGAAGATGACAGGCAGGTGGCAGGGAACCACCCGGGCCGCGGGACGGCCAGGGCGTGGCCGGAACGGAGAATCGCGGGCAAACAGCCAGCCCGCGTTGCCACTGCCACGATTCCAGACTAGGACATGCGTGGCAGCGCGCAAGGATTCGTGCCGCCCATACGCCCGCGCCTGCACATGGCAGCGCGGGCGGCGGGCTTCAGGTGGTGCGCAGTTCGCTCGCGGAGCGCGGGCCATCCAGCATGCCATTGCCGGCGGCCCAGCAGGCTGCCTCGGCCTCGGCATGCGAACCGTACGTGGAGGGCGCTTCAACGGTGCAGTCGGCGTCCGCCGCGCCGCACAGTTCTTCCATGATGATGCGCCAGGTGTACTGGCCGGATGGCTCCTCCAGCACGTGCAGTACCAGCGTGCGGTGATGGTCCGAAAGCGTAAGGGGCAGGGTCGACATTGGCGCCTCCCGTAGGCAGGTGGGACGCATTGATGCTAGCAACTGCAAGCGCCCGGTGCCATCAGAGAATTGCAACCGCGGCATGGCAAGATAAGCGTGCCGCGGCTTCCCCCGCCGCACCGAATCCAGTAACCTTCTGCGCCTGACGCCACGTGCCGCCTGCTTCTCGCCACCGACCATGCAAAATTCGCCCGCGCTCAACCAACAGGTCGCCGCCCTGACGGCCCACTACGACGCCACGGTGTTGCCGCTGTGGACCGCCAGCGGCTGGAATGCCGGCCTGTTCCTGCCCTATGAGGCCCTTGACGGCGCCACGGCCACGGCGCTGCCGGCGGCACGCTACCGCGCCATGGCATGCGCGCGGCAGCTTTATGCGTTTTCGGTGGCGGGCCAGCATGCGCATGCCGATACGCTGTTCGGCTCGCTGCAGGCGTATTTCGGCGACGGGGCGGGTGGCTGGATCTACAGCGTCGGCCCGGACGGCTCGCCGCTGGACACCACGCGCGACCTCTATACGCATGCCTTCGTGGTCTTTGCATGCGCCAGCTACCACGCGCTGCGCGGCAATCCCGATGCACTGGAGGTGCTCGACGAAACCGTCGACATCGTCGAAGACCGCTTCGCCGAAGATGGCGGGCTCTACCACGCCGCGCTCAGCGAGCACTTCCGCCCGAAAGGCGCGGGCGTGTTGCAGAACCCCGTGATGCACCTGACCGAGGCCTACCTGGCGGCGCTCGATGCCACCGGCGACGAATGGTATGCCGAACGCCTGCGTGAAATCGCGATGGCGGTGTACGAGCGCTTCGTCGATCCGGCCACGGGTTGCATTGCCGAGCTGCCGCAGGGCACTGCGGACAACCGCATCGAACCGGGCCACCAGTTCGAATGGTTCTCGCTGGTCGCAAGCCGGCCGCAACTGTTCGGCGACTTGCCGCTGGAAGGCGCGCTGCGCCAGGCCTTCGACTTTGCGCAACGCCACGGTGTCACGCCTGGCACGCTGGGCGTCAGCGCGGCGCTGGATGCGCGTGGCGGGTTGCTGGACGGCACCCAGCGCATCTGGGCGCAGACCGAGTATGCACGCGCACTGGCGCTGCATGGACAACCCGAGGCGCTGGCCACGCTGGAAGCCTGGGCCGGGCAGTTCCGCAGCCGCTTCCTGCATGCGCAGGGTTGGCACGAATGCCTGGCACCGTCCGGCGACGTGGTGCGCGCCGAGATGCCGTCGACTTCGCCGTACCACCTTGCAACGTCCTACCTGGCGCTGGCACAAGTCGCCGGTGTGCCCTGGCCGACCAGATAACGCGACGCAATCGTTATCAATTCTTTGCAGTCGCGGCCGGGGGGCGCAACTAGACTCAAGCCCGCGCTCCGCCCGTGCGTTGTCCTTCTTAACTACCTGGTCGTCGTTCTGAAGTCGCGGGCCGGGGCGCATCCGCCGGCGATGATGGCTGCGCGCCTACGCGGACTTCCATCTGCCGTACCCTGGTGGCGGCGCGGGTTTCTGCGTGGTCATCGAGGATCAGGCACAGCAGCGTCAGCAACGTCGCTGCGATCATGCTCAGCGCGATCCAGGCGAGGCAGTGCTTGCGTTCCATGGCGGAATGGATGGGGCATTATGGGAGCGCGCAGTGTAAGCGCCCGTCCGCAAAGCGATTGTCAACCTTTGCAAACGTAGCGCTTAGGCCATGTCTGGACACTTTGGGCCAATCGCTCCCTTCCACCAATTTGGCGTTTTCGCCAGTTCCGGCAATGCTGGCGAGAGTGGCGTATCAGCTTTATTCGGTCACGCCATGCTCGCGCAGCAGCCGTTCGCATTCATCGAGCATGTCGTGCGCAAAGGCTGACTGGTAATTGGGATCGAGCGCTTCCATCATTTCATGCGCGGCATACAGGCCCGCTTCGCGCGACAGCGTCTCGGCCAGCTGGCGTGCGAACTGGTCGCTGAGTTCGGACAGCAGGCGCCGCTCGGACAGCGGCAGCTGCAGCCGCGAACGCGACAGCCACTCGCCCGCGAGCGTCGCGCCCTGCGCGTCCGTCATCCACTGGCGGTGCTCGTAATAGGCCGACAGGCGCTCGGCGGCCAGCGCGAACAGCAGCGCCTTGCGGGTGTTGAAGTCGATGCGGGGCAGTGGGGCGAGGCTCATGGGTACGGCTTGCTGCCCGGCGCAAGGCCTGCAGCGATCTTGTCAGGGTGTCAGCGTTTTGGTGAGGTCAGGCAGCGGCAGGGCCGAAGCGTTCCGCCAGCCATGCGCCGATGGCAACGATTTCTTCCAGGCAGACCGAATGCCCCATCGGGTAGGACTGCCATGTCAGCGGATGCTCGCGCGCCTGGATAAAGTCGCGTGCGGCAACACCCAGCTGCAACGACACCACATCGTCCTGCGTGCCGTGCGCGGCAAACACCGGCGTGGCGGCATTCGCCGTGCTGGCCTGCGCTGCCAGCGCGGCGGGCGCGGGAATATAGGTGGATAGCGCCACGATGCCGGCAAGCGGCTCGGGATGCGTCAGGCCCGCGGTATACGCGATGGCCCCGCCTTGCGAAAACCCGGCCAGCACGATGCGGTGGCAGGGGATGCGGCGCGCATTCTCGCGCGCGACCAGCGCACGGATGGCGTTGCACGAGGCCTGGATGCCGGCCTCATCGGCACGGCGGCCTGCCTCATCGAGGGAGTAAATGTCATACCATGCCGGCATGACATAACCGCCGTTGCAGGTCACGGGAATCGCCGGCGCGTGCGGGAAAATAAAACGCACGCCAGGTGAGGCGGGCAGCCGCAATTCCGGCACCACGGGGGCGAAGTCACTGCCGTCGGCACCCAGCCCGTGCATCCAGATCACGGCGCAGCGGGGATCGGGCGCGGTTTCGATTTCAATGGCAGGCAGCAGTTCGCTCATGGGCAGGTTCCTGTGTGACGGCGTGCCCGCGCGCCGGTGGGCGCGGCAGGCAGCGCGAGTATCGCACAGGTCAGGCCCGCTGATGGCGCAAGCAGGCGCAAGCAGCCGCAAGCCGCCCTGCGTCCGCTACGCGGGCAGGGCGGCGTACTGCCCGCTCAGGCAGCCGACGGAACGATCGGCACGGTAGTCAGGCCCGGCGCGCGCGCGCTGTGCGCGGCAGCAGGCAACTCCGGCATTGCAGGCATGGCGGCGCGGCGCTTGTCCACCACGTCTTCCACGCCCTTGGCCGAGACATCTTCCAGGAACGCGACCATGTCGCGGTAGTAGGCCACCTGCATCTGCGCCTCCAGCATCCGCCGTTCGGCCTGGAATAGCGTCAGCCTCATGTCTTGCAGTTCCCTTTCGGCGATTTTTTCCGGGGTCGGCGGACTGAACAAGTTTGCAAGCCAACGCATGGCAGAACCTCCAGTGCTGTCAAAGCGAAATTGCGATGCTTGTGCGACGAGGACAAATATAGACAAGAAATCGACAAAAGGCCTCTTGGCCACTTTGCCGTGGCGCCTCGCCCACAAGGATGATTGCCGCTGGCGGAAGTCTGCGGTAGATTGTCCGGCGACTTCGTGGCGCCCCCCTCACTGCTTGCCTGGCACGCGCATCGAACCGCTGTTTTCGCGGGGATTTTCGTGCGAATTTTCGTGCGAATTTTCGTGCAAATGCCCGCCCTGGCTGCCTTCCCTGCCTGCTTCCACCACGTCCACGCGCGCGCCGGTTTCGACTAGCGAGCCGCTGTCCATATCCTGCACGTAACGCACGATCGGCGCCCAGAATGCGGCGAGATGATCCGGCGCGATGGCCGCTCCATGCGGCATGGCGTCGTGCATGACCAATCGATGCAAGTGCCGCGCGGCAGCGGCCACGCGCTCTGCATGGCCGTGCGCGAACACGGCATCGGCACGGCTGTGCACCACCAGCAGCGGGCGTTCGAGGCGGCTGGCGCGCGCGACATTGTCCCAGGGATCGGGCAGCAACCACGCGGCCCACGCCGGCACGCGGCCGGTCTGCACCGCGGCGCGGCGCGCCGAACTGAAGCCGGCGGCGATGACGTAGCCATCGGGCTGCGGCGCGAAGAGCCGTGCCACATCAAGCAGGATGCCCGAGCCCAGCGAATGGCCCAATACGACGCGGCGCGACGCCGCGGGCGCGGCCGCAAGAAACTGCCGGTACGCAGTGATGGCGTCCTGGCGCAGGTGGCGCACGGAAGGGCGTCCGCTGCTGCGGCCATAGCCGCTGTAATCGAACACGAATGAAGCAATGCCGGACTCCACCAGCATGGCCTGTACCGGCAGCCAGTCGGCCAGGGTTTCGTTGTCGCCATGGCAGACCATCAGCGCGGGCGCGTCGGGCCACGCGGCGGGAACGAAGCGGGCATGCAGCTCGCGATCGCCGCTGGCGAACGTGGTATGCCGCACAGGCATGGATGACCACGGCACAGGAATCTCGGTGCTTGTTTCATCCATTCGCGTGACAAATGCATTGCGCTCCACCGCACGAAACAGTAGGTGGCGTGCAACTCCGGCGGCCAGCGCGACCCCGGCCGCCACGGCGAGCCAGCGCAGCGTGCCTGGCGCCGCCGGCGTGGGCGAGGGTGCGACGGGGTCGGGATGCGAAGTCTCGAACATGAGATAAGGGCGTGCCGTGGTGAGGGGCCTGTGTATTCAGGCTAGCAGGCGACTGTGAACATGTGAAGAAACGTCCATCCCGGCAAAGGGAATTGTCGTGTGGGGCCGATCGGCTATCGCGCCAATAGAAAAGTTTTACCTTGACTATCTACCTAGTAGTAGATAGCATTCTCTCCATGGAACCGCTGCACCGCCAGCAACAAGCAGGAAGGGTGGAGAAGTGGCGATCCCATTGCAATACCGCTAGGCGGTCTTTTTTTAACACAGGCTCTCTATCTACTAGTAGATGCGAGTCATGAAAGAGACCCCAGGAAGCCACTGACACCGATAGACGCGATCCGAAACATCGCCCCAGGAGCCCATCATGACCAAGTTTGCCAAGACCCTGATCACCGCCGCCACCCTTGCCGCCGCCTTCGCCGGTGGTGCCGCCCATGCTGCTGGCGTGCAGGACAGCAGCTTTGCCGGTGACAAGTACGGTTACCAGTTCCGCGTCGGCAAGACCGACGCCTTCACCGACGGTGCCCGCACCGGCAAGTTCGATCCGTTCACCGAAGGCGCCCGTACTGGCCAGTTCGACGTGTTCACCGAAGGCGCGCGTGTCGGCAAGACCGATCCCTACACCGAAGGCTTCCGCACGGTAGCGGGCCTGGACCGTAGCGGTGTGTCGTCCGAGCCGTCGCGCAGCATCGATCCGTACACGGACGGCGCGCGCGTTGGCAAGTTCGATCCGTACACCGACGGCAGGCGCGTGGGCAAGTTCGATCCGTACACCGACGGCGCGCGGGCCTGATCGCTGCCGGCCAGCGGGCCGGCGGCTTCACCACTTTTACGGCAAGCGGCCACTGAGGCCGCTGCCCGATGGAGTCCATCATGAGTTTGCGTGACAGCATCCTGCTGCTTGGCGGATGGCTGGTACTTTGCGTGACGAGTGGCTCGATGATCACCTTCGCCGCGCAGGTCTTGCCTGGCTAAAGCCGATGCCTCGGCGCTAGGGGATTACCCGGCGCCGGGGCATTTCAACTTGAGCGCCTATCTTCGCGTAGATACACTGCTTTCATGAAAACGCAATCCGTACGCGAGCAGTTGCTCGAGCACACCCTTGTCCTGATCCGCCGCCGCGGCTTCAACGGCTTCAGCTATCGCGACCTGGCCGAGTTGGTGGGGGTAAAAACCTCCAGCATCCACTATTACTTCCCGACCAAGGACGACCTCGTCCTCGAGGCGGTGAAGGAATACAGCGCGCGCCTGAGCGAGCACCTGCGCGCCATCGACACCAAACTGCCGGTGACCGAGCAGGCCGCGATCTACCTGGCGCCGTTCCGCAACAGCTGCGGCTCTGACCAGATCTGCCTGTGCGGCATGCTGTCGACGGAGACCCTGTGCCTGCCTGAATCCGTGCACAAGCTGCTGCAGGGCTTCTACCAGATGCACGAGCAGTGGCTGACGGGGCTGCTGGAGCGGGCGCAGCCGCTGCGCAGCACGCCGTTCCCGGTGCCGCCGCCGCGGCTGGCGCAGGTCGTGTTTGGTTCGCTGCAAAGCGGCTTGATCGCGGCGCGCCTGTTTGGCACGTCCGACCGGGTCGAGGCTGCGGCCGATACGCTGATGGCAGCGGTGGCCGGCTAAGGATTTCATGTCGTATTTTTCGCGCAGTCAGTGGCGCGTCCGGAGCCGTCGTGTGGCGAAAGCTGCCCGACGGCTCTTTTCATTGACGAGGCACGACGTCGCATCGCGCTGCTCCATTCTTCCGTAACTCCTTGCAAATCAATGACTTGACTGCTGGATCCCGTTTCACTATCGGCCCGATAGAAATATTCTTCCTTGACTATCTACCTAGTAGTAGATAGTATTTGACTCATGGAAGCGCCGCAGCGCCAGCAGCAAGCAAGAAAGCAGGGCCCAGCGACGATCCCATTGCATGACCGGAGGCGGTCATTTTTTCAGGACCGGTTATCTATCTACTAGTAGATAACCGGTCCGGAAGAAAAAGCCGCAAGCCACTGACACCGATATACGCAATCCGAAACATCGCCCCCCAGGAGCCCATCATGACCAAGTTCGCCAAGACCCTGATCACCGCCGCTACCCTTGCTGCCGCCTTCGCCGGTGGCGCCGCCCACGCCGCAGGCGTGCAGGACAGCAGCTTTGCCGGTGACAAGTACGGCTACCAGTTCCGCGTCGGCAAGGCCGATGCCTTCACCGACGGTGCCCGCACCGGCAAGTTCGATCCGTTCACCGAAGGCGCCCGTGCCGGCAAGTTCGACCCGTTCACCGAAGGTGCGCGCGTCGGCAAGGCCGACCCCTACACCGACGGTGCCCGCATCGTCGCCGGCCTCGACCGCAGCGGTGTCTCGGCTTCTCCGGCACGCAGCGTCGACCCGTACACCGATGGCGCGCGCGTCGGCAAGCCTGATCCGTACACCGACGGCGCCCGCACCGTAGCCGGCCTGGACCGCAGCGGTGTCTCGGCTTCTCCGGCACGCAGCATCGACCCGTACACCGATGGCGCACGCGTCGGCAAGGCTGATCCGTACACCGACGGCGCCCGCACCGTAGCCGGCCTCGACCGCAGCGGTGTCTCGGCTTCTCCGGCACGCAGCATCGACCCGTACACCGATGGCGCACGCGTCGGCAAGGCTGATCCGTACACCGACGGTGCCCGCATCGTCGCCGGCCTGGATCGCAGCGGTGTCTCGGCTTCTCCGGCACGCAGCGTCGACCCGTACACCGATGGCGCACGTGTCGGCAAGGCTGACCCCTACACCGACGGCGCGCTCGCCTGAGGCAAGCGTCTGAAAAGCGGCCGGCAATTCGCCGGCCCCCTGTAACCGCCGGGCCGCCAGCGCGGCCCGGTACTTGGAGTCGATCATGCGTTGGCGTGACACTGCGCTGATTCTGGGCGGATGGGTAGGGCTTTGCCTTGTGAGCGGGTCTCTCATCACGCTCGTCGCACGCGCGACGGCCTGAGCCGCGCGGTACCGAAGAAGGAGCTGAAACAATGAAAACCCGGTCTGTACGCGAAGAGCTGGTCGAACATGCACTGGTGCTAATCCGCCGTCGGGGGTTCAACGGGTTCAGCTACCGCGACCTGGCCGAACTGGTCGGGGTCAAGACCTCGAGCATCCACTACTACTTTCCGACGAAGGACGACCTGGTGCTGGAAGCGGTGCGCGAATACAGCACACGCAAGCAGGCGCGCCTGGACGGCATCGACAGCAGCCTGCCGACGGCCGAGCAGGCACGCCAATACCTGGCGCCGCTGCGAGCCGGCTCCGGCACTGAAGAGGCCTGCCTGGTCGGCATGCTGGCGGCGGATGTGCTGATGCTGCCGGAATCCGTGCGCAGCGCGATGCGCGACTTTGTCCGCCTCAACGAGCAATGGCTCGCGCGGCTGTTCGAGCGCGCGGCGTCGCAGCGGCAGGCGCCTTACCCGGCGTCGCCGCAGCAGTTGGCACAGATCGCATTCGGCGCGCTGCAGAACGGCCTGATCAGTGCGCGGTTGTTCGGCACCACCGAGCGGCTGGATGCCGCCGCCGCAATGCTGTCGAGCCTGATGCCGGCGGAGCAGGCGTTAGCGCTTGCCTGACGCCATCGTGGATACGGCCTCGCACAACCACTTCGGATCGTCGTGGGGCAGGTCGTGGCCGGCCCAGTGGTGCACCAGCACCGGCGCGTCCCAGGCCTGACCGATTTTTGTGGAACAGGCCGGGTCGACCAGCCGGTCCGATGACGACGCGATCAGCAGCACAGGGCAGTGAGGCGCGTTGGCCGGCGCGCAATAGCGCGCCGCGGCCACCAGTTGCGCCAGTGCGGCGCTGCGGCTGACCGGCGCATCGGCGGCAATGGCACGCCAGGCCGCGATGTCGGCCGCGAGCGTATCCGCGCGCGCGCAGGTGATGGCATGGATTGTGCGCTCGCAATAGGCGCGGTCGTGCCAGCGCTGCGCGATGCGCAGCAGCTTGCCCCAGTTGCGCGGCCGCAGCCGCTGCGTCGGCGTGCAGAAGGGCCGCATGCTGGTATTGACCAGCGCCAGTCCGGCGACTTCGTCCGGATAACTGCAGGCCCACTCGGTGGCGACCATCGCGCCCAGCGACATGGCCAGCACGCGGTACGGTCCGCGCGCTCCGGCGGTCGACAGCTGGCGCCGCACCGCGCTGACCATGTCGCGCACGCTCCAGGGCGCGGGCTGCACCGACAGCGCGCCATTGCCCGGCAGGTCGGGCAGCAGCGGCCGGCCCAGCCCGGCTGCTTCCCACTGCGCGGGCAGGTCCCCCCAATGGCGCGTCTCGCGCGTCAGGCCCCGCAGGAATACCCATCGGCTCATGCCATCCTCATCCAGCTCATGGCAACGCTTCCGTCTGCCAGTGCGCGCGCGCCTGCCGGAGCAGCGCCTCGCGCTGCGGCCCGCGCGGCAGCCAGCGTTCCGGCGCAAATGCGACGCGCCCGAGGAAATCGAACAGGCTCACGTGGCGGCGCAGCACGCGCGCGGTGCGGTGCGCCTTGATCGGGTTGAACATCCCCTCGCGCGAGAACAGCTGGCGGGGGTTCTTCTTGATCCACAGCCAGGAGCCCAGTTCCAGCGTCATCGGCAGGAACAGGCTGCCCGACGGCGCAAGGTCATACGCGTGGTCCCACAGGTCGCCATGCAGCAGGTACTGGTGGCTTTGCGGCTCGAAGGTGTAGCCGTGGTGCGGGTGCGCCTGCTCGAACAGGCTCTTGAGCAGGTACATCTCGGCCAGGTGCGCCATCGGCCGGCGCGTGCGCGCGTACGGGAACCAGATGCTGTCGCGCCAGCCGTAGCCGGAGTGGCAATCGACCGCAAAACTGAGCGGACGCGGCAGCAGTTCTTCCTGCACCACACGCAGCAGCGCGCGGCTCTCCAGCTCCATCGGCCGGCCTTCCGGGCCGCGATACCAGGGCAGCCAGGCGCCAACGCGCTGCCCGCCGGCCAGGAACGGCACGCGCGCGTCGGCGTCCTGCGGGCCGTTGCGCATCAGGTCGACGCCGTTGGGATTGGCCCGGGTGCCGGCCCACATGCCGCCGGGATTGACGATCGGCATGAACACCAGCCGCACCGCCTGCAGTTCGCGATGCAGCAACTCGTCCCACGCCAGCCGGCCCAGCACCGAGCGCAGGTAATCCAGCACCAGCTGCGTGCCGATGCGCTCCAGCCCATGGATGCCACCGAAGATGCCGATGGCCGGCGCCTGCGGGTCGCGGCTGCCGAGCGTGGCCACATGCACGCCGAAGCGGTGCCCCTGCACCGTGGTTTCGCACACCACGCGGCAGTCGAGCACATGGCTGCCGCTGTCGAGCAGCGCCAGCAGCTGGTCGTATTCAGGAAAGCCGGCGGCGCGGGCGATCATGCAGCCTGCGGCTCGGCGGCGGCATCGGCCGCCGTCACGCAGGCCAGGAAGGCACCCACCAGGCGCGTGCCGTGCCGGCTCTGCAGGCAATAGAGATACTCGTTCAGCACCGGCGCGCCGTGCGCGAACGGCACCACCCGCAGCAGCGGGTCTTGCGGCACTTCGCCCAGCGGCACCACGCTCGCGCCCAGGTTCTGGCGGATCGCTTCGTAGATGGCCTCGCGGCTGCCGATCACGGTATGCCGCGGCAGCTTCTGCGCGCAGGCGGCGAGCGCATCCTCGGTCGCCTTGCGTGTCATCGAGCCGTGCTCGCGCACCAGCAGGTGGCAGCCGTGCAGCTGGGCCAGGTCCACCTGCGGCAGGCGCGCCAGCGCATGGTCCGGATGCACCACCAGCACCATCGGCGCCGAGGCCAGGCGGATGCGCGCAAGGCGGTCGTCTTCCACCGGATGAGACGACACGGCCGCGTCGATGCGGTACTCGAACAAGGCTTCGAGCATCTGCTGCGAGTTGCCGATGTCCAGGCTCACCTCGATCGCCGGATAGCGCTGCCGGAACGCGGCCACCGCGCGCAGGATGTAATAGGGCCCCGTGGCGCCGAGCCGCAGGTTGCCGAAGCGCAGGTCGCCGGCGTTGCGCAGCAGGTAGTCGGCCTGCCCTTCGTGTTGCATCAACTGCTCGACCACCGGCATCAGCGCCAGGCCCACGTCGCTCAGGTCGACCCGGCTGGCGCGGCGGTGGAACAGCTCGACGCCATACGACTCTTCAAGCTGGCGGATGCGGCCGGTGACGGTGGGCTGGCTCACGCGCAGCTGCCTGGCCGCCATGGTGATGCTGCCCTGGCGCGCCACTTCGAAAAAGGTCATCAGCAGGTCGCCGAGCATGGTCATCCGCGTAGAAGTTGGGGGAGGCGGACCGGACAGGTCCGGACGACCGCGCAGTCTAGCGGGGCAATATGACAAAACGGCGACGCCCGGTGAGGCCTGACCGTGTTCAACGCCGGGGACCAAGACGTGCGCATGGCCAACGGCGCGGCTGATGTGCATGGCCAGGCCAGTGCGCCGGCGCGGCGGCACCACGGCCGCACGCCACTACACTTCCAACACGCATCGCAGCAAGGGATCGTTGCAATGCTGGTAGATGCCAACGCAAAGCAAGCGCTGCGCCGCGCGGGTGATGCGAGAGGTAATGCGAGATGTGATGCGCGACGTGATCCTGCGTCGCAGGACCCAATAGTTGATAACGGAGTGCTTGCCATCCACCAGCGTACGATCTCCCAAAGCCGACATCGTGTGGATACCATGTGGATTCAGTTGATCTCGTTCCGGGCTGACAGTTCGAATCACCTCCTCTCTATAGAGGGTTGGCGTGCAATGCAGTATTCGATTGACAGCGATCGCCTGCCCATATCCGCTCTTGCATACCTGCGCGACACGCAATAGCTCATCGCCGTCCTTGATGACGGCGCCCGCGGAGCGGGATGACTGGTGATCGATCTTCACCGGATTCTGTGGATGGGCGTGCCATGGCCCGAGAAGATCGGAGGCATAGCACAGGCAAAGGTTGTCGAACGCACCCAGTGATACGTCGGTGTACGCCAGCCAGAAGTATCCCTGGTGCCTGAAGATCGTGGGGTCGGCGACCTCGGTATTGTCAAGGATCACCGCGACCTGCGCCCAGCGCCCGCCTTCGTCGAGCCGGTTCAGCACGCAGCGACGGCTTTGCGCTGATTCCGCGACGCAATACAACGCGCCCTTGTGAGGGAACAGATACGGGTACGACAAGTGCCCCGCCAGCCCGAGGTCGACATGCTCCGGCGGATCCGGCTCGGCAGACCCGTTAAGCTTCAACCTGACAATGCGGCCAACGTTCCGCTTGAGATCGAACTCCTCGCAATAGATCTCATCCTTGCTGCCGGGCACGCCAAACGGGTCAGCCCAATACTGGGTCCCCCTGCGCTTGCCGATCCATCGTACCGGCAAGTGTTGCGAACGCATTGCTTCGGTCAGCCGCATGTCGACGATGCCCACCATCCAGTAGTCGACCAGCAGGCAGCCCCTGAGCAAGCGCAACAGGCGGTTGCGCAGTTCTCGCAATTTCCACATCATCCGTTGCACCAACGTCGCACGCTTGCCGTCTGGCTTCCATGCGGGACGCGGCTGCAGGGTGCCGAGCACAGCAATCTCGCGCGCTGCCGAAAGCAACAAGGTTGCCGCAAAACCGCACAATCGCTGCATCGATACGCGCTCGCCCGGACATGCAAAGGCGCCCGCCTTGTCGATCAGGGTGGTTCCCGCTGACGTGCTCGCAACCAGGTGCAGGTGAATGCCAACGCCCGCCGCTATGGTTTCGAGTCCGTGGTGCTCTTCACCCAGTACTACCCCTTGCCGATCGCAAATGCGCCATACACCCTCGGCGGTATCGCCGTGGCAGTCCGTGCCAAAGTGGCCGGTGAGGTCGACGATTGCAGTGATGTCGCGAACCTGGGGTGCAGCGTCATCGCGACTGGGACGCGCCGAGCCTGCGCAGCTGCCATGTTGCGCTGCAAGCTCCCAGACCAGGGTCTCGCAGATGCCGGACGCCCGCAGCCGATTGACCAACTCGTGCTCCCAGGACGTACCATGGCGTGAGTTGAGCACGAAAACCAGGACGGGGAGCACCGCAGCACCTGGCACTTCGCTCACGCTCCGGGAGCTATCCCTCCTCGGCTCGCGAACCAAATCAGATTCTGTATGCATCACGTCGCTTTCTGTGGCGATTTCTTGCATGAGAACTCCTTCTTCCCTTGCAGTCAATTGTTGCTCATGCGCTCGCCGCAATCAAAACGCAAACGGGTGGTTGGTCTACCTGTTTTGTGCGCGGCCATACAAAGAATGCCGCCATGACAGCCGCGGGCCGCGTCTAACGCGGCCTCTCCGGAAAGTTGTCTTGTCAAGAAGGCGAGTGCGGCCCGCGTGGAAACTGCGGGGCCGCACCAGGGCCAGGCGTCAGCCGGCCACACCCATCGCCGGATCGGACACGCTGTCCTTGCCGGTCTCGATGCGCCCGGCAAAGCGCCGCGTGAAGCCGCCTTGCGCCGTGGTCACCGTGAAGTCGTACCAGTTGCCCTGCAGGCCCACCGGCCAGTGCTGCTGCAGTTGCTTTCCGGCCGGCACTTCGAAACTCCATGGGCCGTCATTGCGATAGGCATTGGGCCGGACGGTGAAGGTGGTGGCCGCGCTGCCGGTGTTGATCAGGTCCAGGTAGACCGCCGCGTTGGCGATGTCGTAGCAGACGCGGATCTCCGGCGCGCTGGCGCCAGCGGCGCCGGCCGCGGCAACGTCGCCGCTGAAGGCGCGATGGAAGCCGTTCGGTCCCAGTACCCACAGGTCGTACTTGCCGGCATCGCTGGCGAAGACGTCCCAGCTGCCGTGCAGTTCCTTGCCGGGCTCAACCATATAGCGGCGCGGCACGCGGTCCAGGTGCAGGCGGTCGTAGACATGGAACACCGCGGCGGCCTTGCCGGTGTTGGCGAACAGCAGCCGCATCACGCGTTCGCGGGCGTCCTCGCGGGCGCTGACATGGAGTTCGTAGGGCAATGCGCGCGACGGACGCGTGCCGCGCTCCTGCGGCGGCAGCGGCTGGCTGCCTGCCGCGGGCAGCGGCACTTGCGGCAGCGCGCCCTGCGCGGTGCGGATCGCGTCGGCACTGACCTTGTCCCGGTTCGGTAGCGACGGCAGCGGATTCGCGTTCGGGCTGATGAAGTTGAACGCCGAGGTCAGGTCGCCCGCCACCGCGCGGCGGAAGCTGCTGATATTGGTCTCGGCGACGCCAAAGCGGGCTTCCAGGAAGCGCAGCACCGAAGTGTGGTCGAACACCTGCGAGCTGACCCAGCCGCCGCGGCTCCAGGGCGACACCACGTACATCGGCACGCGCGGGCCGGGGCCGTAGGGATGCTTGTCGACGTGGTATTCGGGCGCCAGTTCGCCAGCGTCCAGCGTGGTCGCGCCGGCCAGCGTATCGCCGTCGTAGGCGGGGGCGCACGGCGGCGGCACGTGGTCGAAGTAGCCGTCGTTCTCGTCGAAGTTGATCAGCAGTACGGTCTTGCTCCAGATGGCGGGGTTGGCGGTCAGCGCGTCAAGCACCTCCTGCGTATACCACGCGCCCTGCACCGGGCTGGACGGCCCGGGATGCTCCGAATAGGTGGCCGGAGCCACGATCCACGACACCTGCGGCAGCGTGCCGGCGGCAACGTCGTCGCGTAGTGCCTGCAGGAAGCCGCCCTCCGGCATGGTGTTGGCCACGCCCTTGAGCAGCGGGCTGATGGCGTCGTCGGCGCTGGTGTACGGCGGGTAGGGGCTGCCGTTGGCGAGGTTGCCGCGTGCCGCGTTGGCGTCGCGGTATTGCTTGAAACCCGCGAGCGGGTTGTCGGTGAAATTGTCCGGCATGTTCTGGTAAACCTTCCAGTTGATGCCGGCCGCGTTCAGCCGCTCAGGGTAGGTGGTCCAGGTGTAGGGCGTGTTCGAGCCGGTGAACGAGTCGCCGCTGTTGTCGATCACCGGGCCCCCTTGCGTGCCGGCCGGATCGTTGGTGCCGGTCCAGTGGAACAGCCGGTTCGGATTGGTGCCGCCGTGGAAGCTGCAGTGGTAGGCATCGCACAGCGTAAAGGCATTGGCCAGCGCCACCTGGAAATCCAGCTCGGCCTCGGTGTAGTAGCCCATCGACTGGGTCTGCTTGTAGGTCGGCCACTTGTTCATGCGGCCCAGGTCCCAGGCGGCTTGCGCATCGGGATAGGAGTGCGGCGTGCCGCTGACGCGCTGCGCATTGCCGGCGCTGCTGTCGAGGTGGTAAGGCAGCACGGTGCGCGTGGTGCCGCCGTTGGTATAAGTCTGCTGCCAGACGTTGAGGCCGCCAGCCAGCGGGATCGGGAAGCGGTCGCCGAAGCCGCGCACGCCGCGCAGCGTGCCGAAGTAGTTGTCGAACGAGCGGTTCTCCTGCATCAGGATGACCACGTGCTCGACGTCGCGGATGGTGCCGGTGGCATTGTTGGCGGGGATCGCCAGCGCGCGGCGGATGGCCGGCGGGAACGAGGCCAGCGCGGCGGTCGCGGCGGCGCTGCTGCCGGCGAGCTTGAGGAAGTTGCGTCTGCTATGCGAATTCATTGGGTTCTGGGCCGGATGGGTTCAGGATAGACGGCGATGCGGGCGGCTGCGCTCGTTGGCCGCAGTCGTTGGCCGCAGTCGTTAGCCGCAGTCGGTTCAGGGCGCGCAGCGCAGCTGCGGCGTGACGGCGGGCGGCTGGCCGGGTTCGTTGCCGCCACCGCCTGGGGTGCCGCCCGGTGTGCCGCCTGGCGTGCCGGGGGCCGGGCTGTCGCCGGAGTCGCCGCCGCAGGCGGCAAGCGCCAGGCACAGCAGCAGGGCGGCCAGCGTGGAAGATCGGAGAGTCATGGTGTCGTGCTCCTGCAGGGACGGGGCGGCGCTGCGCCCCGGAGAGTTGTCGGCGGTTCAGCGGTTCAGCGGTTCAGGGGTTGAGGCTGGACAGCGGCTGGCGCGCGCCGGTGATGGTCTTCAGCTCGTCGAGCGTCAGCACCCGCGTCCACATCGCCAGGTCGTTGAAGCCCATCACGCCCTTGAGCGCGCCGGGGTTGTTGCCCACGTAGTTGTGCGTGGCGTCGTCGTTCACGCCCCAGCCGGTGCCGAGCCCGGCCAGCTTGGTGACGTCGGTATTGGCGATGGCCTTGTTCTCTGTCTTCTGCAGGCCCAGCACCGGGTCGATGACATAAGCGCTGAAGCGCTTGGCGGCAGCATCGACCGACAGCGCCAGGTAGGCCCACTGGTTGGCCGATACCTTCATGCCGTTGATATCGTCGCGCTTGCCGCCGCTGCCAAGGTTGAAGCGGAGTTCGCAGCTGCCGAACAGGCCGATGGCGATGCCCGGGTTGCTGCCAGAGAAGTAGTTCTTGTTAGCCACTACCGGCGCACCGGTGCCGTTGCCCTGGGTGCAGTCGGTGCGGAACCAGAAGCCGATGGTGAATTGCGGGCTCAGTGCGATATCGGCGCCGTTATGCACCAGCTTGTAGGCGTCGACGTTGGAATCGACCCGCAGCGACTTGCCGGTGAAGTTGTCGTCGGCAAGCGAGCCGCCGTCGGTGCCGGCAACCCATGGGCCGAGCGTGGCGCCGCCCTTGCTGTCGACAAACGGCTTGCTGTCCATGCTGAAGTACGTGGCCAGGCCATCGCGCAGCGTCGCCGCCAGCGTGACGGGTTTGACGTAGTGGATCTGCGCCAGGTACGACACCGGCACGTCGTTGCGCACCAGCGTGTAGTTGAAGCGGTACAGGCCGGTGGGCATGTCGAAGGCGCTGTCGGTAAACTCGCGCGCACCCGGCGCCAGCGAAGCCACTACCACGCCGTCGCGCAGCACGCGCATGGTGCCGAAGGATTCGGTGGGGTTCTGCCAGCTCAGCGTGATGGCGTCGCCGTAGCGGCCCACGCTGGCGCCGATCGCCCGCACGCCGGCGGCGGCCGTCTGCAGCGGTGCGCCGTCGAGCCGGCTGGCTGCCGGATTGGCGGCAACGCCGGCATGCGCGAGCATCGTCGGGACCAGATCGGCCTCGGTCGGCAGCGCCGACAGTTCCGCCGCGGTGAAGGGCATGGCTGCGCCGGGCCGGGCCAGCGCGGCGTTCAGCGTCTTGTTGGTGGCGAGGAATGCGGTGCGGTTTTCCACGGTCGGCGCGGCGGTTGTGGCGCCGGTGGCATCGAGGCCGTGGCTGGTGGTGACCAGCACCAGCCAGTCTTCGCCCGGCTGCGCCTGGCGGCGCGCGGCGACGGCGGCCAGCAGTTCGCCCACCGACTTGTCGGTGTCGGCCAGCGCGCGCGCATAGGCGCCACCGCCGAAACCGCCGGTCTCCGCGGCGGCTGCCGGTGCGCTGTACTGGGCAAACACCACGCCATAGCCGGATTGCAGCTGGCGCAGCGCGTTCTGCGTAACGCAGTTGTCCACGCCGACACAGTCGACCAGCGTATCGAGCGCGCCGGTTTCCTGCTCTGCCTTGAGCAGGGCCGGCAGTATCGTCGAGCTGGTCACGGCGCCTTGCTGCAGGCCGGGCTTGCCGGCGTCGCGCAGATGGCGGAAGACGGTGGGCGCCTGCAGCGGCGTGCTGCCGGTGTCGTCGTCGACGCCGTGGCGGTTTACCCAGGTGCCGGTGAGTACCGTGGCCCAGCTGGGCGCGTCCAGCGTCGGCTGCGCGGTGACGGTGCCGGGCGCGCCGCCGGTGGCGGCGGGCACCACGTTCAGTTGGGCCAGGTTGGGCAGCTCGCGCCGCAGGATCGCGCCCTGGACTTGCGCGTAGGTGGCACCGTCGATGCCCACCAGCAGCACACGCGGCCCGCTCTGGCCGGCGGGCGCCGGGGCCGTGGTCACGGTGTCGGCCGGTGCGGGCCCGCTGGCCGCGGTGTCATCGCCGCCGCAAGCCGAGAGCGTCGCGGCCAGTGTCGCCGCCAGCGCGCTCAGCGTCGCGCCGGCCCGCGCGCGCCCGTTGCCGTGTGCGCCACGCGCTGCATGGTTGCCTGCCATTTGTCATTCCCCTGTCTGTCTGCGTTGTTCTGCGCCGGCGACTGGTGTCGCGTGGCGGATTGCGCCTCCCGCAATGCGCTCGCAGAGTAAGAACCGGGGTTGTCACCGTGGTGACAGAGGGGGAAAGAATGCTGATGGGGCTATTCAGATTCTTGCAGGCATTGCAGACAATGCAGATGTGACAAGGCCGCGCGGAGGCCGGGAACCGCCGCGCGGCATCGGGGAAAAGAGGGGCCGTCAGCTACGGAAGCCGACGCCCTGCATGATGATGCGCAGCACCCACGCCGCCACGCCCAGCGCCGCCACGCTCGCGACCCAGATCAGCACCAGCCAGCCCAGCCGGCGCAGCCATGTCGGCGCGGCCATCAGTGATAGCCCTCGCCGTGGCGCACCTTGCCGCGGAACACGTAGTAGGCCCACACCGTGTACATCAGGATGAAGGGGATGATGAACAGCGCCCCGACCAGCGCAAAGCCCTGGCTCTGCGGTGGCGCGGCGGCGTCCCAGATCGAGATCCCGGGCGGGATGATATTGGGCCAGACGCTGATCGCTAGCCCGCTGTAGCCGAGGAACACCAGCCCCAGCGCATACAGGAACGGCGCCATGTCCGGCTCGCGGCGCAACGCGCGCATCAGCATCAGCATGCACAGCGCCACCAGGATCGGCACCGGCGAGAACCAGAACAGGTTCGGCAGGCTGAACCAGCGCTCGGCGATTTCCGCGTGCGTCAGCGGCGTCCACAGGCTGATCACCGCGATCACCGCCAGCAGCAGCCACGCCAGTGCCCCCGTCAGCCTGATCATGCGCTGCTGAAGGTCGCCTTCGGTCTTCATGATCAGCCAGGTGCTGCCCAGCACGGTATACGCCACCACCAGCCCGACGCCGCAGAACAGCGGGAAGGGCGCCAGCCAGTCCAGCGGACCGCCGGCAAAACGGTGGCCTTCCATCTTGATGCCGTCGATATAGGCGCCCAGCGCCACGCCCTGGAAGAAGCTGGCGGTGGCAGAGCCGAGGATAAAGGACGCGTCCCACACGGGGCGTTCGCGGTCGTTGGCCTTGAAGCGGAATTCGAACGCCACGCCGCGGAAGATCAATCCCAGCAGCATCAGCATCAGCGGCAGGTAGAGCGCGCTCAGCACGACCGAGTACGCCAGCGGGAACGCCGCCAGCAGCCCGGCGCCGCCCAGCACCAGCCAGGTTTCATTGCCGTCCCAGACCGGCGCCACCGTGTTCATCATCACGTCGCGGTCATGGCGGTCGGGAACGAACGGAAAGAGCATGCCGATGCCCAGGTCAAAGCCGTCCATCACCACGTACATCATCACGCCAAAAAAGATGATGATGATCCAGAGAAGAGAGAGATCGATGCCCATGGTGTCAGCTCCGGGTGCGCGCGGCGGGGTTGGGGGCAAGGACTTCGTCGTCGTCCACGGCGGACAGCGGGCGCGCCGGCGTATGCTCGCGCCCCGGACCGCCTTCCGGCCTTGGCGCTTCCAGCACCGGCCCCTTGCGCACCAGCCGCATCATGTAGGCGATGCCGACGCCGAACACAAAGAAGTACGCGATCACGAAGATCCCCAGCGTCAGCGCCAGTTCGGGCACGCCGTGCGGCGAGACCGCGTCGGCGGTGCGCTGCAGGCCGTAGACGACCCACGGCTGGCGGCCGACTTCGGTGGTGTACCAGCCGGCCAGGATCGCAATCACGCCGGCCGGGCCCATCCACAGCGCCATGTGCAGGAAGGCGCGGGCGCGGTACAGCCGTTCGCCACGGCGCAGCAGCAGGCTCCAGGCGCCCAGCGCGATCATCAGCAGCCCCAGCCCCACCATCACGCGGAAGGACCAGAACAGGATGGTCGAATTGGGCCGGTCCTCCGGGGCGAATTCCTTCAGGCCCTGGATCTGGCCGTCCCAGGTGTGCGTCAGGATCAGGCTGCCCAGGCGCGGCACTTCCACCGCGAAGCGGGTTTCCTCGCGCTGCATGTCGGGCCAGCCGAACAGCAGCAGCGGCAGCCCTTCGTTGCCGTGGTTTTCCCAGTGGCCTTCCAGTGCAGCGATCTTGGCGGGCTGGTGCTTGAGCGTGTTCAGGCCGTGCAGGTCGCCGATCACGGCCTGGATCGGCGCGACGATCAGCAGCATCCACATCGCCATCGACAGCATCTTGCGGATGGCCTGGTTGTCGCGGCCGCGCAGCAGGTGCCACGCCGCCGAGGCGCCGACGAACAGCGCGGTGGCCAGGAACGCGGCCACGCTCATATGCAGCAGGCGGTAGGGGAAGGACGGGTTGAAGATGACCGCGAACCAGTCAGTCGGAACCACGCGGCCGTTGATGATCTCGAAGCCGGCCGGCGTCTGCATCCAGCTGTTCGACGCCAGGATCCACGTGGCGGAAATCAGCGTGCCCAGTGCCACCATCACCGTGGCAAAGAAATGCAGGCCGGGCCCGACGCGGTTCCAGCCGAACAGCATCACGCCCAGGAAACCGGCTTCCAGGAAGAAGGCGGTCAGCACTTCATAGGTCAGCAACGGCCCGGTGATGCTGCCGGCGAACTCGGAGAAGAAGCTCCAGTTGGTGCCGAACTGGTAGGCCATCACCAGCCCGGAGACGACCCCCATGCCGAAGTTGACGGCAAAGATCTTGGACCAGAAGTGGTAAAGGTCGCGGTAGTGCGGGCGCTTGGTGCGCAGCCAGCAGCCTTCCAGCACCGCCAGGTAGGCGGCAAGGCCGATGGTGATCGCGGGAAAGATGATGTGGAACGAAACGGTAAAGGCAAACTGGATGCGGGCGAGGTCTAGCGCGGTCAAACCAAACATAGTTGTTCTCCGTGGCGCTGGCCTGGCGCACGCCTGCGGACGGCGCGGCGCTGCGGGGGCAGGCCGGCCAGCCGGGGGGCGCGCCGGGGCGCGGGCCGTAGGCGCGTGCGGTGAGCGTAGTGTACGCCGCATACAGCGCGATGGGCAGCGGGGCGGGCGGGTGACATTTCGCCGCAGCGGGCGGCGCGGGCACTGCCTTTTGCCAACTGCCGGGGATCATCCTACCCATCGAGGCGCGGCAATAACAGCATCACTTTCAAGAGAAAAGACCGTATCAGTTTTGCGCGGTGCAGCAGCGTCCGCTACTGACATGCCAGGCAAAGAAGTGCATAGTGACGCGCTTGCCCCAATGCTCCTGTCTGGCGCCCACACCCGTGGCGCGCGTCCTGCCTCCATGGATTCCACCTTGCTGATCGTGATCACCGGCGCCGCCGTCGCCGGTTTTGTCCAGGGCCTGTCTGGCTTTGCCTTCGGCATGGTGGCGATGTCGTTCTGGGCCTGGGCCATCGAGCCCCGGCTGGCGGCGGCGATGACAGTGTTCGGCGCGCTCACCGGCCAGTTGCTGGCGGCGGCTTCGGTGCGGCGGGGGCTGTCGTGGCGGCGGCTGTGGCCGTTCGTGGCCGGCGGCGTGGCCGGCATTCCGCTGGGCGTGGCGGGTCCTGCCAATGCTCGATGCCCTGTGGATGAACTCTCCACCGCTAAGCGTCTGGCGACGCTATAGCGAGGGGTTCGCGGGTCACGGACTTTGACTTGGGGCGTTGCCGCGCCAGCGGTTTCGGTCTCGCCGCTACGCCCGTTCCAGGCGCATGCGCATCGATCAGGACGACCGACGCTGCGTTTTTGTCGCGTTGTGCCGTGTGTCCGCAGTGCGTGCACACGTGCATGCGTTGCGCGAGCGTCTTGGGCACGATCTCCCAACACGCGGCACAGCGCTGCGACGGTTTTAATTGGCGCGTGTTTGAAACGTGCAGCCGCGTACCAGCCTCTACCGCTTTATACGCGAGCATGTTATGCGCCATACTCAATCCAGCCGACAGGATCTCGCGATTGAGTCCGGCCTTTTGCCGGACCATCCGGCCGGGCTTGTCCTGCGTACCCTTTGCCGAACGACTCATATTCTGTGTGCACAGTTCTTCCGTGGCGATGAGGGCGCAGGCCGCTACCAGGCGCGACGTCGTCTTGTGCAGGAACTCGCGGCGAAGATTGCCGATGCGCTCATGCACCTTCGCAACCTGCTTGCCCAAGCGCTTATAGCGAATGGATCCGCGTTTCTTGCGCGCCTGCTGCCGCTGCAACTCCGCCATGCGCGGCATCTCATTGCGCACGAAACGCGGATTTGCGATCGTCTCGCCGTTGTCGAACGTCGCCCAGTCGTTGAGGCCGAAGTCGACGCCTCGCTGAGCGTCGCCGGTACGTGCGCGAGCGCATGCGTCTTCCGATACGCGCAGCGTGACACTGGCGAACCACTCGCCATGCTTGCGCGTAATCGTCAGATCGTTGGGCTTCGCGCCGTCACCAAAACGATGCCGGCCTCGAGCGCGGATGGACATTGCGTCCTTGCCGCTACCCAGGCGAATCGTGGCGCCACGCGTGCCGTTTTGCGCCAGTTTCCAGCCGGCCGGATCGGGATAGCAGAAGCCCGAAAACCGCCTGCCTGCCTTGAAGCGCGGAAATCCGGGCGTCTGCCCCGCCTTGATACGGCGAAAGAACGCCTGAAACGCGAGATCCAGTTTGCGCAGCGTTTGCTGCAGCGCGTGCGAACCTAGCGCGACGAATTCCGGCCGCGCCGCTTTGATCTCCGGCAACACGTTCTGCTGATCGTAGTAGCTGATCGACTTTCCGCGCTTTTGATACGCACTGATGCGCTCCTCGAGTGCCGCGTTGTAAAGCTCACAGTGCAAGCGGGTCCAGCCTGTCAGGCGTTCGGCTTGACGGGCGTTGGGGTACAGCTTGAAGGTGACCTTGCGGCGTTCCACGGCTGCTAGACTAGCACAAAGGACTCGTTAAGAACTCTGGCCGACGGCGTGGCCGGCGCGGCAGGCGGCGTCATGGGCGGCATCGGCGGCTTCACCGGCGTGATCCCGACACTGTGGTGCACGCTGCGCGGCTTCGACAAGGATGAGCAGCGCGCGGTGATCCAGAACTTCAACCTCGCCACGCTGGCGGTGACGATGGCCGCCTACGTCGGCAAGGGCATCGTCACGCGCGAGATGCTGCCGATGTTCCTGGTGGTGGCGCCTGCCATGCTGGTGCCGACGCTGCTCGGCACGCGCCTGTACCTGGGTATCAGCGAGGCCACCTTCCGCAAGGTGGTGCTGACGCTGCTGACGGCTTCGGGCGTGGCCTTGCTCGCGACTTCCGTGCCGGCGCTGCTGGCGCGCGGCTAGGCGCCTTCCGCGGCGGCCTGGCGCAGGCAGGCCAGCAACTGCTCCGCGCTGAGCGACGGTGCGCGTTCGCGCAGCGTAATGATGCCGACCGGCGGCAGTTCCACCGGCACCTCCATCGCCAGCACCTGCAGCTTCCCTTCTGCCTGCATCGCACGCGCGACCGATTGCGCCATGAACCCGGCCGCGCCGCGCTGGGCGACGAAGGTCGTCATCGCCAGATAGGAAGACGTCTCGATCACGTCCTGCGGCGGATGCAGCCCGTAACGGTAGAACGCCTGCTCGATCTTTACCCGCAGCGATGCCCAGGGCGGCGGCAGCACGCAGGGCATTGCCGCCAGGTCGGACCAGCCGGGCCGGGTCTTGCGCCCGAGCTTGTGGCCGCGCTTGACCACCACCACCATCGGCTCTTCATACAAGGCTTCGGTGACCAGGTCGGGCGCAGCATAGCCGGGCTCCAGCCGGCCGAGGATCAGGTCCAGTTCGCGCAGGCGCAGCTTGGGCAGCAGGTGCGTCAGGTCGCCTTCCTCCACCAGCACGGTGGCACGCGCATGGCGGTCCTTGAGCAGGCCCACCGCGCGCGCCAGCAGGACCGGCAGGGCGGCGCCCATCGAGCCCACCTGCACGCGCCCCGACGCGCCGCTTTGAACCGCCGCGATTTCGTCGCGGGTCTGCTCGTACTGCGCCAGCACCGAGCGCGCGAAGCGCACCAGCGATTCGCCGGCGGGCGTGGGCTCGGTGCCGCGCGTCGAGCGCGTGAACAGCGTCAGCCCCAGCATCTTCTCGACTTCGGTCAGCACCCGCGACACCGCGGGCTGGCTCACCGACAGGAACTCCGCGGTACGGCCGAGGTGGCGGAATTCATCCAGTGCCACCAGCAATTGCAGATGGCGCAGCTTGATGTTGGAGCGCAGCGCGCGATCGATCTTGACCATGCCCGCAGTCTACCTAACGAAAACGTTATGAAGCAATGCTAGTTTTTGATTGGATTGTTATGTTCCGCAGCCACAAAATGCGTGACATGACAAAGCCGGCCATGCACCGGTCGCCCATAATCAAAACACGGAGACACCCGCAAATGACCCAAGGACTCCCCATCGACCTGAAGCGCCGCAACCTGCTCATCGGCGCTGCCGCCGGCGTGGCTGCCGGTGCCGCCGGCGTGCTGCTGCCGGGCTCGCGTGCGCTGGCCTCCGCGTATCCCGAGCGTCCCATTACCTTTATCTGCCCGTGGCCGGTTGGCGGCACCGCTGACCAGTCGATGCGCGCGCTGTGCCAGGTGGCCGGCGGCATCCTCAAGCAGTCGATCGTGGTGGAGAACCGCGCAGGCGCCTCCGGCATGATCGGCACCAAGGCGCTGGCGCGTGCCACGCCGGATGGCTACACCATCGGGCAGATCCCGATCTCGGTCACGCGCTTTGCCCAGCTCGGCATGCTGCAGCTGGACCCGCGCACCGAGCTGACCTACCTGGCGCGCACGTCGGGCCAGACCTTCGGCATCGCCGTGCCGGCCAACTCGCGCTACAAGACGCTGCAGGACGTGGTGGCGGCGGCCAAGGCTAGCCCGGGCAAGATCACCTATGCGCACGCCGGCATCGGCGGCGCGACCCATGTCGGCATGGAGCAGTTTGCGCTGGCCGCTGGCGTGCAGTTCAACGCGATCGCCTACAAGGGTGGCGCCGCCGCGCTGCAGGACGTGCTGGCGGGTCAGGTGGACCTGCTGGCCGATTCCAGCTCGTGGGCACCGCATGTGGAAGCCGGCAAGCTGCGCCTGCTGGCAACCTGGGGCGAGCAGCGCGCGTCGCGCTTCAAGGACACGCCCACGCTGAAGGAACTTGGCTACAACGTGGTGGTGGAAGCGCCCAATGGCATCGGCGCGCCCAAGGGCCTGCCGCCCGCGGTGGAGAAGACGCTGCGCGATGCCTTCCGCGCAGCGGTGGCGAGCAATGAATTCAAGCAGGTCGCGGCACGGCTGGATGCACCGCTGATGTACCTGGACGGCCCCGACTACAAGAAGTACGTGGCCAGCGTCTATGCCCAGGAAACCGAGCTGATCAAGCGCCTCAAGCTCAAGGAACTGCTGCAGCAAAGCTGAGCTTAGTTGCAACCCCAGCCGCCCCACCTGTCGCACCACCAGCCGTCCACCAAAGCGAAGCCCAAGTGAAGCCCAATCCCGTCATCCGCCTGCACGCCAACGACAACGTGCTGGTTGCCCGGCATGAACTGTCGCTGGGCCAGCAGCTTGTCGAACCCGCCGTGCGCGTGCGCGCGCAGGTGCCGGCCGGACACAAGATCGCGGCCTGCGCCATTGCCGCGGGCACGCCGGTGCGCAAGTTCGA
Organism: Cupriavidus sp. P-10; assembly: GCF_003402535.2. Taxonomy (NCBI): domain Bacteria; kingdom Pseudomonadati; phylum Pseudomonadota; class Betaproteobacteria; order Burkholderiales; family Burkholderiaceae; genus Cupriavidus; species Cupriavidus sp. P-10. Next base: position 1,171,300 of record NZ_AP025171.1, read on the forward strand.
TACCGTGATCGGCGTGGCCGCGCGCGATATCGTGCCCGGCGAGCACGTGCATTCGCACAACCTGACATTGGTCGATTTCTATCGCGACCCGGCGTTCTGCCAGGACGTGCGCCCGGTCGACTACGTGCCCGAGGCGCAGCGCGCCACGTTCAACGGCTTCGTGCGCGCCGATGGCCGCGTCGGCACGCGCAATTTCATCGGCATCCTCTCTTCGGTCAATTGCTCGTCCACGGTGATCCGGCAGATTGCCGCGCATTTCACCCCGGAACGGCTGGCAGCCTATCCCAACGTCGATGGCGTGGTCGCATTCGCGCAGACCAGCGGCTGCGGCATGTCGTCGCCGAGCGAGCATTTCGACGTGCTGCGGCGCACGCTGGCAGGCTATGCACGCCATCCCAACCTGGCGGGCGTGCTGATCGTCGGGCTGGGCTGCGAGCGCAACCAGGTCGCATCGCTGGTCGAGTCGCAGGGTCTCGAGCCCGGACCCGCGGTGCATACGCTGGTGATGCAGGACACCGGCGGCACGCGCGCCACCATCGCGGCGGGCATCCGCGCGGTCGAGGCGATGCTGCCCGCGGCCAATGCCGCGAAGCGCCAGCCGGTGCCGGCCAGCCATCTCAAGATCGGCCTGGAGTGCGGCGGCTCGGACGGTTTCTCGGGCATCAGCGCCAACCCGGCTCTGGGCGCGGCCATGGACCTCCTGGTGCGCCACGGCGGCACCGCCATCCTGTCGGAGACGCCTGAGATCCACGGCGTTGAATTCATGCTGACGCGCCGCGCTGTCTCGCCGGAAGTCGGGCAGAAGCTGCTCGACCGGCTGGCCTGGTGGGAGCGCTACACCGCCGGCCAGAACGCGCAGTTCAACGGCGTGGTCGGCCACGGCAACCAGCAGGGCGGCCTGGCCAATATCTTCGAGAAGTCGCTGGGCTCCGCGATGAAGGGCGGCACCACGCCGCTGCAGGCGGTGTACGAGTATGCCGAACCGATCGACCGCGCCGGCTTTGTCTTCATGGACTCGCCCGGCTATGACCCGGTCGCCGTAACCGGCCAGATCGCCAGCGGCGCCAACCTGATCTGCTTCACCACCGGCCGCGGCTCGATGTTCGGCTCCAAGCCCGCCCCGACGATCAAGCTCGCGTCCAACTCCGCCATGTTCCAGCGGCTGGAAGAGGACATGGACATCAACTGCGGGCTGGTGCTCGATGGCGAGCTGACCGTGTCCCAGATGGGCGAGCGCATTTTCCAGCATATCCTGCGTGCCGCTTCCGGCGAGCCGACCAAGAGCGAGATGCTGGGTTTGGGCGACAACGAGTTCGTACCCTGGCACCTCGGCATCGTCAGCTGATTGCTGGCTTTCCCACCATTTTTGAATCGACATCCGATGGCCCTGAACCTTGCCGAGCCCGCGCTGCTGCGCAGCCAGAACCTGATCGACGACCACTGGCGCGATGCCGGCCTGGGCGGTCGCCTGTCCGTCACCGATCCCGCCACCTGCGAGGCCTTTGCCTTCGTGCCCGACAGCGATGCCGGCGATGCGCGCCTGGCGGTCGATGCGGCCGCCGCCGCATTCCCGGCCTGGAGCCGGCGCACCGCACGCGAGCGTGCGCAGCTGATCAAGCGCTGGCATGCACTGATCCTGCAGCACCAGGAAGACCTGGCCCGCATCATCTCCACCGAGCAAGGCAAGCCCCTCAAGGAAGCGCGCGGCGAAGTGCTGTACGGCGCGTCCTACGTCGAATGGTTCGCCGAGGAAGCGACCCGCATCTGCGGCGACATCGTCGCGGAAGCTGTGCCGGGCCGCAAACTGCTGGTTCTCAAGGAGCCGGTAGGCGTGGTCGCCGCGATCACGCCGTGGAATTTCCCGCTGGCGATGATCGCCCGCAAGATCGCTCCCGCGCTCGCCGCCGGCTGCACCGTGGTGGCCAAGCCCGCCGAAGACACGCCGCTGACGGCGCTGGCGCTGGCATGGCTGGCGCAGCAGGCCGGCATTCCGGCGGGCGTGCTCAACATGGTCACCGCCTCGCGCGAGCATACGCCCGGCGTGGTCGATGCCTGGCTGGTCGACAGCCGTGTGCGCAAGGTCACGTTCACCGGCTCCACGCCGGTCGGCAAGCACCTGGCGCGCGAATCCGCCGCCACGCTGAAGAAGCTGTCGCTGGAACTGGGAGGCAACGCACCGTTCATCGTGTTCGAGGATGCCGACCTGGATGCCGCGGTCGACGGCCTGATGGCGTCCAAGTTCCGCAACGGCGGCCAGACTTGCGTTTGCCCGAACCGCGTCTATGTCCATGAGGCGGTCCACGACGACTTTGTCGGGCGGCTGGCACAGCGCGTTGGCGCGCTCCACGTCGGCCCCGCGACGGAAGACGCCGCGCAGATCGGCCCGATGATCAATGCGCGCGCCGTCGACAAGATCGCCCGCCACGTCGATGACGCCGTCGCCCGCGGCGCGCGCGTGGTCACCGGTGGAAAGCGCGTGCGCACCGACGACGGCCCGAACTACTACGCGCCGACCGTGCTGGTCGATGCCACGCCGGCGATGGAGCTGTCGTGCGAAGAGACCTTCGGCCCGGTCGCGCCGATCTTCCGCTTCCGCGACGAAGCCGAGGTCATCCGCGACGCCAACGACACGCCGTTCGGACTGGCCGCCTATTTCTATTCCAACGATATCCGCCGCATCTGGCGCGTGGCGCAGGCGCTGGAAACCGGCATGGTCGGCATCAACGAAGGCGCGATCGCCGCGGAGGCAGCGCCGTTCGGCGGCGTCAAGGAGTCCGGCTACGGCCGTGAAGGCTCGCGCCATGGCCTGGACGACTACATGCACACCAAGTACCTTTGCCAGGGTCAGCTCGGCTGAAGCGCCGGGCAACCGTCAGATCGAACAGGAAGAATCCACATGCCCGCAGACAACCCCTTCAAGACCGCGCTGGCCGCGCGCCAGCCGCAGATCGGCCTGTGGCTGTCGATGGCCACGCCGTACCTGGCCGAAGTGTCGGCCACTGCCGGTTTCGACTGGCTGCTGATCGACGGCGAGCACGCGCCCAACGACCTGCAAACCACGCTGCAGGCGCTGCAGACGCTGGGCGCCTATCCGTCGCAGCCGGTGGTGCGCGCCGTGTCCGGCGACGTGGCACTGATCAAGCAACTGCTCGATATCGGCGCCAAGACGTTGCTGGTGCCGATGGTCGACACCGCCGAGCAGGCACGCACGCTGGTCAGCGCGACCCGCTACCCGCCGCAAGGCATCCGCGGCGTGGGCAGCGCGGTGGCACGGGCTTCGCGCTGGAGTTCGCGCACCGATTACCTCGACGTGGCCGATGACGAAGTCTGCCTGCTGGTGCAGGCCGAGACCGTCACCGCGCTGCAGAACCTGGAAGCCATCTGCGCGGTGGACGGCGTCGACGGCGTCTTTATCGGCCCCGCCGACCTCGCCGCATCGATGGGCCATCGCGGCCGCCCCGGCCATCCCGAAGTACAGGCTGCGATCGAAGGGGCGATGCGGACCATCATCGCCAGCGGCAAGGCCGCCGGCACGCTGACCTCCGATCCTGCGCTGGCGCGCCGCTACCTCGAACTCGGCTGCACCTTCGTGGCTACCGGCGTCGACGTGCTGGTCTATGCCAACGCCGCGCGCAAGCTGGCGGCATCGTTCCGCGAGCAATCGGCCGACGCTGCCGCCGACACCAAGCCCTCCGCCGCGTACTGACCCGCTTCAGGACTAACCATGCAAGCCGTCCCCCAGACTCACGAATCCACGCTGCGCGCGATGGAAGCCATCGTCGGCGCCAACGCCTGCCGCACCGGCGAGGCCGACACCCAGGCCTACGTCACCGACTACCGCGGCATCTACCGCGGCCAGGCGCAGGTGGTGGTGCTGCCATCGTCGACGGAACAGGTCAGCCAGGTGCTGCAGTGGTGCCATGCCAACCGCGTGCCGGTGGTGCCGCAGGGCGGCAATACCTCGCTGATGGGCGGCGCGGTGCCCGACGACAGCGGTACCGCGGTGGTGGTCAACCTGGGCCGCATGAACCGCGTGCTGGAAGTCGACACTATCAACGACACCATGACCGTGCAGGCCGGCGTGACGCTGAGCGCCGCACGCGGTGCAGCCGAAGGGGAAGGGCGCCTGTTCCCGCTGCGCATCGGTTCTGAAGGCTCGTGCCAGATCGGCGGCAACCTGTCGACCAATGCCGGCGGCACCGCGGTGCTGCGCTACGGCAATATGCGCGACCTCGTGCTCGGCATCGAGGCGGTGCTGCCCGACGGGCGCATCTTCTCGTCGCTGCGAGGCCTGCGCAAGGACAACACCGGCTACGACCTCAAGCATTTGTTCATCGGCGCCGAAGGCACGCTTGGCATCATCACCGGTGCCGTGCTCAAGCTGATGCCGCAGCCGCGCAGCACCGCCGTGGCGCTGGTTGCGGTCAAGGACCCGGCCGCCGCCGTGGCGCTGCTCGGCGAAGCCAAGCGGCTCTCCGGCCAGGCCGTCAGCGCCTTCGAGCTGATTTCGAGGCCCGCGCTGGAACTGGTGCTGGAATTCCTCGGTAACGTTGCCGCGCCGCTGCAGGACCGCCACGACTGGATGGTGCTGGTCGAACTGACTTCCGGCACCGACGCTGAAAGCCTCAACGCCACGCTGATGGAAATCCTCGAGTCCGGCTTCGGCCAGGGGCTCGTGCTGGATGCCGCCGTCGCCTCCAGCCTGTCCGACGTCCAGACCTTCTGGCGCATCCGCGAAGAGATCTCTGACGCCCAGACGCGCACCGGCGGCAGCATCAAGTGCGATGTCTCGGTGCCGCTGTCGCGCATCGCAGCCTTTGTCGAAGAGGCCTCCGCCGGGGTGCTGGAACTGGTGCCGGACGCGCGCATGGTGATCTATGGGCACATGGGCGACGGCAATGTCCATTTCAACCCGCTGCGGCCCAAGGACCTGGCGGCAAAGGATTTCCTGGCGCGGTGGTATGAGCCGGTGTCGACGCTGGTGGATGGCCTGGCTTACGCCGGCAACGGCTCGGTGTCGGCCGAGCATGGCATCGGCGTGGGCAAGCGCGACGACCTGGTGCGCTACAAGTCGCGGGTCGAACTGGAACTGATGTGGCAGGTCAAGCAGGCGCTCGATCCGCTGAACCTGCTCAATCCGGGCAAGGTGCTGCCGGTGCTTGGCGCATAGGGCGTTGTTCCGCCGCCAATCGCGGTGGCGGGCAGGTGAGGCCACAAGGGCCGGGTAAAGCGCACGCGTGGCATGAACCGGCCAACTCGGCTAAGGTGTGTGTTCAAGACACGGGCCGGATGCCGGTGATTCGTCACACGGCGTCCGGCGCAACAGGGCCGGTTGCCTGCACGGGTTCCACAGCGCAGGCAACATGGCCCGGACCACATCGCCCCGACAGCCCACCATGAGCGCTCACGCCACCCCCAGCGTCCCCGGCCTCGAAAAGCCCGAACTCCTTTATCCCTGCGGCGAGCCGCCCGAACCCGGCCGCGCCATCGAAGTCGCGCCCGGCGTGATGTGGCTGCGCATGCCGATGCCGCTCGGCCTGAACCATATCAACCTGTGGGCAATCCGCGACGACAACGGCTGGGCCGCGGTCGACTCCGGCCTGCAGACCCCGCAAACCGCGCAGGCCTGGCGCACGCTGTTCGGCACCGACGGCGCCCTGGCCGGCGGCCTGACACGCCTGTTCGTCACCCACATGCACCCCGACCATGTCGGCATGGCCGGCTGGCTCACGAGCAAATTCGGCTGCCAGTTGTGGATGACGCGGCTGGAATACCTGATGTGCCGCGTGCTGGCCGCCGACACCGGCCGGGCCGCCCCGGCCGACGCCATCGCGTTCTACCGCCGCGCCGGCTGGGATGACGAAGCCATCGAGGTCTACCGCGCCCGCTTCGGCGGCTTCGGCAAATTTGTCCACGCCTTGCCCGAAAGCTTCCGCCGCCTGTCCGACGGCGATACCGTCCGCATCGGCGCGCACGACTGGCAGGTCATCGTCGGCACCGGCCATGCGCCCGAGCACGCCTGCCTGTACTGCCCGGCGCTGAAAGTCCTGGTGTCCGGCGACCAGGTCCTGCCGCGCATCTCCTCCAACGTCTCCGTATTTCCCACCGAGCCCGATGCCGATCCGATGCAGGACTGGCTCGCCTCGCTCGACAAGGTGCGTGCCACCGTCCCGGACGACGTGCTGGTGCTCCCCGCCCACAACGAACCTTTCCGCGGCCTGCACGCCCGCCTCGACTACCTGCGCGCCAGCCAGCTGCAGGCGCTCGACCGGCTGCGCGGCGCGCTGTCCGAGCCCAGGCGGGCGGTGGATGTCTTTGGCGAGCTGTTCTCCCGGCCGATCACCGGATCCGGCGGGTTGCTGGGGATGGCGACAGGCGAGAGCATCGCGCACCTGAACTACCTGCTGCACAGGGGCGAGGCGGTGCGGGAGCTCGGTGAGGACCAGTGCTACTGGTATCGCATGGGGTAGCAGCCCCGGCTGCGGCGGGCCGAAACGGCCCGCCAGTGTTGCCAAAGTGCAACGAGCCCTGGCTCGGACTGTTCCCAACTTTGTCCCCTTTGTAGCCAGCGCTTGCAGCATGGCCATGCCTGCGCGGCGACCCGCCGCCGCCCGCGCGAAGGCCGTCGGCCTATTACAAAATCCGATTCGTGCGCCGCCTTCGCCGGTCCTCGGTGAGTAATAAAACCTCGGAAAGTACTGACTCCCAAAACAAGCGCGGGTGACACCGCCGCCGAGGCGATGCACGCGGGATTGCCTCTTGCATTCGCAGAAATACCATAGGGTTTATGCCCATTTCTCAGAGACAACGCCCTCATCTTGTGTCTATGTGACTCCACACCAAGTTTTGAGGCGAACCAGGCACCTGTGATGCCTGAGATCGGTTGGTGGCTTGGCCCCGGTGCTCGGATCATGTGTGCAGTATACATCACACAGTTATCAGGATAATAAATGAATTGATTATACAATCGGCTAATGTGATTGTTGTTGGAGTGATTTAATCCTGATTTTTAGAGCGTTCACGAACCCGATTATTTAAGTGTTTTAATATTAACTTGTGCCAAATATTTGCGTCGGATTAATCGTATTCTGCATTGCAGCAAAAAAAGTATGATAGAGCCTGAAACCCAATGTGGGCACGGATCTCGGCAGTGTCGAGAGGGCCACTAAACGGTTTGTACGTGGACAATAGGACACCTTTCACCTGTACAAAGTGATGTCACCCCCCTTTTGGAGTATGTGAGTGAAAAGTTGTTACAGGATGTTGTCTATGCTGCAGGTGCACCGTATTATTGCGCGCTGTCAACGCGACGGCCGCGCAAAAGCAGCCGCCCGGTACAAAAAAAGACCAGATTCGAATAATGAACGCAGTCGTTCAGGGAGCGGTTGGGGGCCAAACGCCCGCAGCCTTGATGTCAATGTCCAGTCTGCAGCCTTGGGCAACCGTGTCGGCATCCGCCGAGGGGCCTCTGCGCGGCTCGCGGATGCCACGCGGAAGCGTAGTCGCGGCACAACGCTTTAGCGCTGAATGCGTCACATTTGATGCGTGGGCCAACCCACGCATCTCAGATACGCCTGTCTTCGGCACGCCAGATCCAAGCGGCACGAAGCTATGAGCCGGACCTCAGTCCGGTCGGACGTCTCCGTCGCGGTTTCCGTTTGGAAGGCGCTGTTCCTGCGCGAGGCCAGCGCTCGCCTGGCTTCCGGCCGCGCAGCCTGGCTATGGATCCTGGTCGAGCCTGCTGCTCACATCATCTTCCTGATGGTGGTTGTTGGTGTGATCCGGCACCGCGTAATGGCAGATGCCAATATTGAAGTTTTTCTGTTGGTTGGCATTTGGGGCTTCTTTCTCGTGCGCAACGTGGCGAGTCGCTGCATGGAGGCGGTCAGCGCTAATCAGGCGCTGTTTGCCTACAGGCAAGTGCAGCCAGTAGATACCGTGCTGGTCCGGGCAAGCCTCGAGGTTGTCGTCAACATCATTGTTGGCGCGGTACTGTTGGCCGCGCTCGCGATGTTTGACATCGATATCTGGCCAAGCGATCCGCTTTTTGTCATCTGGGCGGCCTTCCTGTTATGGGTGTTCGGCCTGGGCCTGGGCCTGATCTTCTCCGTCATTGGAAAGTTGTCCTCCGAAGGCGGCAAGCTTATCCGTCTTACGTTCATGCCCTTGTACTTCCTGTCGGCGGTGATGTATCCCGTCTCGAGTCTGCCGCGGGGTATGCGAGAAGCGGTTCTCGTCAATCCGATCGTCCATGGCCTTGAGGCAATGCGGACGGGGTACTTTGCGGCCTATCGCGGCGAGGCGCATATCAGCCTCGGCTATCTGGCCTTCGCCGCATTGGTTTCCGTGTTTCTCGGGCTTGCGCTGCATGCGCGGTTCTCTACAAAGCTGGTGGCGCAATGATTGAGATAAGGGATATCCACAAGCGATATCGCTCCAGTCACGGATCCAGATGGGTGCTCAAGGGTGTGACGTTCAACATCCCGCCTCGCTGCAGGTTAGCGTTGATCGGTGCAAACGGCGCGGGTAAATCAACGCTGCTGCGCCTGGTGGGCGGGATCGACCAACCAAACCAGGGGCGCATCGTACGAAACTGCCGCGTCTCCTGGCCGCTCGGCTTGTCAGGTGGCTTCCAGGGATCGCTCAGCGGCAGACAGAACACCAAGTTTGTCTGCCGCATACATGGTGTTAACGGCGATCTCGCGGAGAAACTTGAGTTCGTGCGAGAGTTTTCGGAGTTGAACGATGCGTTCGACGATCCTGTGAAAACATATTCGTCGGGCATGCGCTCGCGTCTGGCATTCGCCATGTCGCTGGCGTTTGATTTTGATACCTATCTCGTCGACGAACTGACCGCAGTAGGCGATGCATCCTTTAAGGGGAAGTCGCAGAAAGCCTTTGAAGACCTTGCAGACAGGGCGGGGCTGGTGATGGTCTCGCACAGTGAATCGACGCTACGTAATTTTTGCCAATCTGGAGTCTGGTTGCATCAGGGCCGTGCGCACTGGTTCGATTCCGTGGATGACGCCCTGAAGGCTTACAGGGAAAGCATTGCAGCATGATCAAGACGTTGAAGATGAGCGGGGCTGTGCAGATACAGCGTCTGCATGGGATGAACAGAATCGGGCAAGTGGCGCTTGGCGCTTGCCTAGTCGCGGTCCTGTACTGGAGTTTGATTGCCTCCGATATCTATGTGTCGGAAGCACGTGTGGTGGTGGAGCGTAGCGATGGTGTAGGCAGCAATGCTTCGGACTTCTCCTCGCTGCTGCTCGGTGGTGACACGGCGTCTCAGGATTTGCTGCTGCTGCGGGAGTACCTGTTGTCCACCGATATGCTCAAGAAACTGGACGCAAAGCTGCATTTGCGTGGCCACTTTGCGGATAGCCAACGCGATCCTTGGTCGCGGCTGTGGTTTGAGAATGCCTCGCTGGAACGCTTTCATGATTACTATCTTAAGCGCGTAAGTGTCGAATACGATGACTTCTCCCGCGTGCTGGTGATCAAATCTCAAGGGTACACACCGGACATGGCTCAGGCGATCACCCGGGAACTGGTCGCCGAAGGCGAGCGATTCATGAACGAAATGACGCATCGCATCGCAAGCGAACAGGTGATCTACATCGAGAAGCAGGTAAAAGACCTCGGTGAAAGGGTCAAAACCGCTCGTCAGGCATTGCTGGCATATCAGAACGCAAATGGCCTCGTGTCGCCTCGCGGTGAAGTGGAGAGCTTGTCTGCTGTTGTTGCAAGCGCAGAGGGCACCCTGGCAGACCTTAACGTCAAGCGTAACGCGCTCAAGGATGTGTTCACGGCGCAGTCGCCCGCGATCCAGCAACTGGATGCGCAGATTGCAGCGGTGGAGCGCCAGATTTCCGAACAGCGTGGGCGCATGGTTTCGAGCAAAGGCAAAGGTGGCTTGAACAAGGTCGTCGAAGAGCACGATCGCTTGCAAGCTGCGGCCGAGTTTTCCTTCGATGTTTACAAGACAGCGCTCGGTGCCTTGGAAAAGGCGCGGATTGAAGCCACTCGCAAACTGAAGAACGTTGCCGTGCTTCAGAGTCCGACGCTGCCGGAGTACCCACTCCAGCCGCGGCGCATTTACAACATCGTGGTGTTCGTGCTGGCGACAGTGATGCTGGCCGGGGTGCTCCAACTGCTGGGCGCCATTATTCGCGATCACCGGGACTGATTATGGTTCGCAGACTTATTGCTATTGTCGTGGTCGCATGCGCAGCGATCGGCTCTACCCACGCACTTGCCCAGAGTAGCTTGCGCGGGGCACAACTTGCTGCCATGACGCAGCCGGATTTTGCAGTCCTGGCAGCACAAGGCGCACTATCTCCGTCTGTGGGCGCCAGCGCTCCGGTAGAGAATACGCCGCCCATGGTTCCGGCACGTCCCGACCAGCCATTGCCGGATAGCGCGCCGCAGAACAATGACTACACCGCCAACATGGCGAGTGACGCCTTTGGCGCGCAGTTGTTTACCGGCGCCTTCAGCCGAGACAGTGCTTCGGTATTCAACCCGAGCCATGTCGTTTCGGTGGGTGACAAGATCCAGCTTCGAATCTGGAACGGCTACAACGTTGATACCGTGCTGACGGTGGATGCCGGCGGAAACATTCTGCTTCCGGAAGTAGGGCCATTCCGTGTGCAGGGCATTACGAACGGCAACCTGCAAAGCGCCATCAGCAATGCGATGCGAAGGGTATTTGCCAGCAAGGTTTCCATCTATGCCAGCCTGCTCGCGGCGCAACCGGTACGTGTGTACGTGACTGGAGCGGTGCGCCGGCCGGGTATGTATAGCGGTACATCTAGCGACAGCATCCTTCGCTACCTGGACCAGGCGGGTGGTATCGACCCCGATCGCGGCTCGTTCCTTGATGTCGCCGTCAAGCGTGGCAATCAGACTCTGGATATCGTCAATCTCTACGATTTCCTTCTCAAAGGCGAGCTGTCGTCCCGCCAGCTCAACAACGGTGATGTCATTTTCGTGCAACCCCGAAAAAAGACGGTCAAGGCTGGCGGGCTCGCCGAGAACGCCAAGCGGTTCGAGTTCATTGGGGACCATGCTAGGCTGGATCAGGTCGTACTGCTGGCCAAGCCTTTGCCGGAAGCAACAAATGTGCGAGTGACCCGAAACACCGGCTCGGTCCGAAACGTTGAATACTTTCCGATCTCGCAGGGCCACGAAATCGTACTGCGCAATGGCGACGAGATCGAATTCACTGCCGACAAGCGGCCGGGCACCATCACCGTACGGGTGGAGGGCGAGCACACCGGACCTCAGGAATATGTCCTGCCGTATGGATCGCGGATGGGTGAGCTGCTGAAGCAAGTGCACTTTACGCCCGAGTCGGACGCAGCCAGCATCCAGTTGTTCCGCCTCAGTGTTAAGGACCGTCAGAAGACCTTGCTGGCGGCGACGCTGCGCACTCTCGAGTCAAGTGTCCTCACTGCTCGCTCGGGTACAGCTGAGGAAGCGCAATTGCGAAAGGAGGAGGCTGCTCTCGTCCTGCAGTGGGTGGAGCGTGCCAAGAAGATTGACCCGTCAGGCCAGACCGTCATCTCCAAGTCGAGCGTTCGTGATGAGTTGTTGCTGGAGAACGGTGATGTCCTGCGCGTTCCGGTCAAGGACGGACTGGTGCTGGTGAGCGGTGAAGTGCTTTTCCCCAACGCGGTCGCCTTCGACAAGAGCATGGACCTAGACGATTTGATTCGCCAGGCGGGTGGCTATTCGCAAAATGCTGATACATCACGCGTGATTGTTGCTCATCGCGATGGAAGTTTCTCCGATGGCAAGAAGGACGGAACCGTGCGTGCTGGCGACGAAATCATGGTATTGCCGAAGGTGGACTTCAAGACTAGGCAGTTTGCCAAGGACGTGTTCCAGATTCTGTATCAGATCGCCATCAGTGCGAAAGTGGTGCTTGGGCTCTAGTGCTGCGAGTGAAATCCTTTTGAAAACTGCAGTGCTACGCTTTGCGAATAATTGGAAGAACTGGTAGTCAACGATGAAATTAGTTCCGGTAATCTTGTGCGGCGGAGCGGGGTCTCGCCTTTGGCCTCTCTCTAGGCAACTCCATCCCAAGCCCTTCATTCGCTTGCCCGATGGGACCAGCTTCTTGCAGAAGGCATTCCTGCGCGCCACTGACTTGCCCGGCGTGTCGGATGTCTGGACGGTCACTAATCGCGAACTCTATTTCAAGACGGTCGATGAGTATCACGAACTCGGCCGTGATGATGTCTCGACCGGCTTCATACTGGAGCCCGTAAGCAGAAATACTGCCGCAGCGATTGCCGCAGCCGCATTGCAAATATCGAAGCAATACGGTGAGGAGACGCTGGTTCTCATTCTCGCGGCTGACCACTTGATTGACGACCAGAAGGAGTTCGGATCTGCGGTGAGCTTGGCAAGTGAGCTCGCATTGCAAGGTAAGCTGGTCACTTTCGGCATTCAGCCGGACGCACCGGAAACCGGCTACGGCTACCTCGAGGTGGAAGGAAACAATGTTGTACGTTTCGTCGAAAAGCCGTCACTTGAAAAGGCCACCGAGTTTGTCGACTCCGGGCGATTCCTCTGGAATTCCGGCATGTTCTGCTTTGCTGCGGGAGCGATGCTTAAGGAGATGTCGGTACACTGTCCTTCCATTCTGAGCGCAACTCGGCAATGCATCGAAAAGTCGCGGTCATGGGTCGAAGACGGTAAGGGCGTCCGTCTCGAACTGGACAAGGCAACCTTCGAAGATGTACCCGACGCCTCGGTTGACTACGCTGTCATGGAAAAGGCGGCCGCGATTTCGGTCGTACCGTGCGATATCGGCTGGAGCGATATCGGGTCTTGGACAGCGCTTGGTGAAATGTCTCCCGCAGACCCCGACGGCAATCGCCTCGAGGGTAGCGTCGAGCTTCACGATACCCGGAACTGCACCATCCATAGCAATCATCGGCTGGTGGGAGCGGTGGGCCTGGAAAATCTCATTATTATCGACAGCCCCGATGCCGTCCTCGTTGCGGACAAGGGTGCGGCGCAAGATGTGAAGAGGATCTACGCCAAGCTCGAATCAAGAGGGCATGAAGCGCATAAGTTTCACCGGACCATGCATAGGCCATGGGGAACTTATACGGTCCTGGAGGAAGGTACGGGCTTCAAAATCAAGAGAATTGAGGTTAAGCCGGGTGGCCGTCTGAGCTTGCAGATGCACCACCACCGTAGCGAACACTGGATCGTGGTGAGTGGTATGGCGAAAGTCGTTAACGGGGAAAGGGAATTCTTCGTGAGCACGAATGAATCTACGTATATCCCGGCAGGGCATAAGCACCGATTGGAAAATCCTGGCCTGATCAAGCTGGTCATGATTGAAGTACAGAGTGGTCCGTATCTGGAGGAAGACGATATCGTTCGCTTCCAGGATAGCTACGGACGAGCTTGAATTGTCTAGTACCCGCTGAGCGCTGACGGAAACCACTCCAAACCGAGTATCTGCAAGATGGCTATTTCCAAAAAACTTCGAAAGCTGCGACGAGATCCTAAGGCCTTCTTTAGAGACTCGAAGAATCCGCTATTTAAGAGCGTCGGCGTATTGCTGATCGATGATATGCGCAAGCCTCAGCCGGTGGCGGCAGCGACCAAGCCTGCGAAGCCAGCCATAGCGTCGAAGGCTGCAAAGGCCCCGGGCCGCGCGCAAAGCGCCGGCGGAAAGGGCGACCTCGAGGCAGTACGGACGATGGAGGCGATCTTTCAAACGCCCTCTTCTGCCGATCTTTGGAAAGCGTACCGCCACGGTGCAATGGACCGCGTTGACGGGTCGACTTCCGGCTGGACAGTTGCACTGTATCCCACTGGGGTTCCGTTCCTAGACCGTGCACGAAGCCGCATGTATCAGGAAGAAGGCTATTCGGTTGTCTATCTGCCGTTGTGGGAGCATTTTGACCAAGGCGCAGACCTCGACGATGTGGAGTTCCGGGCGAACAAGGCACCACTTGAGGCCAATGCAATTGCGCGTAAGATGCTCGCGTCCATCAAGGAGCGAAATGTCTTGGCCGTTGTGTTGCCATACGATGCCACCTCGTTGACGCGGGCCATTGCGATCCAATGCCGGGCGCTTCGGCTCGTGAGCATCTGCCACTTTCCTGTGGCATCGAGTTCAACGCTTGAGTTGTATGGAGAGACACGTATCGCATCCATGCCGATCTGCGAGCGGTTGGTGGCTGATCAGGTCGTTGCGGGGAAAATGAGTTTCCCCGCACGAGTGATGCAACGGTGCTCGGTGCTTCCGTATAGCGCCGACATTGCTTCCGCGTTTGATGAATCTCATAGGGAAACCATTCGAGCCGGCATCGGCGCAGGGGCTGCGGAAGACGTCCGCTTGCTGGTTCTTCCGCCTCTGCAGAATTCGCTTTCGAACGAGCGATTGACGGATGCCGTGTTTGCAGAGGTGGAGTCATTGCTGTCCCGAACGCAGCCTACCGACCACCTTCTGATCGTGGCTAAGCGGCGGAAGAACGGCTTCCTCAACGGAGCGGCAATCAAGCTGCTTCGCGAGAAGTATCGAAAAGCGATCCGCTTCTACGACGAGGATGGTGATCTTGCCGAGTGGGTCGGCATCGCGAAGGAAGTCGTTGCGCCCGAAGGGCTACTTGGTATCGATCCCGCTGAAGGCCAATCGATGCGGCTCTATTCCATTGACGAGGTGGCCCAAGATCGAACGGGCGCCTCCACTGTTGATGTGGCCATGGACCTCTCCACGGAAGGAGCGATTGATGGCGAGAAGCCTGCGATTGCGCAGGCTCGGCCTCATTCGAGCTTCCGCGAGCTCATCGAAAGCCACCAGCCTGGTGTCGCGATCCCTGGGCTGAGCAACAGCATCTATGAGGATGTCCTGTCCCGGATTCTGGACAAGGATGGCGTGGGTCTGGATGTGATTGGTGTTCCGGACCCGATCAACAATCTCCCGATTACCGAGGGCAGGCAGAAGTATCTGCTCGAACTGCTTTCGGCAAACCGTCGCGTTACGGGCGCAGGAGCGCTGCAAGGGGCAAATGCGGCAGAGCTCTTTGTTCAGTGGGGCGCAGAGCCGAGCGAATCCAAGGAGCGGCCGGAAGTGTTCAGGAGCGAGCTTGGTCGCCCGCGTCTCTATCTGGAAGATGGATTCATTCGGTCGCAAGGACTTTGGACCGATCCGAATGAGCCAACGCTGTCGGTCGTAATGGACACGCGGGCAATCTATTACAACTCGCTTCAGCCTTCTCTGCTTGAGAGAATACTCAATTCCGATTTCGAGCTTAATGATGCGCAGCTTGCTCGCGCCAAGCGAATTATTTCGGATATTGTTTCCAACCGAATCTCAAAATACAACCACGCCCCGGTACTGAATCTCGATTTCCGCACTCGTGGAAAGAGGACGATCTTGATCGTCGACCAGAAGGCCGGCGATATGTCCATCAAGTACGGAAGTGCGACGGACGAGAGCTTTTCGGCAATGCTGCAAGAAGCCCTTGACCTGGGTGAGGAGGCAGAGATCATTATCAAGCAGCACCCCTGCGCCATTAGCGGGGGTGCGCATGAAGCACACTTTACTGCGGAATCGCTCGGTCCCGTCGCGCGGCAGAAGAACGTCCATCTCATTGGCTTTGATGTCAACCCTTATTCCCTCATCGAGGCTGTCGATGAGGTGTGGGTGGTGAGTTCCGGAATGGGGTTCGAGGCGCTGATGGCAGGCAAGAAGGTTCGCTGCTTCGGGGTGCCGTTCTACTCAAACTGGGGTATCACACAGAATCAGGTTGACGTGCCGCGCCGACAACGGCAGCGCTCGTTGGAAGAAATTTTCTATGTCTTCTATCTGATCCTGTCCCGCTATGTTGACCCGCAAACAGGGAAGCTCTGCGAAGTCGAGCGGTTGATCGAGTACTTCTCCGACAAGAGTGAGCAGCGTGCTGCGTGAAAAAAGTGTCATGTCGAACGACCTGCTAACGCAAGTAGTCTTCTTCGGTTCCGAGGCAATGACCGTGAGGGGCCGCATTCAGTTTGCCGAGATTACGAGCAATCTGTCGCAGAGTTGTGTCCAGATCTGTGGTGAGTCGGCGCTTGTAAAGTACTGTGAAGACATCCTGGGGGCCACGCCCAGCGATGAAACGCGACGCGTCGAGATCCTGTTGAATGGTTCTGTGTCGCTCGCTGCTATTCGGCGTGTCTGGAACGATTTGCGCGGTGCGCGTCGCCAATCGTTGGCGCTGCGCATCCGTCTCGCGTCCTCGGAGGTCCCAAGCGGAGGTGCCAATTCAAAGCGCCTTGTGATTGACCTCGATGGACACCGTCTGGTGGACTTCCAGAATAAACTGGAAGCGCTGTCACGCCATGTGCCCTCGAATGACGCTGTGCTGTTGGCAGGCGAAGTGCCTCTGGTTTGGCCACGCTATGCTTCTGTCTTCTGGTTGTCTGATGATCCCCAGAATCTTCTATTTGATGCATTGGACGAGGTCAAGATTGCTCGCGATTCGCAGGTAATCTTCCTTCGATCGAGTGAATCTCAGTTGCACACCAAGATTGCACGCGATTTTTGGAAAAGGCTATTTGCCGGCGAACTGCCGGATGTTCTGGCGTTCGACGATACGCATAATCTTGCTCCATTGCGGCTGTTTGAGGAAAGTGCAATCGAAACTCTCTTCGTGTTTCCCGAGCGAATGTTGCCCCTCCAGCGAGCATATTTCGCTAGAGGGTTTGATCTGCTACTGGGACTCAACTATGGTGGTGAACCAACTGCGGCATTGGTCTTTGGGCCAGACAACCGCGACCTCGAGCGAATCCAGCGTGCTCTCGAAATCGTTTGTCCGCGAGTGGTGACACATCCGTTGAAAAGAGGGGGATATCCTGCGACGCATCGGTTGGTGAGACGGTCGGAAACTTTTGTGCGCCGGATGTTGGGGGTACACACCATGCCACCGATGCGCTTTTCGGAGCGCTGTTTTGTATTTGGCACGGAGCGCCACACTAAGTTGCTGGAAGGCGCCATTGAAGGGCTTCCCGCGCTGAGGAACGTCGTCTATACAGGTGCTTGGTTTACGCCTTCAATCATGCCGTTGAAGGAAAAGAGACCGTCTGTAAAGTGGTATTGCGACACGCACGATGTGTTTTTCGTGCTAGACCGGGATTCAAATCATAGCGAGCGACGTGTTCTATATAGCGCCAAACGCCAAAGAAGTTCGGAAATAAGCCTGCTTAACCAGACAGATGGTGTCATTGCGATTTCCGATGCGGATCGTGCATCTATAGTTGGGGCGGGTTGTTCTAGCCACGTATTGACTGAGAGCGGCTCGTTCGCGCATGCAGCCCGCGGGGTCAAGATGGACAAGGCGCCGACCGAACTTGTTTTCGGCTTTATCGGTTCAAACAATACTAACAACGAGAAGTGCTTGCGCATCGTTCGCACAAGCTGGTGGCCGGCAATTTTGGAACACTATCCAAATGCAAAGTTGAAAGTTGCCGGTGGTATTTGCAAATCGAAGGAGGCGGAGAATCTGGAGAATGAATTCTCAGGCGCCGTGCAGCGCTTGGGCTTCGTTGATGTTCTGAGTGAATTCTATGGTTCCGTCCAAGCGATGCTTTCGCCCATCGCGGTCCAGGGAGGACTGAACTTCAAGAGCGTCGAGGCGCTAGTCGCCGGTAGGCCGTTACTCACCAATGAACTAGGGACTCGATGCATCGGAAATGATGTGACAGGCGTATGCGTTATTGGGCCGGATGCAAAGGAGATCAACGAGATTGTTGAGCGCATTGGGCATGCCGAGGATGCAGTCCGCTGGCGTGAGACTATTCATCAGCACGCCCTACAGAGGTTCGGTGATGATGCCGCCTATCGTGGATTGATTGCAAGACTCAAACAATAATGAGTAACGGCGGCATGGCTAGCCATCAAGTTCTGCTGGACGACCAGGATTTCCGGATCACGCTGCATGACACGGGCAGTGATGTGCTGATCGTTGCCTTTTCTCCTATGGAATGGCCGGGGCAGGACGTGAAGGGGCGGTTCTGGGGGGATAAGGTAGCCCACAAACTTCCGTTTGCATGGCTATCAATTGATGCCAAGAGACCCCATTGGTTTTGCGCTGCCAAATGGAACGGCATCAAAGGATTGGTCGAAAGTGCGACGGCTCGATTTCCGAGAAGGATCGGATACGGTCACAGCATGGGTGCGTACGCGGCACTCAAGCATAGCGGCACCTATTTGCCGGATGCCATCCTTGCATTCGCACCGCAATGGTCAATTGATCCCATGGATGTTGGGGACTTTGATACACGTTATGAACAATGGTTTGAGTTGGATTCTCACAAGGAGATGAAAATTCAGCCGGCGGATATCCGTGGCAAGTCGTGGATCTTCTTTGATTCACGGTTTGAGACGGATAGTGCCCATGTTCGCAGTATTCGGGGAGGGGCGGTCAATCGCATTTCTGTTACGCACATGCGGCATGATGTGATTTACGCGACCAAAGGGGCTAATTCCCTAACTTATCTGGTCATGCGTGTACTGCTTGGAGGGGAAGGCGCCGCCAAAGAAGTACACCGACATCTTCGTGTAGAGAAGAAGAAGACGTCTACGTACCTGGTCCATATGGCCTTCAGGACGCTGAAGGCGAGGCACGCTGGATGGGCCCGGAATCTTTCTGCGCGCGTGTTGGAGAATGCGGCCGATCACGTCGGTGCGCTGCTTATCTTTCTGCAAGCATGCGCCAAATTGGGCCAGCCAGAGGGCGTAGCGACAGTGGTTGAAAAGGCGAGATTTTCTGCACTGTCGGATGCAGAGATCTTTATCGCAGCGAAAGCGCTGGTAGAACTCGGTTTTAGTGATGTGGCCGGCGGTCTATTGGACAGACCTGCCATTGCTAGCAAGGAAAACGTAAAGTCGATTCGGAATCTTTCAGAATTACTGCTGACCCGTGGTGAGCTGGATGCGGCAGTGCTTCTGCTGGAGAAGACAGTAGTGATTGCCCCTGAGGACCCCCACTGCTTGGCTCATCTGGCCAAGGCTCTGGTCAGAACAGCTAAAGGCTCCCGTGAAACGCTACTCCGAGCACTAGGCTTACTTGAGCATGCGCTCGAGTTGAATGAGTCAGTGGTTGGCTTCTGGAAGGCTTATGCTTTCGCGCTCGAGGCATATGGAGATGTGGAGGGTGCGGTGGTCGCGTGGCAACGGATCGGGCAATTCGCACCCATCGAGGGAAAGGATCTGGAGAGATTTGAGCGCCTGAGCCGGACCATAGGCACGCTTGCAAGGGTTGGGTAGAGAGCATGAAAGCAATCCTGAAACTTCTGGCAGCCGGCCACCTGGCGTTGGGTCTACTTGCGGCAACGGTAGCAAATGGGGCGCCATTGGCTGGTGAGGTTGTCTTGACTTGTGGACAGTTGAAGGAGAACAGCCTTCGAGTGGCGGCCGCGACGCGCGACTTGACGCAGGCGGATATCAACGTCGAGGTTGCATCCGAAGCACTTGACTCGTGTGAGGCATTGCTGCAACGGGCGGCGGTGTTTCCGGTGAATGTTGATCTGAGAGGGAAAGGATCAAGGCTCAATGAGATTCCAAATTCCGACTTTCGGAATTGGCCTGGCGCGAGCAGAGTGGAGTATGGTGCGCCAAGGTTTGGAGAGCGCCAAACCTATAGTGGTACCGGAGGACGTAAAGTTGAGCACGCGCGCTGCTGGGTATCCAATGTATGGGGGCTTTACGGCGGCGGAGTCATTAGTCGGATTGAAGATAAGAGCGAGAAGTTCTTGAACTGGGTGGGAGATAGCACAAGTCCTCCACCGAACCAATGTGGTGGAGAGCGACGGCGATGCAGCGATGATCCAGATGCAACCGGTTTCCATCACGTGTTTGATCCGGAAGCTCGGCGGCTTGTCCGGGCCGGGACTGCTGGCCATGATTTGAGCCAGCTGATTCCGGTGCGCGATTACTTGATGGATTGGGTAAGCGTGAGAGTGCGCATCCGGTACAACAAAGGAAACGAGAAATTCTATGTGAGGCTCATGCAAGGAGTTGGCAAGGATGGTCAGATGAAGAGATCTGATTCTCGTACATTGCCCGGCATCGAGCTTGTAAAGGACGGATCGATCCACGACTATCTGATGTTCGTAAACCTGCGAGGGGAGCGAGATAAATTGCGAGATCTGACGGATGAGGCTCGTGATCTGCAAAAGTATGTACAGATCAGCCTCAGTTCTGCTCGACCCGAGTATGGTCACGATATTGACGTCTTTCGCATTAGCCTGCATCGGGGAATTAGCGCACCCCAGGACCCGGAGTTTGGATCACCGGATCCACGCATCGCACAACGCGGTGAAGCTTGCGGTTCTGCAAGCCACCGTCAGTGATCAGATAGAGATTTGGAGCAACAAATGATTAGTGTTGGAAGTGGCATTTCGGTTGGGAACGCGATCCCCTTCGTCCTATTCGGCGGCATCAACGTCCTCGAATCGCGCGACCTGGCCCTCCGTTCGTGCGAGGAGTACGTTCGCGTAACGCAAAAGCTCGGCATCCCCTACGTCTTCAAAGCCAGCTTCGACAAGGCAAACCGTTCTTCGATCCGCTCCTACCGCGGCCCGGGCCTGGAAGAGGGGATGAAGATCTTCGAAGCGGTGAAGGCGGCGTTCGGCGTGCCGGTGATCACCGACGTGCATGAAACCTGGCAGGCGCAGCCGGTTGCCGAGGTGGTCGACGTCCTGCAACTGCCGGCGTTCCTCGCGCGGCAGACGGATCTGGTGGTGGCGCTGGCCAAGACAGGCCGGCCCGTCAACATCAAGAAGCCGCAGTTCCTGAGCCCCAGCCAGGTAGCCAATATCGTCGAGAAGTTCAAGGAAGCCGGCAACGACCAGCTCATTCTCTGCGACCGCGGCACCTGCTTTGGCTACGACAATCTGGTCGTCGACATGCTCGGGTTCGGTGTGATGAAGCGTGTCACCAATGACATGCCGATCATCTTCGACGTGACCCATGCCCTGCAGCAACGGGATCCGGGCGGCGCTGCATCGGGTGGCCGTCGTCAGCAGGTCGTGGATCTGGCGCGCTCCGGTATGGCGGTTGGTCTGGCGGGCCTGTTCCTGGAGGCGCATCCTGATCCGGCCAACGCCAAGTGCGACGGGCCGAGCGCATTGCCGTTGGACAAGCTGGAGCCGTTCCTGACGCAGGTGAAGGCAGTGGACGATCTGGTGAAGTCGTTCCCGCCGCTGATCATCGATTGATGGAGCCTAACGTCGTGGTCAACGAGAAGAAGGATCGCGTCGCGATCGTCATCCCGGCGCGCTATGGATCGACGCGGCTGCCCGGCAAGCCGCTCGCCGACATCCTGGGCAAGCCGATGGTGCAGCACGTCTATGAGCGTGCATGCAAGGTCCCTGGGGTCCATGCGGTACTGGTTGCCACCGACGACGCGCGCGTTGCGGAGGCGGTGCGCGGGTTCGGCGGCGAATGCGTCATGACTTCTCCGGATCACCCGTCAGGCACCGACCGGCTCGCCGAGGTGATGGCGAAGGTGGATGCGGACATCTACGTCAATCTGCAAGGCGATGAACCGCTGGTGCGGCCGGAGGACATTGCGAGGCTGGCCGCTGGCATGCTCGAGGATGGCACGGTGCAGGTGGGCACGCTCTGCCATGCCATCGATGCGGACGAGGCGGGCAATCCGAACACGGTGAAGGTCGTATTGGCCGCTAACGGTGACGCGCTTTACTTCAGTCGTTCGCCGATTCCCTATCCGAGGGACGCCGAGGCGGCTACCTTCCTCAAGCACGTTGGCGTCTACGCCTATCGTCGCGAGGTGCTGGCGGCGTACGCCGAATTGCCCCAGCCGATGGTCGAGCACGCAGAGAAGCTGGAGCAGCTGCGATTGCTGGCAGCCGGCATGCGAATCCGAGCGTTTGAAGTTGCTCCGACCGGTCCGGGCGTGGATACGCCGGAGTGCCTGGCACGCGTGCGTGCGCTGATGGCCGGCAAAGAGCCGGAGTTGCCGCCCTCGTTGGCTGACGTGCGCCTTGTCATCACCGACGTGGATGGCGTGCTGACCGACGGTGGCATCTATTACGACGCCACGGGGGAGTGCCTGAAGCGTTTCCATGTGCGCGACGGGCTCGGTATTCATCTGCTGGAAGAGAACGGCGTACGGGTGGCGGTTGTGTCCGGCCGCGACTCGGAAACCTTGCGCAAGCGTGTGGCGGATCTTGGCGTGACGCTTTTCCAGTTTGGTGTCAAAGACAAGTTTGCCGCTTGCCGCGCGTTGATGGCCCAGGCGGACGCGACACCCGGGCAGACGGTATGTATCGGAGACGACAGCATCGACTTGCCTGCGTTTGCGGCATGCGGTCTGTCGTACGCAGTTGCGGATGCGGCTAGCTATGTGAAGGCGCGCGCCACTGGCGTGCTGTCGGCGCGTGGAGGCGAGGGTGCCTTCCGTGAACTGGCTGATGGCATTCTTCTTGCTCAAGGCAAGGCAGAAGTTTTTGGTACGGCCGAGGGCTTTGCCACTGTGATGTCTGGCATCACGCAATAGTTGTCGACTGCTACTGACAAGTAGAAGCGATCAGAACAAGAGAAGAAACAAGCAGGGAATAAGAGAGATGACTGGGGTCCTCACATTGGCACGCAATGTCGTTGCCGCGGAGATGCAGGCGCTGGATCGCATGTCGAGCCGTATCGACGCAGGCTTCGAAAAGGCGATTGACATTATTTTGAATGCCCGTGGCCGGGTAGTTGTCGTCGGCATGGGCAAGTCGGGACTGATTGGGAAAAAGATCGCTGCCACCATGGCATCGACCGGGACGCCGGCATTTTCAGTGCACCCGGGCGAGGCCTTCCATGGCGACCTCGGCATGATCAAGCCCATTGATGTGGTGCTGATGATTTCCAACAGCGGGGAAACGGAAGAGCTGATCCGTATCCTGCCGTTCCTGAAGCATCAGCAGAACCCGGTAATCGCGATGACCGGCAAGGTCAATTCAACGTTGGCCAGGCATAGTGACGTTGTGCTGGATATCTCGGTCGAGCGGGAAGCCTGCAACAACAACCTCGCGCCCACCAGCTCGACGACCGCAACGCTGGTAATGGGCGATGCGCTTGCCGTGGTGCTTTCCGTGAACCAGAATTTCCAGCCGGAGGATTTCGCCCGTTTCCATCCCGGTGGAAGCCTTGGCCGGCGGCTGCTGACTCGCGTCGCGGACGTGATGCACAAGGAAAACTTGCCGATCTGCAAGCCGGAAGCGTCCTTTCGCGATGTTGTGCACGTCATCAACCGTGGCCGACTCGGTATGGCATTGGTGATGGAGGGCGGCACGCTCCATGGTGTCGTCACGGACGGGGATGTACGCCGTGCGTTCGATTCGGATTGCGACTACAAGACGATCCGCGCCAGGCAGATCATGTCGACCGACCCGAAGCTGGCGTCCCCGGATGAGCGTTTTGCCGATGCGGAAGCACGGATCCATGCTGCGCGGATCGGGGCACTGGTAGTCAAGGATGAGGCGGGGCGCGTAGTCGGCATCCTGCAGATTCATGATCTGGGGACCGATGAGCCTTCCGTCTGAGGGTGCCATCGGCATTCTTTCCCACGGCATTCGCCGCATTGCACACCTCTCCGCCTTTCTTGGTGAAGAGGTGATGGCGGTGCATGCCTTGCAGGGCGCGCGTGCGCCGCTCTCGGGCATCGCTGCCTGGGGGCGGCGTCCGACCGCACGCAAGGCGCATGCGTTCGCGCGCTCGCGCGGCATTGAACGCTTCCTGTGCCTGGAGGATGGATTCCTGCGATCGTTGCATCCGGGGGCGTCGTCACAGACTTGCTCGCTGGTCGTGGATGACCTTGGTATCTACTACGATGCATCAGAGCCCTCCCGGCTTGAAGCCATGGCCGGCATGCCCCTCTCGCAAACGGAGCAGGCACGGGCGCAAGGTCTGATCGAGCGTTGGCGTGCCGCAGGCGTTTCCAAGTACAACTATGCGCCGGCGCCGACGGCGTTGCCGGCAAGGCCGTACGTGCTGGTCATCGACCAGACCGCCAATGATGCTTCTGTCCGGTTCGGCCAGGCTGATGGCAACAGCTTCCGGCGCATGCTGGAGTCAGCGCTGCTGAATTACCCGGACTGCCAGATCCTTGTCAAGGAACACCCGGAGGTCGCACTCGGACGCAAGCGGGGTTATCTTGGCGGCATTCTCGATGCGGGGGATTATCCGAGCGTCGTGCGGCTGCAGGATGATGTACATGTCGTTCCGCTGATATGCGAGGCGCAGGCGGTGTTTGTTGTCACATCGCAGGTTGGTTTCGAAGCGCTGCTTCATGGCAAGACCGTCTATACCTTCGGCATGCCGTTCTACGCTGGCTGGGGGCTGACAAACGACGATCTGCCGGGGCCGTCCAGGCGTCGTCCAGTATCGCTGGAGCAACTCGCGCTTGCCGCCCTGGTCCGCTACACACGCTATGTCTTGCCGCATTCCTGCAAGCGCTGCGAGGCGGAAGAAGCGATCGATTACCTGGCATTGCAACGTCGGATGCGGCACCAGTTTCCTGCGCAATTGCATGCGGTCGGATTCTCGCGCTGGAAGCGCCCGATCTTGCGGGATTTCCTGCAAGGGAACGAGGTTGTCTTTCATCGGAGTCTGCGCGCGGTGCCGCAGGGTACAACCGTTGTGCGTTGGGGCAGAAGCATCGACACGTCGACGCGCGCCGATCTTTCCGTGATTACGGTGGAGGATGGCTTCCTGCGTTCCGTTGGCTTGGGCGCACAGTTGATCCGGCCACTGTCATGGGTGTTCGACCGTACCGGCATCTACTACGACGCGACCAGGGAATCCGATCTGGAGCGGCTGCTGGCGGGCGCGCAATTCGATTCCGCGACGCTTTCCCGCGCGGAGCGCCTTCGGAATGCGATCGTCAATGCTGGCCTGACCAAGTACAACGTTGGTGAGGGTGACTGGAACCGTCCGCCCGGAGTCGGCAATGTCGTCCTGGTCGTCGGTCAGGTGGAAGCGGATGCGTCGCTACGGTTCGGCGCCCCTGGCATCCGTACCAACCGGGCCCTGCTTGAAGCTGTGCGCGCAGAAGCGCCGGATGCCTACATCGTTTACAAGCCACATCCGGATGTCATGACCGGCTTGCGTGGCGACCGCGATGCCGAGTGCGAACTGGCAGCGCTTTGCGACGAAGTGGTGTCGGATTGCCCCATGGATCGCTTGATCACCGCTGTCGACGCTGTGCATGTGCTGACGTCTCTGGCTGGGTTCGAGGCCCTGTTGCGTGGCAAGCCGGTCACGACGCATGGTGCGCCGTTCTACGCCGGCTGGGGCCTGACCGACGACCGCTGTGATCTGCCGCGTCGGCGCCGCCGGCTCTCGCTCGATATGCTCGTGGCAGGAGCGCTGATCTTGTACCCACGCTACGTCTTGCGCGATGCGCGCGACAACTATGCCACCCCCGAGCAGGCGGTGGACCACATGTTGTCGTGGCGAAATGAGGCGCCGACAGCGGGTGAACGTTTGTTGCAGCGATGGATGCAGCCGCTGCTCAGGCCATGGACACGCTGGCGCGATGCTTCGGCCGGTGCGGATTCGCGGCGGGACGGAGATTGTCGCGATGCCGGGCAGGCCCTGGGCGGTAGAGGTGGACGGCATCGGCCGATACCTGCGCCAGAGCAATAGGGCAGAACAAAGCAAGAATCAAAATAGCTTTTAGCGGAAAACAAGCGCAGCGCGAGGGGCCGGGGAAATGTTGTCGTTCAGGAAGACAGCTGGAAGCATTGACATACCGAGTCCGACGAAGGTCGGTCGGGAGACGGCTGCGCAGGATGTGGCAGGGCCGGTCGTACCCGAGCAGGCCAGCATCGAGCAGATTGCCAGGCATCGGCGCATCCTTCTTCTGCAAGGGCCGAACGGACCGTTCTTCTCGCGGCTGCGCGATCTGCTTGTCGGGAAAGGTAGCCAGGTCACCAAGGTCAACTTCAATGGTGGCGACGACTTCTTCTACCGGGCGGGAGACATCGTCCGTTTCACGCAGCCGATGGTGCTGTGGGAATCGTTCCTGCGCAGCTTGCTGGCGCAGCGTCGCATCGATGCGATCGTCGTGTTTGGGACCAGCCGGCGTCAGCACCGCATTGCGGCTCGCGTGGCGGAGGAACAGGGCATCGCCTTCTGGGCGTTCGAAGAGGGTTATGTGCGGCCGGACTACGTCACGCTGGAGCGCGGTGGCGTCAATGCGGATTCTCCTCTTGCGCCGTTGGCGATGGGAGATGTTCCCAAGGTGGCCGTTCCTTCCAGGCCGCGCAAATTCCGGCACTCATTCCGCAAGATGGCACTGCACTCGTTCTGGTACTTTGCCGGCGGTATGGCGGAAGCGCGTCGCTATCCTCACTACCAGCATCACAAGCCGATCGGCATACATGAACTGGGTCGATGGATTCGGGCGGCATTCCGCAAGCAGCTCTATCGCTGGCAGGAGCGAGAGCTTCGCGAGCAGCTATTGGCAAGCGAGCATCCCCATTTCTTCCTCGCGCCGCTGCAGGTCTACAACGACAGCCAGATCCGCGTACATAGCCCATGGCGGCGTATTGAAGACTTTATCGAGTGGACGATCTTTTCGTTCGCCGAGCATGCGCCCGCCGACAGCGTATTGGTGTTCAAGCATCATCCGATGGATCGCGGGCATACGGACTACGCTGCGACCATCGAGGCATGCGCGGCGCGCTTCGGTGCGAGTGGACGCATTCTTTATATTCACGATGCGCACCTGCCATCGCTGCTGCACCGATGCATGGGACTGGTGACCGTCAACTCGACCACCGGGCTGCAAGCCCTCTTTCACCGCGTACCGGTGATTGCGCTCGGCCGCTGCTTCTACGCCAAGCCGGGATTGACGTACCAGGGGCCGCTCGACGCGTTCTGGAACGATCCGGGCTCGGTGGACATGAATATCTTTACGCGATTCAGGAATTACCTGATCCATGTCTCGCAGATCAATTCGTCGTTTTATGCCGACGACATGCTGGTGCCGGTTCCTGAGCGGCGGCGCTGGAATGTGCAACGGCGGCGCCTGGCACGTGCGCTCTTTGCTGTTGGCCTCGTCACGGCAGATGCCTATAGCGGAAGAGCGTGGGACTTTACCGTGACGGTCAATGTGCTGGCCGCGCTGCTGGGGTAAGCAGAGACGCTACCCCCGATGGCGCCTCGTTTAAATGTGCTCATCATTCAAATCCTGGGCGGCGGATTCAATAACGGCTGCGGTCAGGGAAGCTACAGACAGCAAAACAAGACTGATGGTCAGCATGCTAGTCCTTTATTCGAGCCGGCACGGGCTATGGTGTATTCAACGACCGATAGGGTCGGATACAAATAGGAGGAAACCCGCATGTGCTTGGTTGTCCGGTATTGAGCGTTGGATCGAGCCGGACGCGATCTCATGTGAGTCCTGGTCAACCCTGTGTTTCAAAACTACAACAATGCAAACGGTAACACCGGCTCGCTTGATTGCTCCGCTGGCTGACGCACTGATATAGAGGCTGTCTCTCGTTATACTACTGGGCGCTGGCTCGCCAGCGCCAGGTGTCCTTTCGACACGGCAGGCTGGCCTGCCACCGGCGCCCCCCGCCCCAAACGCCCCCAATCATCAATCTCGCCCCCCGCAGTCATGAGAGAACGCATCGCCGGCTTCCTGCTGATGGTCTTTATCGTTCCGCTAGCCGTCCTCGGATACCTGCTGATCGTCTACATCGGCTTCTTTGGCAAAACCGAACGCGGCCGTGCCGGCGTGCGCGCGCTGGACCATTTCGTCAATGCGACCCTGCTCAATGGCTATGCCTGGGAGTCGGTGTCGTCGCACGCCTGGCGCGAGCAGCACCGCTGGTGGGCGCGCTTCATCATCTGGTTTACTGACAAGTTCCAGAAGGACCATTGCCGCCGGGCGAACAAGCGCGAGCAGCCGGTCGTCGATCTGGTGCTGAAAAAGAATCTGCACCACCGGACTCAGTGATGAGTGCAGCGATTCAGCAGAAATCTTCGCCTGTCCGGACGGGCGAAGTAAAGCATCGCAAGGTCTACTACGTCAGTGGTTTCGACCCTCGGGGCGCGGCTTACTATCACCGCTTGTATCGCGAGGAATCCGCCAAGCAAGCTGTCCATCATGGCGGCGCGGTCACGGTAGGCAAGAGATCCCGGCTGGGCGAGCATGTGAGCGGCTGGAATGTCGATGGCGAGTGGGATGGCCATGTGGTATCAACGCAATACCAGTTCCTGCATTGGGACGACCTGGTGCGCAGACACTGGGAACCGAGCTTGTGGCGGTTAGTGCTGTCGGCGCTGACCACCTATGGCCGCTATATCGGATGCGGTGCATTCGGGTCCTTGAGCAGCACGTTTCGCGGTCCTTTCTATAGCGCACTGTATCCGTTGGCTTACCTGGCGCTGCTGATGTTGCTGGCGGCGGGATGCGCCGTCGGTGTCAAGGCGCTGATCGGCATCGGCGGAGCAAATGCCTGGCTCGCATGGGCGGGCGGCATTTCCGTCGGTGTTGGTTTGTTTAGCGGCGGCATTGCGCTGGCGAACCGGCTAGCGGTGTTCTGGCTGCTGCAAATCTATCGCTTCGTGCCGCGGTGGGGTGAGCGTGAGCCGGAAGATATCAAGGCGCGAATCGATACCTTTGCTGACTGGATTCGGAAGGACCTGAAGACATCGGATTGCGATGAAGCATTGGTAGTCGGCCACAGCGTTGGCTCGATCGTCAGCGTCGCGCTGGCTGCGAAGCTGACGGAAGCGCTATCCTCTGCGCAGCGGCGCCGCGTTACGCTAATCACTCTCGGACAGTGCATCCCGCTGCTCAGCCTGATGCCTTCAGCCAAAGCCTTCCACCAGGACCTGCGGCGCCTGTCCGAAGAGCAGGACATGCAATGGCTCGACATGAACGCGCGCGCCGATTCGCTCTGTTTCTCGCAGGCAAATCCGCTCGACATTTCCGGCATCGAGGGTGCCAGGGTCGGGCGTCCGACCCAGCAAGTGGTGCGTCCGTTCCGCATGTTCAGCAAGCAGGACTATGCGCGCATGAAGCGCAGCAAGCAGCGCCTGCATTTCCAGTACCTGATGGCAAGCGCCTTGCCGAATGAGTACGACTATTTTCGGATGACGGCCGGACCGAGCCGTATCCAGCCATATTGAATCCGCTTCCATTGCAATGAATTTCCAGCCGCCTTATCCCAAGCCGCACACGCGCAAGAGTTCGTTCCTGTTGCGCTTCCTGCGTGGCTGGAACTCGTGGATCGATGTGCTGTTCGAGCGCAGCTATTCGATGAAGATGGGCAAGATCTCGCAGCCCGGCATGGACATCTTCATGGTGAACGATGCCGACTGGGTGCGCAAGATCCTGGGCGACACGCATGAGTATCCCAAGCACAAGCTGATGCACCGGATGCTGGAGCCGCTGCTCGGTACCAGCATTTTCACGACCAACGGCAAGGTGTGGGAGCGGCAGCGCCGGCTTGTGGAGCCCGCGTTCGCGCAGGCGCGGCTGAAGCTGGTGTTCTCGCTGATGGCCGATTCGGTGGCAGGCATGATCCGGCGGCTGGATGCGGCGGCGGACGGGCAATCGTACGAAGTGGATGGCGAGATGACGTACGTGACCGCCGACATCATTTTCCGGACGATCCTGTCGGAAAACCTGGAGGAGTCCGCCGCCAGGGAGATATACGACGCGTTCCTGGATTTCCAGCATCATGCGCAGCGCGCGATGATCCTGATGATCTATCGCCTGCCGCCGGTGTTGTCGGCGTGGAAGAGCAGGCGCGCGGCCAAAAAGATCCGTGTGATTCTGTCCGAGATCATCGCGCGGCGACTGGCTGAGCGTGACAGCGGGCAGGGGAACGCAAAGCAGGACATCCTGGCGGGCATGATGGATGCGGTCGATCCGGTCAACGGGGATCGGTTCACCTATGAAGAACTGGTAGACCAGGTGTGCATGCTGTTCCTGGCCGGCCATGAGACGTCGGCGAGTGCGCTGACCTGGGCGCTTTACCTGCTCTCGCAATGCCCGCACCTGCAGGACAAGATGCTGGCGGAGATCCAGGAGGAGGTTGGTGAGCGAGATTTCGAGCTGAGCGACATCAAGAGTCTGCCGACGATCGGCAACGTGTTCCGCGAGACGCTGCGGTTGTATCCGCCGGTCGGGTTCTTCGTGCGCGAAGCGGCGCAGTCGCAATGCATTCGCGACAAGTCGGTGAAGGAGGGCTCGCCGATTCTGATTTCGCCGTGGCTTCTGCACCGGCATCGCACGTTGTGGGAGCGGCCGGACGAATTCGATCCCGACCGCTTCGATACGCAGGCTGGCAAGGAGTCGTCGAAGTGTGCGTATATCCCGTTCAGCAAGGGACCGCGCGTATGCATCGGCGCTGCCTACGCGACGCAGGAAGCGGTGCTGATCCTCGCCAGCATCGTGCGCCGCTATCGTGTCGAAGCCGATCCTGGCCATGTGCCCAAAGTGGTTGGGCGCGTGACGATCCGATCGGGCAACGGTGTCCGGGTCCGCCTGCACCGCCGCTGACCGGAGCCCGTCAGAACCCGCTGATGCGCAGCCCGATCGCAAACAAGGCATACGACCGGTCAAGCCGGCTCGCCGTGACCGGGTTATAAAGCATCGGCACATATCCCATCAGGCTGTTCTGCGCGCCCTGGCCGCGCACGAATATGTCTACGTAGCGGTTGATCGCGTACGAGGCCTGCAGCAGGATGGTCTGGTTGAACTGCGACTTGGGAGCGCCGTAGGCGGTATAGCGGTCGTCCAGTTCACGGAAAAAGTACTGCGCGTGGTAGCCGGCCACCAGGCTCCACGCCCCATAGCGCCACCGCCATGAACCGCCGGCACTGATGAACGCGCCGTCGTCATTGAAGCCATCGCCCGCGTCCATGCCGATCTGCCCGGCGTTCATGCGAAAGCCACCGGTGGAGATCGACGCGCGTCCGACCCGGCACGGTGCAGCAAGCGTGCCGATGGCCATGTTGTCCGCGCTGACCCTGACGTTGTAGAGGCAGGAGCCCTGTTTCAGTGTGCCCTGGATATCGCCGGCGCGAACCCAGCTGTAGCCGGCGCTGAAAAAGCCTGTCAGGAAGTGATTGGTCCAGGGTTGGCCTGTGTAGATTACGTCGGCCTGCACTTGCGTATCGTTCGGATGCGCGATGGTGAAATCGGCGATCTTGCCGGAGCCGGTCGACCCAGTCTTGCTCAGGCTGCCGGTGTAGTTGCCCCACGCGGACAGGCGCAAGGTCAGCTTCCGGCCTGCATCGGGCGTCGTGATCAGGCCATAGCTGGTGGATGCAAGCCAGCTGTCGATGCCGGCGGAATCGTCGCCATAGGTGACGTTCCGGCGCCAGTATCCGGCCTCCAGCGACCACGCGGGCGATAGCTTGTAGCCTGTGCGGAAATGCCCGCCCTGGTAATGGCCACCTGAGTCATAGGCAGTTTCAGCAAAAAATCCCCGCGCTGCCGGAACCACCGGTTCCGCGCTCAGCAGCGCATCCTCCATGGCGCCGTGCGCCATTCCCCATGGCGCCAGCATCATGGCGCCGAGACAGATTGCAGTGAGCCTGCGCTGCGTGTTGGCGCCCATGTTGTCTCCCCGGTAGGACTTGTTGTTCTTGAATCCACCTTTGGTTGGCTGCCGCAGCGTCTGTGGCGTCGCTGGCGCTAAGTGAATGGTGGAAAGCGGGGTGGCGATTCACAACCTGTGTTGGTGCGCTAAGGCACCGATGTGGCGCACGCGCCGACCGATCTCCGGGGTTGACTTTAGATCGTACGATATATATCTTACGATATGTCTAGCGATATACGGAGAGACTTATGCGCCACCAGTTCCAGCACAAAAGCCACCAATACGCCGTACACGGCGGGCCGCACGAGGCGTCCATGCGCCTCGCTCCGCACCTAATGCGCCATGCCATGGGCCGAGGTGGTGCGGGTTTCTGGGGCCATCGGGACGACGACAGCTTCAGTGGCGACGGCCCTGGCGGCTTCGACAACGAAGGCTGGCGGCGCGGCCGCAAGTTCAGCGCCGACGACCTGCAGCTGCTGTTGCTCAGCCTGCTCGAAGAAAAGCCGAGCCACGGTTATGAGCTGATCAAGGCGCTGGAGACCCGCACCAACGGCTTCTACAAGCCAAGCCCAGGCGTGGTCTACCCCGCGCTGACTTACCTGGAAGAAGTCGGCTACGCCACCGTCGACACCGAGGGCAACAAGAAGCGCTACCAGCTGTCTGAATCCGGCAAGGCGCATCTTGCCGCCAACCGCGAGCGTGTCGATGTGATGGTGGCCAAGCTGCGTCACGTCGCCCGCAAGATGGAGTGGATGCGCCGGGCCATGAGCGGCGAGCCGCAGCCGGAACCGGAGCAAGGCGGCTGGCTGCCCGAGCTGATGCAGGCGCGTGCCGCGATCAAGCGTGCGATGGTGATGCGTAGCGAAGCCGGCGCGGACGAGCAGCGCCGCATTGCCGCGATCCTGATGCGCGCCGCAGCCGAGATCGAAGCCGGCCCTCAGGCCTGAACCGTGGCGCTGACGCTGGCATCGGCCATCGGCACCCGAGCCCGGCAGGTGCCGGGCCCTCAACCAAGGAATTCCTCAATGACTGCAAACGCCCCTGAAACCAACCGCGATCTTTCCGTGCAGCGCGTGCGCCATCCGCTGAAGATGCGACTGCTGCAAGTGGTGCGCACCACGCAGGTCACGCCGCAATTGCTGCGCGTGACGCTGGGCGGCGCCGAGCTGGAAGACTTTGTCTCGGCCTCGTTCGACGACCACGTGAAGGTGTTTTTCCCCGTGGACGGCGCCGACAAACCGGTGCTGCCGCAGGTCGGCCCGGACGGCATCAGCTTCCCCGAGGGCCAGCCGCGTCCGGCCGCGCGCGACTACACGCCGCGCCGCTATGACGCCGCCGCGAAGGAACTGGATATCGAATTCGTGCTGCACGGCGACGGGCCTGCGTCGACCTGGGCGGCGCAGGCGCGGCCGGGCCAGTACCTGGGCGTGGGCGGGCCGCGCGGCTCGTTCGTGGTGCCGACGGGCTTCGACTGGCATCTGCTGATCGGCGATGATACGGCGTTGCCCGCGGTGGGACGCCGGCTGGAAGAGTTGGGCGCGGCGTCGCGTGCCATCGTCGTCATGGAAGTGGGCGATGCGACCGCGCAGATCGCGCTGCCGAGCCGGGCCAATGTCGAGGTGCACTGGCTGCATCGCGGCGATGCCCCCGAGGGTAGCCTGCTGGAAGGGGCGCTGCGCCAGGTCACGCTGCCGCAGGGTGAAGGCTATGTCTGGGCGGCGGGAGAGGCGGCGGCGATGAAGGCCGTGCGCCAATACCTGGTCGGCGAGCGCGGCATCGACAAGAAGCGCATCCGCGCATCGGCCTACTGGAAGCGTGGAGACGCGGCGGTGCACGAGACGCTGGACGACTGAGCCCGCCGGCGGACACGGTGTACGTGGACACGGCGTTGCCATAAGATAGCGGCATCGTCACAGCGGGAGGACTGCCATGCTGCCTGCATCCAAGCGGTTGCGCATCATTGCCGCTGCCGCGGCATCCGTTGCCATGCTGGCCGCCTGTGCGCCGGACGCCGTGCGCAACCGCCAGGCCACCGACTTCAATGCCTATCTCGATTCGCTGCGGACCGCGTGCCCGAACATGATCGTCGGGACGAACAATATCAGCGAGTGGCTGCGCACCAGCGGCAGCCGCAGCGACGACGACTACGTCTACTGGCTGGACCAAACCTCGCGCCTGTACTACCAGCGCATCTCTGCGCAGCAGTACCGCGATTCCATCAGTGCGGCACTGGGTGGGCGCTCGGACGCGCCCGCCCTGGATTGCATCGTGCGCAACCTGCCGACTGACAGGCCAACCCACGTGCCGGGCGGCAGGCTGTAAGTGCATGTGACGGGCGCTGGGCCCTCGCATGCTCAGTTCTGATTAGGTGGCTTTTTCCTCTGACCAAAAGGTCAGATCCACCGACACACGGGTGCAGCCCAAGTCGCGTAGGTAATGCAAGGTGTGCTCAAGATTATCAAACCGGTGCGGCTCTTTTTTTCGCGAGCGCAGCCACTGGAAACCATTGATACGCACATACCAACCTTCGCGTGCCGACAGCACTTCAACAAATTCCACCAAGTTGCGTGAAAGCAAAGCAACGAATTCCATTTCAAAGAGATCGGTCATGTATTGCTCCTTGCCGAAATAGCTTCGGATAATGATAAAAATGAAGTCGATGCCGCGCATTGGATTTATATTGAGCGGCGTCTATCAATGCTAGCGACCTAGATAAACTGCAGTAATTTCCTCGCGATTGTGGCCCAGTTCCGAAGACACCTGCAGTCGTGCTACGCGATCAATGTTTCGCTGTTCAGGGCTGAGTTGCGGTGCGATCGGGCCTCCCGCCGCGGGGGCGAGCCAGCCCGTTAGTTGTTGGTATCGTCGCTGGGCATATTGATGTCGAAGCCCATGCAACTTCGATAGACCAGCTTTCTTTACGGTCCGGACATAGCGGCGAACTTGATCGATATAGCGGAGATGTTTGGGGATCATGGAGCCGTTTCCGCAGAATGCAATGGCACGTGCAAGGACTGCTCGCTGATGTTCATCCGTGATTGGTACAATACGTGAGCGTCCACCTTTACACCAAGACGATTTAAGTTTGATCTCACTCACTTCATCCAAGGGCCTGCCAGATAGCGCGTATTTCGCCTGAAACTTCAGGCATTCCTCACGTCGTAGTCCGAAGGCAAACTGCAATTCGATAGAGCACCTCAGACGTTCATCAGAGATCTTTTGTAGATACTCATCGTCAATAGTCAGTGCTTTTGAAATATTTGTAACATAGCGGCGCTTCGCAATCTGCAGTTCGCCATTGCTACGCGGCACGCAGTTTTGCTTGCCGACTTTCTCCGCCCACCACCGTACATGGGACATGCGGTTTTTCATGGTGCTTGCCGCGATGCCGCTGGCCTTCCATCGTGCCACCAAGGCTTCAACATGCTTTGGCTTTAAACCGGTCGCAGGGAGCGTTCGGAAACCCATGTCCTTGAGGTCATGAGCTACTTGTGCCAGCACGTACTTGCGAGCGGCTTGCGTCGCATACGAGCCATCACGATTACGCTTTACCAAGCGCATCAGGTCAGCAAAGATATCGATCTTCATTCCACTCCTTCAATTTTGTCTGCGTCAATTCTGGTCAGTGATAAATGCGACTGGCTGATACCAGTCCTGGCACCGTGCCCCTCAGGACGCGATACGGGTACGTACAGCCGCTAGCCTCGGCATCACCATCAAGGCCGGTGCGTCCCGCTTGGGGTACGTACAGACGTGTTGGCGACGACATGCCGGGCCCGCGTGAGGCGGAAACCAATCTCCGCCTCCGTTGCTTTCCAACAAGCAACTGCTTGCACTGCCGGATGTCCGCTTTTAGAGTGCGGACAAACTCTCCGAAGATGCTTCGGATATGCTCAGGATGGCCCGAGAAAAATGCGCAGAAAGAAGTGAATAAAGGATTCTTTACATCGATGCGAAGCAAGTGTAGAAAAACGTATATCGTGTCATTCGAAGAAATAAGCCATTAGCTATCGATCGAGGAAACTGAAGTGAAGAGAATTGTAAAGTGGTGTGATCTTAATATTTAAAGGGTTGGTAAAAAATATTTGATCATGGACTTCGATCGTGAGTAATCTTGGTAGCATGAATAAAGAAACGAAAAAATCATGGAATGCCAGACCTTCTACATGAAGAAATATCGTCTTGTATATTTGATGTGATCTAGAGACGCCTTACGTCTCATGAAAATTCATAAAGACGAGTTTTTAACGTAGGTGAAATCTTTAAAATAATGTCGTGCTTTATTGAATGTGCCGCTAGGAAAATATATGCGTAGTGATCCTTGGTAGGCCTTTAACTCACCTCATTACACACAAGTCATGCCCCATGGGGTGCCGCGAAAAGTCGTTTACGGTCAATGACATAGCGGGTGGGGTTGTAAACTCCTTCGGATTGTCGTTCACTCTTGCATTTTGGGCGGCACATGCAGCGAGAGGCAACGAGTTGGGCAGCGGCAGAATTCAAGGACATTGACTTGGGCGACCAGCGCCTGAACAAACGGGCGGTGCTGCTAGCGGAGCGGCTCGCAGAGAAGCCGACGGCAAGCATACCCAGCGCATGCGGCGGGTGGGCGGAAACGGCTGCGGCGTACCGCTTCCTGGCTCAGGATGAACTGGACTGGCGCGATATTCTGGCGCCCCACTGGCAGAGTTCGGCCGAGCGGATGCGAGCTTGCGAAGTGGTGCTATGCATCCAAGACACCACGGAGTTGGACTTTAACGGCCAGACCATCACAGGCTTGGGGCCGCTGTCGTATGAGGCGCAACGCGGGCTGTATCTGCACCCGACTTACGCGGTAACGCCATCGCGCGAACCGCTGGGCGTGCTTGACGCCTACATGTGGGCGCGCGAGCCAAAGGGTGCGGATGGCGTGCGCCCCGGCATCAAGGAAAGTACCCGCTGGACCGAAGGATATGAGCGAGTCGCCGAACAGGCGGCCGCACTGCCTGCCACGCGACTCGTCTATGTGGCTGACCGGGAGTCGGACATCATGGCGCTGATGGTCAAAGCGAAGGAGTTGGGCCACCCGGCGGATTGGCTACTGCGCTCGCAGCACAATCGCACCTTGCCTGGCGGCGGCAAGCTGTGGGACCAAGTAACTGCGGGTGAGCCAGTGGGCAGGATTCACTTTACGCTGGCAGCCCGTCAGGCTCAGCCAGCGCGCGCGGTACGGCAGCAGGTGTGGGCACAACGTGTCGCGTTGCCTGATGCTGCAGGCGGCGTGGTGAGTGCCACGTGTATCGTAGCCCGGGAGGTCGACCCGCCGGCCGGCGTCAAACCGATTGAATGGCGACTGCTGAGTAATCGCGAGGTGGACGACCTTGACGAAGCAGCACAGCTTATTGACTGGTACCGCGCGCGCTGGGAAGTGGAACTATTCTTTCACGTGCTCAAGAACGGCTGTCGGGTCGAGGCGCTGCAACTCGCATCGATGGCACGGCTTGAGCGTGCCTTGGCGCTGTTCATGGTGGTGGCATGGCGCATCGCTCGGTTGATGCGACTGGGCCGAACTTGCCCGGACCTGGATGCAGGGCTGTTGTTCGAGCGCGATGAATGGCGCGCGGCATTCATTCTCAACAAGAAGAAGCCGCCGAAGACGTCACCGCGTCTGAACGAGGTCGTGCGCTTGGTCGCTATGCTCGGCGGCTTCCTGGCGCGCAAAGGCGACGGCGAACCCGGAGTCAAGACCATCTGGCAAGGCCTGCAGCGAGTGGTGGATTTCGCCGCAGGCCTCAGGTACGCCCGTGAACTTGACGACTGAGATGTGTGTAATCAAATGCCTTTAACTATGTCTGTGAAATCGAGCTGTGAAAGCCTTCAAGTCGATGGGGTGCTTCAGTGTTCGATCCATCAAAACGACGTTGGGATCGCTTGGAAGGGGCTCGCTTAACGAGCCGGTCCAGACTGGAAAAATGAAGCAATTACGCGTGATACCAGTGAGCTCGCGCCTCGCAACGAGCTAATTTGTTTGCTGTAGGAGCTTGCAATGCGGCTGCTTCGAACGGGCGAAACGTGTCATCCCGCGTATTTGCTGGATCAAATTCTCACACCGGCGTCGATCTCTTCGATGGAAGGTCTGCGGAAGCAAGGTTGCCTGCCTCCTGTCTTGGGCGCGCCCATGTCAATTGAACTCAAAGACCGACTGCGATGCGGCGTACGCAACAGTTAAGGTCTCGCCGCCCCGTTCAGAAGCGGGAGAAGGTCTGTGGAAATCGCGGAAGTTGATGCCTGGTCGAACTGGGGAGTCCAGTCAGGAGCGCTAAAAATGGCCGGTTACGGCTGAGGCGGCAGTCACCGAGATAAGGTGCCGGCCCGAATAAGTCATGCCGCGTATAGCTTGTGGCGAGTAGCGCAGAGGGTCGAGGCGCGCGAGGCGAGAAGTGACATTGGCATAATGTGCGAAATCGACTTTTCTAAGTCGCAACTCCGCCGGACCTTTAGTCCATGTCGGAGTTGTCGCTATGCATCGAGGCGCGCAAGCGTGTACCGCGATGAGCCTGTCAAGTCGGTTGAGCTGAGTCTTGAAAAAACTGCCGTGCGGCGCGCGCAACGAAACGAAATATCGTTCCGCCGCGTTCAGGGGCAGTGGGGCCAATTGTAACCCGGCCTGCTTGCGCAATGGACGGACTTAGACAGCCCAGCCAAAGGCCAAAAAATGAACGCGCTATGGCCTGGATGGTAGGCGCCAGTGAAGCGCCCGGCCGGGGAAGTCATGTCGCGTACAGCTTGTGGCGCACAGCGCCAAGGTCGATGCCCAGAGGGCTAAAAGTGACACTAGCATAATATGCAACATCGACCTTTGCAAGTCGCACCTGCGCCAAACCGTTAGCCCATGTCGAATGCCTCGCCGTTTCGCTCAGAAGTCTCCGGCGCTCAAGTACATCCACTCGTCTTGCCTTTTCGCCGCCTTCATGGTGCCCCATTGAGCAAGTTGGCTTCTCACATGCGGTTCGGACCCCAGAGGGTTGGTGGGCGCGCTCATAGTGTGCTGAAGAGTTCCGCCACGCTGATACGGAGTGCGGTGGCCAGTGCTTCGATGGCATCGAGGGACGGGTTTGCGGCGCCCGTTTCTATGCGGCTCATGTATGTTCGTGCAAATCCCACATCATCGGCAAAGGCCTCTTGGGACAGGCCGGTGGCTTGGCGAAGCTCGCGAATTCGCTCGCCGAAGCGATGGCGTAAGGTTTTCTTCATACCCGCCACTGTCGGAGTATGAACACTAATCGGCCACACACTAATCGTGACATAAGTCGCTGGATAGCGTATGCTTTTTCTGCGCTCGAGGCTATTTCAGTGCAACCGCACAAATCCGCAGGGGCTTACTGGTGCTACGAGGAGGGTAGGCGACCCTTTACAAGTCAGCTGTGGTGACTGCTTGTAGCACCTATTGGTGGTGGCAGCCTCTTGATCGATGCGGGACGAATCTAGGAGGAGTTGCGGGCGAATTCGGTCCAGTATGTCGTGTGTGCTTATTGGCCTACGTTTGTGTGGGTGGGAGCTCTCTTGCACCACGACACACAATGTATTCGGGGAGTCGTTATGACGATCGGCTTAGCCGCCTTGGCTGTGTAGACAGCGTCAAGCAGGACGGCCGGTCCAGCGACAACCATCTTGGCCGGTTAGCCGGGATGATTGTCGGTAGGTCTTAGGTCATGGTTGTCGCTCCGATATCGTTGTGATTGTCGTTGTCGCTGGATGATCGTCGTCGGCTGGACTGGTTGTCGCTGGCGGTGCGCCGGCGGTAGCTTTCGACGTTCATTTCGAAGATCGTCGAATGGTGGACGAGCCGGTCGATAGCGGCGATGGTCATGCCCGGATCGGGGAACACGTTGTCCCACCCAGAGAACGGCTGATTGGCCGTAATAAGCAGACTGCGCCGCTCATACCGTTCTGCGATCAGTTCGAACAGCACGCTCGTTTCCGCCTGGTCCTTACGGGCGTACGAGAGATCGTCAAGGATGATCAGGTCGAAGCGGTCGAGCTTGGCCAGCGTGGCGGGCAACTGCAGGCTTTGCCTTGCCGCCTGGAGTTTCTGGACGAGCTCGCTGGTACGCGTAAGCAGCACCCGGTAGCCAGCGTCGATCAGCGCGTGTCCGATGGCCGAACCAAGGTGGCTCTTGCCGCCGCCAGGCGGGCCGAAGATCAGAACATTGGCGCCTTTCTCCAGCCAGGAATCCCCGGTAGCCAACGCCATGACGTGAGCCTTGGAGACCATCGGCACCATGCTGAAGTCGAACGTGGCCAGCGTCTTCGTCAGGTCCAGGCGAGACTCGGTGCGGTGGCGTTCGATGCGGCGCTTGGCTCGTTCGGCTAACTCATGCTCGAGCAAGGCACCAAGCAGGCGGGTGGCCTGCCAGCCTTCCTTGTCGGCACGCTGCGCAAACTCTGGCCACAGGCGGCCGATAGTAGGCAGGCGCAGCTCGTTGAGCATCAGGGTCAGGCGCGCGGAGTCGTGGGGGATGGGTGCGTTCATGCTGCCGCCCCCTGGCCCAGCAGGGCGTCATAACAACTGGCCGGTGGCATCTGGACATGAATGACCGGGCAGTCGGCTTGCCGCGGCGCAAACTCCTCGCGCAGTGCCTCCAGGTTCGGTAGCGCCCCGTCGGACAGCATCGCCTCCAGGCGCGTGGCCAATACAGCCTCGATGCCGTCCATGGCAGCCAGCTCAAGTAGGCCAACCATCGTCTTGCATGCATCGCGTTGCGACACGCGGACGTCAAGCTGCTCCCAGGTTCGCCGATAGGCCTCCCGCGGGAACAGTTCGTTGCGGAAGGCTAGTCCCTTGAAGGCCTGCGGCTTACGCTTGAGGCCGTCTATGAAGTGCCGATAGTCGATGGACCGCCGGGTACTGTTGGCGGCGTGGGAACCACGAGGGGTGCTGAACACCATCGCTCCAGACAGATAGCAGTCCAGTCGATCGCCATAGACACGGACCTTCAGACGGTGGCCAATCAGGCGCGACGGCGCGCTGTAGAGGATGCCGCGCACGGTAAAGGTGCTGCACCGGGTAACTCGCGCTTCCTCCTCGGCGAAGTCGGTTGTGCGCCGAGGCGGCAAGTCCATAAGCTGCTCGCGCTCGATGCGGAACGCCGCAGCATTACGTCGGTTGCGACGCATTACAACGTCGCGCAGGAATTCCTCATAGGCGGCTCGATCCTCGAAGTCCCGGTGACCGCGCAACATCAGCGCCTGGTCAACGGCCTCCTTCAGATAGCGGTGGGACGATTCTACGCTGCCGTTCTCGTGGCCTTTGCCGCGGTTGTTACGCGTGCCATTCATCCCATAGTGTTCCAGCAACGCCTCGTAACGCGTTGTGAAGTCCTCCCGCTCCCGCAGGTTCTTGAACGCCGCAGACAGGCTGTCGGTGCGATGCTCGCGCGCGCAGCCGCCGGCCTGCCAGAGCGCGTTCTGCAAGCCTGAGGACAGTGCCTCGAAGCTCTCTCCACCTTCGACCACCTGCGCATACTCCCATCGAGAGAACGCGAACACAAAGTGATACAGGCGGTGATCGAACCGGAGGCCGGCGATGGTGACGTCTAACGCCCGCATATCGGTGAAGTCCGACAGCGCCCGGATGCCCGGCGCATGCTCCTGCGGGAAGAATATCTCCTTGGCCGGGCCGGACACGGCCCGCCATTGGCTGATGCGTCGCTCGAGCGTGCGGCGTACGCTGTCGGGATATTGGCCGGGGTGGTCGTCCTGGAGCTTGCGTAGGATGGTGATGGCCTGCAGACGTGGCTCGCTCTTGAGCATCGGAACGACTTCCGTGTCCCAGACATCGGTGAACGGATCGGGCCGTGATCGCCAGTAGCGACGCGGCTTCTGAGACGGCAGACGGGCATCACATTCGATACGCCGAGCGCTGCGTACGCTGATGCCGGCCTTGGCGGCGGCAATCTCCTGGCTGTGTTCTTTGCGTTTAGACATGTAGAGGCGAACCTGTTGGTCGGTAATACGGGGTCCAGACATTGACTGACCGCTTCGAGATGCGATCAGCCATCGTAGAACCCGGCCAACTCGGCGCCGCCGGTGGCGGGAACTCTCCGGCGGCTACGCCGCCTCCGAGTCCCCGCCACCGGCCAAGATGTTTGTCGCTACGCCGGACAAAATGATTGTCGCCGCCCACTGTGGGTCTGCCTATCGCGGCATTTTTCATCTGGGTTGCTCAGAACAGTCTGCGCGCACAGGAGAAGGAGCGCGAGGAGCGCCACAGGCAAAGTTTCGATTGTCAAAGTCTACGTTGCAAAAGAAATCCGACGAGTAAATTGCCCGTGGCTTTTGGTAATTTTCGTCTACGCAGAATCAGCGCTCTAACGGTTCGTTCCTCTCGCTCGCTTTCGGGTCATTGCGCACGCTGTCGATTTCCTTCCCGCAGCTAAGTATGGGTGTGGCGCGTGTTGTGGCTCGCCAAGAGAGTGCAACGCCTTGAGCCTTGCCCCCTTGCTGTCGGAGTTCATCCGTCGTGATCGAGTCTTATCCTGTACTCGCATGTCCAGACCTTTGGAGGACGTCGCGATGGTTGTTGATCACGAAGACCAAATGAACACGAATCAGGAGGACGCAGTGGCGGCAGCTTCAAAACCCTTTCCTCATGGTCCAAGTGTAAAAAGGCCCCGATGCAACGTTTCCAAGCCTTCAAGTTCGAGCTAAAGCCGAATGGCGAACAGCAGTGCAACATGCAGCGCTTTGCTGGTTCGTGCCGATTCGTCTACAACAAGGCACTCGCGTTGCAAAAGGAGAACTACGAGGCGGGCGGTAAATTTATCGGCTATGTGGCAATGGCCAAGCGCCTGACTGAGTGGCGTAATGGGCCGGTAACGCCTTGGCTCAAGGACTCTCCAGTTCACCCACTACAACATGCGCTCAAAGACTTAGAGCGGGCCTACAAGAACTTCTTCGCCAAGCGAACTGCATTTCCGTGCTTCAAGAAGAAGGGCCTGCGGGACAGCTTTCGCTACCCCGACCCGAAGCAGATCAAGCTGGATCAGGGAAACAGCCGCATCTTCCTTCCCAAGCTTGGATGGATTCGATACCGCAACAGTCGGAACGTGCTAGGGGAGGTGCGCAACGCCACCGTGTCCCAAAGCATGGGCAAGTGGTTTGTCTCGATCCAGACGGAGCGCGAAGTCGAGCAGCCGATGCCGCAGGCAACCAGTGCCATCGGCATCGACGTTGGTATTGCCCGTTTCGCAACATTCAGCAACGGCTCGTTTCTCGAGCCGCTCAACAGCTTCAAACGCCACGAGGCTCAGCTGCGCCGCGCACAGCGGTCGATGAGCCGCAAGACGAAGTTCAGCAACAACTGGAAAAAGGCGAAAGCCAGGCTTCAGCGTATTCACGCCCGCATTGGAAACACGCGCCGCGACTTCCTTCACAAGGCCACGACCACAATCAGCCAAAACCACGCGATGGTGTGTATCGAGGACTTGCAGGTGGGGAACATGTCTAGGTCGGCAGCAGGCACGGCCGAGGCGCCAGGCAAGAACGTTCGAGCCAAGTCCGGCCTGAACAAGGCCATCCTCGACCAAGGCTGGTACGAATTCCGTCGCCAACTTGAATACAAAATAGCATGGAATGGCGGCTGGCTCATAGCCGTGCCGTCACAGCACACTAGCCGGATCTGCCCCAGATGTGGCCACGCGGCTGCGGAGAATCGGCAGACCCAAGAGCGCTTCGCCTGCGTGACCTGCGGGTTCGAAGGGCATGCCGATCTCGTCGGCGCGATCAATATTCTGGCGCGGGGACAACGCGTTGCAGCCTGTGGAGAGCCGGCGCAGTCATGCCGCTCAGCGAAGCAGGAACCCACCGAGGCGATCTGAAATGGCGATAATCGTTTCAGACGTGGTAGGAGTCCTCGGCCGTCAGGCAGGGGTGGATGTCAACAGCCCGTCCGCGCGGAACATCGCCTTGATCCCTCGCACCGCCTGCCGAATGCGCGATTCGTTCTCAATCAGCGCAAATCGTACGTATTCGTCGCCGTAGTCGCCAAAGCCGATGCCCGGCGACACCGATACCTTGGCCTTGGCCAGCAGCTGCTTGGCGAACTCCAGC
This sequence comes from Cupriavidus sp. P-10, assembly GCF_003402535.2. NCBI lineage: Bacteria > Pseudomonadati > Pseudomonadota > Betaproteobacteria > Burkholderiales > Burkholderiaceae > Cupriavidus > Cupriavidus sp. P-10. The sequence goes on from NZ_AP025171.1 coordinate 1,214,986, forward strand.
GAGCCCAGCGCGCGGTAAGGCTCGGGAATGCGCGCCCAGATATACATCGACGCCTTCGGAATCTCGACCGGCCAGCCTGCCTCGATCAGCCCCTTTGCCAGCACGTCGCGACGCGACTGGTATTGCGCGGCAATCTCCTGTACGCAATGCTGATCCCCTTCCAGAGCGGCAATCGCGGCGATCTGCACCGGCGTGAAGGTACCGTAGTCGTGATAGCTCTTGATGCGCGTCAGCGCCGCCACCAGGTCCGGATTGCCGACCATGAAGCCGATGCGCCAGCCCGCCATGTTGTAGCTCTTGGACAGCGTGAAGAACTCCACCGCGATATCCTTGGCGCCCGGCACCTGCATGATCGACGGCGCCTTCCAGCCGTCAAAGACGATGTCCGCATACGCCAGGTCGTGCACGACGAAGATATCGTGCTTGCGCGCCAGCGCGATCACGCGCTCGAAGAAATCGAGCTCGACACATTGCGCGGTAGGGTTGGACGGAAAGCCCAGCACGATCATCTTGGGCTTGGGATAGCTGCCGCGGATCGCGCTTTCCAGCTCGGCAAAGAAGTCGATGCCGGGCACCAGCGGCACCGAACGGATATCCGCCCCTGCAATCACCGCGCCGTAGATATGGATCGGGTAGCTGGGATCGGGCACCAGCACCGTGTCGCCGCGATCCAGCGTGGCCAGCATCAGGTGCGCAAGGCCTTCCTTGGAGCCGATGGTGACGATGGCCTCGGTATCCGGGTCGATCTCGACGTCATAGCGCTCGCGATACCAGTGCGAGATCGCGCGCCGCAGCCGCGGGATGCCCTTTGATGCGGAATAACCGTGCGTGTCGGGCCGCTGCGCCGCCTCGGTGAGCTTGGCCACGATATGCGCCGGCGTGGCGCCATCCGGGTTGCCCATGCTCATGTCGATGATGTCCTCGCCACGGCGGCGGGCGGCCATCTTCAGTTCGGCGGTGATGTTGAAAACGTACGGGGGAAGGCGATCGATGCGCGCGAAGCGGCGCTTGCCGGAGGAAGCGGCAGTCATGTGGGGTCCTTTACGTAAGCGCCCGGAACCGTCCGAGCGACGTCCGCAGCTGTTGTCTCAGCTGCCGTGGACTTATGTTAGCGGGGAAGTTGAAATTGCACAACGGATGGAAGCATATTCGTTCAGGCTGGCAAGTCCAGCGGCAAAGGCTGTTCGCCGGGCGCCCACCATGGCCGGAACAGTGCCTGCACATCGTCCGGCGCGACGCCCTCGTAGCTGGTAGTGCGCCAGCGCGGCGCGTTGTCCTTGTCGACGATCAGCGCGCGCACGCCTTCGATAAAGTCGCCTCGCGAGAACGTATTGACCACCACTGCCAGCTCCATGCGGAAGCAGTCGGCCAGGTCCATGCGCCGGCCGCGCAGCAACAGTTCGCGTGTCGCGCAAGCCGACAGCGGCGAGCGCGTACGCAATACGTCGATGGTGCGCGTGGCCCAGGCGGTGTACAGCGGATTGTCCTGGCACGCCAGGCTCGCCAGGATTTCCGGCAACGTGGCGTGCGCGGGGAAATGGCGCAGCAGCGCGGGCAGCACCTGCAGCAGCGGGGCATCGGCGGCGCTGGTCACCGGCTCGCGCACCAGCGCATGGCGCAGGTCGGCGAGCACGTCGCTGCCCCAGGCGATGGCGGCCAGTGCCTGTTCCAGTCCGGCCAGCGTGCCGCTGTCGACAGCGGCATCGGCCAGCCCGCACAGCAGCGCGTCGGCGGCGCCGATGGTGACGCCGGTCAGGCCAAGATACAGCGCCAGCTGCACCGGCAACTTCGACAGGAAATGACTGGCGCCAACATCCGGTACCAGTCCGATGCCGGTCTCGGGCATGGCCACGCGCGAGCGTTCGGTCACGATGCGCAGGTGCGCGGCCTGCGCCAGGCCCATGCCGCCGCCCATGACGACGCAGTCCATCAGCGCCACCAGCGGCTTCGGATAGCGATGCAGGCGGTAGTCCAGCGTGTATTCGTCGATGAAGAAGCGGCGATGCAGCGGCGTGCCGTCGCGGTAGCTGTCGGTCAGCGCGCGGATATCGCCGCCGGCGCAGAACGCCTTGGGCCCGGCGCCGCGCAGCACCACGGCGCGGATGGCGTCGTCGCGGGCCCAGGCTTCCAGTTGCGCGCGCAGCGCGACGATCATCGGATACGACAGCGCATTGAGCTGGCGCGGCCGGTTCAGCGTGGCAATGCCGACGCCGTTGACGATGTCGAACAGGACCTCAGGCTCGGCATCCTGCGTGCCAGCGTTGAGCGGTGAGATGGCCGATTCGGTCAGGCGCATGACGGCCTCCTAGGCATTGCGCCATTGCGGCGCGCGTTTTTCGAGGAAGGCGTTGACGCCTTCGCGCTGGTCGGCACCGTCGAACAGGTCGACAAAGCGCTCGCGTTCCAGCGCCAGCGCGGCCTGGCGCGGCACGCCCTGGCGTGCGAGGTGCACCAGTTGCTTGCTGTAGGCGGCGGCGCGCGGGCTGACCTTGCCGGCGCGTTGCGCCATTTCCAGCGCGGTGGGCAGCGCCTTTCCGCGCGGCACGACTTGCTCGACCAGTCCGATGTGCAGCGCGGTGGCCGCGTCGATGCGTTCGTTGGTCAGGATCATGCGCTTGGCCCAGCCTTCGCCGACCAGCCACGGCAGCGTCTGCGTGCCGCAGCCGCAGGGCAGCAGGCCGACGGCGGCTTCGGGCAGCGCCATCTGCGCGTGTTCTTCGGCGATGCGGATATCGCAGGCCAGCGCGCATTCCAGGCCGCCACCCATGGCGTAGCCGTTGATGGCGGCGATGACTACGGGGCGCGCATTCTGTAGCGCTTCAAAGGCGCTGCCGAACTGCTGGGCCATCGCGCGCGCATGGGCGCGGTCGCCTTCCGCGAAGCCGTTCAGGTCGGCGCCGGCGCTGAAGAATTTCTCGCCGGCACCGGTGACGACGACGGCGCGGATCTCGGGGTTGGCATCGATCTTCGCCACCAGCTCGCGTAACTGCTGCAGGCCTTCGGCGGTGAAGGCGTTGGCGGGCGGGCGGCTCAGCGTCAGCGTGGCGACGTGGCCATCGAGTACGAATTCGATCATGGCTGGCGTTCCTTGTCGGTGGCGGACAGGTACTGGCGGATGACGCCGGAGAAATCGAGCTGGCCTTCGCCGGCGTGGCTCATGGCCTGGTAGACCTGCTGCGCCAGCGCGCCAAGGAACAGCGGCTGCTTCACGCTGCGCGCGGCATCGGCGGCCAGGCCGAGGTCCTTGAGCATCAGGTCGGCGCCGAAGCCGCCGCTGTAGCCGCGGCCGGCCGGCGCGGTTTCGATCACGCCGGGCCAGGGGTTGCAGGTATCCGATGCCCAGCAGCGCCCGGTCGAGGTATTGACGATGCCGGCCAGCACGTTGGCGTCGATGCCCAGCTTTACGCCCAGCGCCATCGCCTCGGACACGCCGATCATCGAGATGCCGAGGATCAGGTTGTTGCAGATCTTGGCGACCTGGCCGGTGCCGGTGCCGCCGCAATGGACCAGGTTGCGTCCCATGCCGGCCAGCACAGGACGCACCTGCTCGAACAGCGCCTCGGTGGCGCCGACCATGAAGGTCAGCGTGCCCGCCTGCGCGCCGACGGTGCCGCCGGAAACGGGGGCGTCGGCCAGCGCATTGCCGTGGGCCTGCGCGGCGGCCGCGAGCTCGCGCACGGTGGCCGGATCGATGGTGCTGGAGTCGACCAGCGGCACGCCGGGGCGCACGCCGGCGAGCACGCCGTCTTCGCCAAGGTAGGCGCTGCGCACGTGCGCGGCGGCGGGCAGCATGGTGATGACAAAGTCGGCTTCCGCCACGGCCTTGCGCGCGGTATCCGCGCTGGCGGCGCCTTCTGCGCACAGCGCGGCCACGGCGGTGGCATTGAGGTCGAATACGGTCAGGGTATGGCCGGCCTTGAGCAGGTTGCGCGCCATGGGCGCGCCCATGTTGCCGAGGCCGATGAAGGCGATATGCATGGGTGTCTCCTAGCTACGGTTGTTCGCGTCCCGCTTGTTTTCTCCCCTCTCCCGCTCGCGGGAGAGGGGCGGGGGAGAGGGCGGGAGCGTCAGTGGCTACTGCATTGGTCGGGTATGGCAAGCGTCGTGCGCGATTGGTTTACTGGGCAAATCGGTCCTGCAAGTGCCGGCCCTCTCCCCCAACCCCTCTCCCGCATGCGGGAGAGGGGAGCAAACCGTCGGCGGTTGCGACGCGCCACGCATCACTTCAGGCTGATCGTCGTATTCACCCCGTCATTCACCGTCGCGTCGTCGAACCACCGCGCCGTCACCGTCTTGGTCTGCGTATAGAACTGCACCACCTGCTTGCCGTACGGCCCCAGATCGCCCAGCTTGGAGCCGCGCGAGCCGGTGAAGCTGAAATAGGGCACCGGCACCGGGATCGGGATATTGATGCCGACCTGGCCGACGTCGATTTCGCTCTGGAACTTGCGGGCCGCGGCGCCGCTCTGCGTGAACACGCCGGTGCCGTTGCCGAACGGGTTGCGGTTGACCAGCGCGATGGCGTCATCCAGCGTCTCGACGCCGATCACCACCAGCACCGGCCCGAAAATCTCTTCGGTGTAGATCGCCATGTCGGTGCCGACATCGGTGAAGATGGTCGGCCCGATGAAGTTGCCCTGCGGATAGCCCGGCACCTGCACGTCGCGGCCGTCGAGCACCAGCTTCGCGCCTTCGCGCTCGCCGGCGGCGATCAGGCCAAGCACGCGCTGTTTCGCTGCCACCGAGACCACCGGGCCGACATCTGTGCCAGGCTCCGCGCCGGCGCCGACCTTCAGGGTCTTGGCGCGCTCGACCAGCTCAGGCACCCAGTCGCGCGCCGCGCCGACCAGCACCACCACGGAGGTGGCCATGCAACGCTGGCCGGCCGCACCGAAGCCGGCACCCGCCAGCGCGTTCAGGGTCTGTTCCTTGTGCGCGTCGGGCAGCACCACGGCGTGGTTCTTGGCGCCCATCATCGACTGCACGCGCTTGCCGTGCGCGCCGGCCAGGTTGTAGACGTGCGTGCCGACCGCGGTCGAGCCCACGAACGACACCGCCTTGATGTCCGGGTGCGTGCACAGGGCATCGACCACGTCCTTGGCGCCGTGCACCACGTTCAGCACGCCCGGCGGCACGCCAGCTTCCAGCGCCAGCTTGACCAGTTCCATGGTCGACAGCGGATCCTGTTCCGACGGCTTGAGCACGAAGGTGTTGCCGCACACGATCGCCATCGGGAACATCCACAGCGGGATCATCGCCGGGAAGTTGAACGGCGTGATGCCGGCGCAGACGCCGATCGGCTGCTGCAGTGTGTAGGTGTCGACGGTGGAGGCGACGTTTTCTGCGAAGCCGCCTTGCTGCAGCGTGCCGATCGAACAGGCATGCTCGACCACTTCCAGGCCGCGGAAGATATCGCCCTCGGCATCGGCCAGGGTCTTGCCCTGCTCGGCGGTCAGGATGGCGGCGATGCGCTTGCTGTGCTCGCGGATCAGCGCCTGGTAGCGCAGCATGACGCGCAGCCGCGCGCCGATGGGCGTGTGGCGCCACGTGGCAAAGGCGCGGTGCGCCGCGCCAACGGCGGCGGCGACTTCGCTGGCCGTGGCCAGCGGCACGCGTGCCAGCACTTCCTGGGTGGCGGGGTTGACCACCTGGCGGAACTCGGTGGCGGACGATTCCACCCATTCGCCGTTGATCAGCAGCGGTACGGTCGGCACGGCATTGTCGGTCTTGGGCACTGCGCTCATGGTTGTCTCCGGACGGTGTGGTTGTATGAGAAGCAATTGTTGGGTCACAGGCTGCGCGCGATCAGCATGCGCTGGATCTCGCTGGTGCCTTCGTAGATCTGGGTGATGCGGGCGTCGCGGTAGTGGCGCTCGACCGGGTAGTCTTCCAGGTAGCCATAGCCGCCGTGGATCTGCAGCGCCTTGGAGCAGACGCGCTCGGCCAGCTCGGACGCGTACAGCTTGGCCTGCGAGGCTTCGGACAGGCACGGCAGGCCCTCGCTGCGCATGCGCGCGGCGCGGTGCACCAGCAGGCGCGCGGCGTTCAGCTCGGTGGCCATGTCGGCCAGCATGTTGGCGATGGGCGGGTGCTCGCGCAGCGGGCGGCCGAACTGGATGCGTTCGGATGCGTAGCGGCACGCGGCTTCGAACGCCGAACGCGCAATGCCGATCGCCTGCGCGGCAATGCCGATCCGGCCGCCTTCGAGGTTGGACAGCGCGATGCGCAGCCCCTCGCCAGGCTCGCCCAGCAACGCGTCGTGCGGGACGGTGCAGTCTTCCAGCGTGATGGCGCAGGTGTCCGAGGCGCGGATGCCGAGCTTCTTCTCCGGCGCATGGACCAGGAATCCGGGCGTGTCGGTCGGCACCAGGAAGGCCGAGATGCCTTTCTTGCCGCGCTCGGGTTCGGTCGAGGCAAAGACCACCGCGACGCCGGCGCGCTGGCCGTTGGTGACGAACTGCTTGCTGCCGTTGAGCACCCAGCCGTTGTCGTTAAAGCGGGCGCGCGTGCGCAGGTTGTGGGCTTCGGAGCCGGCCTGCGGTTCGGTCAGGCAGAAGGCGCCGATCAGTTCGCCGCTGGCCAGCCGCGCCAGGTAGCGCTCTTTCTGCGCATCGGTGCCGTAGTGCAGGATCGGGCCGCAGCCGACCGAGTTGTGCACGCTCATCAGCGTGGCGCAGGCCGCGCAGCCGGCGGCGACTTCTTCAATGGCGAGCGCATACGCGACATAGTCGGTGTAGGTGCCGCCCCAGTCTTCGGGCACGATCATGCCGAGCAGGCCCAGCGCGCCCATCTCGGCGACCACCTCGTCGGGCAGGCGGCCATCGCGGTCCCACTGGGCGGCGCCGGCGGCCAGCCGCTCGCTGGCAAAGGCGCGCGCGCTGTCGCGGATCATCTGTTGCTGTTCGGTGTAGTCGCTGTGCATGGCAGGTTGGCGGTGGTGTTCCGCGGTGGGGTTCCGCAGGGGTATTCCTGTAAAGCGCGTTGGCGCGGCGCAGCATCTCAGGCAGAATGCGCGCTCGGCGTCTAGGCCTGCGGGCAGTGTAGGAACGCCGGGGGCGGGCTCCTATGCCAAAATCCGCCAATCTTCATGAACTCGTTTGCCACCCGCCGGACCATGGAAAAAGGCAGCGTCGCGCTTTGTTTTGTCCACCATGCCATCGCCGGGCTGCAGGCGCGCGGGATCGACCCGGGGCCAGTGCTGCGCAGCGCCGGCATCGCGCCGGAATTGCTGGCGGTGCCGCAGGCGCGCGTCTCGGCGGCCAGCTACAGCGAGCTGTGGCTGGGGGTGGCCGCCGCGCTGGATGATGAGTTCTTCGGCCAGGACTCGCGCAGCATGAAGTGCGGCAGCTTTGCCATGCTGTGCCACGCGGTGGTCGGCAGCCGCACGCTGGGGCAGGGGCTGGAGCGCATTACCCGGTATTTCCGCCTGCTGCTGGACGATATCGGCGTGCGCCTGGACCGTTACGGCGACGAGGCGGCGCTGGTGCTGACCGCGCCCAATGCGGCGCTGGGGCGGCAGCCCGGCGTGTTCGCCAAGGAAACCATGCTCATCATGCTGCACGGCCTGATGAGCTGGCTGCTGCGCCGGCGCGTGCCGGTACGGCTCGCGGCGTTTGACTACGCGGAGCCGCCTTACAGCGCCGAATACCGCGTGATGTACTCGCGCCAGCTCGCCTTTGACCAGCCGGCCACGGCGCTGGTGTTCGACGCCGCCCTGCTGGACCAGCCGGTGCGCCAGGACGAGCGCAGCCTGAAGGCTTTCCTGCGCGATGCCCCCCACAACGTGGTGGTGAAGTATTCCGACCGCAGCAGCGTGGGCGCGCGCGTGCGCCGGCTGCTGCGCAACCAGCAGCCCGAACTGTGGCCGACGTTCGAGGCGCTGGCGGTCAGCCTGAACCTGTCGGCGTCATCGCTGCGGCGCCGGCTGATGGACGAGGGCGTGAGCTACCAGGACCTGAAGGACGGGCTGCGCCGCGACCTTGCCATCGAGGCGCTGAGCCACTCCGGTCGGCCCGTGGCGGATATCGCGGCGGAACTGGGTTTTGCCGAGCCCGGCGCTTTCCACCGGGCATTCCGGCGCTGGACCGGCTCGCGGCCCGGCGCGTACCGGCGCGTGGCGGACGAGGACTGACGGGGGCTGAGGAGGGCTGAGGAGGGCTGAGGAGCGCTGATGGGGGCTGACGGAGGCGTCAGGCATCGAGAGCTTGCGCGGCCTCCGGTGCCGCCTGCGTAGCCGAGGCAGGCCCGCTGTGCGCCACCACGCGGTTGCGCCCGCCCACCTTGGCGCGATACAGCGCCGCATCGGCAAGCGCGCTCAGTTGCGCCAGTGTCAGGCCCGGATGCCAGCCGGCCGTGCCGCCGCTGACGGTATAGCGCACGGTGTGGCTGTCGCCGTCCGACGCTACCGTCGTGACCGCATGACGCTGCACGCTGGCGCGGATGCGCTCCGCCACCGCACTGGCGCCGGCCTCAGCGGTTGCGGGCAACAGCACCATGAACTCTTCGCCGCCAAGACGGCCCAGCAGGTCGCCGGGCCGCAGCTGCGCCGCCGCCAGCTTTGCGAACGCCTGCAGCACGGCATCGCCGGCGGCATGCCCGTAGGTATCGTTGACCGACTTGAAATGGTCGATGTCGACGATCAGCAGCGCAGGGGCGGGCTTGCCGCCAGCAGCGCGCGCCAGCTCGCGCCGGGCACTTTCCTCGAACGCCTTGCGCGACAGCACGCCGGTCAGCGTGTCGGTATTGGCCACCGCTTCCAGCCGGCGCACGATGGCGTCATGGATCATCAGCACCGCGCCCATGGTCATCGCGGGCATCACCAGTGCCCCCAGCGTCAGGAACACTGTGTTGAGCAGCATGGATTCCTGCATGTAGGGGTTGCCCAGCCACTGCAGCGCCGACAGCGTGCCGCGCACCGCATGCCCGGTGGCGAAGAAGAGCGCAAAACAGGCGGTCGTGATGAAGAAGCGCGCGGACGTTCCGCGCGGTCGCCGGCGCAGCAAGGTCAGCCCGACCAGCGCGCAGAGCGCCGCGTGGAAGGCGGAGACGATCACGACGCGCGTGGTGAATTCGTCGACGGCATAGCGCCATACGATCACGCCGGCGGTGGTCACGGCCGTGGCCGCCACTAACCGCCGCCAGGGCGGCACGCCGCCGCAGAAGCGCACGCTGCCGGCGTAGAACAGCGCCAGCGAGCACGCCAGCGCAGCGTTGGCAACGCCGACCGACAACAGGTCCGGGATCATGCCGCGCATCGAGAACAGCACCAGCGCCCCGGTCGCGGTCAGGTTGGCGTTGCACCACTCACCGACGCCGGGCAGCCCGCAGCGCCGCAGCGACCACACGATGGCCAGCATCATGGCGCTGAGGGCGGTCGTGATGGTGAGCAGGGCAAATGGGACGGACATCGGACGGGGGCTGGGTACGCGGGGCTGGAATGCGCCGGTCGGGCGCAAACCGCAATGATACGGGGCGAGCAGGGCCCGCGGGCACCGGCAAGGGTGCTCCGTCGCGCTGTCCGTGGGATGTAAGGCCGCCGCCGCCTGTGCAGGCGGCGCGGCGCAAGCCTAGTCGGTTCGCCGCTGCGGTTTCTGGGGCTCGTCGGCGCGCAGCACCGGGTCGTTGCGCAACAGCCATCGCGCCGCGAACAGCAGCGCTGCCAGGCAGCCGAGGATATAGGCGCCGAGGGAGACGACGTGGTTCATGATGTGACCCCATCTTGTTCCGGCTCTGAGGCCGGTCGAGCTGCCATTATGGGATCGGGCCCGGCACCGGGCATCCCCTGTTTGGGGGCCGGTGTCGGGTTGCGTTGGCGCGCCGAGCGCTAGAGCTGTCCGGCGTGGTGCCGGATATGGTCGGCGATAAAGGTCGTGATGAAGTAATAGCCGTGGTCGTAGCCGCTGTGACGGCGCAGCAGCAGCGGCTGGCCCACGGCCTGGCAGGCGGCCTCGAACGCATCCGGATGCAACTGGGTCTGCAGGAACTGGTCATCCAGGCCCTGGTCGACCAGGATGCCGGCCGGGAACGGCGCACCTTGCTGGCGCACCATCAGCTCGGTGGCGTCAAACTGGGCCCAGGCCGAACGCTCGCTGCCGAGATAACCGGTGAAGGCCTTTTCGCCCCACGGGCAGCGCGTCGGCGCGGCGATCGGCGCGAACGCCGACACCGAGCGGAAGCGCTCCGGATGGCGCTGCGCCAGCACCAGCGCGCCGTGGCCGCCCATCGAATGCCCGAAGATCCCCACGCGCGAGGCCTCGCCGGGCAGCGCGGTGGTGACCAGGTCGAACAGTTCTTCGGCGACGTAGCTCTCCATGCGCCAGTGCTTGTTCCAGGGCGCCTCGGTGGCATCGACGTAGAAGCCCGCACCCACGCCGAAGTCCCACGCATCGGCCTCGCCTGCCACGCCCGCGCCGCGCGGGCTGGTGTCGGGCGCCACCAGCATCAGGCCGTGCTCGGCGGCAAAGCGCTGCGCGCCGGCCTTGATCATGAAGGTCTCTTCGGTGCAGGTCAGGCCGGCCAGGTAGAACAGCACCGGCACCTTCGCGCCGCCCTGTGCCTGTGGCGGCAGGAACACCGAGAAGCGCATCGGCAGCCCGATCGCCGCCGAATCATGGCGGTAGAAGCGCTGCACGCCCCCATGGCAGCCGTGTTGCGAGATCAGTTCCATGGCGAGCGCCTCAGTACAGCACTACCGAGCGGATCGACTCGCCGCGCTTCATCAGGTCGAAGCCTTCGTTGATGCGCTCCAGCGGCAGCGTGTGCGTGATCAGGTCGTCGATATTGAGCTTGCCGTCCATGTACCAGTCGACGATCTTCGGCACATCGGTGCGGCCGCGCGCGCCGCCGAAGGCCGAGCCTTTCCACTCGCGCCCGGTCACCAGCTGGAACGGACGCGTCGAGATCTCGGCGCCGGCCTCGGCCACGCCGATGATGATCGACTTGCCCCAGCCCTTGTGGCAGCACTCCAGCGCCTGGCGCATGACCTGCGTGTTGCCGATGCATTCGAACGAGTAGTCCGCACCGCCGTCGGTCAGCTGGATGATGTGGTCGACCACGTTCTCGACCTGCTTCGGGTTGATGAAATGCGTCATGCCGAACTTGCGTGCCATGGCTTCGCGCGCCGGGTTCAGGTCCACGCCGATGATCTTGTCGGCGCCAACCATCTTCGCGGCCTGGATCACGTTCAGGCCGATGCCGCCGAGGCCGAACACCACCACGTTGGCGCCGGCTTCCACCTTGGCCGTGAACAGCACCGCACCCACGCCGGTGGTGACGCCGCAGCCGATGTAGCAGACCTTGTCGAACGGCGCGTCGGGGCGGATTTTCGCCAGCGCGATCTCCGGCACCACGATGTGGTTGGCGAAGGTCGAGGTGCCCATGTAGTGGAAAATCGGCTTGCCGTCGATGGAGAAGCGCGAGGTGCCGTCCGGCATCAGGCCCTTGCCCTGCGTGGCGCGGATCGCCTGGCACAGGTTGGTCTTGCGCGACAGGCAGAACTTGCACTGGCGGCATTCTGGCGTGTACAGCGGAATCACGTGGTCGCCGGGCTTGAGCGAGGTCACGCCGGGGCCGACGTCGGTGACGATGCCGGCGCCTTCATGCCCCAGGATCGCCGGGAAAATGCCTTCCGGATCGGCGCCGGACAGCGTGTAGTAGTCGGTATGGCAGATACCGGTGGCCTTCACTTCCACCAGCACTTCCCCGGCGCGCGGGCCGTCCAGGTCCACGTCTTCGATGGTCAGCGGGGCGCCGGCTTTCCAGGCGATGGCGGCTTTGGTCTTCATGGGGTCCTCCGGGGAAAAGATGTACGGATGGGCTCGGTGGCGGGCACAAGACACCGGCGACGCGGGCCCGAGCGCAAGACTATACGGCCATCCGGTGTCGGCAGGCCAGTGCCAGGCTTGAAAGCAGGGTTTAGCGCAAAGTCGTGGTCGCGCCTTCGGCCTCGGCGTGGAGGTTTGCCTCCCGCGGCGTCAGCTCGGTCTCGTGCCGACGCCCCAGCCACCATCCCAGCGCCGCCCATGCCAGCGCCAGCGCGGCGCCGGCCAGCGCGACCGTGGCAGGATGGCCGGAGATTGCGTCGATCGCGGTTTTCACCCAGGCGCTGACCGCATCGCCGGCACGATAGACGGCGGTGTCGATCACGTTCTTGGCCTTGTACTTGGCCTCGGGATCGACCACCGTGAACAGCATCTCGCGCCCGGGCCGCAGCAGCGCATATTCGCCCACGCGCCGCAGGATCATGACCCCGGCGAGCACGCCGAAGGTCGGCATCAGCGCCAGCACCACGAAGCCGGCGGCGACCGCCAGCGGCACCGCGGTCAGCAGCAGCGTGACGCCATAGCGCCGCGCCATGCGGCCGGTGAAGAAGAGCTGGACCAGGATGGTCAGGGCCTGCACGGAGGCATCGAGCGCGCTGAAAACCTGGGTCTGCCGGGTGCGCTCGGGGAAGGCTTCGGCCACCAGCCGCGCCTGCTCGAAATACAGGAAGGTGCTGGCCGTGGCGAGCAGGATCACGAACAGCCCGATGCCGAGCAGATAGCGCGAGCGCAGCAGCAACGCCAGCCCCGCCCACAGGCCGCCGCCGACCGGGTTGGCGGGGTCGCTGGCCGCATCGGCCGGCACTTCATGGCCCGCGCCGGCGCGGCGGCGCCAGCCGAACAGCCAGCCCACGCCTGGCAGCGTCGCCGCCAGCAGCACGGCGGACAACAGCATCAGCCCGGTCAGCCCGATCTGCGGCACCAGCCAGCCGCCCAGCATCGGCCCGGCCAGCCCGCCCGCGCTGGCCCCGGCGGCCAGCAGCGCGAACAGGCGCCGCGCCTGCTCGGGCCGGAACACGTCGGCCATCAGGCTCCATGCCACCGAGACCACGAACAGGTTGAACACCGACAGCCACACGTAGAACACGCGCGCCAGCCAGACATCGTCTGGCCACACACGCGTGGCGAAGGCGAAGGCGAGCAGGTTGGCGATAAAGAACGCGTAGACCCACGGCACGAAGCGCCGCCGCGGCAGCCGCGCGCATACGGCGCCGTATATCGGGATCGCGGCCAGCATGACCACGAAGGTGGCGGTGAACAGCCATTGCAGGTTCTTCACGCCGCCGGCGATGCCCATGGTCTCGCGCACCGGGCGCAGCATGAAATAGCTGGCGAACAGGCAGAAGAAGAACAGGAAGCCCGCCACTACTGCGCCAGACTCGCCGGGGCGGATGCCGAAGCCGCGCCGCAGCCGTGCCAGGCCGCCGCCGGCGGGTGTGTCGCGATCGCGTTGGTCCATGCGGGCCGGTGCGCGTCAGGCCAGCAGCGCGGCGATGCGCTCGCGCTGGCCCGGATCCGGCATGCGCCCCAGCGCGGCGCCGAGGTTGTCGGCCATGTTGCGCGGCTTGGAGGTGGCGGGGATGGCGGCGGTCACGGCGGGGTGGCTGACGATGAATTTCAGGAACAGCTGGCCCCATGAGCCGCAGTCGATGTCGCCCGCCCACGGCGGCAGCGGCCGGTCCTTGACCGCGCGGAACAGCCGGCCGTCCTGGAACGGGCGATTGACCAGCACCGCCACGCCGCGCTCCTGGCACAGCGGCAGCAGCGTTCGCTCTGCATTGCGTTCGGCCACCGAGTAGTTGATCTGCACGAAATCGACGCGCTCGTTGCGCACGATGCGCTCCAGCGCCTCGTGCGCGTCTTCGCGGTAGTGGGTGATGCCCAGGTAGCGGGTGCGGCCTTGCTCCTTCAGCTCGCGCAGGAAGCGCAGGTTGCCTTGCCAGTCGATCAGGTTGTGCACCTGCAGCAGGTCGACCTTGTCGACGCGCAGGTCGGCCAGCGAGCGCCCCCACTGCGCCTGCGCCGGGGCGCCGGACTGGGCCGAGATCTTGGTTGCAAGGAACACGCGCTGCCGGGCGTTGGCCGCGCGCAGCAGGTCGCCGGTCACTGCCTCGGCGCTGCCATAGCTGGGCGCGGTGTCGATGACCGAGCCTTCGGTGCGCAACAGCATCGCCATGACTTCAGCCAGCGGCTTGCGCTCGGTGGCTTCGCTGCTGACGTTGAAGGTGTCGGCCGTGCCCATGCCCACGACGGGCAGGGCCTCGGTGGTGCCGGGTATGTTGCGGCGCAAAGGCACGGCCACGGTGGCGGCGCCGGCGGGCAGGGCGGCGGTGGCGGTCAGCCCGGCGGCCAGGGCCAGGAACGAGCGGCGGTCGATTGGCATGGAAACGGTTCGAGGCGGGTCACACACTGGTTGACCTTAGGCGCTCGCCGCACCCTTGTAAACCGTTGCTTCAGTGCGCTTTCCGGCACGCCGCGCAGTGCGGGCACCGCCGCGCGCACCCTGCGGACGGGGTGCGCGGTACGTCTTTCGCGCCTCAGACCACCGTGGCCAGCCCCAGCGTCAGCAGCAGCGCCACCACCGAGATGATGGTCTCGCACACCGACCAGGTCTGGAAGGTCTGGGTCACGGTCATGTTGAAGTACTCCTTGACCAGCCAGAAGCCACCGTCGTTCACGTGCGACAGGATCAGCGAGCCGGCGCCGGTCGTCAGCACCAGCAGCTCGGGGCGGGTGCCCGGCACGCTGGCGGCGATCGGTGCGACGATGCCGGCGGCGGTGGTCATGGCGACCGTGGCCGAGCCGGTGGCGATGCGGATCATCACGGCGACCAGCCAGCCCAGCACCAGCACCGACACCTGCGCGCTGGTGGCGACATCGACGATGGCGGTGGAGATCCCCGAGTCGCGCAGGATGCGGCCGAAGCCGCCGCCGGCGCCGACCACCAGCGTGATGATGGCGGTGGGCGCCACGCACTCGTTGGTGAACTTCAGGATGGTCTCGCGATTGAACCCGCGCGCCTTGCCGAAGGTGTAGAAGCTCACCAGCGCGGCGATCAGCAGCGCCATCACCGAGTTGCCGATCAGCTTGAGAAAGTCGTTGGCAAAGGTCTTGGGCGTGGTGAAGACGTCGGCCCAACTGCCGATCAGCATCAGCATCACCGGCAGCAGGATGGTGAACACCGTGATGCCGAAGCTCGGCAATTCGTGCGATTCCTTGACGCGCTCATCCTCTTCGGTGAACTGGTCGGCCAGCGGGTTGACCGCGGGCAGCTTGACATAGCGGTCCATCAGCTTGGCAAACAGCGGGCCGGCGATGGCGGCCGTGGGAATGCCCACGATCAGCGCGTACATGATGGTCTTGCCAATGTCCGCGCCGTACGCGGTCACAGCCAGCAGCGCGGCCGGATGCGGCGGGATCAGGCCGTGCACCA
This sequence comes from Cupriavidus sp. P-10, assembly GCF_003402535.2. NCBI lineage: Bacteria > Pseudomonadati > Pseudomonadota > Betaproteobacteria > Burkholderiales > Burkholderiaceae > Cupriavidus > Cupriavidus sp. P-10. The sequence continues at coordinate 1,230,238 of NZ_AP025171.1, forward strand.
CCGACAGGCCGGCCACCATCGGAATGCCGACCACTACCATGGACGTGCCGGTGCGCTTGGCTACGTTGAAGGCGATCGGCACCAGCAGCACGAAGCCGACCTCGAAGAACACCGGCAGGCCGACGATAAAGGCGATGGTCGCCATGGCCCAGTGCACATTCTTCGCGCCGAAGAAATCGATCAGCGTGTTGGCGATGCGTTCGGCGCCGCCCGACTCGGCCATCATCTTGCCGAGCATCGTGCCCAGGCCCACCACCAGCGCGATATGGCCAAGGGTGCCGCCGACACCGGCTTCGAATGACTTGACGATGTCGCCCATCGGCATGCCCACGGCAAAGCCGAGCAGCACCGAGACGACGACCAGGGTAATGAAGGGGTTGAGCTTGTAGCGCGCGATCAGCACCACCAGGGCGATCACGGCGATCAGCGCATACACCAAGAGCGTGGTTCCGGTGACGGCACCCATATTGTCTCCTTGCGTGGAAAAAAGGCCGCCTGTGGCGGCAGCAGAGGTTCAGGCTTGTTGTTTTCTCCCCTCTCCCACTTGCGGGAGAGGGGTTGGGAGAGAGGGGCGGGCGCGTGGCAAGCACCGTGGCGGCTCACTTCGTGGTGACGCCGGCCCTCTTCCCCGGCCCCTCTCCCGCGCGCGGGAGAGGGGAGCAAACAGTCGGGAAGCAGTCAATCAAGCAGGCAGCAGGCTCAGGCCGCCGGCTTCTTGTAGGCGATGCAGTCGACTTCGACCTTGCAGTCCACCACCATGCTCGATTGCACGCAGGCGCGTGCGGGCGGGTTTGCGCCGAAATATTCCTTGAAGATCTTGTTGAAAGAGGAAAAGTCGCGCGCATCGTCCAGCCAGACGCCGCAGCGGACCACGTGCTCGGGGCCGTAGCCGGCCTCGGCGAGGATCGCCAGCACGTTCTTGATGGCCTGGTGGGTCTGCGGCACGATGCCGCCGTCGATCAGCTCGCCGTTGACCATCGGCACCTGGCCGGAAACGTAGAGCCAGCCGTCGGCCGCCACTGCGCGGGCAAAGGGCATGTGTGCGCCACCCTGGCCGGTGCCGCCTTCCACGCCGAATCGTTTGATGTCCATGGGTACTCCTGGAATTTGTTGCCTGGGAAAAATCGAAAGAATCGAAGAAAAAAGGGGGAGCGAATCAGTCCGCGCCGCGCGCCAGGAAACGTCCGGCACGGATCCCGGTCGACTGGCGCTGCTGCCATGACAGCTCGCCGTTCACCCAGACCGCGGCAATGCCTTCGGCCGGCTGCATCGGGTCGGTGAAGCTGGCGGCGTCGCGGATGGTGGCGGCGTCGAACAGCACCAGGTCGGCCCAGTAGCCTTCGCGCACAAAACCGCGGCCATGCAGGCCGAAGCGCTCGGCCGACAGGCCGGTCATCTTGTTCACGGCGACGGTGAGCGGGAACAGCTCGCGGTCGCGCGCATAGTGGCCCAGCACGCGCGGGAACGCGCCCCACAGCCGCGGATGCGGCAGCGGGTCGTTGGGCAGCCCATCCGAGCCGACTACCGTGGCGGGGTGGCTCAGGATGCGGTCGACGTCGGCATCTTCCATGCAGTGGTAGACGGCGCCGGCGGGCATCAGCCTGCGCGCGGCCTCGTGCAGGTCGACTTGCCATTCGGTGGCGATATCGGCCAGCAGCCGGCCGCCCATCTCGGGCGCGCCTTCGGACCACGTCACCATGATGTCGAAGTCGCTGGTGACCTGCTTCAGGTCCAGCGTCGACGAGCTGGCGGTATAGGGATAGCAGTCGCAGCCGACCGGCTGCCAGCGCTGGGCGCCGTCGAGCGCGTCGAGCACTTCGGTGCTGCGGCCCCAGTTGTCCACGCCGGCGCACTTCAGGTGCGAGATCACCACCGGCACGCGTGCATGGCGGCCGATGCGGAAGGCTTCGTCCATGGCGTCGAGGATCTCGGCGAACTCGCTGCGCAGGTGAGTGGCGTAGAGCGCGCCGGCATGGGCCAGCGGCTCGGCCAGCGCGAGCACTTCCTCGGTCGGCGCGTTGAAGGCATTGGCGTAGGCCAGTCCGGTGGACAGGCCCAGCGCGCCGTGCTGCAGCGATTCTTCCAACTGCGCGCGCATGGCCGCGATTTCCGCGGGCGTGGCGGCGCGGTCGAGCCGGTCCATATGGTTGCTGCGCAGCGCAGTATGGCCAACCAGCGCGGCAACGTTGATCGCGGGCTGGGCGGCATCGACGGCGTCGACGTAGGCCTTGAAACTGGGGTAGCGGAACGCGTCGGCATGGCCGAGCAGGTTCATCGGGTCGGGCGGATCGCCCGAGAGCGTCACCGGCGCGGCGCTGATGCCGCAGTTGCCGACAATCACGGTGGTCACGCCCTGCGACAGCTTGGGCGTCATCTCGGGCTGGCGCACGACGTTGGTATCGTCGTGCGTATGCACGTCGATAAAGCCCGGTGCCAGCACCAGGCCGTGGCCTTCGACCACGTGCGCGGCGGCATCGGGATCGATCGCGCCGCCTTCATCGATGCGGGCAATGCGGCCGTCGCGCAGCGCCACGTCGGCCAGGCGCGCGGCGGCGCCGGAGCCGTCGATCAGCGTGACGAGGCGGATCAGGGTATCGAACAGGTGTGGCATGGTCAGTCTCCCAGCGGCTGGCGGCTGTCCGGGCCCAGGCTTGGGCCGGCTTCGCCCCGGTGGCTGTCCAGCACGTACTTGAGCCGGCGCAGCCGCTCCTTGCTCAGGTCCGGCTGCAGCAACGCGCACTGGGTGGCCAGCACGTCCAGCACCATCAGCATCGCGTAGCGCGACGCCGACGGCTTGAAAATGAAATCCGTCTCCAGCGTGCGCACCGGCAGCAGCACGTCGGCGCGCGCGGCCAGCGGCGAGCCCAGCGCGGTCACCGCGACCAGCTTCGCGCCGTATTCGCGTGCGATCTCGCAGCTGGCCAGCATCTCCGGCACGCGGCCGCTGGCCGAGAATGCCAGCACCACGTCGTCGCGGCTCAGCGTGGCCGCCACCATCTTCTGCAGCAGCCCGTCCTGGTAGCTCGCCACCGGCTGGCCCAGCCGCGCGAGGCGGTGGCGCGCCTCGTCAGCCATGAATGACGAGCCGCCGCCCATGCCAAAAGCGTAGACCATGCGTGCGCCCAGCAACAGGCGCGCGGCGTCTTCGATCCGCTGCGCGTCCAGCAGGCCGCGGTTGACTTCAAGCGCGGTCAGGATGTCGGCATGGATGCTGTCGGCCAGCGTCGCCGGGGCTTCGGCGGCTGCATCGGCGCCGCCAGGTTGCAGGAATCGCGCGCCCACGGCGGTGGCCTGCGCCAGGCGCAGCTTCAGGTCGCGCACGTCGCGGCAGCCGATGGCCTTGGCAAAGCGGGTCACGCTGGCCTCGCTGACGCCGGCCTTGCGCGCCAGCTCGTTGATGCTCGCCGCGGCGGCGCCGGCCAGGTCTTCCAGCACCACCTGCGCGACCTTCTGCTCGGCCAGGCGCAGCGCGGGGCCGCGCTCGGCGATGCGGGTCAGGATGTCGAAGGGCGCGGTCATGGTCGGTAGCTGGGCGGGGGCGGAGGCAAAGTGGCGCAGGCGGCAGATGCTGCCGGCAGGGGCTATAACAGTGACTGGCGCGGCCTTGCGCGTCGTCGCCGTAGCCGTGGCTGCCATCTGCGTGTTACTTTATAACAAGGATGAAATATCTTATTTTCAGGGCTATCATTACGTCAATCAGATTTTTTCAGGGTGATGACAAGCATGCGTGAAATAAAGTATCAGGCCGGCGTGATCGATCCGCTCAACAAGGCGCTGGGACGCCTGGAAGCCCCGCTGGCACCAGACGCCGCCCGCACCGGCTGGAGCCTGCTGCAGGAAGAGCTGAGCCTGCCGGCCGCGGTGCTTTATGAAGACCGGCTTGCGCATAACCTGGAATGGATGCGCCGCTTCATGGGCGAGTACGGCGTGCAGCTTGCGCCGCATGGCAAGACCACCATGGCGCCCAAGCTGTTCGCGCGCCAGCTCGGCGCCGGCGCGTGGGGCATCACGCTGGCGACCGCGCACCAGACCGCCGCGGCGCATGCGCACGGCGTCAAACGCGTGCTGATGGCCAACCAGCTGGTGGGCCGCCGCAACATGGAAATCATTGCGGACCTGCTGCGCGACGATCCTGGCTTCGAGTTCTTCGCGCTGGTCGATTCCGCCGCGCTGGTCGACCAGCTCGGCAAGTTTTTCCAGGAGCGCGAACAGACGCTGCAGGTGCTGCTCGAACTGGGCGTGGCCGGCGGCCGCACCGGCGTGCGCGACGACGCGCAACAACAGGCCGTGCTCGACGCGCTGGCGCGCTGGCCGCAGGCGCTGTCGCTGGCGGGCGTGGAGATCTATGAAGGCGTGCTGAAAGAAGAGGCCGATATCCGCAGCTTCCTGCAGCGTACCGTGGCGGTGACGCGGCAACTGGCGCAGCAGGGCCGCTTCGGCCGCAGCCCGGTGGTGATGTCGGGCGCCGGCTCGGCCTGGTATGACGTGGTGGCCGAGGAATTCGCGCGCACCGACATCGGCACGCCGATCGACATCGTGCTGCGCCCCGGCTGCTACCTGACCCATGATGTGGGCATCTACCGGGCCGCGCAGCAGCGCATCCTGGCCAGCAACCCGGTCGCGCAGAAAATGCGCGAGGGATTGCTGCCGGCGCTGCAGCTATGGGCCTACGTGCAGTCGATTCCGGAGCCGGACCGCGTCATCATCGGCATGGGCAAGCGCGACGCCGCCTTCGACGCAGGCATGCCGATCCCCGCGCGGCTGTACCGCCCGGGCAGCGAGGCGCCGGTCGACGTGCCCGCGCACTGGGAGGTGACCGGCATGATGGACCAGCACGCCTACCTGCAGGTCAAGCCGGGCGACGACATCCAGGTCGGCGACATGGTCGCCTTCGATATCTCGCACCCGTGCCTGACCTTCGACAAGTGGCGCCATATCCCGGTGCTGGATCGCGACCTGCGCGTGATCGACATCGTGCAAACCTTCTTCTGAGGCGGGCCGCCCCATGAGCATCGATATCCTGGCCTACGGCGAGCCGCTGGTCGAATTCAACCAGCAGCCCGACGATCCCGACCGCTACCTGCAGGGCTTTGGCGGCGATACCTCCAACTTCTGCATCGCCGCGGCCCGGCAGGGCGCGAGCACCGGCTATATCAGCGCGGTCGGCGCCGATACCTTCGGGGAGCGCCTGCGCGCGCTGTGGACGCACGAGCGGGTCGACACGCGCCATGTGCACGTGGACCCGTCCGCGCCCACCGGCGTCTATTTTGTCTCGCACGACAACCACGGCCACCGCTTCGACTACCTGCGCGAAGGGTCCGCCGCCAGCCGCTACCAGCATGAGCAGCTGCCGCTGGGCGCGATCGCCGCGGCGGGATACCTGCACCTGTCGGGCATCAGCCTGGCCATCAGCACCAGCGCCTGCGATGCGGGCCTGGCGGCGATGGAGCATGCGCGCAAGGCCGGCACCAAGGTCACGCTCGACACCAACCTGCGCCTGCGGCTGTGGTCGCTGGCGCGCGCGCGCGGCATCATGCGCGAAGCGTTTACGCTGACCGACGTGTGCCTGCCCAGCTGGGACGACATCACCGTGCTGACCGGGCTGGACGACCGCGATGCCATCGCCGATTACCTGCTCGGCTGCGGCATCGGCCTGGTGGCGCTGAAGCTGGGCGAGGAGGGCGCTTACGTGGCCACGCCCGAAGCGCGCACGCTGGTGGCGCCATATCCGGTCAAGCCGGTCGATGCCACGGGTGCCGGCGATTGCTTCGGCGGCAGCTTCGTCGCGCGCCTGGCGGCGGGCGCCGACCCGTTCGAGGCCGCGCGCTACGCCAACGTGGCGGCGGCGCTGTCCACCACCGGCTATGGCGCGGTGGCGCCGATCCCCGATGCGCAGACCGTCATGGCCCGGCTGGCCGAGTCGGTCTCGGTGATCGGCGGCTGAGCCGTCTGCATTCCCTGACTTTGCCTTCCTGAACCCTTCACCCCGAGACAGACATGCAAAACCAGACTTCCCCGCTGCTCCCCCTGCTGGCCGACGTGCCGGTGATCCCGGTGCTGGAATTCCACTCGGTCGACGAGGCCTTGCACGTGAGCGAGGCGCTGGTCACCGGCGGCCTGCCGCTGCTGGAGATCACGCTGCGCACGCCCGTGGCGATGGACGCCATCAAGGCCGTGGCGGCCGCGCTGCCGCAAGCGTGCGTGGGCGCGGGCACGGTGCTGACGGTCGAGCAGCTGCATGCCGTGCGCGATGCCGGCGCGCAGTTCGCCGTGTCGCCGGGCCTGACCCCGGCGCTGGCGGAGGGCGCGCAGGGCGCGGGGATCTCGCTGTTGCCGGGCGTGGCCACGGCCAGCGAGGCGATGCTGGCGCTGGAAGCCGGCTTTACCTTCCTGAAGTTCTTCCCGGCGCAGGCGGCCGGCGGAGTGCCGATGCTCAAGTCGCTGGGCGGACCGCTGCCGCAGTTGCGCTTCTGCCCGACCGGCGGCATCGATGCCGCGCTGGCGCCGACCTACCTGGCACTGCCTAACGTGGTGTGCGTGGGCGGGTCGTGGGTGGTGCCCAAGGACGCGGTGGCTGGAAAGGACTGGGGCCGCATCCGCTCGCTGGCCGAGCAGGCGCGGGCGCTGCGCAGCAAGGGCTGAGCGCGCGGGCTGGGCGCCCTGGCGCAAGTCAATGCAAAACGGCACGCAGGGCGTGCCGTTTTTTCCTGCCGATGCGGCCACGCCGCATCGTTGCGCGGTTTGGCGATCCGGCTTACTTGTGCCGGTCCGCCGAGCTTTCCAGCTTCTGGCCGCCGCGCTGAATGTCTTGTCCGAGTCCTGCCATCGTGTTGCAGCCAGCCAACAGGGTGGCAAACAGAACGCACCAGATCCAACCTTTCTTCACGCCGGGCTCCTTTCCATTCGGTTGAGGGTTTGACGCAGATTTTACCGTCGCTGTCAGCGCGGTTGATATCTGGTATGTGCCAATTTGTAAATCGTGCAATCGGTGCAACAGTTGCCGGTGGCCGGGCCGGCTGGATTTGTTCAGCCAGCCGGCGTCAGCAGATCGCGGGCGCGCTGCTGGATTGCGCCATGTGTCTGCATCAGCCATGCCGCCGGGAACGGCTGCGCCAGCAGGTAGCCTTGCACGCTGTGGCAGCCCCAGGCGCGCACCGCTTCCAGTTGCTGCCGGGTTTCCACGCCCTTGGCGCAAACTGCCGCGCCGGCACGGCGCGCCATGACGCAGGCGTCGCGCAGGCGCTCGGCCGGCCCCGGGTTGCCCCCGCGCGTGGCGGTGTGGCCCAGCCGGCGTACGTCAAGCGTGACGCTGTCGGGCCGCAGTGCCTCCAGGGCGAGCCGGTTGCCGAGGCTGTCGTCAAAGTCGCCCAGTGCCAGTTGCACCCCCAGCCGGCGCAAGCCGGCAAAGCGCCCGAGGATGCCGGCATCCTGGGGCACAGCGCTGGCAGGCAGCTCGATGGACAGCCGCTCCGGGGCAATGGCGCCGGCATCGAGGGCGCGCGCCAGGGCATCGACCATCTCCGGGCGGTGCAGCTGCGCACTGGACGCCAGCAGCGTAAATTGCAGCGGTGCGAGGGCCTCTGTACTACGTACCAGCGGCAGGACGCCGTCGAGCAGCCAGGCGCCGATACGCCCGACCAGCCCGAGCGCTTCAACCGCCGGCAGGAAGTCCTGCGGCGCCACCCGGCCGAGCACGGGGTTGTGCCAGCGCAGGCGCACGGTATAGCCGCTGACACGGGCGCCATCAAAGTGGGCGCGCGGTTGCAGCTGCAGGCTCAGTTCGCCGCGCTCCAGCGCCTCGGGCAGGGCGGCCAGCAGCGGGGCGGAGGGCGGGGCGGCGGGCTTGTCGGCGCGCGCAAGGCCAGCGCCGCCCTGGCGGACGATGCGCAGCATGGCATCGAATGCCTGCTGCACCCTGCGCTCGGCGGGGATATCAGGGTGGTCGGTGGCGACACCGATGCTGCAGGAGATAAACAGCTCGAAGCCGTCCAGCAGGAACGGGCGGGACAGGTCGCCGGCAATGCGCTCGGCAATTGGCCCGGCATCGGCGCAGCCGGCCGGCAACGCCGTGACCACGCCCAAGTCCGACGCAGCCACCCAGTGCATGACCGCTCCGGGCGGCAGCAGCGCGGCAATGCGGGCCTGCACCAGCGCCTGCAGGCGGGCGGCGCGGTGCGGGCCAAGGGTCTCGCATGCGCTGGCAAAGCGGTCGAGCCGGATCGCCAGCACGGCGGCCAGCGGCGCGCCATCGGCGCGTCGCGCGGCCAGCGCGGACAGCAGTCCGGCCGGGCGCGCCGGGACCATCGCATCGGGCGGCGCCTGCTCGTCCCCCGCTGGCGTCCCGCCGAGATCGTCGGCATCTGGATGCATGAATCGTATTGCGGGCGTCGCCGTGCTGGCAGCGCTGTCCCGCCTCTCCCCGTTGTCAGTGTTCCACGTCTGGCAGGACCGCTGGCGCGGGCCGGCTCCTATCGTCAGGCGTGGCGGCGCACGCCTGCTGCAGCCGCACAACGGGCTGCAAGGCCCGATCATAAGCCAAGCCAGGCGGCAGGACCTTGCAAGTTGCGACAAGTTGCGGACTGCGCACCTGTTGCTTGACGGGAATCAACGCGGCGCCAAGTGGCCACGGGATGGGGTTTGACTGACCAGATGCGCGGCATCAGCCGGTCGTCTCTTCCTCCGGACCGTCTTCGGGCGGCAGGCGCGAGGCCAGCACCTTGTCGATGCGCTTGCCATCCATGTCGATGATCTCGAAGCGCCAGTCGCCCCATTGGACGTTGTCGGCGATCTGCGGCAGGCGTCCGAGCAGCAACAGCAACATGCCCGACAGCGTGTGATAGCGTTCCTTTTCTTCTTCCGGCACCTGGCGCAGCCCGATGCGGTCCTTCAGTTCGGGGATGGGGATCAGGCCATCGAGCAGCCATGAGCCATCCTCGCGCTGCACAGCCCATTCCTCGCCGGCGGCCTCCGCCTTGAACTCGCCGGTGATGGCTTCGATCAGGTCCTGCAGTGTCACCAGCCCCAGCACCTCGCCGTATTCGTCGATGACAAAGGCCACCTGGCCGCCGGATATGCGGAAATTTTCCAGCAACTCCATCCCGGTCACGCTTTCGGGCACGAACACCGCCGGCTGCACCACCGCCATCAGGTCGGCTTCTTCGCCGCGCAGCCGGCGTGCCAGCAGCTGGCGTGCGCTGACCACCCCGACGATGTCGTGCATGCCGCCGCGCACCGCCGGGAAGCGGGAGTGATCGGATTCCTCGATACGGCGCAGGTTTTCGTCCAGCGGCGCCTCGACGTCCAGGTAGACGACGTCGCCGCGCGGCACCATCAGCGAGGCAAGTTGGCGGTCGTCGAGGCGGAACACGTTACGCACCATGGTGTGCTCATGCTGCTCGATCACGCCCGCCTCGGAACCTTCCACCAGAAGTGCGTGGATTTCTTCCTGGGTCACGCCGGGGCCACGGTCGGTCTTGCTGCCAATCAGCCGCAGTACCAGCCGGGTGGAACTCGACAGCAGCTTGACGAACGGGGTGGATGCCACCGCCAGCCAGGAAATCGGGCGCGCCACCAGGCGCGCGATCGCTTCGGGGGCCATCTGGCCCAGGCGCTTGGGCACCAGTTCGCCCAGCACGATGGAAAAGTAAGTCAGGCCCGCCACCACGATCGCCGTGGCGACGTAGCCAGCGGTGGAAGAGGCCATGCCAACGCTTTGCAGCCAAACGCCGAAAGGCTGTGCCAGCGTCGATTCGCCGACCACGCCGTTGAGCACGCCGATCGACGTGATGCCAATCTGCACCGTCGACAGGAAGCGCGTGGGATCTTCGCCCAGCTTGGCGGCTGCGATCGCCCCCCGGTCGCCGTTCTCGATCTGGCGTTGCAGGCGCGCCTTGCGCGCAGTGACCAGCGCGATCTCCGACATCGCGAACAGGCCGTTCAGCAAGATCAGCGCCAGTAATATGGCAATTTCCATCAAAGTGCGCGCCCTTTGCGCGCCCGGTGTTCCAAAAGATCAAGCATACCATTCGGCCGTTACAGGAAGCCTGCACAGTGACGCCCGCGCCGCAAAGCTGTCAACGCACTCCTGCAAGGCAGCAAACGCCGCACCACCGCACTACGCAACGAGGCGGCAGGGAATTGCGGTCATTACCTGGCAGGTAGTCGCTCCCGCCGTCCGACCATGCTGTAATAGGCGCATGGAAACGCTGACACCCGCCTCCGAAGCTACCCTCGACTTCCCCGGCCTGCTGCGCTACTGGCGCGGCAAGCGCGGCTACAGCCAGCTCGCGCTGTCGCTGGCCGCCGGGGTTTCGCAGCGCCATATCTCCTTCCTGGAATCCGGCCGTGCCCGGCCCAGCCGCGAAATGGTGCTGGCGCTGGCCGAGCGCCTGGGCGTGCCGCTGCGGCAGCGCAACCGCATGCTGCTGGCGGGCGGCTTCGCGCCGGCGTACAGCGAGCACGCGCTGGCGTCGCCGCCGCTGCAAATGGTGCAGCAGGCGATCGCGCTGATCCTGTCCAAGCAGGAGCCGTACCCGGCCGTGGTGCTGGACCGTTTCTGGAACCTGGTCGATGCCAACCATGCCTACCGGCGCATGCTTGATACGCTGCTCGACGGACGCGCGCCCGCGTCGCTGGCGGATGGCGACGGGCAGGCCGGCGGTCCGCGCCGCGTCAATCTGATGCTGTCGGTGTTCGACCCGAAGGGGCTGTGGCCGGTGATCGAGAACGCGCGCCAGGTCGGACGCTACCTGCTGCGGCGCGTCTGGCAGGAACTGCAAGTGCAGGCGCACGACCAGATCGCGCGCGAGATCTTTCGGCGCATCGCCGCGTGGCACCCCGACATGGTCGGCCCCGGTGGCGTGCTGCTGCCCGACGAAGACGGCGGCGAAGGACCACCGCCACCGGTACTGCCGGTGGTGCTTCACGCCGGCGCGTTCCGTGCGTCGCTGTTCTCGACGCTGACCACGCTTGGCATTCCGCAGGACATCACGCTGCAGGAGCTGCGCATCGAGTCCTTCTTCCCTGCCGACGAAGCGACGCGCGCCCTGTTCGAAACGCTGGGCGCCGCGCAGCCACCGGCGCTCAGAAGCGGTAGCGCAGGTAGATGACGTGGAAGGTGGTGCCAGGATTGGGCTCCTTGATGCCGCCGTTGGACAGGTGCTGGAAGCGGTAGCCGGCGGTAAAGCGCCGGTCCGAGCCGAAGGTCACGCCGACACCGGCGGATTCCGCGAACTGGAACGCAGTGGAAATGACATGGTCGTCCGAGGTTCGCGTCCCGGTCATCAGGCGCGGGCCGACAGACAGTTCCAGAAACGGCGCCCACGCGTGCTTCCACCAGCCGATCCGCACCACCGGCGAGGCACCGAACTCCCACAGGTCATGCGGATTGTTGTCGCTGCTGCTGTTCCAGCGCGCGATATTGACTTCCCATTGAAGATCGACCAGCCAGCCCTGCGGATTGCCCCACGCAAAGCCTGAATCCCACAGCATGGCCACTTCGGCCTTCTGCACGTGATGGGTTTCGTCGAAGCCGTACCCCAGCTGCACGGCCGGCGCGGCGTGGGCCGTGCCGTGAACCAGGTGCAAGGCCAGCAGACCCGCGGCGGCGGCCTGGCGCACCGCCTGCAGCGCTATGCGCCGCTGTCGATGCCATGGAGACCTCGCGCGTGCCGGTGACATGGGGTGGAGGTCGGCAAGACTGGCTCGGCGATCTTGTCCGGCTTCTTGGTCTTGTTGGCGCATGGAAAGCAAGCTTGGGTTGCTGCGTTGCTGTCGGACTTCGCATCGGGCGGCATCCGTCACGGGCGCCGCCATGCAAGGCCGGCCTCCATACCCTATTTGTAGTACACCGGCAGGCACATTGCTGGCGTGGGGTGCGGAGCTGCGCAATCCAGGCGCCTGTGCGCAACGCATGCAAAGCGACCAGATGGTGCCTGTCGTGTGCGACAATGCGGCTCGCTTTTTCCCGTCTATACGAGGGCAATTCAATGATGTTCCGCATGTTTGGGCATGCTGCCGCGCTCGCCGGTTGCATGTTCGGTCTGGCCGTGCCGACCGCCCACGCTGAAGGCAGTGCCATGCCCGCCCAGCGTCCGGCCGCAGCGGCCGGCCTCTATGAGTGCCAGATGCCCGGCGCTGGCACCGTCTTCCGCGCCACGCCCAAGGAAGGCTGCCGCCAGGTCGCCGCGCCCGACGCCGGCGCACCCGACCCGCAGCGCTGGTTGCCGCTGATGGGCGCCAACGGCGTGATCTCGTATGTCGACCAGTCCGCGACCCGGCGCCAGGGTAGCCAGGTCGGCGTCGTGCTGATGCGCAATTCACCGTCCGGCGTCATCCGCACCGCCAGCGGCGAGCCGATCCGTTCTTCGCTCAGGCGCATGGTGCTTGACTGCGCCACCTCGATGTTCGCGGTGGTCGAGCAGACGCTGTACAGCAAGCGCTATGCGCGCGGCAACCCGCTCTATACGATCCGCGCGCCGCAGTCCGGCACCTTCCAGCCTGCCGGCCCCGGCACGATCGCGGGTGAACTGCTGCGCAGGTTGTGCCGCTGAGCTGAGTGGCCTGCGCCCGGTCACCGGCGCCCTTGTCAGGGTTTGTCCCGGTCAACCGCGTGCAAAGCGTCCTCGTTGATGCAAATGAACCGGCGCGATGGCGTGCCGGTCATTGCAGGCATTCCCACACGCAGGGCTCAAGAGGAGACCGAAAATGAAGAAGTGGATCGTCATGCTGTCGCTGGCAATGTTCGGTGCAGGCGCGATGGCGCAGGCAACGCCGGCAACCCCCGCCACGCCGGCGGCACCGGCTGCCGACAAGGCCACCCCGGCCAAGGCCGACAGCAAGAACAAGGCGAAGGCCAAGAAGACCAGCGCCAAGAAAAAGAAGAGCCACGCACCCGGAACCAAGGACCCGATGACGAACAAAGGCGCCTGAGCGCGCTGCCGATGGCGTGGGACGCCCGGCTCCCCGGAAAGCGGGGAAGCAGGCGGTGTCCGTCGCGCCATGCCGCCGCGCTGCGAGAGCGTGACACGCCAGGCGGGGATATGCGCCCGCCGCGCGCACGACAAACCGTGGCACGCCATGCAGTGCCTTCCGGGGGGGAAAGGCAGGGTCGTCGCGGTGGATCGAGACAGGAGGCTACGGCCTCCTTCTTTTTATTCCGGCGCGCGGCGTTGCTGGCTCAGTCGCCGCTACGCGCGATCCGCTCAGCCGTCGACGTGGCGCGCCTTCCATTGCCCGCTGGGCTGCTTGCAGAACCAGCCTTTCCAGTGCTCCTGCGAGCTGCCGCGCTTGAGTTCCGACTCCAGCCGCCGGCACTGCTGGCCCTTGTCGGTCTTGCTTTCAACGGGAGTGATGGTGCCATCGACCTGCGGGCGCCGGCCGTTGGCTGGATAGGTCCACGTCACCGACTGGCCGTCGGCAGTATCGTTCAGCGCCTTGCGCACCGATTGCGACAGCGAGGCGCCTTCCTTCTCGTTGAGCGTGCCGATGATGGATCCGCTCAGGTAGTTGTCGAAGTACGCGTGGGCCGGCGTGGCCATGGCGAGCAGCACCGTGGAGCCGAGCACGCCGGCGATGGCGGCGCGGATGGAGGGACGGGTGGCCGGGCGGGCAGTGCGGTCTGGTTGCCGAGGTAGCATGACGATTCCTTTGGCTTCGTGTTGGCATGCCGCGAGCCGCGGGGAGGGCATTGCGCGGGCAAGCCGGATGGGTCGTTTGGGTGGCATTGTAAGCGCAATGCCGCGCTGGCGACGACCACTTTGCCGCATTGCGGCGGCGCCGGCGCGGTTGACACCGGCATGGCGCTGACCTAGCGTTGATTGCTGCCCCAACGCTTGCCATCCCTTGTTCCGCAGCAGCTGTCAGCGGTGCCCGCCGCAAAGTGCAAGCGCCTTTCCCCCGAGAGGAGACCTCATGAAGCTGCGCTATCTCATCATCGGTCTGGCCGGTGCCTGCGCCTTCGGCGCGCTGCACGCCCAGACCGGCAAGGCCGACAAGTTCAACCCCTACACCGACGGCGCCAGGCAGGACAAGTTCAGCACGTACACGGATGGGGCCAGGCAGGACAAGTTCAGTCCCTATTCGGATGGCGCAAAGAGCGACAACGTGACCTCGCTCAACCCCGGTGCTCGGCCGGACCAGATGGAACCGATCCAGGGCGGGGCGCAGAAGTCGTTTGATTCCTACAGCCAGGGCGGCATGAAGAGCGGCAAGTTCGATACGTACTCCGAAGGCGCCAAGAGCGGGAAGTTCGACCCCTACAGCGAAGGGGCCAAAAAGTAACACTGTATTAAAAGTGTGGAGCGCGGGGTGTCGGCGGGCACCCCGGTCAATCACGCTTGCCGCGAGGTCCGACGAGCTTAACGCTCGCCCGCACTCGAGCGGTGTGACCCTAACGCCCGGAAACCCTTGCCCGGAGCGGCTTTCGGGCAACCTCACCAACATTTTGTTTCAAACCTTGCGTGATCGAAACGTGACTTTCGCGTCTCGAATTGTTATGGTTTATTTCGCATCGCAACAAACCGGACACAGTGCCCCGCGGGCGCCGAGACCCATGTCTGGGCCACGCCATGTTTGGCCGGGCCCGTCTCTTGCTGTGCCCTGCCTTGCTGCGCCGCCTGCAAGGTCCTTCGTCCCGACCGTCGATGCCGGTCACCCCGATTTAACCGTTCACCCTGGCATACATGTCACAGATCGCCACGCCACGCTTGTCCGTAATTTTCACCGTGCCTGCCTCGGGTCAGGCCCGTCGCCGCAGCGTGGGCGTACGGATCGCGGCATGGCTGGGCGGCGGCGTCCTGGCCCTATGCGCCATGACGGCGCAGGCGTTCGACTTCGATACCGTCGCGGCGCGCGCCAAGCAACTTGCCTCATCGCCGTACAAAGCCCCGCCGCAGAACCTGCCGCGCGAACTGCGCGAACTCACGTACGAGCGCTACCGCGAAATCGAATACAAGCCCGAGCGTTTCGCCTGGCGCGGCACGCGCTCGCCGTTCGAGCTGTCGTTCTTCCATGAGGGCATGGTGTTTGACCAGCCGGTGCGCATCCATGAAGTGGTGGGCAACAGCGTGCGTGAGTTCCGCTTCGATCCCGCCGCGTTCAACTATGGTCCGCACAAGGTCGACGCCGCCAAGCTCAAGGGGCTGGGCTTCGCCGGCTTCCGTATCCTGTATCCGCTGAACCAGGGCAAGCGCAAGGACGAACTGGCGTCGTTCCTCGGCGCCAGTTATTTCCGTGCGCTCGGCAAGGACCAGTGGTACGGCTTGTCGGCGCGTGGCCTGGCGGTGGATACCGCGCTCAATTCGGGCGAGGAATTCCCGCGCTTCGTTGAATACTGGATCGAACGGCCGGGCCCCAACGCCAAGGAAATCACCATCTACGCGCTGATGGATTCGCGCCGCATGAGCGGCGCCTACCGTTTCACCATCAAGCCGGGCGCGGAGACCGCGATGGAGGTCAAGTCGCGCCTGTTCCTGCGCGAGAACGTGACCAAGCTGGGCCTGGCACCGCTGACCAGCATGTATCTGTTCGGAGAAAACCAGCCGGCGCCGGCGCAGGATTTCCGTCCCGAGGTGCATGACTCGGACGGCCTGTCGATCCACCTGGGTACTGGCGAATGGGTCTGGCGCCCGCTGGTCAATCCCAAGCGCCTGCTGGTGACGTCCTTCTCCGCCACCAATCCGCAGGGCTTTGGACTGATGCAGCGCGACCGCAGCTTCAACAGCTACCAGGAACTGGGTGCATGGTATGAACGCCGCCCCAGCGGGTGGGTGCAGCCGCGCGGCAACTGGGGCTCGGGCCGGGTCGAGCTGGTGCAGATCCCGACGCCGGACGAGACCAACGACAACATTGTCGCGTACTGGGTGCCGGACAACCCGCCCAAGCCCAGGCAGCCCTTCGATTATGAGTACCGGTTGCTGTGGCAGAAGGACGGCGAACAACTGCCGCCGCTGTCGTGGGTGAGCCAGACCCGACTGGGCCAGGGCCAGTCAGCCAGCAAGGAGGACACGAGCTTTTCGCTGGTGGTGGACTTTGAAGGCCCGGGCTTCCGCAAGCTGCCCGCGGACGTTCGCATCGACCCGGTGGTTTCGGCCGATGCCAACGGTGAACTGCTCAAGACGTCGGTACAGCGCAATGAAGCGACCGGCGGCTGGCGCATGACCATGTTGATGCGCCGCAAGGATGAAACCAAGCCGGTAGAGTTGCGCGGCTATCTTCGCAACGGCAATACAACCCTATCCGAGACGTGGAGCTACATCTTACCCCCAGGCTAAAGCAGCGACCGGCCCAGGCAGCGGCATGCGAGCGCTATGTCGACCGCCTGCCCGTATCGCCTGAAATCCGCAACGAACTGCTGGCCGATGTGCCCGGTGCGGCCGTAGTGCCGGTGGCATCGCTGGCGCCGGTGAGTCCGGTCGTGCCGGTCGGCAGCGACGGCCGCGACGCGCAGGAAGCGATCTCGCGCCTGCAGTCGCGCCTTGCCGCCAAGGACGCGCCCGCCGCGCAGGGCGGCGGCGCCTACGCTTCGGTCGGCCGCCGTTTCACCATCGCTTACGGCAACCCGCAGGTTGGCGGCGAGCCGCTGCTGCAGCGGCGCGAAGATGGCACCGTCAAGGTCGATACCGGCCCGGAGCCCGAGCGCAGCTCGATGGTGCCGCGCCAGTGGCCGCCGCATATCGTCACCGGCTGGCTGCGCAATACCTGGCGCCGCATGCTGGGCCGCCCCCCCGTGCCCGAAACCTGGGACACGCTGCACGACGGCCCCGATGCCGAAGGCAAGTGGCACCCGGCCGGTTCGCATCGCCGCTGGTTCCTGCTGGCGCTGGTCGTGATCCAGACCGTGCTGGCCACCTACTTCATGACCAGCGTGCTGCCGTACCACGGCGCCGATCCGGTCGAGATCGCTATCCTGGGCCTGTTCGCCATCCTGTTCTCGTGGGTGTCGGCGGGCTTCTGGACCGCGATGATGGGTTTCCTGGTGCTGGCCAAGGGCGGCGACCGCCATCTGGTCTCGCGTTCCGCAGCGCCTGACGGGCCGCTCGCGCCCGAGGCGCGCACCGCGATCATCATGCCGATCTGCAATGAGGACGTGACGCGGGTGTTCGCGGGGCTGCGCGCGACCTATGAATCGATGGCACGCACCAGCCACCTGTCCAATTTCGACTTCATCGTGCTGTCCGACAGCGGCAACCCGGACCTGCGCACCGCCGAGCACGATGCGTGGATGGAACTGTGCCGCGCGGTCGGCGGCTTCGGCCGCATCTTCTATCGCTGGCGCCGCCACCGCGTGAAGCGCAAGACCGGCAACGTCGCCGACTTCTGCCGCCGCTGGGGCAGCAAGTACCGCTACATGGTGGTGCTCGATGCCGACAGCGTGATGAGCGGCGACTGCCTGGCCACGCTGGTGCGGCTGATGGAAGCCAACCCCGGTGCCGGCATCATCCAGACCGCGCCGCTGGCAGTGGGCCGCGAGACGCTCTATGCGCGCGTGCAGCAGTTCGCCACGCGCGTGTACGGGCCGCTGTTCACCGCGGGCCTGCACTACTGGCAGTTGGGCGAATCGCACTACTGGGGCCACAACGCCATCATCCGGGTCAAGCCGTTCATCGAGCATTGCGCGCTGGCGCCGCTGCCGGGCCGCGGCCCGCTGTCCGGCGAAATCCTGTCGCACGACTTCGTCGAAGCCGCGCTGATGCGCCGTGCCGGCTGGGGCGTGTGGATCGCCTACGACCTCGAAGGCTCGTACGAAGAACTGCCGCCCAACCTGCTCGACGAAGTCAAGCGCGACCGCCGCTGGTGCCAGGGCAACCTGATGAATTTCCGGCTGTGGCTCAAGCAGGGCTTCCACGTGGTGCACCGCGCGGTGTTCCTGACCGGCATCATGGCCTACCTGTCGGCGCCGCTGTGGCTGTTGTTCCTGCTGCTGTCCACCGCGATGCTGGCCAAGCATGCACTGGTGCCGCCGGAGTACTTCACGCAGCAGTACCAGCTGTTCCCGACCTGGCCCGAGTGGCATCCGGAGAAGGCGCTGGCGCTGTTCTCGGCGACCGCCACGCTGCTGTTCCTGCCCAAGCTCGCCAGCGTGGTGCTGCTGATGAAGCAGGCGCGGCGCTACGGCGGCGCGGTGCAGCTCTTTGCCAGCATGCTGGTCGAGGTACTGCTGTCGGCGCTGCTGGCGCCGACGCGGATGCTGTTCCATACCAAGTTCGTGATCGCCGCCTATAGCGGCTGGGGTATCTCGTGGAAATCGCCGCCGCGCGAAGACGCCGAGACCACCTGGGGCGAGGCGTTCCGCCGCCACGGCTGGCATACCGCGCTGGGACTGGCGTGGGGCGGGCTGGTCTACTGGCTGAACCCGTCGTACGTGCTGTGGCTGTTGCCGATCGTCGGATCGCTGGCATTGTCGATCCCGTTGTCGGTGATGTTGTCGCGGGTGTCGCTGGGCCGCGCCTCCCGCAATGCGGGCCTGTTCATGATCCCGGAAGAAACGCTGGTGCCGCGCGAGATCGTCGAAACGCAGCAGCATGTCGAGAACGCCGCCGACACGCCTGACTTTGTCGATGCGGTGGTGGACCCGGTCACCAATGCGCTCATGTGCGCGACCGCGTCGGCGCGGCTGGTACAGCCGGAATCGGCAAGGCAGCGCCACCAGACGCTGGTCGAACACGCGCTGACCCACGGCCCGCGCGCGCTGACACCGGCGCAGAAACACTTGCTGCTGGGCAACCCGTTCGCGCTGGCCCGGCTGCATGAGCTGGTGTGGGGTTCGCCGCTGGCAGATGCCGGCTGGAAGGATACGCGCATGCTGGTGCGCAGGGCGGCCAATGTGCTGCCATTGCGGCCGCGCGCGGCGTGATGCCGATCGCCTGCTGAACAAAATCGGCCCGCTGCATGCGGGCCGATTTTCTTTGCGGACAGGGTGCCGGCCTCTGCCAACATCAGCCGGCACCGCCGAAGTGCCAGTTGCAATCGATTTTTGTTTCCCGGATGGTTGTTGCTTGCTTCAGCGCAGCGCCGACGTGCAGATCGGCGCGTTGATGTAGACATCGCCGATACGGCGCTCGCCGCGGTCCTTGCGCGTCATGTAGCGGAACATCAGGCTGACGCCGAGCTTGGTCAGGATTTCCACGTCGCGGTTGGCGCAGATATTGCGCTGCAACGGCGCGGCATAATTCACCTCGAAGCTGGCGAGGTCCAGCATCGGCCCGCGGTAGTTGGTCAGTTCCAGCTGGAACAGCACGTGCTTGCCCGGCACTGACTGGCAGCGTCGCAGCCGCGTCTCGCCGTCGATCTCGATCGGCAGGGCATCGTTGAGCTGGCGGCAGGCGCGCGCCAGCACGCTGTCGGGACGGGTGGTGTTGCGCAACAATTCGGGCACGCCGGCGGCGCCGGTATTCTGGCCCGTGGCCGCCCCCTTGAGCATGCGCGACAGGGCTTCGGCTTCGTCGATCACGGGTGCTGGCGCCGAAGCCGCGGTGGCATTGCGCGCCGGCATCGGTGTCGGTGCCGCATGCAGCTGCAGCGGCCACAGCAGCGCTGCCACCCATGCAAGGGTGGCCAGGCCAGGCGAAGCGGAATGCAGCGTATGTCGTGTTCTCATGCAGGCTAACGTTGCCGTGAGCGGTACTGTAGTCCGACTCTGCGAGGCCGGCGGCGCATGTCACGCGAGACTTACGCCGTCAGGCTGGCATTGTACCCTTCACCTTGCCACGCGTGAAAGGCGCGCCACACTTGTCATCCTGGCCAGCGTCAGCACAACGCATGTCAAGCCATTTGGGGCAACGGCTCGCTTGATTCCACTATCTGGCAAGTTTGCCAATCCTGCCAGCTTCGTTGAACCCGACCGCAACTGGGCAATATTCCTGAACGAGTGTTTCAAACCTGTGCAACCCACCGCGGCATCGCTTTCGTTATGCTGTGCAACAATTGCGCCTTCCCAACGGCTTGCGAAGGCGCTCCCGGCATTGCCCCCGGCGGCCAGCGCCGCGCAACCCTGTTTTTCGGATCTGTTACATGTCCCGTTCCCCAAGCGCCGTGTCGACCGCGCGCTTTCCTGCCTGGCTCCTGATCTGCGGCTCGCTGATGGCGATCGCGCCGCTGTCGATCGACATGTACCTGCCGAGCTTTCCGGCGCTTGCGGGCGACCTTGGCGTCGATATCGGCCAGGTGCAGCTGACCCTCGGCACCTTCCTGGTCGGCCTTGCGCTGGGGCAGGCCTTCTACGGGCCGTTCAGCGACCGTTTCGGGCGCAAGCCGCCGCTGTATGTGGGGCTGGGACTCTATGTGGCTGCCGCGGTCGGATGCGCACTGGCGCGCAGCGCCGAATCGTTGATGCTGTGGCGCTTCCTGCAGGCGCTGGGCGGTTGCGCCGGCATGGTGATGGCGCGCGCCGTGATCCGCGACCGGCTTGAGGCGCATGAATCGGCGCGCGCGTTCTCGTCGCTGATGCTGGTGATGGGGCTGGCGCCGATCCTGGCGCCGATCATCGGCGGCGCAATCCTGACGGCGGCTGGCTGGCGCACGATCTTCTGGGTGCTGGCGGCGGCCGGCCTGGCCATCCTGCTGCTGGTGCACTGGCGCATGGAGGAATCGCTGGACCGCCGCCAGGCGGCGCCGCTGCGGCTGGGCACCGTAGCCAGGAGCTATGGCGAACTGCTGCGCGACCGTGAATTCGTCGGCTACTCGCTGTCGGCCGGCTTTGGTTCGGCGGGGATGTTCGCGTATATCTCGGGCTCGCCGTTCGTGCTGATCGAGTTGCACGGCATTGCGCCGTCGCACTATGGCTTTGTGTTTGGCGCCAACGCGCTGGGCCTGATCGCGATGTCGCAGCTTAACGGCAGGCTGGTGCGCGGCCGCACGCTCGACCACGTGCTGGGACGGGCGCTGCTGGCGCCCTGTGCGGCCGGCGTAGTGCTGGCCATGGCCGCATTGGCCGGGCTGGCGACGCTGCCGGTGCTGCTGGCGTCGTTCTTCGTCTTTATCGGTGCGCTGGGTTGCGTCACGCCCAATGCTTCCGCGCTGGCGCTGGCGCACCAGGGGCATCGCGCCGGCACGGCGTCGGCGCTGATGGGTACGCTGCAGTTTTCGCTGGGCACGCTGGGCGGCGCCGCCGTCAGCGTGTGGCGCGACGGCACCGCGCTGCCGCTGGCCGTGGTGATGGCGCTATGCGGCGCGGGCGCGGTGCTGATGCGTTACTACGGCCGCTCCGGCGCTGGCCGGGCGGCTGCCTGAGGCATGCAGGCGCCGTGGGCTCAGGCAGCGGCCTGCTGCAGGGCGGCGGCCTGCTGTACGACCACCATGTGGGCCGGCATTGGCGCGGCATAGCCGGCCTGGCCAAAGCACTCGCGGATGATGCGGTTGGAGTCGAAGTAGACCTGCCAGTAGTGGTCGTTGTGGCAATACGGGCGTACCGCCAGCACCGGCCCGACCAGCGTGAACTCCAGGATCTCGACGTCGACCGCGGGTTCGGCCAGCACGTTCGGGATCTGCGCGATGCGCGACTTGAGCAGCGCCACCGCATCGGCCGCGTCGGTGCTGCCCGCCAGCTGGGCCTTCAGTTCCACGCGCCGGTACGGGTTGGCGGTGAAGTTCTGGATCGTGTCGCTGAATATCTTGTTGTTGCCGATCACGGTCTGCACGTTGTCCGGCGTATCGAGCGAGGTGGCGAACAGCCCGATCTCGCGCACCGTGCCGGTGACCCCGCCGATGGTGACGAAGTCGCCCACCTTGAACGGCCGCAGCACCACCAGGAAGGCGCCGGCCGCGAAATTCGACATCAGCCCCGACCATGCCATGCCAATGGCCACGCCGGCGGCTGCAATCAGTGCGGCGAAGGTGGTGGTCTGGATGCCGAAGTAGCCGAGGATGCCGATCACCAGCACCACGTTCAGCGTGACCGTGACGATCGAACCCACATAACGCAGCAGCGTCGGGTCGACCTTCTGCTTGCCGAGCGCGTTCTGCACCATCCGTACGACAAAATGGATCAGCCATCGGCCGATGACCCAGAATGCTAGCGCTGCCAGGATCTTGACCCCGAACTGCGTGGCATAGGCGACAACCAGGGTCTTGAGGTTGTCGAAAGTAGTGGCATCCATCGGCGTGTCCTCTCGGTTTGGGTAAGTGCCGCCCGGCGGCCGGCGGCGACATCCCAACCGACCCCGCCGGCAACTGGGTGCAAGCCCTGCGCGCTGACGCGGCGCAATACGTGGGCACGGCAATTATTGGAATGCCGTGCCTGGAAGCGCAAGCAAATAATTGTCAAGACAAGCTGGCCGGCAGGCCAGCTTGTCCAGGCGCCGGGGGGCGGCGCTTCCGCCTTACCAGTTGGTTTCGCGCTCCGGCGTGGCGGAAATGCGGTGCAGCGTCAGGTCCGCGCCGTTGAATTCGCCTTCGGCATCGAGCCGGATGCCGACCAGCTTCTTGAGCGCGCCGTAGACCAGGGTGCCGCCCACCAGTGCCACCACGATGCCCAGCACCGTGCCGATCAGCTGCGCGCCGAGCGACACGCCGCCCAGCCCGCCCAGCGCCTTAGTTCCGAAAATGCCCGCGGCAATGCCACCCCAGGCGCCGCAGAGCCCGTGCAGCGGCCAGACGCCGAGCACATCGTCGATATGCCATTTGTTCTGCGCCAGCGTAAACATGTAGACGAAGAGGGCGCCCGCGATCCCGCCGGTGATCAGCGCGCCCAGCGGATGCATCAGGTCCGAGCCGGCGCATACCGCCACCAGCCCGGCCAGCGGGCCGTTGTACGCAAAGCCCGGATCATTGCGCCCGGCGGCCCAGGCCGCCAGCGTGCCGCCGGCCATCGCCATCA
Organism: Cupriavidus sp. P-10; assembly: GCF_003402535.2. Lineage (NCBI taxonomy): Bacteria > Pseudomonadati > Pseudomonadota > Betaproteobacteria > Burkholderiales > Burkholderiaceae > Cupriavidus > Cupriavidus sp. P-10. The sequence continues at coordinate 1,253,051 of NZ_AP025171.1, forward strand.
GCGAATTGATCGCGACCAGGCCGCTGATTTTGTCGACGGTCTGCGCGCTCATCACGTTGAAACCGAACCAGCCCACCGCCAGGATCCATGCGCCCAGCGCCAGGAAAGGGATATTGGAAGGCGGATGCGCGCTGATGCGCCCGTCCTTCTGGTAGCGCCCGCGCCGCGCGCCGAGCAGCAGCACCGCCGGCAGCGCGATCCAGCCGCCCAGCGCGTGCACGACTACCGACCCGGCAAAGTCATGGAATGGCGCGCCGGCAATTTGCGTGATCCAGTCCTGGACGCCGTAGCGCTGGTTCCACGCAATGCCTTCGAAGAAGGGATAGACAAAACCGACCAGTACGAACGTCGCCACCAGTTGCGGATTGAAGCGCGAACGTTCGGCAATACCGCCCGAGATAATCGCCGGAATGGCGGCGGCAAAAGTGGCCAGGAAAAAGAACTTGACCAGGTCGTAACCGCTTTTTTGCGCCAGCGTTTCCGCCCCGGACATGAATTGCACGCCGTAGGCAATGGTGTAGCCGATAAAGAAATAGGCAATTGTGGAAACTGCGAAATCCACCAGGATCTTTACCAATGCATTGACCTGGTTTTTCTTGCGCACCGTGCCCAGTTCGAGGAAAGCAAAGCCGGCGTGCATGGCCAGCACCATGATGGCGCCAAGCAGGATAAACATGGCGTCGGTGCCGGTCTTCCAGTTGTCCATAGTGACCTCATGCTCAAAATGGGCGCATGGGTATGCAAAAAGCATTCCAGTGCTGGCTGCATCCTGGTGCCGGCTGCACCGGAGTGGGCAGAAACCGCACCGGAATGCCGCGTGCGGGGAATCGGGCGCGGACGACCTTGGGCGAGAGGGGTGGCAGCCGTGCCGCCAATGCGCCAGAATGGCGCGTCGCAGGCGTCCGCGGCTGATCCGTTGTGGTGCGACGCCCCAATTTCGGGCATTTGTCCCATCGGGACCCAAGCCGGCCGGTGAAACTGGCTCCTTGCGACACAACGCCGCAGCCCGGCGAATCTGGCCGGTGGCAAGCGCAAAAAGAGTGGGAAATTGCCCGCTAACCGGCCTCAAGCAAGGATTTGCGGGTTTTTTCGTTGCATTGGTGCCACTGGGGATTGCTCAACGCACAAGGGGCAGATTAGACTGCGCCGATCGATGTTTTGGCGCCAGGCCGGCACATCGGTGACGACGACCAACAAGGGAAATCAGCCATGAATAAAGGTGAACTGGTATCGGCCATCGCCACGGAAGCAGAACTGAGCAATGCGGCCGCTGAGCGCGCACTCAATGCAGCGTTGGACAGTATCAAGAAGGCAGTGGCAAAGGGTGATTCGGTCACGCTGGTAGGTTTTGGAAGCTTCAGTGCCGGCAAGCGCGCCGCCCGCACCGGCCGCAATCCGCGCACCGGCGAAACCATCAAGATCCCGGCCGCAAAGACGGTCAAGTTTTCCGCCGGACAGGGTTTCAAGGACGCGGTGAACAAGAAGAAGTAAGCAGTTTGCGTCCACAGCGTGAGAAGGCGGCCAGGCAGGCCGCTTTTTTGTTTGTGTGCCGTTTGCGTGCCGTGCCGCGACGACTGCCAACGGCGGGCCCGATCCGGGTTAAACTGCCGGCGCCCGGAGCCGCCAGCCGGCCCGGGCGACCGCCCCCGCAATCCAGACCTCACGCATCATGAACGACCAGTCCCACCAGCTTTCCATGACCGTGCTGATGACGCCGGACATGGCCAACTTCTCCGGCAACGTCCACGGCGGCACCATCCTGAAGTACCTGGACATGGTCGCCTATGCCTGCGCCAGCCGCTATGCCGGCCGCTACGTGGTGACACTGTCGGTGGACCAGGTGGTATTCCGCCAGCCGATCCACGTGGGCGAGCTGGTGACCTTCCTGGCGTCGGTCAACTTTACCGGCCGCAGTTCGATGGAGATCGGCATCAAGGTCGTGACCGAGAATATCCGCAGCAAGCTGGTGCGCCACACCAACAGCTGCTACTTCACCATGGTGGCGGTCGACGACAACGGCAGCCCGGCCGAAGTGCCGCCGCTGGAGCCGCGCGATGAAGTCGAGCGCCAGCGTTTTGCCGCCGCCCAGCAGCGCCGGGCGCTGCGCCAGGAAATGGAAAAGCGCCACGGCGACATCAAGTCGTCGGTGACCTGACACGTTGCCACCCGCCATGATGAAACGATCCTGCACGATCCTGGCCCTGGCCGCCTGCGCGGCGGCCACGGGCGGCGCGCATGCCGAGGAGATCGGCAGCGTCAGCACCAATTTCCGCATGACCGGCTCCGACAAGGTCGTCATCGAAGCCTATGACGACCCGCAGGTGGACGGCATTACCTGCTATGTGTCGCGTGCCCGCACCGGCGGCATCAAGGGCCAGCTGGGCATGGCGGAAGACCCGCCGGAAGCCTCGATCGCGTGCCGGCAGGTGGGAACCATTGCCTTCAAGGGGCCGCTGAAGCAGCAGGACCACGTTTTTTCCGAGCGCATGTCGGTGCTGTTCAAGACCCTGCACGTGGTGCGCGCGGTCGACCGCAAGCGCAATACGCTGGTCTACCTGACGTATTCGGACCGTATCGTCAGCGGCAGCCCGCAGAACAGCGTGACCGCCGTGCCGGTCCCGGCCGGCACGACGATCCCCGTCAAGTAAGCGCCGGCGCGCTCAGGGCGCCAGTGCCGCGGCTTCTGCCTGGCAATCGCCCGCGGGGCGGGCGCCGGCGGCACGTGCGGCGGCCACTTCGCGGCGGGCCTGTTCGAGGTCGGCGCGGAAGGTCGGGTCGGCATGCAGGCGCGCCACCGTTGCGGCGGCCATCATGCGGCCTTCGTTGACATCGCTCTGCCAGTGCACGTTGCACACCACCCGGCTCTGGCCGAAGGCGCGCCCGCGCGCCAGGATGGCGTCCGCGCGGGCCGGTTCCACCTCGGCCAGGATCAGCGCCCAGGCCCAGCCGATGGCGCTGTGTCCCGACGGGTAGGATCCGTCCTTCTCCAGCTTGGCGGCTTCGTCTGGCGTGCACATCCCGGTCTTGTTGGCGACGAATGGCCGCGTGCGCTTGTAGCGGTCCTTGGCGCCATAGGTGGACAGGCCGGCATCGACCAGGCTGCGGCGCAGCAGGATATTCAGGTAAGGCGTGTCCCTGGCACTGACCGGCACCCCCAACGCGCATGAAAAGGTGCTGGCTGCCTGCGGAAAGTTCAGCACGGCGTCGGTGCTGGCAACCTGCCAGCGCGGCGAGCCGCGCAGCGTGCCCGCCTGGCGCGCCGCATCGTCATCCAGCGCCTGCGCGGGCGAGCCCTGTGCCGGCGGGGCGGGCAGCAGCTTCAGGCTGTCCGGGCGCGCATCGGCGGCCAGATAGCCGGCGGGCACACCCGGGCGGAATTCCGGCACCGCGGACAGGTTAGTGCCGCCGGCCGCGCAGCCGGCCAGCAGCGCGGCTGCCGCCACGGTGGCGCCAAGGCGCAAGGGATTGGACAGGTTTCGATCCCGCTTTGCTTGGTCCGTCAATTTTTTTTATTCCTTGTCGTGATGGTTTGCCGCCGGCCGGTCAGGCTGCCGGGTCGAACAGCTTGCGCAGGTTCGACTTGAGTATCTTGCCATTGGCATTGCGCGGCAGCATCTCCTGGTACAGCAGGATGCGCACCGGCACCTTGAACGCCGCCAGCCGCTCGCGCACGAAGTCCTGCAATCCCGCCTCGGTTGCCTGCATGCCTGGCTTCAGGCTGACCACGGCGGCCGGTTCTTCGCCCAGCGTCTTGTGCGCGATGCCTACCACCGCTGCGTCCATCACCGCCGGGTGTTCGTACAGTGTGCTTTCCACCTCGATGCAGTAGATGTTCTCGCCGCCGCGGATCAGCATGTCCTTCATGCGGTCGACGATATATACATAGCCTTCCTCGTCCATCCGCGCGATGTCGCCGGTGCGCAGCCAGCCGTCGACAAAGGTCTGCGCGGTGGCTTCGGGCTTGTTCCAGTAGCCGCGCACGACGTTGGCGCCGCGTACCAGCAGTTCGCCGGTCTCGCCCGGCGGCAGTGCGTGGCCGCGTCCGTCGACCACCTTCATCTCGCCGATCGGCAGCGCCGGGCCGCTGCTGTCGGGGCGCAGCACGTATTCTTCGGCGCTGTGGCTGGTGAAGGTCGACGAGGTTTCGGTCATGCCCCAGCCGATGCCAGGCGCGGCCATCGGGAACACGTCGCCGATGCGCCGCACCAGTTCCGGCGACGCCGGCGCGCCGCCGTAGTTGACGTTCTCCAGCGAAGACAGGTCGAAGCGCGCGCGCTCCGGATGCTCCAGGATCTGCCAGGCGATGGTGGGCACGCCGCCGGCGGCGGTGCAGCGCTCGCGCTCGATCAGCGCCATGCCGCGCAGCGCGTCCCAGCGGTGCATCAGCACGATCTTGCCGCCGGTGGCGAGCGCGCCGTTGAGCACCGCCATGCAGCCGGTGACATGGAAGAACGGCACCGCCAGCAGCATGCCTTTCTGCGGCGCCGTGGGATCGGGAGCCGGAATCGGCTCGCCGCGGCGCAGCAGGTTGCGCAGCGGACTGAAGCTGCCCGCTGCCGCGACGGTCGCGGAGTTGCGATGCGTGCCCAGCGCGCCCTTGGGTTTGCCGGTGGTGCCCGAGGTATAGAAGATGGTGGCATCGTCCTCGGGATCGATCTCGATCTGCGGGGGCGACTGCTGCGGCAGCGCGGCCCAGTCTGAGCTGGTGCCGATCACGCTTTCGAGTGCGGCGACGCGGGCATCGCCCGTGGCCGCGCCGGTGCGCGAAACATAGACACGTTCCAGCGCCGGGCAGCCGGGCAGGTGCTCGAGGATGCGGTCGAGCCGTTCGGCATCGACGATGGCCACGCGGCTGCCGGAATCGGCCAGGCCATATTCCAGCTCGGCGCCGGTCCACCAGGCATTCAGCGGCGTCACGATCGCGCCGGCGAGCAGGGCGCCGTAGAACGCCACCGGCCATTCCGGCAGGTTACGCATCGCCAGCGCCACGCGGTCGCCCTTGCGCACGCCGTCGCGCACCAGCGCGTGTGCCAGCGCGATGGCCGCGCGCCGGAAGGCATCGTAGGAAACGCGCTCGTCCTCGTAGACCACGAAGGTGCGGTCGCCGAAGGCACTGGTCGCGTGGAACAGGTCGCACAGCGTGGGGGGTGCGTGTTTCCAGACTGTGGTGGGGATGCCGCGGATCAGGCGCGACTCGGTCTCGAAGGGCGAGCCGGGCGCGGTCAGCCGGGCATGGGCCTCGGCCAGGGACATGACCGGCCAGTTGCCGGCCGTTTGCGGATTGCTTGACATGACTGCCTCCCGTAACTGCGCTGCAGGTTGAGGGCAATGCAAAGAAAGCGGCATGCGCCGGACATGCCGGCGCACGCGCGACGCTTGCGTCAGAAGCTCAGGTACAACTAAGGTGCGGCCGGGATGCGGCTCAGATCGTCACGCCGCCGTCGACCACCAGTGCCTGGCCGGTCATGAAGCTGCTTGCCGCCGAAGCGAGGTATACGGCCGCGCCGGCGATCTCGACGGGCTCGCCGATGCGGCGCAGCGGCGCGCCATGCGTGGACTGCTTGTAGCGCTCCGGGTCTTCCCACAGCGCGCGCGCAAAGTCAGTCTTGATCAGGCCCGGCGCGATGCAGTTGACGCGCACGTTGTGCGGCCCGAATTCCACCGCAAGATTGCGCGCCAGCTGGAAATCCGCAGCCTTGGATATGTTGTACACGCCGATGGTCGGCGAGCCGCGCAGGCCGCCGATCGACGACACGATGATGATCGAGCCGTCCTTGCGGTCGATCATCTGCGGCGCCACCATCTGGATCAGCCAGTGGTTGGAAATGACGTTGTTGTCCAGCACCTTGCGGAACTGGTCGTCCGAGACGCCGCCCATCGGCCCGTAGTACGGGTTGGACGCGGCATTGCAGACCAGCACGTCGATCCGGCCGAAGGTGCGGTTGGTTTCGTCGACCAGCCGCTGCAGGTCTTCTTTCGACGAGATATTGGCCGGCACCGCGATGGCGGTGCCGTCGCCATGGCGTGCATTGATGGCGTCAACCACTTCCTGGCAGGCCTCGGCCTTGCGCGAAGAAATCACTACCTTGGCGCCCTGGACGGCCATCTGCTCGGCGATGGCGCGGCCGATGCCGCGCGATGAACCGGTGACGATGGCAACCTTGCCCGTCAGATCGAACAATGACATGGAGTCTCCTGTATCTGCGCCGGCGTCAGCGGCCGGCTTCATGCAGGCGGCGAGTCTGCCGCGCTGTTGTCCTGGCGATGCGGCGCAAACGCTGCATCGCCAGGACATTATGGTGTTGCCGCGCCGGCCGAGTCCACAGCGCCAAGGGCCGGATGGCTGCCATATCAGCATTCTTTCTGCGGGCAATGCGCGGCGTGCATGAAGGCTTCTGGTGCGGCGCCGCATGGGCAGCACCGGAAGGTGGCGCACAAGCCGCGCAATGCCTTCACGTGCGCGCATTGCGGGCAAGCAGCGGCGGCAGCGCCACCATCAGCCCGTGCCGCAGCGCATCGTCGAGCCGTATGCCGAAGCGCTCGTCCAAGACCCGCACCACGGCGTCGGGCGTTTCCAGGTGCTGGCGCCGTACGCTGCCATCGGGCGCGCGCTCGGCCAACTCGCTATCGGCCAGTGTCACGCGCGTGCCGCCGTCGGTGCGCGCGGCCATCAGCCGATGAAGGAACACGCTGTCCGGATGGGTCGAGACATACCAGTTGCGCGGCCCGAAATCGATCCATGGCTGCGGCGTCAGGTCGAAGCGGTAGACCTTGATCCAGCCGGCATCGCCGCGTGCTTCCAGGTCGAAGCTGTGGAACGCAGTGGCGGCCGCCTGCGGCGGAGCGCTGGCGAGCCGGTATGGGAAGTCATCGTCGGCAGGCACGGACAGCGCCATCGCGCGGAACGGCGTGGGCCCGCCGAAGCCAACGTCGGCAAGATAGCTGCGATGCGCCACTTCCACGCGCAGCAGCATGTGCGACGCCACCGTCTCGACCGCATCGGGCACACCCCAGCGCACGCGCGCGGCCAGCGGCGTTACGCTGAAGCCGAGCGCGCCCAGCGCCGCTGCCAGCAGCGTGTTGAGCTCGAAGCAGTAGCCGCCGCGCCCGCGCGTGACCAGCTTGTCAAACACGGCGTCGAGGTCGATGCTGACCGGCCGCCGCAGCAGCGGGTCGATGTTCTCGAACGGAATGCTGGCCAGTTGCGCGCCGAGCACGGCGTCGAGTGCTTCGAGCGTGGGCGAGGGCGGGGCGGCGATGCCCAGCCGCGCGCAGTAGGCGTCCAGTTGGGCAGCATCGAGTGTGGTCATGGCAGGCAAGGCTCCACGGTGGTGGATTCAGTTAAGCGCTTCCAGCGCGGCCAGGTCGAGCAGCTCGATGCCGCCGTATTCCAGCCGCAGCAGGCCGCGCGCCTCGAGTTCGCGCAGGGCGTGGTTGACGGTCTGGCGCGACAGCCCCAGCATCTGCGCCAGCTGTTCCTGCGGTATGCGCACGCGCAGCACCGCATCGGCATGCGCCGGCAGGTTGCCATAGCCATGCGCGATCGCGGCCAGGCGCCGGGCAATACGTGCCGCCGGCGGCAGCAGCTGCGTTTCCTCGACATAGTCGAAGGCCTGGCGCGTCTTCGCCGCGAGCAGTTGTCCGAATGCCTGCCACCATGCCGGATGCTGCGCCAGGCGCCGCTCCAGCGGCGCGCGCGGCACGTGCCAGAGGGCCGCAGCGCTGACCGCGCGCGCGTCGTGTGTGCGCGGCAGCCCGTCGAACAGGCAGATCTCGCCGAACCAGGTGCCGGGTTCGAGCAGGCCCAGCAGCGCCGCCTTGCCCGATTCGCCGCTGGCGTGGATCTGCACGGTGCCGCTGGCCACGCAGTACAGGCCGTCGAAGCGGTCGCCTCGGGCAAACAAGGTCTCGCCAGGCACCAGCCGGCGCAGGCTGCCGTCGTCGAGCAGTGCCTGGCGCAACGCCGGCGGCAGCTGGCTGAACCATGCGCCGGCGCGCACCGCGGCGAGCGGGTCGTCACCCGGCGGTGCGGCGTCCGGCTGCGCGCTTGCGTGCGCGGGACTGGCCGGCAGCGGTGCGTGGCGGTGCGGCGGGGGCGCGGATCCCATGCCGGTCTCCTGTGGGGGCGGAAAGTCTGGCAAAGCCGTTGTGTCGGATGGACACACAGCGGCGCCTGCGCGCCAGGCGGATTGTCAAAAACCAGACAGACCCGCGGGTGCGCGCTCATTACTATAAGTCCACATCGCGACCTGAGCGCGGACAGCAGCAGGCGGCAGCTTCCGCGCACGCCTGCGCACAATGGAGACGCCCCGTGAAAACCCTGATCGAGCACCTGGCCAGCTACGCCGCCTACCACCGTGATCCGCGCAATATCCTCACGCATTTCATCGGCATCCCGATGATCGTGCTGGCGGTTACCACGCTGCTGGCGCGGCCGGCCATGCCTCTGGGCGACGGCTCCGCCCACCTGACCCCGGCGATGCTGCTGTATATCCTGTCGTGCCTGTTCTACCTGCGCCTGTCGCTTGGCTTCGGCGTGGCGATGGCGTCGATCCTGGCGCTTTTCCTCTATGCCGGGGCGCACATCGCCGCCATGCCCACCGCTGCGTGGCTGGCCATCGGCGTCGGCCTGTTCGTGGCGGGGTGGATTATCCAGTTCATCGGCCATTACTACGAAGGCCGCAAGCCGGCGTTCGTCGACGACCTGGTAGGGCTGTTGATCGGCCCGCTGTTCCTGGTCGCCGAGACTGCTTTTGCGCTGGGGCTGGCGCGCGACACGCGTGACGCGATGGCGGCACGCGCGCCCTGACAAGGCGTTTCCAAGCGGATCAGGGCAGGCCTGCCGGCAGCCGCAGCCGCGCCGAAAGCCCGCCCAGCGGGCTGGTTGCCAGCGCCAGGCTGCCATCGTACATCGCGGCGATCTCGGTGACGATCGCCAGGCCCAGCCCGCTGCCGGCGGCCGCCTCGTCCAGCCTGCCGAAGCGGGCGGTGGCCAGTTCGCGCGCCTCAGGCGGCATGCCCGGTCCATCGTCCTCGACCAGGATTTCCAGTTCGCCGCCGGCCTCGCGTAGCGTGGCGTGCACGCGCGTGCGCGCCCACTGGCAGGCGTTGTCCAGCAGGTTGCCCAGCATCTCGACCAGGTCCTGGCGATCGCCGGCAAAATGCCCGTTGCCTTCGACTTCCAGCGCCAGCGCGCGCCCGGCATGCAGCCGCGACAGCGCTCGCACCAGCTCGCGTATGGCGGGGCCGGCCTCGATGCGCATGCCGCGTGCGCCCGCCGCCCCCGCGGCGCGGGCCCGTGCCAGATGGCGGTCGACCTGGCGGCGCATCGCTTCCACCTGCGCAGCGACGGCCGAGGCGGCGCTGCCCGGCAGCGCTGCGGACTCATTGGCCAGTACCGCCAGCGGGGTCTTGACGGCATGTGCGAGGTCGGCCGCCTGGCGGCGTGAGCGCTCCAGCGCCTGCGCGTTGCGTGCCAGCAGCGCGTTGATCTCGCTGACCAGCGGTTCCACTTCCGTTGGCCAGTCGCCACCCAGGCGCGCTTCGCGGCGCGCCTGCATCGCTTCCAGCGCGCGCCGCAGCCGTGACAGCGGCGCCAGGCCGAATTTCACCTGTGCCGCCACGGCGAGCATCAGGCCCAGCCCCAGCGCCGTCAGTGACCACGCCAGCGTGCGGTTGAAGTTGCGGCGCGCGGCGCGCAGTTCAGTACGGTCCAGGGCTACCGCGATTTCCACCGGGGTATCCGCCGAGGCCAGCACCAGCTGCCGAGACACCACCAGCAGTGACTGATGGTTAGGCCCGAGACGCACTTGCGCCTGCGCGCCGGGTACGCGCCGCTCCACCGCGGTCGGCATCTCCGTGTCCCACAGCGAGCGCGAGCGCAGCAGCGCACCCGGCGCGCGCGCTTGCCAATAGGCGCCGGAGTAAGGAAGTTCATAGCGGGGATCGGCCGGGGTGCGCGTCAGTACCAGCTTGCCGTCGGCGCTCCAGTCCAGCGCCGCGGCCAGGCTGGCCAGCTGGTGGTCGAGCTGCCGCACATAGGTATCGTTGACGTGGCGCTCGAACAGGGTCGACAGCAGCCAGCCGCTGCCGCCAAGTGCCGCGGCCAGCCAGATTGCGGCCAGCGCCAGCAGGCGCAGCGCAAGCGAACGGCGCAGGCGGGCGGGCATTTATGCCAGGTTCGAAGGGGTGCCGGCACTGCCGGCATTGTCGGCGCCTGGCGGCGGCCGCAGCCGGTAACCCTGGCCGCGCACCGTCTCGATCACGTCCACGCCCAGCTTGCGGCGCAGCCGGCCGACGAAAACCTCGATGGTATTGCTGTCGCGGTCGAAGTCCTGGGCGTAGATGTGTTCGGTCAGCGCGGTCTTGCTGACGATCGCGCCTGGATGATGCATCAGGTAGTCCAGCACGCGGAATTCATGCGAGGTCAGCACGACGGTCGCGCCGTCGACGGTGACGGTGCCAGCGCGCGGGTTCATCCGCACCGGGCCGCATTGCAGCTCCGGCACGGCCATGCCGTGTGCGCGCCGGATCAGCGCGCGGATGCGTGCCAGCAGTTCTTCCATGCGGAACGGCTTGGCCAGGTAGTCGTCAGCGCCCGCGTCGATGCCTTCGACCTTTTCAGTCCAGCTGTCGCGCGCGGTCAGGATCAGTACCGGCACGTTCACCTGCCCGGCGCGCCAGCGGCGCAGCACGGATAGCCCGTCGAGCCGGGGCAGGCCCAGGTCCAGGACGACGGCGTCGTAGGGTTCCTGCTCGCCGAGGTGGCAGGCATCGATGCCGTCGGTGGCGATGTCGACCGCATAGCCCGCCTCGGCCAGGCTGGCGCGGACCTGCGCGGCCAGGGCAGCTTCGTCTTCAACCAGCAGGATGCGCATCAGTGTCTTCCGGTGGGCAGGTTGGCGGGCGGCGCACGCTCACGGCTTCTTGCGCGCCTCTTCCAGGCCGCGGCCCTTGGCCTTGATCAGCGCGGCGGTGCGCGCATCGTATTCCAGCTTGGCCACCGAGCCGCCCGGCAGCAACAGCTTGACTTCGTATTGCCAGACGCCATCGTCGCGGTCCAGCTCGACGCCGATCACGTCGCCGGCAAACTGGCGCGAGACAGTCTCGAGGATGCGCGACAGCGGCAGGATCTCGCCCGACTGCACCGCGGCGCGGGCACGGTCGGCATCCTTGTCGGCATGCGCGGCAGGCATGGCCGCGAGCGCCAGCAGCGCTGCCAGTGCGGCGGCAGACAGCAGGCGGACAGGGCGGGGCAGCGGCGCGGAGAATCGCTTCATGGCCCGAAGTTTGCATCAAAAAGCCTGAACGCGGGCTGAACAGAACGCTCAGGCCGGGTTCAGCCAGCGCTGCCGACAATGCCCGCATCCCACTCAAGGAACCGGACATGTCCCGACTCAGGCCCCTCGCCAGCCTTTCGCCGACTCTTCGCGGCAGGCGTCTGCGCACGCTTGCGCTCGCCGCGGTCGGACCGCTTTCGCTGCTGTGCGTGGCCAGCGTGTTCGGCATGCAGGCCGGGCTGCCGGCACTGTCGCACGCATGGACGCAGGCCGATGCATCGCTGCCGCTGCTCGCGCTCGGCGCGCTGTTTGCAGGCCCTTTGCTTGCGCTTTCGGTGCGCGACTGAGGCACGGAATCCGGGCCGCGCAGTCGTGTTGCGCTGCGCGTGAAAGCGCCAAAACGGGGGTACGTAGGCCCTCTTTGCGTGTTCACTGAGGCAAAGCCGCGACAAAACCCGGGGTTTTCACGGGGTTTTGCGTTTCGCATGCACGAAAACCCCTTGACTTACGGTTGTTTCCGCTATGATTCAGTGGGCGCCGACAAGGCGTTTTGCGCAGCGCTGCTGAGCGATGCAAAACGATGAGCCGGCATCCATCGTTCAACTTACGTATATCGATATGGCGACCAAAGCTAAACCGACCGCGAAGACTGCAACCAAGCCCGCTGCCAAGAAGGCTGCGGCAACCAAGGCACCCGTGAAGGCTGCCGCCAAGAAGGCCGCGCCGGCCAAGAAGGCTGCTCCCGCCGCTGCGCCCGTTGCGCGCCCGCTGAAGGACACCTTCAACAAGTCGAGCCTGGTCGCTCACCTGGTAACCCAGACGGAACTGGAAGCCAAGACCGTGAAGACGGTGCTGGCCCATCTGGAAAACACCATCGTCAGCGCGCTGAACAAGAAGGGCGCTGGTGAATTCACGCTGCCGGGCCTGCTGAAGGTGACGGCACAGCAAGTTCCCGCAAAGAAGAAGCGCTTCGGCAAGGACCCGTTCACCGGTGAAGAGCGTTGGTTCCCGGCCAAGCCGGCCAGCGTCAAGGTGAAGGTGCGCCCGCTGAAGAAGCTGAAGGACGCCGCGGCCTGATCTGCGCCAGCCAGTCCCAATAAAAAAAGGAGCCGCTCGCGGCTCCTTTTTTCATGGCTGGGACATTGCGGGGCATTTAATCAAGGTCAATCCGCCGCCGCGCCTCGCCGCCTAGAATCTCAAACGTCATGGGTGCGGGGGCGCTCCCCGTGACAGGCTTCGGCGTCTTCCCCGAAGCTGGTGCCCGCGGCCTGCGAAGGCCGCGGGTTTTTTATTGGCTCAGGCAATGACCTGCTTGGCGAAAGTGGCGCGCTGCATCTCGCACACTTCCACCGATACCTGTACCGATTGCCCGCCGTCCACGCCGGTGCGCACGGCATCGGCGATCACGTCGCAGACGGCCTGGCCGAGCGCCTGGCGCACGGCGGTGTCGCGCCCATCCAGGATCGACAGGCGCGCATGCACGAAAGCGCGATCAGCGGCGTCCACGCCCTGGCGGTAGGTCGAAAGCGTGATGCAGCGCGACTTGATATCGGCCTCCTGGAACTGCCCCGATGCCAGCAGCGCGGCGTTGGCTTCATCGAGCAACTCTTCCTGCGAGCAGTTCAGGCGGGTGTTTTCCGTGAGTTCGATGACGAGGTGGGGCATGGCAGTGTCCTGGATGATCCTGGCGATGGTGCCGGCGGGATTGCCGGCGACAGCGAGCATGATACGGGATCACGCGGGGATCGCGCGCCACGCGAAAATGCAACGGGGCGCCCGAAGGCGCCCCGCTTGGCTTGCCGCAAAGGTGGTTGGCTGCGGATCAGGCGTGCACGTACTCGCGCATGACTTGCGTGGCCTGCTCCGGGGCGAAGCGCGCCGGGTTCTCGCGCGCCAGTTGCTGCAGTTGCGCGAGCTTGGCCTTCAGGCCCGCATCGAGCTTGGGCGCGGGCATCACCGTGGACGGGCAGGCCACGCCCAGGATGCCGAGCGCCTGCTGGAAGTTTTCCAGCGTCAGGCCGAGCGCGGGGTCAACGCTGACCAGGTGGTCGCGCAGGGCTTCCGGCATGGACTCGGGCGCAGCGCAGGACAGGATCACAAAATGGACGGGCGCCGCAGCCTGCGCAAAATAGGCGGCGATCTCTGCGCCGTGGCCGCCAGCGGTGGCCGGGGTCATGGCTTCGATCTGCAAGTCCAGTTGCTGCAGGATCGCGGCCGGCGTGCCGCGACGCCAGGCATCGGACACCACGACGCGTGCACCGGCGACACCGAACAGCCTGCGGACAAATCCGAGCGCGATCGGATCGAAGGACCTGACATCGCGCAGCGTGCCCGAATCCGGAATGCCGCCGAGGCGGGCGCGGGAGCGGTCGGAATACAGGACGCCGGGTACGTCCAGCATGATCAGTCGTTCAGCCATGGTTTCCTGGGCGGATGCCAGTTCAGTTGGTGTGAGGCAAGATTACTCGTCAGTTAGCGGCCTACACGTAACTGGCTTCGCTTCAGTTGAAACAGATCTGTAACTTTGTCGAGGAAGTCGTAAATGCCGGTTACCTCGCTATGTCAAATGTTTCGCGCTGACACATCTGCCTGACACAAAACCGCGCGGGGCAGCAACCCGGGCCCTAATCAGGCCCCTACCAGGCAGCAACAAACCTCGCCCCTCAGAAGCGGAAACGCGCCACATCCTCGGCCAGGACCGCAGCCTGGTGGTCGAGGCGCCCGGCCTGCCCGCCCAGCTCGTCCACCAGGGCGGCATTCTGCTGGGCGGTCTGGCGCAGCTGCGTGACGGATCCTGCAGCCGCCTGCACACTGGCGGCCTGCTGGTCGGCCAGCGTGCACAGCGTGCCGGCCAGCGCATGGCTATGCCGTACCGCGCTGGCGATGCGCTCCATGGCCGCGACCACGTCGCCGCTCAGGCGCGCGCCCGTGCCAATTTCATGCGTGGCTGTGCCGATGATGCCGCCGATCTCGCGCGCGGCATCGGCGCTGCGCTGGGCCAGCGCGCGCACTTCCTGCGCCACCACTGCAAAGCCGCGCCCGGCCGGGCCGGCGCGGGCCGCTTCGACGGCCGCGTTGAGGGCCAGGATATTGGTCTGGAACGCGATGCCCTCGATCACGCTGACGATTTCGGCGATGTGGCGCGAGTGCCCGTGCAGCGCGTCCATGGCGCCGCGCATCTGCCGCACCACCTCCGCGCCGGCATCGGTGGCGGTGCGCGCCTGGTCGGCCAGCAGGCTCGATTCGGTTGCCTGCGCGTGTGCCTCGGCAACGCGTCCGGCCAGTGCCTGCATGTTGGCGCCCGCGGCATCGAGTGCGGTGGCCTGCAGCTGCGTCCGCGCAGACAAGGCCTGGTTGTCCGCGGCGATCTGCTGGCTGGCAGCGGCAATCTCCTGCGCAGAGCCATGTATGCGTGCCAGCACGCCGGCGAGCTGGTCGCGCATGCCTGCCACGTGGTGCAGCATGCTGCTGCGATCCGAGGGGTGCAGCGCAATCGTGGCGGTCAGGTCGCCGCTGGCAATGCGCCGCGCAATCTCGGCGGCGTCGCGCGGCTCGCCACCCAGTTCGGCCCGCAGGCCGCGTGCGGCGATCCACGCCAGCGCTGCCGCGGCCAGCAGGCTGGCGCCAAGCAGGGCCACCATCCACGCCTGCGCGCGCAGCTGGCTGGCGGCGACGCTCCCCACCGTGGCGGCAGCCTGCCGCTCCTGCAGCACGCGCACTGCCTCGATGCGCTGGCTCAGCGCCTGCAATTGCTCGGTGACAAAGTGGCCCTCGACCGAGACCGCGCTGTCGAACTGCAACGGATCGAGCGGTTGCTTGCGCAGCAGCGCTACATAGCCTTGCACCAGCTCGGCGGCGCGTTGCCGCGCGTCGAGCAGCGGCCCGGCCTGTGCGGCATTGGCCCGGCGCACGCCTGCCAGCGCCGCGTCGAGCCGCGCCAATGCTTCGTCGATTTCGCTGGCGGCGGTGTCGCGCTCGGCGCCGCTGGTGGCCATGGTCAGCGCCAACTGGGCGCGGCCGAGTGCGGCCAGCGCCGAATGCGCGCGCTCGGCCGATATGGCGCCGTGCATGTCTTGCTGGTAGAGGGTATCGGTGCGCGCCTTGATCGACACCAGATTGGCGATGCCGGTCAACCCGACCGCGGCCCCGAACAGGTAGACCAGGGCAAAGGCGATGCACAGGCGTGCGACCAGCGGCAGGCGGCCCAGGCGCGAGGCGGCCCGACCCAGCGCGGCAAAAGCCGGGCGGCGGCCCGGCAGGCTTGACTTGATGACGTGCAACACGGAGATGACTCCTGACGGGCGCGCGTCCAGCCAACCGCAGCGGGCGGCAGCGCAGCCCGGGCTTGACCCGGTTTGCCGTTGCGCCTTCCTCGTGCGGGAGGGTCGCTGGCGGCGCATGGATGGTGGCCGATCAACGTGACGCCGGCGTGACATGACAGGCACGGGATTGTCATCGTGCTGTCATATCCATGTCATGCAATGTGGCCCGCTTCCACGCCTTTTGCTCTGCCAATCTGCTCTGCCAACCTGCTCTGCCAACCTGCTCCGCCAAATTGCTTCGCCTTCCGGATCCGCTCATGCCCGGCCACGATGCCGCACTGCCACCGCTCCACCTCGCGCCAAGCCTTGCTGCCGGGCCAGCGGTGCCACGCGCGCAGATTCCGCCGCTGCATGCGGTGTTCCAGCCGATCGTACAGGCTGGCACCCGAATTGCTCGGCTACGAAGCCCTGGTCCGCGGCCCGGCGGGCTCGCCGTACGCAATGCCGGAAGCCTTGTTCCGCCTGGCGCAGGGGGTGGAGACCACTGTCGCGCTGGAAATCGAGGCGGCGCGCACCGCGCTGGCTGCCTGGCGCGGCCTCGACCTGCCGGGCAAGCTGTTCCTGAATTTCAGTCCGATGACCTTGCGGCACCTGCTGGCCGATCGCGAGCGCTTGTCGGCGGCATTGCTGCGCGCCGGCATTGCACCATCGCGGCTGGTGGTCGAGGTCACCGAGCAGACCCCGATCGGCGATGCTGCCAGTTTCGGCACGGCCATGTCGGTGCTGCGCGAGTTGGGCATGCAGTATGCGCTGGACGATTTTGGCTCCGGGCATGCCAATCTGGATCTGCTGGCGCACCTGTCGCCGCAGTTCGTCAAGATCGACAAGTCGCTGGTGCGCGGCATCGCCTCGTGTTCCCGGCGGCTGGAGATATTGCGTGCCGTGATGCGCATGATGAGCGCCTTCGGCGGGCGCGTCATCGCCGAAGGGATCGAGCATGAGGAAGAACTTGCGGTGGTCCGCGACCTCGGGGTGACTGGTGCGCAGGGCTACTACATCGGCCGGCCGTCGGCGCAGCCGGATACGCAGGCGACACCCCAGGTGCGGCGCGCGCTGGCGTCGCGGCATATCGCCGTATTTCCGCAGATGGTGCGCTCCGGCTGGTCCGGCATGACTGCCGGGCGCCTGCTGCGGCCGGCGCCGACTGTCTCGCCCGCCACCAGCAACGACGCGGTGCTGCGCATGTTCCAGGACCAGCCCGAGTTGCATGCCGTTGCGGTGGTCCATGACGATGGACGTCCACTTGGCATCATCGGCCGGCAAGGCTTTATCGACCGCTACGCCGCACCGTTTCACCGCGAGCTATATGGCAAGAAGGCCTGCATTGCGATGGCCAATCGCGAGCCGGCCTGCTTCGAGCGCAGCGCGACGCTGGAGGAAATGGCGCAGATCCTCTCCGGGGAGCACACGCGCTCGCTGGCCGATGGCTTCCTGATCACCGAGCAGGGACGCTATATCGGGCTGGGCACGGGCGCCGACCTGATCCGCGCAATCACCGAAGTGCGCATGGAAGCGGCACGCTATGCCAATCCGCTGACGTTCCTGCCGGGCAACATCCCGCTCAACCAGCATATCGAGCGCCTGATCGACGCCGCCAGCGAGTTTCGCGCGTGCTACGTCGACCTGAACCACTTCAAGCCGTTCAACGACAAATACGGCTACTGGAAGGGCGACGAAATGCTCAAGGGCGCCGCCGCCATCCTGGCCGAGGCGTGCGACCCCGCGCGCGATTTCCTTGGCCATGTCGGCGGCGACGACTTCCTGGTGCTGTTCCAGAGCAACGACTGGCCGGCGCGAATGCACGAGGCGATTCGCCGCTTCAACGACGCGGCACTCGCCATGTATGCGCCGGGGGATCGTGCTGCCGGTGGCATGCAGGGAGAAGACCGGCACGGCCACGCGGTGTTCTTTCCGCCGGTGTCGATGGCGGCGGGAGTCGTGTGCGTGAGCGGGGAGGGCGTGGCTGCGCTGCAGCGCTTGGGCAGCCAGCATATCGGCGCTGCCGCCGCAGCCGCCAAGCGCGAGGCCAAGCGTTCGGCCACGGGCATGGCGGTGCTCGACTTCCTTTCGCTGGCGGCAGCGCTGCCGGCCTAGCAGCCGGAGGGCTTGCGTGCGGGCAGGTTGCGGCCGGACGACGGCAGGCGCGGCAGGCTGCTTTCCTCCAGCACGTCTAGCCGATAGCCGTGGGCATAGACGACGGTGACGATGATGCCGTTCTCGATGCCAAGCCGCAGCGTCTTGCGCAGCCGCGACATCAATCCCGCCAGCGCCCGCGACAGCGGCGGCAATTCATGGCGCCATACCGCCTGCTCGATGCGGCTGTTTGGCAGCATCCGGCCGACATTGGAAAACAGCAGCATGGCCAGGTCGAATTCCTTCGGCGTCAGTTCGATGCGCTCGTCGCGCAGCGTGGCGAAGCGCCCGACGCTGTTGAGCTGGTACGGGCCGGCACGCACCACCAGCCCCTGGCGTAATCGTTCGCCTGTCACGCGACGGCGCAGCGCGGCGATGCGCGCCAGCAGTACGCGGTGGCTGAGTGGGCGGCACATGTAGTCGTCGGCACCGGCGTCGAGCGCATCGACCAGGCGGTCTTCGCTGCTGTCACTGCCCAGCATCATGATCGGTACATCACGCGAGCGCGCGCTGCGCACCGCGCGGATCACGTCGACGGCCGGAATGTCGGCAACTTCGTCGGGAAGCAGCAGCATGTCGTAGGTCTGCTGCAGGGCGCTGTGGATCAGGTCGCGGCCCGCATCGAAGATGCTGCAGCGAAAACCTGAACGCATCAGCAAGTCTGGAACGTCCTGGAGCTGGGATGACCTGCCCAGCAGCAGCGCAATAGTGATCGGCGACGGCATATGAAGCGTGACGGCGTGTGGAGACGGCTGGCACCGGACAGGTACCGGGCAGCGTTTGAACTGGATCGGAACCGAAGCGCCGCGCATGACAGGCTGCGGAAGGCGGAGCACTGTGCGGCCCCAAAGAGTAAAAAGCCGCGTGCCGTGGAACAATCGGACATTTCCGAAAATGCTTGCCGTTTTTTGCCATTTCTTTGCCGGCGCGATACCCGGAAGCGGGTAGCGCCCGGCCGGGCGTGCGCGGGCGACGAAGTTGTCCACAGATCCTGTGGACAACGGGCTAGCCCCGGGCCTGGCGGCCGCCTGGCGCCGTCATCCCATCGGCGTGCCAAAAAAGAAGGCAGCCCGGGCGTCGCGCTATCAACATCCGGCCGGCGGGTGTGCCAAAATAGCGCGCATCGTGTTCCGGTGCGGGGACTCAAGCCACCGATGCTGCAGAGCCCGAGTGTCATCGCCGTTATCCTCCTGGCCTTTCACGTCGTCGGCGTGGTGGCGGCGCTGCACGCCGTCATGACGGTGCGCACCGCGCCGGGCGCCATTGCCTGGGCGGGGTCGCTGCTGATGATGCCGTACTTCACGCTGGTCCCGTACCTGATCTTCGGGCGCAGCACCTTTGCCGGCTATGTCGACGCGCGCCGCTTCAATGACGACCGGCTGCGCGAGATCCGCCATGGCATGACCCCGCGCGAACGCGAGGCCCGCAGCGCCTGTGTGGTGCATGCGCCCACGCAGGTCTGCATGCGCGCGCTGCCGAGGCTGACCGGCATGCCTTGCCTGGCCAACAACGACGTGCGGCTGCTGGTCAACGGCACGCAGACCTTCGATGCCATCCTTGCGGCGATCGGCCAGGCGCGGCAGGTATTGATCGTGCAGTTCTTCATCGTTCACGACGATGCGTTGGGCCAGCGCCTGCAGGCGCTGCTGTGCGAACGTGCTCAGGCTGGCGTCAAGGTCTACTTCCTGTTCGACAGTATCGGCTGCCATGCGCTGCCGCGTCGCTATGTGCGCACGCTGCTCGAGGCGGGCGTCGATGCCCGGCCGTTCTCCACGCATCGCGGTTTCGTCAACCGCTTCCAGCTCAACTTCCGCAACCACCGCAAGCTGGTCATCGTGGACGGGCGCGAGGCATTTATCGGCGGCCACAACGTTGGCGTGGAATATCTGGGCGAGCGTCCGCCGCTGGCACCGTGGCGCGACACCCATATCGCATTGCGCGGCAGTGCCGTGCTGGATCTGCAGATGGCCTTTGCCGAAGACTGGTACTGGGCCGCGCGCGAAGTCCCGCACTTGCTGATGCCGCCACCCGAGGTGGGCGGCCGCATGACCTGCCAGGTGGTCCCGACCGGCCCCGCGGACTCGCAGGAAACGTGTTCCCTGTTCTTTGTCGAGGCGATCCAGTCGGCGCGGCACCGGCTGTGGATCACCTCGCCATATTTCGTGCCGGACGAGGCGGTGTTCGCCGTGCTGCGGCTGGCGGTCTTGCGTGGCGTCGATGTACGCATCCTGATACCGGCGCGCCCCGACCACCTGGTCGTCTACGCCGCGTCGACCATCTATGCGTACCAGGCAGTCGCAGCGGGGATCAAGCTGTATCGCTACCAGCCGGGCTTCCTGCACCAGAAAGTGATCCTGATCGACGACGAAGCCGCCGCGGTGGGCACGGCGAACCTCGACAACCGCTCGTTCCGGCTCAACTTCGAACTGATGGTGATGACGGCGGACAAGGGCTTCGCTACCGACGTGGCGGCGATGCTGGAAACCGACTTCGCCAATGCCACCCGCATCGGGCTGGATGAGTTCCTGGGCGCGCCCGCGCCACTGCGCGTGGCCATGCACGTGGCCAAGCTGTTCGCCCCGATCCTTTGATACCGGCCGCGGATGCGGAGATGCATTGAGCCGGTGGCGTCTTGTTTGTGTACACTGTTCACTATAAGCGCCTACAGATAATGAACCGAATCCAGCATCACAGGGGAGCCGCATGAAGCCGGCCGTCCCCGCGCCACCGGCGCGCGCCACCTATCGTCACGGCGACCTGCGCCGCGCCTTGCTTGACGCCGGCATCGACCTCGCCCGCGAAGGCGGCCCCGACGCCATCGTGCTGCGCGAAGCCACGCGCCGTGCCGGCGTCGTTCCCAATGCCGCTTACCGGCACTTTGCCAGCCGACAGGACCTGCTGCAGGCGGTACGAGCCTCCGCGTTGTCATCGCTGGCGATCGCCATGGAGGCCGAGATCGGCGGCCTGCGCCCGGGCCGTGGCGCCGCCGCCCATGCGCGTGCATGCCTGCGCGCGGTCGGCACGGGCTACCTGCGCTTTGCACTGTCGGAAACCGGCCTGTTCCGCACGGCCTTCTCCGTGCCGGATGAAGTCGAGGATGACGCCGATCCCGCCAAGGCGGGCAACAGCGGACTCAACCCTTTCCAGTTGCTTGGCGCCACGCTCGACAAGCTGGTCGAGGCCGGCGTCATGCCGCCGGAGCGGCGGCCCGGTGCCGAATACCTGGCGTGGTCCGCCGTGCATGGCCTGGCGATCCTGCTGATCGACGGCCCGTTGCGCAGCCGCGCGCAGGAGATGGCCGAGGCGCTCGGCCAACGGCTGCTGGACATGGTCGAGAAGGGCCTGTAATCCCGCGCTGTGGCAAAAAAATTGCCACGATGGCGGGGACCATCGTGGCAGTGCAAGGAACCAGGAAGGGGGTCAACCTGGCTCTGTCGGGGCACCCGCGGGCCGGGTGCAAGGGGCAATGTAATACGGGGTTTCTCATGCCAATATCGGATAACTCCTAAATATGTCCTTGAATTGCCATGAGTCGCGTGGTATTGCTCGTCAAGGGATCGCCACTAACGGCCGGGTGGCAGTGGAATTGCGTGGCAGCCGCCGCGGTCTAACCCTGTGCCCGCAAACCAGGCAGGCGATGCAAGGAGGGGACCCATGCGCTACGGATATGGTGTGTTGCTTGCGGCAGCGCTGGCCGCTGGATGCGTGGCCTATCCCTATGCCAGCGACGACTATCTGGCCTATCCCGCGTACCCGGTCAGTTCGCCGTACTACAGCGGCTACCCGGTCGCGCCCGGCTACCCCTATTTCGGGCCGGGATATGGCAGCTATTACGGCAGCTTTGCCTTTATTTATGGCGGCGGTGGCCGAAGCTGGAACCACGGACATCACGGGCATCACGGACACCGCGGCTGGCATGGCGGGGGGCGTGGCAAAGGCGGCTGGGCCGCAGGGGGACGTGGCGGCGGCAGGAGCCGGTGACGGATGGCTGGCGAGGGTGGCCAGGGCGCACGGCCAGGCATAACATCCGGTCTTGCCCAAAACGGCGCACGATCGCCATGGGCCATTCAGCACTATCGCGCCATCCCGCACACTTCATCGACACATGGAAATTCGCACCCGGAATGAACGGCCGGCCGACGCCGACGCCATCACGCAACTGACCGAAGCCGCCTTCCGCAGCGAGCCGTACTCGAGCCATACCGAGCAATTCATCGTCAATGCGCTGCGCCGCGCCGGTCAGCTGACAATATCGCTGGTGGCCGTGGACGGCGATGCCATCGTCGGCCATGTCGCGGTCTCGCCGGTCATGGTCTCGTCTGGGGCAACGCGATGGTATGGGCTTGGTCCGATCTCTGTCTGGCCAGAGCGGCAAAGGCAGGGTATCGGCACCAGCCTGATGGAGGCGGCGCTGGACGAACTGCGGCGCCTGGGCGGCGCTGGCTGCGTGGTGCTAGGCGACCCCGCTTACTACGGCCGCTTCGGCTTCCAGGTGCATGCCGGTCTGGTCCTCCCCGGCGTACCGCCTGAGTACTTCCAGGCCATCTCGTTTGGCGGCCCGGTGCCGGTCGGCGAGGTGCGCTACCACCAGGCGTTCGACGCCACGTCCTGACGCCTGACCGCGCGCCACGATAGCTAAGGCAGCTGCCGCAACTGCCCGATCACGGACATCAGGCGCCCGTGCGCCACGATGACACCCGACTCGTCCTGCAATGCTTCCTGGTAGCGCCTGCGAAAGCCGGGATCGGCGCCGTCGCTGAACAGTTTTTCGGCGGCACGCGCCACGGCGCGGCAGGTGTCGTCGTGATGTTCCTTCGATTCAAGTTCTTCGTCGACCTCGATGATCAGCCGAGACAGCGGATCGAGCCAGCGAAAGAAGTTGTCCTCCGTGACCAGCTGGACAAACAGTCCGGCCGGGATCGGGCCGTTCAGCCGTTCGTACTGGCTGCGGTCGTAGCCGATGACTTCCTTGTGAACTTGCAGCAAGGCCGCCCGCAAGGCTTGAAGCCCCGAGCGGCGAGTTTCCTGGGTGGCGAGGAATTGTTCGTTGGGCATGCCCATCTCCGCGTTTCCACTGGGTTGGACCGGCAGCCGGTCCGGTCGCTCCGGCAGGCGCTCCGGCGCACATCGTGGGCTCGTCCGGGCGGGTCGCCATCACCTGCCGGACCTTCGGGTGCTGCCGGCCAGCGCATCTGGCAATGTCCGGCGCGCCTGCCAGTATAGGCACCTGACGCATCCCGGGCCAGCGTGCGGGGATAGCGAAATACCCGCATTTGCGGCGCGTTCTGCGCCCACTAGCCTTTTTTCTCTTCCGCTTGTGCTGGCCCGAGCAGGTCCGCCGCGCGCGAGCGCTGCATGTCGGCCGCACGGAAATAACGCACCACCGTGGCGACGCTGGCGTGGCCAGTCATTGCCATGGTCTCGGCCAGCGGCACCTGTTGCGCTGCCGCTTCAGTGACGAATCCCGCGCGCAGCGAATGCGCGGAGTAGTTGCCCTCCAGTCCCGCCTGCTCGCAGCGCGCCTTGACGATGCGGCTCACGGCAGCGTCGGACAACCCTTCACCCACATGGCCGCCGCGCCGGATGCGCCGGAACAGCGGCCCGCTGCCAAGGCCCGACGCGGCCAGCCACGCCTCCAGCGCCTGTCCGGCCGCGCCCGTCACGGGCTTGGTGGCATCGGCATGATCGCGGCCTGACTGGTTGGTCTTGGACCAGCCCAGCACGTAGACGAATTCGCCCGGCGCAACGCGCGTCAGATTCTCCACCGTGGCGCGCGCGACCTCGGACCGGCGGCGGCCGCCGCTGGCCCATGCAAACAGCAGCAGCGCGCGGTCGCGCACGCCGCGCAATGAGTCATCGCAGGTAGCGAGCAGCTGCAGCAGCGGGTCGCGTGTCAGCGCGGCCTTGCGCGTCTGGCGTTGCCCGCGGCGTGCATAGGCGCGGCGGATGCCGGACATCAGCTCGCGCACCGACGCGTCGGCACAGGGATTGGGTAACTGCTGCAGGCGATGGGCCTTGGCCAATACCGCAAGGCGGTGCGTCAGCGTGGACAGCGCGGGCGCGCCGGGTCGGGCCTTGTATCCATCAGCGACCAGCGCCTGGTCGATCGCCTGGGGCAGTTCACAGACAGGCCCCTGCGGCGTCTGCCGCGTGGCGTGGTCGACGATGAACTGAACCACGACGGCAGGAGCAAGCGGAAGCCGGACCGGCTGCCGGTAGCGCAGCCCATGCCAGGCAGCCCAGTAACGCAGGGCGGAACGGTAGCTCGCCACGGTGTTGGGCGACTCGCCTTCGCGCTGAAGCGCGTTCGCGGCCTGTTCGGCAAGGGGATCCAGTTCAGACGGGCGAAGCGGCGCCGGGAATTCGACATCGGAGGCAATCTGGGGTGGGTTGGCTGCGATCATAATAAATATGATGTATGATGTAGCATATCATACATACACATCGAATAGCGTTCGATAAGTCTCCATTATCGAACCTTATTTTGGCTTTCTTCGGACCCACCATGGAAACGCTCAGCACCCGAGGCACCCGAGGCACCCGAGGCATTACCCGCGACGATGTCTGGAACGCCGCCGACAGCCTGCTCAAGGCAGGACAGCGACCGACCATCGAACGCATCCGCCTGCACCTCGGGCGCGGCTCGCCGAATACGGTGAGCCCCCACCTCGACGCATGGTTTGCCGCATTGGGCGGGCGATTGCAGGATCCGCAAGGTTTCGCGCCGAAGCCGGGTTGTCCGGAACCAGTTACCGAAGCGGCGCGTTACTTGTGGGAAGCAGCGATGCAGGTCGCCCGGGCCCAGGCGGAGGCAGCGCTGACCGTGCGCGAAACGGCGCTGGCCGAGACTCAGGCGGCGTTAGCCACCGAACGGGAAGCGCTGGAGCAGGAGCGCCTGGTCATGCAGGCGCGGCTGGACGGTGCCGAAGCGGCGATGGCGGCGTTGACGCGCGCGCGGGACGAGGCGCTGGAGCGCGGCGCGCAGGCCGAAGCCCGCGCTGCAGGCCTGCAGCAGCAGGTCGAGACACTACGCGCCGAGGCCGGCGTCGCGCTGGAGGCGCGCGCCGGCTTGCTGCGGGAATTCACCGCGGAACGCGCCGCGTGGGACCAGGAGCGCGAAACCATGACCGCCCGCGCCACGGCCAATGAGCGGCGGCTGGCGCTGGAACTGGATGCGGCCCGCGTGGCGGGCAAGGAAGCGCAGAAGTTGCTGGAAGCGGAACGCAAGGCCGCGCTGGAGCGCCTTGCGCATGCTGCCGAAGCGGCGTCGCGCCAGGGCAGCGAAATGACGCGCCTGAGCCAGTCGATTGCCGTACTGGAAGAACGCGTCCGCCAGCGCGAGGCGATGCTTGTCGAGTATCGCGAACAGAAGAAGGAGGCAGCCAGCGCTGGCGCCGCCGCGGTGGGCCGGCGTGGGCGCCCGGCCCGGGGTACATTGGCCGGCGGCGCCAGCGGCCTGCTGCGTATCCGCGCGGTGCCGGGCGGATGAGCCGCGGCCGGCGCGCTACGCCGCCTGCGCGCCGGCGCGCAGCATATGCTTCTGGATCTTGCCGCTGGTCGTCTTGGGCAACGTGTCCAGGAAGTGATAGCGACGCGGCCGCTTGTAGGCCGCCAGCCGGTCGCCCTGCAACAGGAAGGCGTCGAGCTGTTCGGCGCTGACCGGTGCATCGCCGCGCACCACCACATACGCACCTACCACCTGGCCCCAGGTGGTATCGGGCTCGCCCAGTACCGCGACTTCCAGCACGGCCGGGTGCTCGATCAGCGCGTCCTCGACTTCGCGCGGGTACACGTTCTCCGCGCCGGAGTTGATCATGTAGTCGATGCGGTCGCGGATCCACAGGTAGCCGTCGGCGTCCAGGCTGCCGAGGTCGCCGGTGTGGTACCAGCCATGCGCCAGCGCGCGCGCGTTGGCGTCGGGCCGGTTCAGGTAGCCCTGCATCATGCAGGCGCCGCGCACCAGCACCTCGCCGACTTCGCCGGGCGCGCATTGCTGCGCCGGATCGGTCGGCGCGCCATCGTCGCGCAGCTTTGCCACCACCAGGTCATGGCCGAGCGCGGGCAGGCCCGCCGAGCCGGCACGGCTGAGCTGCTCGTGGGGATAGAGCACCGACATGCACGGGCCCATCTCGGTGGTGCCGTACACCTGTACCAGGCCAGCGCCGATCTTGCGGTCCCATTCGCGGATCAGGTGCGGCGCCATCGAAGCGCCGCCGTATTCGACCAGCCGCAGCGACGATAGGTCGCGCGTTTCCGCCTCGGGGTGGTTCAGCAGCATGCCGATCATGGTCGGGGCGGCGAAGAAGTGGGTCACGCCCTCGCTTTCCACCAGCTGCCAGGCCTCGCCCGCATCGAAGCGCCGCTGCAGCACCTGCGTGGCGCCGACCTGCAGCCGCGGCAGGAAGCTGGTGTGCAGCTCGGCGGTATGGTTCAGCGGCGCGACCGACAAGCCCACGTCCTCGCGCGACAGCGTCATGGCCTGGTGCATGATCGCGTTGTGCTGCACCTTGCTGCGATGGGTGTGCAGCACGCCCTTGGGGCGGCCGGTGGTGCCGCTGGTGTACATCAGGATGCAAGGGTCGTCCTCGCGGATGTCGGCCGCGGGCAGCGTGGACGGCTGGCCGGCAGCGATTGCATCGAGGCGGTGCGTGGCAAATGCCGGGGCTGCGTCCGCGTCGGCATAGATGCGCAGCGCGGTGCCCGGCGACAGTTCCGCCGCCTTCTCCACCACCGCGGCGCCTTCCTGCTCGAACAGCACCGCCTTGGCGGCGCCGTCGTTCAGGATGTAAGCCAGCTCCTGTGCCGCCAGCCGGTAGTTGACGGGGTTGAACACCGCGCCCAGGCGCGCCGTCGCCAGCAGCGTGAAGACAAAGGCCGGCGTGTTGTAGAGGAACGCGGCCACCACGTCGCCCTTGCCGATGCCGAGCGCCCGCAGCCCGTGTGCGTGGCGGTTGACCTCGGCATCGAGTTCCGCATACGTCCAGGCCTGCCGCGCGGCGCCGGTGCCGCTGACCAGTGCGGTCTTGCGGGGCAGGTAGCGCGCCGGCCAGGAAAGGGTGTCGCCAAGGGTGATGCCGCGGGTCAAGGTCATGCTCCAGTCGTGTGCCGGCCGCCGGTCGGGCGCTGGCGGCCGATATTCTTGTGAACCGAAGACTATAGGGCGCAGTACGGGGCACATGGAAATAACGATTTGCTCTTTCCTTATGCCGCCGCTGCCTCGCGCGGCCGGCGGAGCGGCTCGGATACTGTATATTCATACAGCCTTCAGCCGTTCCCGCTCGTGTCCGTCGACTCACCTGCCGCCCCCGTTCCGGTCCCTGCTCCAGCCCCAGCGCCAGCCTCAGCGCAGGCCGCTGCCTACGTGGTCGCCGTGCGCGCCTTGTGCGAGTTCACCGCCAAGGCCGGCGACCTCGACCTGCGCTTCGTGCCCACACCAACCGCGCAGGAAGGCGTGGCCGGCCACGCCCTGGTGACCGGCAGGCGCGGGCCGGGCTACCAGGCGGAAGTGTCACTGTCCGCGGATTTCGGCCCCTTGCATGTGCGCGGCCGGGCCGACGGCTACGATCCGGTCGCCAACCGCCTCGAAGAAATCAAGACCGTGCGCGGAGACGCCGCCGTGCCGGACAACCACCGCCACCTGCACTGGGCGCAGGCAAAGATCTATGGCTGCCTGTTGTGCCGCAAGCTCGGCCTGCCCGGGCTCGACGTGGCCGTGGTCTATTTCGACATCGTCGGCCAGCGCGAGCACCCGGTGGTGGAGCATTTCACCGCGGACGCGCTCGGTGCGTTCTTCGTCCAGACCTGCGAACGCTTCCTGCAGTGGGCCCAGGCCGAACTGGCTCACCGGCAGGCCCGCGATGCCGCGCTGGCGCGGCTGGCTTTTCCGCATCCTGCATTCCGCACCGGCCAGCGTGAGCTGGCGCAGGCGGTCTACAACGCCAACCGCGCCGGGCGCACCCTGCTGGCCCAGGCGCCCACGGGCATCGGCAAGTCAATCGGCACGCTGTTCCCGCTGCTCAAGGCGATGCCGGGGCAGGGCATCGACAAGGCGTTCTTCCTGTCGGCACGCTCTACCGGGCGCGGCGTGGCGTTGCACGCGGCGCAGGCACTGCGCAACCATGGCGCACAGCCGCTGCGGGTAATCGAGCTGGTGGCGCGCGACAAGGCCTGCGAGCATCCCGAGCTGGCCTGCCATGGCGAATCCTGCCCGCTCGCGCGCGGCTTCTACGACCGCCTGCCCGCCGCGCGCGAAGCCGCCTGCGAGGTGCCGGTGCGTGACCGGGCCGCAGTGCGCACGCTGGCGCTGGCGCATGGCATCTGCCCCTACTACCTGGCGCAGGAACTGGTGCGGTGGAGCGATGTGGTCGTGGCGGACTACAACTATTACTTCGACCGCAGCGCGCTGCTGTATGCGCTGACCGTCGTCAACGGCTGGCGCGCGGGCGTGCTGGTCGACGAGGCGCACAACCTGGTCGAGCGCGGCCGCGCCATGTACACCGCTGGGCTGGATCCGCAGGCACTGCGCGAAGCCCGGCGCGGCGCGCCCGCGGCGGTGGCCCGGCCCCTGGCACGGCTGGCACGCCACTGGAGCGCACTGGCGCGGCAGGCCGACGATGCCTATGAAGTCTTGCCGGACGTGCCCGCGCCCCTGCGGCGAGCGCTCGACGACTGCTGCGCCGCCGTGCTGGCGCAAATGACCGAGCACCCCGCGGCGATCGACCCGGCGCTGCAGCGGTTTTATTTCGATGCGCTGCATTTCAGCCGGCTGGCCGAGCAGCTCGATGCCAATTCGCTGTTCGATATCCAGCGGCCCGCCCGCGCCGCCGGCCCCACCCGCCCCGGTCGCGGCAACCATGCGCGGCTGTGCCTGCGCAACGTCATTCCGGCGCCATTCCTGCGGCCGCGCTTTGCCGCGGCGCATTCCGTCACGCTGTTCTCGGCGACGCTGGACCCCGCGGCGTTCTATCTTGATACGCTGGGTTTGCCCGCCGACTGCGCGCGCGTGGTCGTGCCGTCGCCGTTCCGGGCCGAACAGTTGTCGGTACGCATCGCCAGCCGGATTTCCACCCGCTATGCCCGGCGCGGCCAGTCGCTGCCGGCTATCGCCGCGCTGATGGCGAACCAGTTCCGCGCCCGCCGCGGCAATTACCTGGCGTTCTTCAGCAGCCACGAATACCTGCAGCAGGCCGTGTCCAGTTTCACGCAGGCCCATCCCGACATCCCGCACTGGGTCCAGTCGCGCGGCATGGACGAGGCGGCGCAGGCCGCGTTCCTGGCCGCCTTCGTGCCGGGCGGCGAAGGCATCGGCTTCGCGGTACTGGGCGGCGCCTTTGCCGAGGGCGTGGACCTGCCGGGCGAGCGGCTGATCGGCGCCTTCGTCGCGACGCTGGGGCTGCCGCAGTTCAACGCGGTCAACGAACAGTTCCGCGCGCGCATGCAGTCGGCCTTCGGGCAAGGCTACGACTATGCGTACCTCTATCCCGGCCTGCGCAAGGTGATACAGGCCGCTGGCAGGGTGATCCGCACGCAGCAGGACGAAGGCGTGGTCTACCTGATCGACGACCGCTTTGCCGCGGCGGAGGTGCGCCGGTTGCTGCCGGAATGGTGGCAAATCGGCCCGGCGGCGTAGAAATTACACGGCGGGCGCCGCCTGGTCCAGGCCGCATGCTCGTACCGTGGGGCTGGAACGAATCTGGCAGGAATCCGGCAGCAATGCGACGATGCGTGCCGACTGCACGTCGTTTTCGATCCCAAGGACCCGACCATGACCATGACCCAACATTACGCGGCCAGCGAGCCGCCCCGGACCGAAGTCGATGCGCTGACCGGCGGCACCGTGCTGGAGTTCGGCGCCCCGTGGTGCGGCTTCTGCCAGCGTGCGCAGCCCGCGCTCGCCGAAGCCTTCGCCATTCACCCGGCACTGCGCCATATCAAGGTCGAGGACGGCAGCGGACGCCCGCTCGGCCGTTCGTTCCGCATCAAGCTGTGGCCGACGCTGGTGTTCCTGCGCGATGGGCAGGAAGTCGCCAGGCTGGTCAGGCCGACCGAGGCGGATCCGATCCGGGAGGCGATGCGACGCATTAGTTGATGGTTTTGAGTGGCTGAAGCGGCACTTCTCGGCAACTTTCTGCCGCTCATCGCCGATCAACCCCGCTTAGGGAGGGAACAAGCCGGGCCATTTCTGCCGATTGTGCAGAAGTCGCCCCCGCGCAATGGCCGATGGCCGCGCGCGCGACCAGCCCGGCAACGGCCCGCGCCCCCCGGCGCGCAGGAAACAAGACGGTCCCAACCGCCAATTTCGACAAATGAGCGCCCTTAGCCCCGACCAGCGGCCGACAGTCCTGGTCGTCGACGACGTTCCCGAAAACATTGCGACCATGGTCGCGCTGCTGCAGGACCCGTACCGCGTCAAGGTGGCAACCCGGGCGGCCACGGCGCTGCAACTGGCGCGGGAAGCGCCGCCCGACCTGATCCTGATGGACGTGTCGATGCCTGGCATGGACGGCTACGAGGCGTGCCGCCAGCTCAAGGCCGATCCGCGCACTGCCTGCGTACCGGTAATCTTCCTGACGGCACGGGCCGAGGCCCACGACGAGGCGCTCGGCTTCGAGGTCGGTGCCGTCGACTACATCATGAAGCCGGTCAGCGCGCCGGTGGCGCGCGCGCGCATTGCCAGCCAGCTGGCGCTCAAGCAGGCGCACGATTTCCTGCGCGACCGCTCGGCCTGGCTCGAGGCCGAGGTGCAGCGCCGCACGCGCGAGATCGAGCTGATCGAGGATGCCACCATCATCGCGCTGGCGGCGCTGGCCGAGACCCGCGACAACGAGACCGGCAACCATATCCGCCGCACCCAGCACTATGTGCGCGCACTGGCGCGCAAGCTGCAGCACGAGCCGCCGTTCGCCGACCGGCTCGACGACAAGACCATCGACCTGATGTTCAAGTCCGCGCCGCTGCACGATATCGGCAAGGTCGGCATCCCTGACCGGATCCTGCTCAAGCCCGGCAAGCTCACCGCCGAAGAATTCGAGGTCATGAAGACCCATACCACGCTGGGCCGCGATGCCATCGCCGATGCCGAGGCCCAGTGCGGCACCACCAGTTCCTTCCTGCGCTACGCGCGCGAGATCGCGCACCATCACCACGAGAAGTGGGACGGCAGCGGCTATCCCGACGGCCTGGCCGGCGAAGCCATCCCGCTGTCGGCGCGGCTGATGGCGGTGGCCGATGTCTACGACGCGCTGATTTCGCGCCGCGTCTACAAGCCCGCGTTTGCGGACGATGACGCGGTGCGCATCATCGCCGAGGGCCGCGGCCGCCATTTCGATCCGCGCGTGATCGACGCCTTCCTGGCGATCACCGGCGAATTCCGTGCGATCGCACTGGAGTATGCCGATCCGGCCGCTGCCGAGCCGGTGCCGGCCCCCGCGCAAGGCTGACCCGCATGTCACTGCGCATGGCATTTCGCCGCCGCGTCGGCGCGCGGCTGTTCGGCCCGCTGCTCGCCTATGCCGCGCTGCTGGCGGTGGCGGTATGGCTGCTCGCACTCGGCGCCGCTTCGATGGTGCGCGAGAACGAGCAGGCCAGCGTGGGCGCGCGCCTGGGCGCCACCGTCAATACCACCGCGCGGCTGCTGGAGGTCTGGGCGGTCGAACAACGCCGCCGCGCCGTGTCGATCGCCGCGCTGGACGACACCGTGCGGCTGGCGGGGCCGCTGCTGGCCAGCCATGGCGATGCCACCCCGGCGCAGGCGGCCGAATTTGCCGGCTGGATGGCGCCGCTGCTGCGTTCGCACGGTTATATCGGCTTTGCGCTGGTGACCGCGGACGACCGCATCGTGGCTTCCGAACTGCCCGACCGCAATGGCCAGTTGCTGTTGCCCGAGTCCGCCCGCACCGCGCAGCGTGCCCGCCACGACGGGGCCGCCGTGTCCGCGCCATATCCCGGCCCGCAGCTGATGCCCGATGCGAGCGGGCGTGCCGCCGTCTCGACGTTCCAGGTGGTATGCGCGCGGCTGTGGGATGCGGAGCGGGATAGCGGACGCGTGGCCGGCACCCTGTGCCTGCGCATCGACCCGAACGCGGTCATGCTGCAGATCGTGACGGCGGCGCGCTATGGCCGCAGCGGCGACCTGTACATGATCGACGGCAATGGCCGCCTGGTGTCGCCCGCGCGCTTCGATGAAGAGCTGGCCGCGCAAGGGCTGCTGGCGCCTGGCATGGCGTCGATGTTCCATACCGTGGCGCGCGTTCCCGTGGCGGACGGCAACGGCACCTACCGTTTGCCGCCGGGCGCGCCGCTGACCCGGCTGGCGCAGCAGGTGCTGGCGCACCAGACACTGCAGCTTGGCTTCGGCTATCGCGACTACCGCGGCCGGCGCGTGGCCGGTGCCGGGCTGTGGGTGCCGGCGCTGGCGAGCGGGCTGATCCTCGAGCAGGACATGGACGAGGCCTTCCTCTCGTACCTGTCGACGCGCACCGTGGTCATCGGCATGGCGCTGGCGATCCTGCTGCTGATCGGCCTGGCCGCGTGGGCGCTGCGCCGTGGCCAGCTGCGCCTGGCGCACAGCGAGGAACGGCTGCGCGCGATGCTCGACCATTCTCCTGCGATCATCCACCTGAAGGACCGCAACCACGCCTTCCTGGCGCTGAACCCCGCCACGCAGGCGCTGATCGGACAGACCGAGCGCGGGGCGCTGGGCCGCACCGACCGCGAATTGCCGGTGATGCCCGACGGCACGCAGGAGCGCTGGGACATCGAGGAGCGGGTCATGTCCACCGGCGCGGCGGAGGAGCACATTTACACGATGCAAGCCGCGGAAGGTACGCGCGACCTGCAGGTGATGCGCTTCCCGGTGCGCAATCCGGCCACCAACGAAGTGGTCGGCGTGGGTTCGGTCGGCATCGACATCACCAGCCAGGTGCGCGCGCACCGCGAGCTGAAGGAACTGTCGCAGACGCTGGAGCACAAGGTGTCCGAGCGCACGCGCGAACTCGCCATCGCCAACGCCGAACTGGCCGAGGCCAAGCATGAGGCGGAATCGGCGGCCCAGGCCAAGGCCAGCTTCCTCGCCAACATGAGCCATGAGATCCGCACCCCGATGAACGCGGTGATCGGCATGGCCCACCTGGCGCTGGGCACGCCGCTCGATCCCAAGCAGCGCGACTATATCGAGAAGATCCAGCGCTCCGGCCAGCACCTGCTGGGCATCCTCAACGACATCCTCGACCTGTCCAAGATCGAGGCCGGCAAGCTGGAAGTGGAAGAGATCGACTTCTCGCTGGAGCGCGTGCTGCGCACCGTGGGCGACCTGGTGTCGGAGCGGGCCGCGGCCAAGCAGCTGGAGCTGATCGTCGAGGTTGCGCCGGACGTGCCCGACGCGCTGCGCGGCGATCCGCTGCGGATCCGCCAGGTGCTGATCAATTTCACCACCAACGCGGTCAAGTTCACCGAGCGCGGCGAGATCGTGGTGCGCGTGGCACGCTGCACCGGCGACGACGAGCTGCCGCGCGTGCGGCTGCATTTTGCCGTGCGCGACACCGGCATCGGCATCGCGCCCGAGGCGATCGGACGCCTGTTCCAGAACTTCGAGCAGGCCGACAGCTCGACCACCCGCCGCTACGGCGGCAGCGGCCTGGGCCTGGCGATCAGCCAGCGGCTGGTGCAGTTGATGGGCGGCACGCTGGGCGTGGAAAGCACACCGGGCGAGGGCAGCACGTTCTGGTTCGAGCTGTCGCTGCTGCCGGGCAGCCAGCGCGCGCCGGCGCTGCTGGTGCGGCCGGAACTGGCCGGCCGCCGCCTGCTGGTGGTGGACGACCACGGCTACGCGCGCCAGGTCCTCGCCGCGATGCTGCGCCGCTTCGGCTTCCGCGCTGACCAGGCCGCCTCGGGCGAAGCGGCGCTGGCTGCGATCGAAGCCGCCGATGCCGAGGGCGATCCTTACCACGCCGCCTTTATCGACTGGCGCATGCCCGGCTTGGACGGCATCGAGACCGCCCGCCGGCTGGCCCGGCTGGCGCTGCGTGGTCCGCGCCCGCGGCCGCTGATGGTGACGGCCAACGGCAGCGAGGCGGCGATGCGGGCCGGCGAGCATGGCGGCTTCGAAGCGCTGCTGCTCAAGCCGGTCAGCGCGTCGGTGCTGTTCGATGCCACGCTGCGCGTGCTGGCCGCCGAGCCTGGCACGCCGCTACAGGCCGAACCGGAGCGCCCCGCGCCTGGCCCAGGCTGGTCGCTGCCGCAGCGGCGCGTGCTGCTGGTCGAGGACAACGAAATCAACCGCGAGGTCGCCGTACACCTGCTGCAGCAGGCCGGCATCACGCCGGACACCGCCGAAAACGGGCGCGTAGCGCTGGAGCGGCTGGCCGCGCATGCGTACGACCTGGTGCTGATGGATATGCAGATGCCGGTGATGGACGGCGTCGAGGCCACGCGCCGCATCCGAGCCGACGCGCGGCTCGCCGCGCTGCCGGTGGTTGCCATGACCGCCAATGCCTTGCCCGAGGACCGCGAACGCTGCCTGGCCGCGGGCATGGACGACCATATCGCCAAGCCGATCAGTCCGCCGGTGTTTTTTGCCACCGTGCATCGCTGGTTGACCCACGGCGACTCAGTGCCGGCGGTGGCACCGGCGGCGCAGGCATGGCCGGCATGGCTTGGGGCGCTCGCCGCGACGGGCGTGCTGGATGTCGATGGTCCACTGGCGCGCGCAGGGGGACAGCCAGAGACGTACCGTGGCCTGCTGGCGCGGCTGCGAGATCGCTACGCCGATGCCGGCACACGCGCTGGCCGGGCCGCGCAGCTTGCGCACGAGCTGGCCGGTGTGGCCGGCAACCTCGGCGCGATGGCAGTGTCGCGCGCCGCCGCGGCGCTGGAATGCACGCTGCGGGATGGCGGCGATGGCGCCGCGCGGCAGGCCGCCGCGCTTGAAGCTGCGATGTCGGACCTGCTCGCGGCACTGCACCGGCACCTGCCGGAGGCGCCGGACCCGCAAGACGAGCCAGCAGCGCCGGCAGCGCCGATCGAGCCTTCCGCCGCGTCCGCCGCGCAGGCAATGGCCCGGCTGCGGCGGCAGTTGCGCGAAGGCGCCAGCGAAGCCGGCTCGACCCTCGCCACGCATCGCGCCGCGCTGGCCGCGGCGGCGCCTGCGGGCATGCTGGCCGAGCTGGAAGCCGCGATCGAAGCGTACGACTACGCCGCGGCGCTGGCCGTCCTCGACGACATGCTGCCTGTCATGGCCTCTGGCCAGGGCTGATGTCTGGCCCCGGGCCCCAGGCCCGTCAGCGGCCGGCCGGCAGCACCATCGTCACCAGCACCGATGCATCGGTGTCAGCGGTCAGGTCATAGCGCACGCACGGGCCGACATAGAGCAAGTCGCCCTGGCACAGTCCGCGTTCGGCGCCGTCCACGCGGAGGCGGACTTTTCCTTCCAGGCATTGCACAGTCATCGGGCCATCGACCGAATGGGGCGGCACATGCTTGCCCGCCTTCAGCACCAGCCGCATCACTTCCAGCGGACCTTCCTTGAACAGGGCTTGGGTGACAGTCTGGTCCAGGCGCGTGCCCAGGGGCAACACGCTGGCGATCTGTCCGGAAGCTAGGTGGGGGAGGGACATGCGCGGCTCCTCGCTGTAGTGGGTCGTTTGATTTGTGCCTTGTCAGGCGCTGCTGGCATTTGCCGCCAGCAAGCCTTTCCAATCTAGCACCGGAGCGCGCGACTCAATAGCGTTCAGCGTGACGTAGCCGGCGTAGCTGGCGCGGGCGACGTGCCGGCGTCTTGTGCGCAGGGGGACGCATGGCGGGCCTGTGCCTGCGCTCGATCACGGTCCAGTCAGGGCCCGCACTGGCAGGCAGGGATACGGCAATGGCGCCAGGCGCGAGCATGGCGAGCAGGAAGGTCTTGATGGGAATGTCGTCGAACTGGGATGGGGGCTGGCCGGAACAGGTCTTTCCGGCCAGCGGTGCCGCCACGGCGAGCGCCGCGGCGGGCGGGGGCCGTATCAGGCGGCGTGAGCCGGCGGCGCCGAGACGCCGGTGCGGTCCAGGCCCGCTAGGTCCATGCCGGCTGCCGGCTGGTTGGCGCCGTCGGTGAACGGGTCGCGCTTGCCATTGACGTGCGCGCCGTCGCTGAACGGATCGCGCTTGCCGTTGACGTGCGCGCCTTCGGTGAAGGGATCGCGCTTGCCGTTGTGCTGCAGGTTGTAGCCGTAGCGGTCGGCTTCGGTGCCGTGGTCATTCATGCCTTGGGCGGCAGCGGGGCCGCAGGCGAGCACGCTGGCACCGAGGGCGGCGATGGAGAGCGTCGTGGCAAGGAGGGCTTTGAGATCGTTGTTATGCATGTCTGCTGTGTCTTGGGTGAGGGGACGGCACGGCCCTGCAGCTTCCTGCGGGCCGTGCGGGGTGGGCGGATCTGCCTGGCCGCCAGCCGTCCGGTTCGCCTTGTGGGCGGTGCCGGGGAGCAGCAGCGACTGCAGCGCCGGGGCACGGGACGAAGTGTAGTCACGCCGATCCATTCCTGTGATGATTTAAAATGACAAAAATAAGTCGTTTTTTTCATCGTTATGCGAAGCCGTTTCCGAGGACCTTGCCGACACCTTGCGGGCGGCTTGCCAGCCGCCGCCCAGGGCGAGGAAGAGGTCCACCTGGCGGTATGACACCTGAGCCTCGGCCGCGGCCAGCGCGGCGTCGGCATCGGCCAGCGCCTGCTCGGCATCGAGGCGGTCGAGGTACGGGATGCGCCCGGCCTGCTGCAGCCGCACCTGCTGGCGCGCGGCGTCGCCGGCCTGCTCGCGCGCCGCATGCAGCAATTCCCGCCGCTCCAGCGCTCGGGTATAGGCGGACAGCGCCGTTTCCGTTTCCTGCAGCGCGCGCAGCACGGTGCCGTCGAAGCGCGCCAGCGCGGCGTCGGCGGCCGCCTCATGGCCGTGGATGCGGTGGCGCACGCCGTTGGTCGGCAGCGACCAGCTCAGCATGGGGCCCAGGCTCCAGCGCGCCGTCGGGCCGCTGCCCAGGTCGCTGAGCACGCCGGTCAGGCCGGCGCTGGCGCCGATGCGGATCGACGGGTACAGGTCCGCCGTGGCAACGCCTACGCGCGCGGTCGCCGCAGCCAGTTCGCGCTCGGCCTGGCGGATATCGGGACGGCGCCGCAGCAGCGCGGCGCCGTCACCCACGGGCAGAGGCGCGCGCAATTCCGGCTCGGCATGGCAATCGACCTCGTCCGGCGCCAATGCTGACGGTGGCTTGCCCAGCAGCAGGGCCAGGCGGTAATGCGCCGCGGCGCGCTCCGCCGCGAAGGCCGGCAAGGCGGCGCGCACCGCTTCCGTGCGGGCGCGCTCGCGTGCCACGTCCGGCGGCTGCGCGCGGCCGGCAGCGACCAGCCGGCGGGTTGCGTCCAGCGTTCGCTCCCGCACCGCAAGCTGCTGCGTGGCCACGGCCAGTTCATGGGTGGCCGCGCAGCCTTGCACGTAGGCGCGCACGGTCTGCGCGGCCACGCTGACGCGCACCATGTCGAGGGTGGCTTCGCTGGCTTCGGCGCCCGCCAGCGCGGCCTCGTCGGCACGCGCCAGCTTGCCGAAGAAATCGATGAGGTAAGACACGCCGAAGCCGAAGTCGCCCAGGTTGAACACCGGCGGCTTGACGGTCTGCAGGAAGCTCTGGGCCGACAACTGCGCGCGCGACACGCTGGCGTCGACGCCGCCTTGTGGCAGGTTCTCGGACTCGACTTCATGCAGCAGCGCCACTGCGCGCCGCAGGTTGGCCGAGGCGGCGCGGATGTCGGTGTTGGCCGCCAGCGCCTGACGCACCAGCCGGTCGAGCCGCGCGTCGTCATAGAGGTGCCACCAGTCGTCCGGGACCGGGCCGATGTCGACGCCATGCGCGTTGCCGCCCCGCAGCGCGCCGTTGGCCTGCGGCGCCTTGATCGCGGCGCGCTCTGGCACGCGGTAGTCCGGGCCTACCGTGGTGCAGGCACACAGGCACGCGGCCGCGCACGCCAGCCAGCGACGGCGCCCGCTCATGACCGCGCCGCGGCAGGGCGCCGCGGTTCGCGTACCGACACCGTCGCGGTGCGGCCCGACACCAGCCTGACGTCGGCGGGCACGTCTTCCAGCACGATGCGCACCGGCACGCGCTGCGCCAGGCGCACCCAGTTGAAGGTCGGGTTGACGTTGGGCAGCAGGTTCGAGCCGGCACTGCGGTCGCGGTCCTCGATGCCGGCGGCGATGCTCTGCACATGCCCGCGCAGGTGCCGCGGCTCGCCCATGATATGGACGTCTACCGGGCTGCCGATATGGATGCGGTGCAGCTTGGTTTCCTCGAAATACCCTTCCACATGGAACGACGCCGCGTCGACCATCGACAGCACCGGGCGGC
The DNA here is from genome assembly GCF_003402535.2 of Cupriavidus sp. P-10. Lineage (NCBI taxonomy): Bacteria > Pseudomonadati > Pseudomonadota > Betaproteobacteria > Burkholderiales > Burkholderiaceae > Cupriavidus > Cupriavidus sp. P-10. The sequence continues at coordinate 1,291,152 of NZ_AP025171.1, forward strand.
CGGTGGACACGTAGTCGCCCAGCCGCGGCAGGCGGTCGTTGAGGTAGCCCGCCACCGGGCTGCGCACGCTGGTGCGCTCCAGGTTCAGCCGCGCCAGCCGCACCGTAGCCTCGGCCTGCGCCAGCGCGGCTTCGCTTTGTTCCACGCGGGCGCGGCCCTGTTCGGCGACTTCGCCGGCCACCAGCCCGTCGAGCGCCCGGTTGCGCGCGGCCTCGCGCCGCGCCTGCGCCAGCGTCGCGCGCAGCGTGGCGGCGGTGGCCTGGGCCTGCTGCAGCGCCAGCGCGTAGCGGTCGCGGTCGATCTCGAACAGCACCTCGCCGCGCTGCACGTACTGGTTGTCGCGCACCGTCACGCGCGTGACCAGGCCGGAAACGTCGGGCGCGACCTGGACGATATCGGCGCGCACATGGCCGTCGCGCGTCCATGGCGCGGCGGTGTAGTAGTCCCACAGGTGGCGCAGCACCAGCACGGCGGCAAGCACGGCCAGCAGCGTCGGCAGCAAGGGAAGGGGGCGGAGTCGGAGTGTCATGACGGCAGTCCCGGCACCGCGGCGAAGACCGCCGCCACGCCGCCGAGGACGATCACATAGAGGGAAAGGTTGAACAGCGAGCGGTGCCAGACATGCCGGTAGCATCCCAGCCCTGCCAGCGCGATGCGGATCGCGGTGGTGATGGCGAAGGCCAGCACCATCAGCACCAGCACGCCTGGCACGAATACGCCATAGAGGTCGATTTCACTGAGCATCGTGGGGTAACAAGGGCGGTGAGTGGATCAGGGTGCGCACGTCGGCGGGCAGGCGCCGGGCTGCAGCGTGACCTGGAGCACTACCAGCGCGCCCAGCGCACCACTGTCCTGGCGTGGCAGCGCGGCGATGGCATCGGCCACCCAGCGTGACAGCGCCGCCGGTGCCGCCACCGCATGGCCGCCGCGCAGCCGTGACCGGTAATGCCGCGCGACCGCCGCCAGCACCCGGCGCACCGGCTTGCGCGCCGCGGGCGGGAGGCCCGGCAGCGCCCTGTGCAGCGCCAGCGCGCAATAGCCCACCTGCAGCGCATGGAAGCCGTCCGACGAGAGCGGGTCGCCGGCCGCGCCCAGGCGAGGCACCAGCTGGCCGAGCCGGTCCAGCATGCGCGCGCCCAGCCGCGCGTCGCCGTCCGCCGCGCGCAGCGTGGCCGCCTGCGCCAGGTCCTGCCAGCTTGCGCGCACCAGCCGGTGCGCCGCCGCGCGCGCGCCGAACGGGCGCACAGCCATCGACCACAGCGGCGCGAACAGCATCGCCGCGGCGCTGGCCAGGCTGGCATTGAAGGTGCCGAGGAAATCCGCGTCGAACACGGCCTGCACATTGGCGAACGAGGCGGTGTTGACCGACAGCAGCATCGCGATCAGCTGGAAGCCCGGGCGCGCCACCAGCAGGCCGATGCCGAGGTAAGGCAACGCCAGCATCGCCGCCAGCGCCTCGAAGGTATGCGCATGTGGCACCACCACGAACAGGTAGCCGGAGGCCACCAGCAGGCACACCAGGCTCCAGCGCAGGAACGGCGCGGCCATGCGGCGCGGTTCGTCGATGGCAGCAAAGAAGCAGCAGGCGATCGACGCCACCGCCACCGCGCCGGCACCGTCTTCCCAGCCCGAGAAAATCCACAGCAAACCGGCGCAGAACACCGCCAGCCCGCTGGACGCGGCCCCGAACAGCAGCATGCCGTGGTCATGGTGATGGCCGGCGCCGTCAGGTGCCTCAGGTGCCTCAGGTGCCTCCGGTGCCGGCCGGCTGGCGGCGGACGGCGCCTCGGGGCCGCGTTCGCCGATGCCACGTTGCAGCGCCAGGCATTCCGCGTACAGCGTGCACAGGCGTTGCAGCTGGTCGGCGGCGGTCGTGGCGAGCCGCGCCGGCCACCCGCCATCCCCTCCGTCCAGACGCCAGTCGCGTTGCAGGAGCGGAGCCGGCTGCGGAGCACCGCTGCCCAGCCACGAAGCGGTCGCGGCCAGCGCCTGCTGCAGCGGCGCCGGCATGCCGCCGGGCAGGGCGCGCAGCGCCTGCAGCACGCTTTCCAGCGACGACAGCAACGGCATCAGCATGGTCATGCGCTGGCGCAGCGCGCGCGCATGGCGCAGCGTGCGGCTGCCCTCGGTGTCGTAGGCGAGCTGGCTGATCAGCTGGTCCAGCGCCAGGATGTCGGTGGCAAGCCGATGGCGGCCATCGTCGGCGCCGGGGCTGCCGCGCAGGATCGCCGAGGCCCAGCCGCTGGCGTCGGCAAGCCAGGTCGCCGCGCGCTGGCGCAGCGCGGGCGCCACCTTGGCCGGGAACACGATCGATCCGACCAGTCCGGCGCAGACAATGCCGATCACGATCTCCTCGATGCGCGCCACGGCGATATCGAAGATCTCGGCCGGCTGGCTGACCGCCGGCAGCGCCACGATCGGCAGCGTGTATGCCGCCAGCAGGAACACATAGCTGCGCGGCGAGCGCTGCAGCAAGGACAGATACACCAGCGCGGTGATCCACAGCCCGATCGCGGCCATCAGCACGATCGGCATGTTGACCAGCTGCGGCACCGTCGCCACTGCGGCGGTCGCGCCGAGCACCGTGCCGGCGACGCGGTACGCCGCCTTGGAGCGGGTCGCGCCGGTCAGCGGGTGCGAGACGAAATACACGGTAGCCATGGCCCAGTACGGCCGCGGCAGGCCGAGCGCCAGCGCGATATAGAGTGCCAGCATCGCGGCGGCGAATGCCTTCAGCGAGAACAGCCACTGTCGTGCATTCGGCCAGCTAGCCATGGGGCGAGGTCTTGAAGACAAGGAGTTTGGGGGCGCGCAACGCCAGCTGCCGCCCCACGCTTCATGGTGGCGCAGTCGGGCAGGGGCGATGTGTGGAAGCGAAGTGTAGCCGCACCTTTTGCATTCCATTCATGATTTAATATTGGCTTTTCCATTCGCTTTGTTCATGTAAGCGTGCCGCCAGGGCCCGACGCCGGCGGTGCGGCCCATTTGCCCATGCCTATCGATATCCGCGCGCTGCGCTACTTCGTCGAGACCGCGCGCCTGCACAGCTTCACGCAGGCGGCGAGTTCACTGTTCGTCACCCAGTCGACCATCAGCAAGATGGTGAAGCAGCTTGAAGACGAGGTCGGCCAGCCGCTGCTGATCCGCGAAGGCAAGAGCGTGCGCCTGACCGACGTGGGGCGCGTGGTCTACGAGCGCGGTCAGGAAGCGCTCGGCGTGGTCCACCGGCTCACGCTGGAAGTGGCCGACCTGTCATCGCTGGGCCGCGGGCAGCTGACGGTGGGTATCCCGCCGATGGTCAACCTGTTTTTCTCGCCGGCGGTCAGCGCGTTCCGGCAACGCTATCCCAACCTGCAGCTGACACTGGACGAGCATGGCGGGCAGGTGGTCGAGCAACTGGTCGCCAGCGGCGAACTGGAGGTCGGCGCCACGGTGCTGCCCGGCGACAGCGGCCTGGCGCTTGAGGCACGGCAGTTTGGCCGCTACCCGATCTGGGCGGTCGGGCCGCGCAAGGCGAAGTGGGCACGCGGGCGTACCGTCACGCTGGGCGCGCTGGGCGACGAGCCGCTGGTGATGCTGACCGACGACTTCTCGCTGACGCGCAAGCTTAACCAGGCCTTCCTGGAAGCGCGCATCGAGCCACGCGTGGTGGCGCGCAGCGGCCACTGGGATTTCCTGGCGTCGATGGCGGCGGCGGGTCTGGGCACCACGTTCCTGCCGCAGCCGCTGGCCGAGCGCCTGCAGGGGCAGGACACGCTCGCCATGGCGCGCCTGACCGAGCCGGCAATGGACTGGACCATGGCGCATATCTGGTCGCCCGGACGCTACCTGTCGCACGCGGCACGCGCGTGGCTGGCGGTCTGCGACGAGGTACTGGGGGAAGCCGAAAAGCGCTAGCGCGGCGAGTTCGCGCCTATTTGCCCAGGCACTGGTCCGGCGCGATATCCAGCCGCACCAGCGACTGGCGCCCGGCGGTGTAGTGGTAGAGCAGCGTCACGCCGAGCTTGCCCAGCACCGGCACGTCCGGATTGCGGCAGATGCCGCGCTCCAGGATCGGCTTGGCCGATGCCATGTACTCGCGCGTGCCGTCGCGCGTGGCATCGACGCCCGACACTTTCAGCTGGAACTCGACGATCTTGCCGGGCCGGACCACGCAGCCGTCAAAGCGCGTGGTGTCGTCCAGGTCCAACGGGCCGGCGCGCATCAGTTCCTGGCAGGCCATTCGCAACTGCCGGTCGGCATCGCCCGCGGTCAGCCGCGTGACGCCGGTCATGCCGGTCGGCTTGCCGCGCACGGTGCCGAGCAGCAGGGTGGCGAGGCCGGAGAGTTGCGGGCTTGGCGCGGGCGTCGCTGCCGGGGCGGCAGTGGTGGCAGTAGTGGCCACCGCGGCGACCAGGACAACGAGGGCCGCCAGCGACGGCAGAAGGCGGTGAGGCGTGGCCGTCGGGGCGGCTGGGGCAAGGCGCATAAAGGGGGCGGGGGTGGTGAACCTGTAGCGCTGCTACTTTAGCCGCTGGCACTTGACGCCGTTGTCAGGCGTTGTCCTACGCGGCCACGCGGCCGGCGCAGTGCGCAGCACATTGTGCCGGGACGGCCGCCGCCGTTACAGCTCCAGCACCAGCCGGCATCCGCCGGCCGCACGCGAACAGCACGCCATCATCCGGTCGTTGGCGTCGCGCTCGGTGCGCGTCAGCACCACGTCGCGATGATCGACCTGGCCGGCCAGCACGCGCACTTCGCACGAGCCGCACAGGCCTTCCTCGCAATCGCTCTGCACGTCGATATTGGCGCCGCGCAGCGCAGCGAACAGGGTCTGGCCGGCGGGCACCTCCATGACCAGGCCGGAGTCCTTCAGCTCGACCGTGAAGGGCTGCTCCTGCGATGCGTCCAGCGCGCCCAGCCGCGACACGAAGTGCTCGACCCGCAGCGCGTCCGCCGGCCACGCGGCGCAGCCGTCGGCCAGCGCGTCGAGCAGCCGTTGCGGGCCGCAGGCGTAGACGTGGGTGCGCGGCGCCGGCGTGGCCAGCAATGCCCCGAAGTCGGCGCGCCGGCCTTCGTCGCCGGCATAGACGCGCAGGCGCTCGCCATGCAGGGCCTGCAGCGTGTCCAGCATTGCCATCGACCGCCGCGAGCGGCCGCAGTAATGGATCTCGTAGTCGATGCCGAGCTGGCGCGCGCGCCGCGCCATCGCGCTGACCGGCGTGATGCCGATGCCGCCGGCAATGAAGATGGCGCGCCCGCAACCCTCGTCGAAGCGGAAGTGGTTGCGCGGGCCGCGGATGCGCAGGCGGTCGCCCGCCTTGACGCTGTCGTGCACCCAGGCCGAGCCGCCGCGGCTCCCGGGCTCGCGCAGCACGGCGATTTCCAGCGCGCCGGCATCGTCGGGATCGCCGCACAGCGAATACTGGCGCGACAGCCCGGTATCGCCGCACTCCACATCGATATGCGAGCCCGGCGCCCAGCGCGGCAGCGGCTTGCCGTCCGGCGCCGCCAGCCGCAGCCGCACCACGCCGTCGGCGGCGGGGGCGATGCTTTCCACCACCACGGTGCGCGCGCTGGTGTGCGCCGACGGCTCGCCAATGCGCACGGGCTGCCGCTGCAGCAGCAGCGCGGGGTCGCGGCGCTCCGGATTCTGAGCGGGATCCCACTCGACCAGCAGGTGCTCCGGGCCGCGGAAAGAGGTGTTGGGCACGTAGGTGAAGGACTGTTCCGCCAGCCGCATATGCGGCAGCCGGCGCGTCAGCTCTTCCAGGAAGATCTGCATCTCCATGCGCGCCAGGTTCTTGCCCATGCACTGGTGCGAGCCGTAGCCGAAGGTCAGCTGCTCGCTGGCGTTGTCGCGGCGGATGTCGAACAGGTCGGCATCGGCGAAGTGGCGCTCGTCATGGTTGGCCGACGAGGTCACGATCAGCAGCTTGCTGCCCGCGGCCAGGCGGATGCCGCCCACTTCCGTGTCGCGCGTGACCAGCCGGCGCCACGCCGCCACCGAGCCGTTGTGGCGCAGGCATTCCTCCACCGCGTTGGGGATCAGCGAGGGGTCCTCGCAGATCTCGCGCCACGTATCCGGATGCTGCAGCAGCAGCTTGAGGGCATTGGCCGAGGCATTGGCGGTGGTTTCGTGCGCGGCGACGATGCCGGCCATCATCATCGAATGCAGGTAGGAGTCGGTGACGACCTCGGGCAGCGCCTTCTGCTTGCGCAGGCCGTACTGCATCCAGCCCGGGCCCGACGGGTCCTCGCGCATCTTGTCGAGGATGCGCCCGGCCAGCTGCCAGAAATTGCCCACGGCATGCGCCACCGCGACCTGTTCCTCCGGCTTTGGCCGGCCCCAGGTGTTGACCGTGTGGGCGATGGAGTACTGGCGCAGCAGGTCCATGTCCTCTTCGGGCACGCCCAGGAAATGCAGCGCCACGGTCAGCGGCACTTCCCAGAGCATCTGGTCGACCAGGTCGGCGCGGCCATCGTCGATAAAGCGGTCGACGTATTCGCGCGCCAGGCGCCGCACCATGGGCTCGTGATGCGCCAGCTCGGCGGGCGTGAACGGGTCCATCAGCGCGCGCCGGCGCGGCATGTGGGCGGGCTCGTCCTCGTTGACCAGCGTGCGGTTCATGGCATAGCCGTACGAGGCCAGCACCGCGTTGGCCTCGTCGCCGGTGGGCGTGATTTTCTCCAGCGCGATCGACGGGCTGAAGGTGAGGTTGTCGCGGAAGATCGCCTTGATGTCGTCGTAGCGCGTGACGACCCAGTAGCCCAGCCTGGGGCTGTAGAACACCGGTTCCTGCTCGCGCGACCAGCGTACGTATTCGGGCGGGTCCTGCTGGTAGCCGTCGCCGAAGGGATCGAATTCCGCCGCGTCATGGCTGACGGGGCAGCCGTTGGGTGCCTTGAAAGCGGAATGGTCGACGGGGCAGCCGCCGCGCGCGGCACCGTGTGAGAGGTTGGCCATACTGCGTACTCCTGGCTAAAGCACTTGCCGTCCGGTCGGTGCCGGACGGGCTTGGGGGTCAGATGATTGCCGGCCTTAGTTGTCCAGCGTGATCTTCAGGTCGCGGATCAGCCTGGTCCAGCGTGCCGACTCGGTGCGCAGCAGCTCGCTGAACTGCGCCGGCGTATTGCCCACCGGCTCCACGCCGAAATCCACCAGCCGCTTGTTCACCGCCGGCTCGCGGATCGCCGCGACCACATCCTTGTTCAGCGTGTTGATGACCTCCGGCGGTGTGGCCGCAGGCACCACCATGCCGACCAGCGCGGCGGCTTCCACGCGTGGGTAGCCCAGCTCGGCGAAGGTCGGCACGTCGGGCAGCTGCGGCAGGCGGGTGGCATTGGCCACGGCCAGCGGCCGCACCTTGCCGCCCTTGATAAAGCCGGCGCCGGCGGCATAGTCGACCATCATCGCGGCGAGCTGGCCAGCGGCGACGTCCGACAGCGCGGGCGCGGCGCCGCGGTAGGGCGCGTGCGTCATCGGCAGGCCGCCGGCTTCCACCTTCAGCAATTCCATGGCCAGGTGGTGCGGGCTGCCCGCTCCGGCGGATCCATAGCTGACGCCGCCCTGCGTGGACTTCGCCTGCGCGATGAAGTCCCTGGCGTTCTTCACCGGGCTGTTCGCGCCGACCACCAGGATCATCGGGAAGCGGCCCAGCAGCGTGACCGGGGCCAGGTCCTTGCCCGGGTTGTAGGAGAGCGTCTTGTACAGGACCGGGTTGAATACCAGCGTGCCGTTGTCGGCGGACAGCACGGTGTAGCCGTCGGCGGCCGAGCGCACCGTCTCGGCCGCGCCGATCGCCGTATTGCCGCCGGGCTTGTTGTCCACCACGACCGGCTGGCCGACCTTGGCCGACAGTCCCTGGCCAATGGTGCGCGCGAGGAAGTCCGAGCCGCCGCCGGCGGCGTACGGCACGATCCAGCGGATCGGCTTGGCGGGGTAGGTGTCGGCGGCGTGCGCCGGCAGGGCGGACAGCATGGGCAGGACGAGCGCGCCAAAAGCGCCGATGGCCAGGCGCGGCAACAGGGTGCGGGGCATGTGGTTGTCTCCGATGAATTTCTGTTTTGCGTAAATCTTATACGCATTGCGTAATCATTGAATGAGGGTTAACCTTGGGGCCGGCCGACCTACCGTCGCCAGACCAGGCGTGGCCTAATCTGCCTGCCATTGCCACCACCATTGCCATGCACGCATCCCGTTCCAAGTCCGCCGTCCCCGAAACGCCTGTTGACGCCGCCTCGCCCCGCACCCGGGAGCGTCGCCAGCGGGTGCAGTCCGCCGTCACGGGCATGGCGGTGCTCAAAGGGCTGGCCCGGCTCGGCGGGCGCGCCAGCCTGACCGCGCTGGCCGCGCATATCGACGAAAGCCCGGCCAAGGTGCACCGCTACCTGGTCAGCCTGCTGGAAGAGGGACTGGTTGCGCAGGAATCCGGTACGCAGCAGTACCACCTGGGCTACGAGGCGCTGCAGATCGGCATGGCGGCGATGCGGCAGGCCGACCCGATCCGGCTGGCCGAGGCCTCGCTGGTGCGGCTGCGCGAGACGCTGGAAGTGACGTGCTTTGTCGCGGTGATGGGCAACAAAGGGCCGACCATCATGCGTTTTGAGGAACCGGGCTTGCCGGTCACGGTGAACGTGCGCGCGGGGTCGGTGATGCCGCTGCTGTGGTCGGCCACCGGGCGCGTGTTCCTGGGCCTGCTGGACGAAACCCGGGTGCAGCAGCAGGCGAAGGAAGAACTGGAGCAGGCTGGGGCGGCGCGGCTGGCTTCGCTCGATCGGGACGACCCGATCGGCGCGCTGCGCCGCGCCGTGCAGGCTGATGACTGCGCCTGGGTGCGCGACACCAACCTGACCGGCATCAGCGCCGTGGCCGCGCCGGTGCGCGACTACACCGGCCGCGTGTGCGCGGTGCTGACGGCGCTGGGCGCCACCGGCGGCTTCGATCCGTCGATCGACGGGCCGGTCGGCACCGCCGTGCGGCACGAGGCCCGCGTGGTCAGCGCCGCGCTCGGCTTCCACCCGGAAGCGGCGGGCTGAGGCGCCGCCGGGAAGGGCGTGGCCATTGTGCAAGCCGTGCGCGGACGCGTATATTCCTCGCGGTTTGCCGACACTCCTGCCACTGCCTGACATGAAGATCCATGCCCTTACGCGCCTCGCGGCGATAGCCGCCACCGGCCTCCTGTGCACGCCAGCCGCGTACGCCGCCGACAAGGTCGACCCGCGCCAGCTCGAACGCGCCGTCAACGAGGCGATCGCGCCCATGATGAAGGCGCACAACATACCGGGCATGGCCATCGCGGTGACGGCCGGCGGCAAGCAGTATTTCTTCAACTATGGCGTGACCGCGAAGCGGGGCGGCAAGCCCGTCACCGAGTCGACCCTGTTCGAGATCGGCTCGGTCAGCAAGACCTTCACGGCGACGCTGGCGGGATATGCGCAGGCGCGCGGTGCCATGTCGCTGTCGGATCCCGCCGGCAAGTACCTGCCGGCGCTTGCCGGCAGCGCCCTGGGCACGACCAGCCTGCTGGACCTTGGCACCTACGCGGCCGGCGGCCTGCCGCTGCAGTTTCCCGAGGCGGTCAACAATCCGCAGGCAATGGTCGATTACTTCAGGGCCTGGCAACCCGCCTACGCGGCTGGAACCCATCGACGTTACTCGAACCCCAGCATCGGCCTGTTCGGCTACCTCGCCGCGCGCAGCCTGGGCGAGCCGTTCGATGACCTGATGGAGAAGACCCTGTTTCCGGCGTTCGGCCTGAAACGTACCTATATCCGGGTGCCGAAGCCGTTGATGGCCGACTACGCATGGGGTTACACCAAGGACGACAAGCCGACCCGCGTGACGCCGGGCGTACTGGATTCCGAAGCCTACGGCGTGAAGACGACGTCGGCCGACATGATCCGCTTCGTCGAGGCCAACCTGTCGCCGGCGGGGCTTGACGACAAGATGCAGCGCGCCATCGCCACCGCGCGTACCGGCTACTTCAAGGTCGGCAGCATGGTGCAGGGGCTGGGATGGGAGATGTATGCCTATCCGACGCCGGTCAGCGCCATCCTCGCGGGCAGCTCGCCGCAGGTGGTATTCGAGGCCAACAAGGTCGACAGGCTGGAGCCGCCGCAGGCACAAAGCGCCGATGTGCTGGTCAACAAGACCGGGTCGACCAACGGGTTTGGCGCCTACGTCGTGTTCGTGCCGGCCAAACGCATCGGGCTGGTGATGCTCGGCAACAAGAACATGCCGGTGCCGGCGCGGGTGGAAGCGGCGTATCACATCCTGACGGTGCTGGACGCCGCGCTGGCGGCAAAACGCTAGGTACACAACCGCCAGTCGCTGCCAGAAAAAAGGGCGGCCCGAAGGCCGCCCTTGTCTGCTGCGCGCCCGGGCGCCGTCAGAACTGCTCGGCCGTCAGCGCATTGACCGGGGCAGCACCGCCAACGACAGCATCGCGCAGCGCCGTTGCCTGCGACAGGATGTGCTGTGCGAAGAAATGCGCGGTGGCGATCTTGGCGTCGTGGAAGCCCGGATCCTCGGCCCGCTTCGCATCCGCGGCCAGCATCGCCCGGCCCAGCTGCCAGCCCGAGAACACGATGCCGCAAAGCTTCAGGTACGGCACGCTGCCGGCGAACACGGCATTCGGGTCCGACTTGGCATTGGCCACCACAAACTCGACCACCGCTTCCAGCGCCGCGCGGCCATTGGCCAGCTGCGCCTGGACCGCGGTGAAGGCAGCGCCGCCATGCCGGCCCAGCGCGGCCTCGGTCTCGGCGATCTGCGCGCAGATCGCGCGCGCCACGGCGCCGCCGTCACGCACGGTCTTGCGGCCGACCAGGTCGTTGGCCTGGATGGCCGTGGTGCCTTCGTAGATCGGCAGGATGCGGGCGTCGCGGTAGTGCTGGGCCGCGCCGGTTTCCTCAATGAAGCCCATGCCGCCGTGCACCTGCACGCCGAGGCTGGTGACGTCGATCGACAGTTCGGTGCTCCAGCCCTTGACCACCGGCACCAGGAATTCATAGAACGCCTGGTTCTGCTTGCGCACGGCTTCGTCGGGATGCTGGTGCGCAGTGTCGCTGGCGGCCGCGGCCACGTAGGCGACGGCGCGGGCGCCTTCGGTCAGCGCGCGCATCGTCATCAGCATGCGCTTGACGTCGGGGTGGTGGATGATGGTGACGGCCTCGCGCGCCGAGCCGTCGACCGGGCGGCTTTGCACGCGCTCGCGCGCATATCCCACGGCCTGCTGGTAGGCACGCTCGGACACCGCGACGCCCTGCATGCCGACCGCGAAGCGGGCCGAGTTCATCATGATGAACATGTACTCCAGGCCGCGGTTCTCTTCACCCACCAGCGTACCGATGGCGCCGCCGTGGTCGCCGAACTGCAGCACGGCGGTCGGGCTGGCCTTGATGCCGAGCTTGTGCTCGATCGACACGCACTGCACGTCGTTGCGCTCGCCCAGGCTGCCGTCGGCATTGACCAGGAACTTGGGCACGATGAACAGCGAGATGCCCTTGACGCCCTCGGGCGCATCGGGCGTACGGGCCAGCACCAGATGGACGATGTTCTTCGCCATGTCGTGCTCGCCGTAGGTGATGAAGATCTTGGTGCCGAAAACCTTGTAGGTGCCGTCGCCCTGCGGCTCGGCGCGGGTGCGCACGGCGGCCAGGTCCGAGCCCGCCTGCGGCTCGGTCAGGTTCATGGTGCCGGTCCACTCGCCATTGATCAGCTTGGGCAGGAAGGCGGCCTTCTGTTCGTCCGAGCCGGCGGTCAGCAGGGCTTCGATGGCGCCGTCGGTCAGCAGCGGGCACAGCGCGAACGAGAGGTTGGCGCTGTTCAGCATTTCGATACAGGCGGTGGAGATCAGCTTGGGCAGGCCCTGGCCGCCAAACTCCTGCGGATGCAGCACGCCCTGCCAGCCGCCTTCGCCAAACTGGCGAAAGGCGTCCTTGAAGCCGGGTGTCGTGGTGACCACGCCATCCTTCCAGCTGCTCGGATCCAGGTCGCCGGTACGGTTGAGCGGCGTCAACACCTGTTCGTTGAACTTGGCGGCTTCGTCGAGCACGGCCCCGGCCGTTTCCGGCGTGGCTTCCTCGAAGCCGGGCAGGCCGCTGACAGCTTCAAGACCTGCGAGCTCGTTCATCACGAACAACATGTCTTTGAGCGGGGCACGGTAGGTCATGGATGTCTCCTGTCTGTACGTCTGTAAGCTTGTTTGGGGTGGCGCGCAAGGCATGGCGCCTGGCCGCAACGCGGGCCGATATGAGATCGTACCGCCGGAAGCGCCGGGCGCGGTTACCCAATGCTGCCCATTCATTGACGAAACCTGCCGCCCTGCACAAACCGGCGCGCGGGGATGCCCCACTGGCCGGCCGCTGCCGCCACCGGGTGGCAGCATTTGTCAGGCGTGCGCGGGCATGGTCCGGTAGGCCTTGGGCGTGCTGCCGGTCCAGTTGCGGAAGGCGCGATGAAAGGCGGTGGGGTTGTCGAAGCCGATATCGAAGGCGATTGCCGCGATGGCGTCCGTGGTGCGCGTCAGCCGCTGGATGGCGATGTCCCGGCGCACCTCGTCCTTGATGGCCTGGAAGGTGGTGCCCTCGGCGGTGAGCCGGCGGCACAGCGTGCGGACGGAGAAGTGCAGGTCCTGCGCCACCGCTTCGATGGTCGGCGTCGCCGGCAGGCAGTCGGCCAGGTACTGGCGCACATGGTGGCACACCATCTGGTCGGCGAACGCGACGAAGATCCAGTCTTCGGGCGCGCGCGCCAGGAATTTCTGCAGGTCGGCCTTGCGCCGGCGGACCGGCATGTCCAGGTAGGCTTCGTCGAACCTGAGCAGCGTCTGGCGGCCGCCAAACTGCACCGGGCCGGGAAACAGGTACAGGGAATCGCTGGCGCGCGGCGGCCGCGGGAAATCGAACTCCACCCTGACCAGCGGAATGCGCCTGCCGATCAGCCATGACGCGACCCCGTGGACCAGCTTGAGCATCAGCTCGCAGCCCAGCGCGCTGACGCCGGGGCCGGCCGGGTCGGCCCGCAGCATGACATCGCCGAAGCCGTCATCACGCCCGGATTCAAGCCGGAAATCGTCCAGGATCAGGTGGAAGAACTGGCCGAAGCGGCGCAGCGCCACCTCCAGCCGCGGGGCATCCAGCAAGCTCAGGCACAGGTACTTGAGCGTGCCGTTGCGCAGCGGCCGGCTGAAGATGCCCGGCATCTCGTCGTCCAGTTCCATGGCGAGTTCGCGGTAGAGCGTGGAAAACTGTTCCTCGGTCACGCGGGCAGCCGGCGCCTGCAACAGGCCGCCCGGGATCCCCGCACGCTCCGCCAGCCGCGCCATGGCGGCCGGATCGGCACCGGACAGGAAGCCGTTGACCAGCGAAATGGGGACGGTGGCGGTGAACTGGGTCAATGTTGCAGGGCCGGTAAGACGGTCCGGCCGGAAGCGGGGGCGGGCCGGGTCGTGGCATATTTTGTCATACCCGGGAAGGCTTGGGCGGCCCCTTCGGCGTGGCCGTGCCGCCCGTGTCGAGCGCTGTGGCCGCGGTCAGTCCTGCGCGGAACGTACCGGTTCCTCCGGCGCCTGCACGCCCGGGTCCGCGTCCATGTGGACGCCGGCCAGGCCGGCATTGAGCTGGTTCAGGAAATGCACCAGCGAAACCTTGTCATCAAAGCGGAAACTCGCCAATGCCTGGCGGTAGAACTCATAGATCCGCGGTTGCAGGCCGTTCCAGAACTCGCGCCCCTTCGGCGTCAGCACGACCTTCTTGGCGCGGCGGTCCACCGTGTCGGCGACGCGTTGGACATGCTTTTCCCGCTCCAGCCGCTTGAGTACGCCATCGAGGCTCTGCCGGCTCACCACCAGGTATTCCGTCAACTCCGAGAATGACATGCCTTCCGGCACCTGCGGCCGCGACAGCGCCCCGAGCACCGACCATTGCACGGTGGTGATGCCGAGCGACTTGCTCGTCTGCCGGTCCAGCGTATTGCCAGCCTGGAACAGCCGGAAGAACAGCCGGTTATGGACGGAGACGTCGGATGGGTCGTAGGTTGAATCGGGTTTGGTCATGGTGTGGGATCGACACTGGCCGCCCTGGGGCTTGCCATGGGTGTGCCTATTCTAAGGCGGCGCGGAGCACACACGTGCGCGGGGTGAAGGGTGGGGTGGGCGCGGGGGGCTGCAGCAGGGCTCGCAGGGATGTGTATCAAAGCCAACTTTTACTGCATTTGAGCAAGGATCTTGATCATTATTTCTCGATGTAAGCAGCATATTTAGCCATTGTGGCGGATTCATAGGTAAAGATAAGTAATGATATTGACGTACACACGCGGCGTGCCTAGTATCTCCCGGACGCCTGCCATAAAAGTTCAGCCATGACCATCACGCTCCACCACGCCCGCGATGCCGCCGTCCTGACCATCGACCGCCCCGCCGGCCTGCGGGCGCAAGCGGATCTGTTCGTGCAGACGGCCCGGACTGCCGGCGCGAGCGAAGGCATCGCCGCCTTCGTCGTAAAGCGTCCGTCGCGCTTCCTCGGCCGCTGAGCGGTCGGTTCTCCGGCGCGCTGGGACACAAATCATGGAAGTGGCACAAGCCGTGCGACCCCAACGGACTACACAGCCGGAAATGGGCATCGCCGACATGCTCCATCACATCCGCGCCGCGGCCCGCACAATCCAGGCCGAGGCCAGGCGCCAATGGCCCGGCGACGCCAACGCGGTGACCCGCCGCCTCAGCCGCCTGCTGACGCTGGCCATGCGGCAGCAATCCGCGCTGGATATCGCCGTGATCCTGGGCAGCGCCGCCGAGCTTCGCTATTTCCCGGACGACGCGGCCCTGGAGCGGTGTACCAGCATGGTCGAGTCCCATGGCGGCAAGGCCATGCGCGCGGTGGTCTGGGCGGTGCGGCATCGGCGCGTGCGGGCCGGCGCTACCATCACCCGGCGCTTTATCGTCGACGCCGTCGACTGACCTCAAAAAAAATGGCGGGCCCCGGCATCGTGCCGGGCCCGCCATCTGTTCCATCTGTTTCCAGCGGCGCACCGAGGCGCCGCCCGCCAGCAAGACTCCCTTAGCTGCGCGCTTCAGCCACGGCCGGCATCACCGATGCCGGCGCCGGGCTTGCCGCCTCATCGGCATGCTGCGCGGATGCCGACAGCCTGTGGTTGATGCACGCCAGTGCCAGCGCGCCCACGATGCCCGCCGCGCCGATGACCAGGAAGTTCTGCGCCAGCGGCAACTGCAGCGAAACGATCAGCCCGATCAGTACCGGCGCCGCGATGGCACCCAGGCGTCCGATGCCAGAGGCCATGCCCACGCCCGTCGAACGGATCGACACCGGATAAAACTGGCCGCTATACGCATACGCGACGATCTGCGCGCCGGTGGTGCAGGCCCCTACCGCGCCGATCAGCAGGTAGAGCATCTCGGTCGAGGTCTTGAACGTCATCAGGTACAGGAACGCGGCGCCGAGCGCGTACATCACCACCAGCACCCACTTGATATGGAAGCGGTCGGCCAGCCAGCCGCCGCCAATCGCTCCGACCACCGCGCCCACGTTCAGCGCGATCACGAAGCTGAGCGCCGAGCCCAGGCTGTAGCCCGACATCGCCATCAGCTTGGTCAGCCAGGTGCTGAGCGCATAGACCATGAACAGGCCGGTGAAGAAGGCGATCCAGAACATGATCGTGCTGAAGCCACGCCCGTCCTGGAACAGGCGGGCCACCGGCACGCCGGTTGCACGGTCCTGCTGCGGCAAGCGGAAGGTAGCGCCGGCACCCAGCCGCAGTTGCGGATCGATGCGCTGCGCGAGGGCGCGCAGGTCCTTTTCGTTCTGGCGCGACACCAGGAACGACAGCGACTCCGGCATCGTCTTCAGGATGAACGGGATCAGCAGCACCGGCACGCCGGCGGCGAAGAACACGATCTGCCAGCCAAAACCGGCAATGAACTGCTTGCCGATCACCGCGGCCAGGATGCCGCCAATGGCATAGCCGGAAAACATCACCGTGGTCATGAAGCTGCGGATCTTGCGCGGCGAGTACTCCGTCATCTGCGCGACGATGTTCGGCATGACGCCGCCGATGCCAAGGCCGGCGATAAACCGCATCACGCTGAACGAGACCGGATCGTTGGTCAGGCCCGCGGCAGCGGTGAATACGCTGAACAGGAATACGCACAGCGAGATGGTCCAGCGGCGGCCGATCTTGTCGGAAAGGGCGCCCAGGAAGATGGCGCCGAACATCATGCCGAACAGCGCGGAGCTCGCCATGAAGCCGGCCGTCGATGCCGTGACGCCCATCTCCTTCATGATCGACGGCAGGGCGGCGCCTGCGACGGCGATGTCGTAGCCGTCGATGATGATTACCAGCAGGCACCAGGCCAGCACGCGCGCATGGAATCGGTTAAAGCGGGCGTCATCGGCCAGCTTTTGTACATCAATGTGCTGCATCGTATGTCTCCTTCACCAATCTTCTTTTGAACGCTCAACAAGCGGCGAGGCCCTCTGAACCGGCCCCCGGCCTGGGCTGGACGGAATATGGTTGAAGCGAGGTTATACGTCAAGATCATTACTTATTGAATCGGCAAAAACTAGGGTAATTACGGTAAATATGTGCCTATTTCGCCTTTACTAGGTCAATAAGTTGATTTATCAAGGTTGGCGCTGGCGTTAGCTTGGCGCAGCCTGCGCGCGCTGACAGGGGCACCGCTCGCATTGTTGCCAGCCCGGCAACACGATGCGCTCCACCGGGGCCTACCGCCTCCCGCCTCCAGTCACCTAGGATTCCAGCGGGGTCGTCCCAAACTGTTCGAAAAATCGAGGTGCATGATGAAGATTGTCGTAATCGGTGGTACCGGACTGATCGGCAGCAAGGTCGTGGCGCGGCTGAAGGCGAAAGGCCATGAGGTGGTTGCCGCGTCGCCGCAGACGGGTGTGAACGCGCTGACCGGCGAAGGCCTCGCCGAGGCCCTGGCGGGTGCGAAGGTGGTCGTGGATGTCGCCAATTCACCCTCGTTCGAGGACGAGGCCGTGCTGAATTTTTTCAAGACATCCGGGCGCAATCTCGCGGCCGCCGAGAAGGCCGCGGGTGTCGGGCACCATGTTGCGCTGTCGGTGGTGGGCACCGACAAGCTGTCGGAGAGCGGTTACTTCCGTGCAAAAATTGCCCAGGAAGGGCTGATCCGCGAGGCCGGCATTCCCTATACCGTCGTCCGGTCCACGCAGTTCCTCGAGTTCCTGGGCGGTATCGTCCAGTCCGGGGCGGACGGCGATTCCGTGCGCTTGTCCGCCGCGCTGATCCAGCCCATTGCGTCGGACGATGTTGCCGAGGCGGTTGCGGACCGTGCGCTGGCCGCGCCAGTGAATGGCATGGTCGACATTGCCGGGCCGGAACGATGCCGCATGGACGAGCTGGTGCAGCGCTATCTCGACGCCACTGCCGATTCCCGCAAGGTAGTGACCGATCCCAAAGCCCGGTATTTCGGGGCCGCGCTCAAGGACGATACTCTGGTGCCAGAGGGTGAGGCGTGGCTGGGCAAGACCACCTTCGAGGCATGGATGGCGCAAAGCCGCGCCGCGCAGCGCTGAACGCCCTGATGCGCGGCGTCTTGTGCACCGGCCGCGCTGTCCGGATGCCCGACCGGCGTCGGGCATCCGTCATGGCATTTTTTCAGGCCAGCGCGCTCAGTCGTGCCTGGAGCCTGCCGCGCGTGATCGCGCCGATCTGCGCCAGCGCCTCATCCAGTTCCTGCTGCGTGCTGCGGTCGATACGCCGCTCCAGCGCTGCAAAGATGCCTTCGCGCGTGTAGTGCCGCACGCAGATGATGAAGGGAAAGCCGTGCCGCGCTAGGTAGGCGGCATTCATCCGATCGAGCGTGGCTTCCTGCTGCGCCGACATCGCGTCCAGCCCCGCGCTCTTCTGTTCGGCATTGGAATCCGCGGTCATGGTGCCAGCGCGGATATTGCCGGCGGACAGCATCGGATGCAGGTTCAGGAAATCGCACTGGGATTTCGCATCCAGCTTGCGGATGACATCCATCATCGCATCATGCAGCGCATTGGCCGATGCAAAGGGCCGCTGCGCCCAGGCGCGCTCGGCCGCCAGCGGAAAATGTTCAAACACGCTGCCGAACGCGTGCATAAAGCCGGACTGGTCCAGCGCGTTGACCGGCGCCAGATCGAGTGACTGTGACATGGACTGCTCTCCCGTTAGGCCCGACGCGCAGGCCAGGCATGGAAACCGAATACGGGCCGAGTATAGGAAGCGGGCATGGCCGCGGCGAGGGGCGCGGCCATATAAGACGCATAACAGAATCCGATACCGCCGTGGATACCGCCGTGGATACCGCTATGGACACCACTACGCGCGCGCGGCAGGGTCCAGGTCGCGCAGGTCCCGCAGCGCCTGTGATGCGGACGTGAGCATGCCGCGCAGCCACGCATGCGAAGCCGAGCGGTGGCGCGCGGGATGCCAGAGCTGGTAAAAGCGCATGAACGGAAACTCGATCGGCGGCTTGAGCACCGCCACCGGCACATGCTGCGCGTGATAGTTGGCAAAGTGACGGCCCGTGGTCAGGATCAGGTCCGTGCCCGGGATCAGGCTCGGCGCCAGGTTGAAGTAAGGGCAGCTGATGCGGTTGTCCCGGTGCACGCGCATCGTGCTGAGGCCCGTGTCCACCAGCCCGCGCTGGTCGCGCGAGTAGGGCGTGGGCACGATATGCGCCGCGCCCAGGTAGGACTGCGCGGTGAACTTGCCCGGCTGGTTATGCACGCTGTCCGGCGCCACCATGCAGACCACCTCGTCTTCCAGCAAAACCGACAGGTGCAGGTGCTCCGGCGGATTGGGCCAGTTGCCGATCACGATATCGATGGTGCCCTCCGACAGCGCCTGCTCGTAGTCGAACGTGGCGCTCAGCGGAATCGCCGCCAGCCGCGCGTGGGGCGCCATGCGCCGGAATTCCCGCACGACGTGGGCAAAGAAGGGCGGCGCCAGGTAGTCGGGCATGGCTACCGTAAAGCTCTGCTCGGTGGTGGCGGGATCGAAGCGGTCGTCCGATACCAGCAGGTTGTCCAGCGCGCTGAGTGCCGCCTGCGCGTTGCGGGCGAGCTGCAGGGCGCGCTCGGTCGGCACCATGACGTTCTTCTCGCGCGTGAGCAGCGGGTCGTTGAAGATGGCGCGCAGGCGCTTGAGCGCCGAACTGATGGCGGGCTGCGACTGGTTCAGGCGGATGGCGGTGCGCGAGACGCTCTGCTCGGCAATCAGGATGCACAGCACGCGCAGCAGGTAGGTATCGAAGGGGTCGTCGGCGCGGATCATGCGGAGTCTCGGGCATCTGGTCGGTAAGTCGGCGTGGGCAGCAGGCGGCGCAACCGGTGCGCATTGCTTGCTGCCCATGGCGGATTTGTAGCCTTTTGCGCACCGCACGGCAACGCGGTCGAACCCGCACGCGGCCGGGGTGCCATCGCCAACGGACGCCGTGCGAGCGCGGAAAAGCCAGCCCACTAGGGTAATCCATAGGTCTGCCAACGCGCCCGTCAATAGCCCCGAAACCCGCGCCAGACAAGGCATTCCGACCCATATCCAAGCTGATATAGGGCCTATACCAGCCCCCCCGTTCCGCATTCCGGGCCCGTTCCTATACTTGCACCCAATCCAGCCGCCGCACCATCCCCGGGGCATCGGCTGCAAAACACAAACCGACAAGACAGGAGACTCCATGTCCATCACAAAACAGGGCGTTCCGCTGTTCGCCGGCACGGCGGACGATGCGGAAGCCAGCGTCTTTCGCAAAGTGTCGTGGCGCCTGCTGCCATTCCTTGGCGTGCTGTGGGTGCTCGCGTGGCTGGACCGCGTCAACATCGGCTTCGCCAAGCTGCAGATGCTGGATTCGCTGCGCTTCAGCGAGGCGGTCTACGGCCTGGGTGCCGGCATCTTCTTCCTCGGCTACTTCTTCTTCGAAGTGCCGTCGAACATGCTGCTGCAGAAGATCGGTGCCAAGAAGACGATCATGCGCATCACCATCTGCTGGGGCGTGATCTGCATGCTGCAGACCTATGTCACCACGCCGACGCAGTTCTATATCCTGCGCTTCCTGCTGGGCGCATTCGAGGCGGGCTTCTATCCCGGCGTGATTCTTTACCTGACCTACTGGTATCCGTCCGAGCGGCGTGCCCGCGCCTTCGGCACCTTCATGTCGGCGTCGGCCATCGCAGGTGTGCTTGGCGGCCCGCTGGCCGGCTGGATCATGACCTCGATGGGCGGCGTGCACGGCATGCACGGCTGGCAATGGCTGTTCATCCTGGAAGGCATTCCTTCCGTGCTGGCCGGCATCTTCGCGTGGTTCTACATGACCGACAAGCCGGAGCAGGCCAACTGGCTGACCGACAACGAGAAGCGCGTGGTGCTCGATGCCCTGAAGCGCGACAACGCCACCATGGGCGAGCGTGGGCACGACTGGCGTACGCTGTTCACCAACCGCAAGGTGTGGCTGCTGATCGCCATCTTCTTCTGCCTGCTGTGCGCCAACTCCACGCTGACCTTCTGGATCCCGACCATCATCAAGGAAGTCGGCTTCACCACGCCGATGGCGGTGGGCTGGATCGCGGCGGTGGCCTACCTCTGCGGCGCTGTCGGCATGATCGTCAACGGTGCCCACTCTGACCGCCGCAACGAGGTGCGCTGGCACTTCAGCGGCGCCGCGCTGGTCGGCGGTGCAGCAATGGCCGCGCTGGCCGTGCTGCTGGGCGTGCAGGCGCTGTCGCCGGTGATCACCTTGCTGGCCATGACCGCCGCGCTGGTCGGCACCATGAGCGCGATCCCCGTGTTCTGGCAACTGCCCAACCGCTACCTGGCGGGCAGCGCCGCCGCGGTGGGCGTGGCCCTGATCAATTCCGTCTCCAACCTGGCCGGCTTTGGCGCGCCCTATGTGATGGGCCTGATCAAGACCGCGACCGGCACGGTCAGCAGCGGCCTGTACCTGGTGGCCGCCATCGAAATCCTGGCTGCGGTGCTGGTCCTGTTCGGCATCCGCCGCCTCCATCACAAGCGCGAGGCCTGACATGCACGACGACCACGATCCCGGCTTCAACGCCGCCCGCCGCCGCTTCGGCCTGCAATCGATCACGCTGGGAGGCAGTGCGCTGCTGGCTGGCAACGCACTGGCCGCCAGCCCGGCACCGGCAGCGGCCCCTAACCAGACTTCAGGTCCGGTGCAGCAGGGCGGCCTCAGCCCCCGGCTGACCATGCACGCGCTCGACACCTGGCACGGCACGCCTGCCTCCGGCATGCGCGTGGACATGTACCGCGTCGACGAAGGCCCGCCACGCTTGCTGCAGACGGTCACGCTGGCCGCCAACGGCCGCAGCGAACCGCCGCTGCTGATCGGCGACACCTACCGCACCGGCACCTACGAACTGGTGCTGCACGTGGACGAATATTTCGCGGCCCGCAAGGCCAACCTGCCGCAGCCGCTGTTCCTGTCGAAGATCCCGCTGCGCTTGCGCGTGACGGACGCCAGCCAGCGCATCCACCTGCCCGTGCTGTTCGGGCCGTGGAGCTACAACTACTACCGCGGCAGCTGATGCCGGCGTTGCATTGAAAGGAGACAGATCATGGCAGGCATCAGCACTCACGTACTCGACGTATCGCTTGGCAAACCGATTGCCGGCATGCAGATCGAACTGTTCGACGTCGGCACGCAGCCCCCGAAGCTGATCGCAAAGGCGCGGACCAACAAGGACGGCCGCACCGACACGCCCATGCTTCCCCCCACCCAGGCGCGCACCGGCGATTTCGAACTGCGTTTCCGGGTGGCGGACTACTTCAAGACGCCGGACATCTTCTCCGACATCGTGCCCGTGCGCTTCACCATTGCGGACGCCGCGCAGCACTACCACGTGCCGCTGCTGTGTTCGCCATGGAGCTTCGGCACATATCGGGGCAGTTGAAGCCGGGGCCGCTGAAGCGCAACCTACTGCGTGCTGGTCAGCACGGCACGTGTGGGGGTCGGGGGTGCGTTACCCTCGACCACCAGCAGCGTGGCGGCGGCAGGCTTCTTCCCGGACAACGCCGACACCGCCTCGCGCATCGGCCCGATGGCCGTGCCATTGGCCGCGCCTGCTGCATTGGTCCTGAAGCTTGCAACCGGAGTCCGTTGTCCCGACACGTAGACGTCATAGACCGTCTGCGGCTTGAGCTGGTAGAGGAACACTTCCAGCGCATCGACCAGGCCGAGGTTGCGCGCCACCACAAAGCCGCGCCCGGCGGCACCGGTCGCCTTCAGCGGAATGTTGATGGGATCGCTGTTTGCATGCGGCGTGAGATTGGCCTTGCCATCGCCGGCCGGTACGGCGTTGGAAACATAGACCAGGGCCTGCGGTGCCTGTCCCACCGGAGTGCGCGCGATCACGCGGTCGGTGGCGGTATCGATCACGTCGACACCGTCGCCGTTCTCAAGGCCCACGTACATCCGGCTACCGTCGTCGGACGGCCAGATGCCATGCGGCAGCGCGCCGACGGGGATCGTCGCGAGCAGCCGCGGGTTGGCGTCGGTCGTGTAGACCTTGACCGCGTTCTCGCCGCCGACCGTCACGTAGGCGAGCGTGCCGCGCGCGGTCCTGGCAAAGCCGAGGTGATTGGTGATAAAGCCGGTGTCGATCACCCCCTTGACCTGGAGGCTTTGCGTGTCGATGCGGGTGACCTTGCCGACGTCCTTGTGCGTCATCCACACTTCACTGAAATCCGGGGTGAACTGCAGGAAGGGCGAAAACGGGCTGGCCACGGGAATGCGCCGGACGACCTGGTGCGTGGCGACATCGATCACATCGACCTCGGGCGTAAAGCTGGAAACCACGAAGGCAAGCTTGCCATCGGGATGGAACAGCACCATGCCGGGCCCCGGTGCGGTCGGGATGCGGCGGATTTCCTTGTAGCTGGCCGGGTCGATCACCGAGATATAGTCCTCGCCGCGCACGACCACCCAGGCTTCCTTGCCATCCGCGGTAAAGAAGCCCTCGTGCGGCGAGCGGCCGATATAGGCGATGCCCTTGACCCGGTTCGTGGCGGTATCGATGAACGTTGCCGAGTTCGAGCCATTGGAGACCACGAGCAGCGTCTTGTGATCCGGCGAGAAGCCCAGGCCGTGCACGTTGATCTCGCCCTTGTAGAGCGGCGAAAGGATATCGGGCCGTGCATTGCCAAGGCGGATCTGGCCCAGCAGCGTATTGGTGCCGGGGTCGATGACCGAGACGGTGTTGCTGTTCTGGTCCGCCGTGTAGACGCGGTCGCTGGCGGCAGGCGCCGCGACGGCAAGCGACGATACCGTGCCCAGCACCAGCGCAAGCTGCAATGTCTGCTTCATGTGGGAATTCCTTTCAGTGAGAATTGGCGGGCGCCGGGGTGATGCCTGGCGCGGGCTTCGGATGGCGGGCGAGCCAGGCTTGCATCAGGCGGATTTCGTTTTGCTGGTCGGTAATGATGCCCTGCGCGAGGTTGCGCAGTTCCGGATCGCGGGTGTCGAGCAGCAATGCCTTGGCCATGTCGATGGCCCCCTGGTGATGCGGGATCATCATCGCGACGAAGTCATGGTCCGGCTCGCCGTTCATGGCTGCCGCGTGCATGCCTGCATCCATGACCGCCATGGCGTCGTCCATGCGTTGCGCGAAAGGCTTCGCGGTGCTGGCGACATAGGGTTCCGGCTGCCGCGCCATGGGCGCATGGGCATGACCATCCGGCACCGCAGGCACGCCGCCTGCCAGGCAGGTCGACCCGACCGTCAAGGCCATGGCGGCGAGCACGATAACGGGCAGGGGCTTCTTCATGTGGCGTTCTCCAGGTTGTCGTTGCTACGTCGCAGTAAACAAACCTGGGGCCGGTTTTATTCCATGCAGGCCAAATTTTTTTTTCGCGCTGTCGTCGGGACGCCAACCGCACTGGTACGGCGCGCTTGCCGCCAGGGCTTTGCGATGACGGCGCCAGAGGGCGACGCTCAGGGTTCTCCCCCTCCCATGAGCCTGCCGCCGTTCGCTAAACTGACCTGCCGCCAGCGGCCGGCGAGACGCCAGCATCCTGGCGCTGTGCGAACGCCTGGGCGTATCGCGCCGCACGCTGCAGTATGAACTGGCGGGGACAGGGGGTTAGCCGGAATCGGCAACCGGCGTACCGGGAAATGTACTGAGTCGCAGCGCGTGTGCGAAGGGCGGGGCGGGGTGCAGGGCGCCGCCGCCGGGCAATCATGGCGTCGGCGCGCCTTTACAATGGCCATGCCGGCGCCGCTACGGATATCCGATTTTGGCAAGCGTGCGGCGCCCGAGGCGCCTGGAACACGCGGGCGAAGTCAGGCCGCCTTCGCCGTGGCTTCGAAGTAGTCCGCGAATTCGTCGCGCACCACCTCTTCTATCCGCGCAATCTCCGCATCGGACAACTCGGTGAATTTCGCGCGCTTGCGGTTCGATAGCTCGCCGTGGTTCTGCACGACCAGGTCGATCAGGTTGGTGAGTCGCGGCTGGCGCAGGTCCAGCCATCCTTCGATCCGGGCCACGCTGGCATCGAACGCCTTCAGGTAGCGGATCTCCATCGCAAGGTCTTCCTCGACGCACTGCTGGATGCATTCGAAGACAAACTCGCAAAGCGCTGTCGCATCGAACGACGCATAGAGCCAATAGGGCTGCGGCGACTTGATGAGGATCGTATCGCTGTCCGTGTCCAGGACGTAGTTCAGCAGCCCCGTGCGGGGCGCCGAGTAGTCCTTCAGCAGACCTGCGTAGACCGGCAGGTTCTTCAGCATGCTGGCCGATACCGGCAACACCACCCCTTCCGGCGTCACGCCGGCCTGGCGCAACAGATGGTGGATCAGGAAGCGGTGAAGCCGCCCGTTGCCGTCATAGAACGGGTGGATGTAGACAAAGCCGAATGAAACGCATGCCGCGATGACTAACGGGTGCGCCGCTTTCGTCTTGATCAGGCCAGCAACCTGTGCCAGGCCATCCATCATCGCCTCGACCTGCTGCGGGGGCGGAGGGATGTAGTCGGCGATGTTGCGCAGCCGTCCGCCGCGCGAGAGCCAGTTCTGGCGATCGCGATAGGCAAACTCCGCCCGGATCGATGAAATGATCTCGTTCTGCCATTCGCAGAACTGCGCCTCGTCGAGCGGCACCGCGGCACCGGCAAACTCCAGCAGGCGCCTGAACCTGGCGACCCGCTGGTTGTCGGGCAGCTCCTTCTCGATCGAATAGGTCGACCGGGTTTCGGCGAGGTAGAGATAGTCCACCGCGCGGGCTAGCACTTCCGGTTCAAGCCGGTTGATCGCGGCGGCGATCTTGCCCGGAAGGTCCGCGCCGATGAATGCCTCGAGGCGCCCGGTGCGACGTACCAGGGGGCAGAATGCCGCCGGGCCGAGGTGGTTGTTCAGGATGCCGAACTGGGCGTCGAGCTGGCTGGTGCCGGTGACATAGTCCGCTTCATCCAGCGCCGCAACCCGGGCGGTTCCCGCCGGCAGCTTGTAGTCGAACTCGGCGCCGGCAAGCCACTTCGCGTAGAAGCCGCCGAGCCGGGCATACCGCGAGCCGGGCGAAGCGGCCAGCCACTGGCGCACCTCTTCAACCGCCGCCTGGTGCTCGAATAGCGCAGCGAGTACCGTCAGGTTCAACGGTTCCCTGCGCAACGCAAAAGTAAGGTGGTCGACCGTCGTGTCGTCGCCACGGTAACGGTTCCTCGGATAGACGGTCTTCACGCTGCCGTCCGCTCCGGTATGCGTGCTCAGCACCCCCGTCTTGTCTGAAAGCTCCGAGGTGGAATGCAGGGGCGGTACGCGAAGCTTGAACTTTGCAATCAGGGCGCTGTAGCCGAGTGGAGCGTGAGCCATAGGCGAACTGCGGTGTGAAGTAAAGGATGCATGGTGGATTACCAGAGTTTATACGTTGCTTACCAGTTCGTCTATTTTCGAGGGGAGGGCTTACCAGTTCTCATATTGCCCCTGCGCATCCCGACCTACCAGATTGCCTATAGGGCTTACCAATCCACCTATCCTTGGCCGCTCCAATCACCAGTTTGCATGTGATTCCGGGGGGCAGCCAGCACAGGCGAAGGCGCTTACTCGGCAACGATCTTGCGTTCCGCGGCGATCCGCTTCCATTGCACAAGATCGTGCTTCATCCGGGCGCCAAACTCGGCGGGCGACACGGCCAACGGACGCGAGCCATCCGGTTCCAGCACCGCGCGCACCTCCTGCGAGGCAGCAATCTCGCCGATCTCGCGATTGAGCCGCTGCACCAGCGCTGCCGGCGTGCCGGCGGGCGCCAGCACGCCCACCCAGATCTCGATGCCATAGCCCGGCACCGACGCCGCCAGCGGCGGCAACTCCGGAAAAGCCGGATTCGGCGAGGCCGACGTCACGGCCAGCGGCTTGACCTTGCCGGACTTGATCTGCGTGGCGATCGAACTGTAGTTCGACATCATCACATCGATCTGCCCGGCTGCCAGGTCGATCAGCGCATTGGCCGCGCCCTTGTATGGCACGTGCATCATCTGCACCTTGGACGTGTCGCACAGCAGTTCGGTGGCAAGCTGCCCCAGCGAGCCGACGCCGGCCGAGCCATAGGTGATGGCACCCGGCTTCGCACGCGCGGCGGCGATCAGTTCCGCGGGCGTGCGGATCGACTTCGACGCCGCGATGGTGGACGACACCGCCAGCAGCAGCGGCCCGTCGGCCACCAGCGCCACCGGCGCGAACGCGGTCAACGGGTCATACGGCGAGCGCGCCTGCGTGGCCGCCGCGGTCAGGAAGGTCGACGACGTCAGCAACAGCACCGATCCGTCGCGCGGCGACTTGGCGACGTAATCCGCGCCCAGCACACCGGCCACGCCGGGCCGGTTCTCGACGATCACGGTGTTGCCGAGCCGCCTGGCCAACGCCGGCGCCATCGCGCGCGCGATCACGTCGTTGCTGGCGCCTGCCGAGAACGGCACCACGATCCGCATCAGTGGCGGCACGGCGGCCGCAGTGTCCGCGGGCGCCGCGCCGGCCATGGGGGAGAGCGCCAGCGCGGCCGTGGCGATTGCCGGCGGCAGGGTGCGCGCCAGGCGGGTCCAAATGCGCTTGAAAGAGGTCTTCTTCATACGTCTGTCCGAACTCATCGTAGTGCAGCAAGGCTGCAGGACGGCGCCACGGGAGCATCCGGGCGGCGCCGGCGGTGCCACAGCCCCGCGCGCGGCCAGCCGTGCCGGCCGCGGCAGGTTGTGCGCAGGTCAGGCGGGGATCTCCAGTTCCAGCAGCGGCGCGTACTGCTGGGCGCCGAAGATGTCGCCGTCGCCGGCGCTGCCACTCGGGCGCTTCCGGTACATGGTGAACTTGATCGCGAAGGCCGGATCGTATTCGACGAAATCGCTGATGCGCGCCACCGGTACACCGAACAGCGCGGCCATGCTGTCGCGGCTCAGTACCCGCGAGCGCTTGACGCGCTCATACTGCGCCGCCTCGCGGAAGATGATGTCGAAGGTGATCTTGTTGACGCCGGCGTTCTTGCTGCGGATGGTCTTGGCAAGTTCGTGCAGCTTCTGTGCGGGCGCCGGGGGAAGGGTGGATGAATTGGCAGTAGTCATGATGGATATCCTGGAAGCCTGGCGCGTCAGATGCCGGCCTCGACAACATGGGTGGGGAACAGTGCCAGCGGATCGTGCACCGCCATCGTGTGGTTCAGCGTCCAGCGATAGGCGGGGCTGGCACGCAGCACCTCGTCCAGCGGGAACGACACAGAGCCGGCCGTGCCTTTGACGTCAGGCAGGCGCGCGTAGAACATCTGGCGCAGGCCGATCATCGCCACTTCCTCCGCCATCTCGCGGGTGGGCGCCACGCCTTGCACCATGACGCACAGTTCATGGCCGGGACGGTCGCGCAGCGGCTCCAGTTCGCCCATCACGCCGTCGCGTCCGTAGACGTTGTAGTGCAGCTCGTAGCCGGTGTCGCCAAAGCGCGCGCGCACCTGGTCCCGGGCCCAGGCAATCACGCGGTCCACATTGGCAATCGTGTACGGGTCGCGGATGCCGCAAAGTCCCACGTACCGTTCGCCGACCTTGCCGGCGCCTTCCAGCTTGACGCGCACGACCTGGTCAGGTTCGAAACGCGAGCCGGTAATGCGGGTCGTGCGCGGGTCGAGCTGCTCGTAGCGGCAATGGCGCATGTCGAGCCTGCCGCCCGCGACGAATTCCTCGAATGGATTGGACCGCTCGTACATGGCATGCCCCGCCACCGAGGCAACGGTGCAGCGCTGGTCCGGGTGCATCGCCGTGACACGGACGTCGTCACCGGTGATCTCGCCCAGTACCGTTTCCTTGCCGCCATACGGTTCCGCGCAGAAAGACGCACACTCCAGCACCTTGCCCAGGTAGTAGGCATGGTCCGCCGCGAAGCCGTGGTGCAGCGCCGGCGCGGCAAACACGGCGGCGTCGGAACTGCGGCCGCCGATGATCACGTCCGCCCCCTGGCGCAGCAGTTCGAGATACGGATGCACGCCCGCCATGGCGACGATGCGGTCGGTGCTGTCCAGCTCGGACAGCGTCAGGTCGGCAAAGCCGTCGAGGCCCCGGATGGTCTCGCCTGCGCCGAGCTTTTCACGCACCAGCGACGTCGGAACCTCGGAGTAGAAATAGCCGATGCGAAAGCGCTTGAGTCCGTGCCGTTGCGCCAGCTCGCGGATGATGTTGACGTAGAGGTCGACCCGGCTGTTGGTGCCCGTGTCGCCAGCCGAGCCGATGATCATCGGCACGCCCAGGCGCCGCGAGGCCAGCAGCATGTGTTCCAGGTCGTGGCGCTGCCACGCCTCGGGGCTGGTCGAGGTATCCGAGCCGAGCGGCACCGGGCCCACGTCATCGCTGCCCGAATCGGCCGCGATGTAGTCCGGCCCCGCGGCCACGCCGATCTCGAAGCTGCCGGTGCGCAGCGGCGCAAAGCCGAGATGGCCGTTAGGGCAAATGATCTTCAGCGACTGCATGCAAGGTTCTCCAGTTAGGTGTCGCTTCATTGATTAAGCGAGTCACACGACACTTACTGAGCAGAAGCCGTGCCAGCCGAAGAGGTCAGATTTTTTCCTTTGAAATCAAAGGTCTGCAGATTTATGGGAGGAGGCTGCGTGAAGGACGCGCGCATGCAGCCCCGGAGAGCGCGCGTATCCCACGCGGCTGCGTGAAAGGCACGCCGGCTCAGCCTGCGGCCAGGCCAAGCTTGGTCATCTGGTGCCGGAGGGCGTGGCGGCTCAGGCCAAGCCGGCGCGCCGCCTCGGCAAGGTTGCCGTGGCATGTTGCCAGGGCCTGACCGACCAGCGCGGCCTGGAATTGCGCCGTGGCGGCGTGGTAGTCCAGGCCATCCGCCAGCGCCGTGCTTGCCGCGGGCGATGCGGCGCAGGCAACCGGCGCGAGATCGGCCAGGGGCGCGGTGGTCGTGCCAGGGGTGTCAGCCCCGCCGGTCGCGCGCAGGATCCGCGCCGGCAGATGCACCGGCAGCACGCTATCGCCTTGCTCGAGCAGGCAGATGCGTTCCAGCAGGTTTTCCAGCTCGCGCACATTGCCCGGCCAGCGATACGCGCGGAAGATCCGCTCGACTTCCGGGTGGAGCCGTTCCATCCGGCTGCCGTACTGGCGGTTGTAGCGCTGCAGCGCGGCAAGCGCGAGCAGCAGGATGTCGTCGCCGCGCTCACGCAAGGGCGGGATATTGATAGCGATGACCTGCAGCCGGTAATACAGGTCTTCGCGGAACTTGCCGGCGTTGACCTCGCTGAGGAGGATCTTGTTGGTGGCGGCGATAAAGCGCGCATCCACGCTGATCGGCTTGACCGCGCCGACCCGGCGGAAACGCCGGGTATCGAGCAGCGTCAGCAGCTTGGACTGCATCACCAGGTCCAACTCCCGTACCTCGTCCAGGAATACGGTGCCGCCATTGCCGGCCTCGATCAACCCTTCCTTCTTGCCGACTGCACCGGTGAAGGCGCCGCGCTCGTGGCCGAACAGCTCGGATTCCAGCAATTGCGCCGGGATCGCCGCGCAGTTGATGTCGATAAATTCCGCACCGGCGCGGCTTGATTGCTCATGCAGCATGCGAGCCACCAGGCTCTTGCCGGTGCCGGTCTCGCCGTACAGCAAGACCGTGCGGGCCTGGCTGCTGGCCACGCGGGCAATGAGGTCGCGCAAGGCGACGATCGATGGATGGTTTCCGACGAGTTGCAGTGGGGCGTTCATCGCTGGCGGACGGCCGAGCAGGGCGCGCATGGCTGGCGCGCTCTGGCATGACCATGGGGGCGGGCCTGAATCGCCAGCATCATAACCCGCGTCAGAGTTGGGAACCGATCAGCGATGCCATCCGGTCGCGCAGCTTTTCGGTCCAGGGACGGTTGGCCCACTGTTCATGCGTCTGCGGGTGCGATAGTTTCAGGTCTTCCTCGAAGATCCTGGTTTGCTCCGCGGCAAATCCGGCATCCAGGATATTCAGCGTGGCTTCGTCATTGAGACGGAATGACCGGTTGTCGAAATTGGTCGACCCGACCGACACCAGCAGGCCATCGACGATCAACACCTTGCAGTGGTACATCGTGGGCGCATATTCGGCGATCAGCGCGCCAGCCTTGAGCAACCGGCCCCAGCGCCGGCGCGACGCGGCGCGCACGGTTTCCGAATCGATATGCTCGCCCGGCACGATCACGCGCAGCCTGACACCTCTTTCCAGGGCCGCCAGCAATGCCTTTTCCGTCAACTCGTCGGGCACGAAGTAGGCCGCCGACAGGTCGATGGTCTGCGCGGCTGCCGTGATGGCAAGGTGGTACATCAGCGCCATGCTCTCGCTGCCGCCGGTGGGCGAACTGCTGAACATCTGGGCGCGGCCGTCGCCGAGCGGCGGCAATTCTGGGAAATACTCCGGACCATGCGGCACCTGGCCGCTGACCTTGATCCAGTTGTCCAGGAATATGGACTGCATCTGGCCAACCACGGGGCCTTCCACCTGGAAATGCGTATCGCGCCAGTGGTCGGGATCCTGGGCATTGCCGGTCCATTCCGGCGCAATGCCGACGCCGCCGGTAAAGCCAATCGCGCCATCGACCACCAGCACCTTGCGGTGCGTGCGGTTGTTGAGCTTGCCGACGGTGTACCACCGCACCGGATGGTAGCGGCGCACGTCCACGCCGGCGCTGGTCATGATGTCCATGGCGGATTCGTCGATCTTGGAACTGCCGACGGCATCCAGCAGTACCTTTACCTTGACGCCCGCCCTGGCGCGTTCGGAAAGGGCCTGCGCGAACTCGTTGCCGATTTCTCCGGACCAGTAGATGTACGACTCGAAATTGATCGTCTTCTTCGCGCCGCGGATCGCGCCCAGCATCGCGGGAAAGATTTCGTCGCCATTCCTGAGCACGCGATAGCGGTTGCCATCGACGACCGGCGGCCCTAGCAGCACGCCCAGTTCGTGGGCAAACTGCGGGTCGGCCAGGCTGTAGAGCCGGTCGAGACGCCGCTCGATACGCTTTTCGCCGCCAATCAGATTGTACGCAACAATGCCGCCGAGGGCGGCCATGAGAATGACGGCTAGCAGCGCGAGTATTCGGCCCCTTCTGCGCGCGCCTGGAAAGGCGTGGCGACGGCGGATCACGCAAGCACCATGATGTCTGGCCCGAGGGTTGCACCGGCAAGCTGGCGACTATGAAAGCATACGTCGTTTTTATGGGCTGGCGGTTTCCAGGGTGGACATCCGAGCCTGGCCGGAAGAGGGCAGCTTGCGGGGCGCCGGGCGCTCCCGATTGAGCACTACCCCTTTCGTGTCAGGCTTCCTGCGGCGCGACGACGGACCGGCTCCGCTTCTTGTCGAGGACAGCTACGATTATCAAGCCGAGGGACGGGCTGAAGATCAGCGAGAAGGCCATCCAGACGGCAGCGGAGCGTCCCAGCGCATTGGCAATGAAGCCAACCGAAACGGAGAAAATCAACCAGCAAGCAATAGCGAACATGACGGCAGCTCAAATGGTTTTCCAGTGCGTCGCGCGGGGCAGCGCGTTGCATCCATGGGCCGCGTTTATTCGATCCGACCAGGTCGATCGAGAGCGACGGCTGCCTTCAGTATGAGAAATCTTTGCGCCCGCGTTTTGCTATGCGGGACATAAATTTTGCAGTTCGGGGCAGCCAGGCACAGCACCGGGCAAACTTCGATTGGCACAAGCCGCTTCCGCCACGTTTGCCCGTGGCTGACCCTTTGGGTGAACCTACCTTGCGACTTCAGTTCCAGATCGGATCTTCCTTCTGCATCTGATCCTTTGTCTTCTTCATCCAATACGAACCGATCTGGCGTTCCGTGACGTATCCCTTCTTCCTGGCGTCGATCTTGTCGAAGTTCTCGTAGACCTGCGGCATGCCCGCCTGCGCTTCGTCACGGCTCAGCTTGCCGTCATGATTGGCATCCGCCGCCTTGAATCGTTCGGCAATCAAGGCCTTGGCTTGTGCCGTGGTCGGTGGCGCTTTCGGAACCTCGCCCGGCGCCGCTGCCGGTGGGGATGATCCCTGCGCCGGCTGGGCGATTGCACCTAAAGAAGTGAATGCCATCAGGACGGCGAAACCAACTGCGGGCAATTTGCGTACGGTCATGTCGCTCACCTCCAGTCACGATGTTGTTTGAGTCGTTGCAAAGGGAGATATCCAGGCCAGTGAACCTGTGCTCACTCAGCATTCTAGGCGCTGGGGCGAAAACTGCGCGCCATATCCGGCGACGACGATTTAGAGCCTAATATGGAACGCTGCGAACTCTTAAACGCGGCTTTCTCTTACGGCACCGACGTCATGCAAAACAAGCCAGATGCGACAACATTCCCGGCGTTCAACATAGTCCTGCGCGATGGACGGGAGGTGCTGGTTCGGGCGATTGCCGAAGACGACAAGGCCGGCCTGATCGCGGCATTCAGCAGGCTTTCTGCCGATGCGCGTTATGCCAGATTCATGGCTGCCATGCAGCAACTGCCCGAAGCCATGCTTGAGCAGGCGACACACCCGGCCGCCGAGCGCGAGTTCGCCCTGGTGGCGCTTGCCAGGACGGAAAAGAATCCCGCTATCGTTGGCGGCGCGCGCTACGCTGCGGCGGCGGGCAGCGATACCTGTGAGTTTGCCGTGACGGTAGTGGATGACTGGCATGGGCTTGGCCTTGCCAGCCGACTGCTGGGCGCTTTGATCGACATTGCCCGCCGTCGCGGATATCGATGCATGGAAGGTTATGTTCTGTCATCGAATACTGCGATGCGGCGACTGGCCAGGCGGTTGGGATTTGCCGACGTACCGTGTCCCGACGATGCCACGCTGCGCGTGGTAACCCTTGTGCTGTA
Source organism: Cupriavidus sp. P-10 (assembly GCF_003402535.2). Lineage (NCBI taxonomy): Bacteria > Pseudomonadati > Pseudomonadota > Betaproteobacteria > Burkholderiales > Burkholderiaceae > Cupriavidus > Cupriavidus sp. P-10. The sequence goes on from NZ_AP025171.1 coordinate 1,324,464, forward strand.
AGGCCGGATGTCAGTTCGGAAGCGAACAGAAGCGACGCTGAGGCTGATACAGGCTGATACAGGCTTTTTCACCTGCCGGACCCTTGAGGACTTCCAATGCGCACCCAGTTTGCCTTCCTTTTTGCATTCGCTGCGTTAATGCTTGCCGGATGTAACACCGCACCGATCCCGCCAGGCAAGCCAGTTGATATCCCCACCGCCTTGCAGCAAGTCTCCGCCGGACTGTGCGCATTCAAGAAGGACGCCGAGGCAAAAGGGCAGGGGTCTTTCGACGCGGTCAATGTGGAGCTCGACCTGACCATCGGTGGCGCAAAAAATCCGCCGGTAGCCGTGGCACCCGACATTCAATTCATGCCGACTGTCAGCTACGGACAGACCATATCTGTAACCAAGGGAAGCAAGCTGACGCTGACGCTCAAGATGCCAGCGACATGCCCGGGTAGTTAGCCAGGGAGGCAGCCTGGCGTGGGAGCAGGCCCAGCGACTCGCTTGAGCTCCGCAAGGAGTGGATCAGCAGACGCCTGCACACCAACTAATATGGATCAAGACAAAGTCCTGTGCATGGCCCAACTGAGGAGGATGCGATGGCAACAAGGCTGATCGGGCTCGCGGTGACAGCCATGGCGTGGACGGCGCTGACGATGGGCGCCAGCATTGCCCGTGCGGATGAAATCCCATTGATCACCGGCAAGCAGTGGACTGAATCGTCAGATCAGATGAAGAAGGCTTACCTTGTCGGCATTGCCAACGTCGTCCAGGTTGACGTGGCCTATCACGCCGGTAATTCACCGCCCGACTCGGCAAGCATCGTCCCGCGTTTTGCAAGGGGGCTGAAAGCGCACTCGCTGGATTCGGTGCGCCAGGGCCTGGATCGTTGGTACGCCGCACATCCGGACCAGTTGCAGCGGCCGGTCATTGAAACCATCTGGTTCGAGATGGTTGTCCCCGGATTAGCCGGCAAAAAGTAAGGCAATGCCATGAAACGACTCCATCTCATTGGCGCAACGCTGGCCGTCGCTGGCGTTGTCGGATGCACGAACATGACGCCGCAGCAGCAAGGCACGGTATCAGGTGCCGCAATCGGCGCAGCGGCCGGCGCGGGCATTGCGGCCATTGCCGGAGGCAGCGGCTGGACCGGCGCCGCGATCGGCGCTGTTGCCGGCGGGGTTGCGGGCAATATCAAGGGAGGCAAGCAGCAACAACCTTGGTAGCTGTTCGCCGCACAGGGTACCCGGATCAACCCGGACATTTCAACTTTGCCTGGACACTAACTGTCCAGGCAAAGTTGAAATGTCCGGGCGCCAGCAAAGTTGAAATGTCCGGTTGTCCGGTGTCATTTCAGCTTTGTTTGTTCTGTTTTTGGGGTGCCCGTCGGGCGGTGGTGCTGGCCTGAAGCGGCAGATTTGTGATCAGGGTGGGGCGGTCATGCCAGCAGGGCGGATTTGAATTCCCAGGTGTCAAGCTGAAATCAGTTCTCGGTTCCGTTAAGCGGCCACGGTTGCCGCTGTAAGCGTTTTAGCGCTTCCAACATATCGTTCTGATCCAGCGAGCGCTGCGACTTCTTGCCGGGCGGTCGTCCTCGCTTGCGGGGAGCCCCCTCCGTGCCAGGCACAGATAGCGACCGTGTGTTGTCGCGCTTCTCCTGAACGTATTGGGCCATCTGCAGCACATGTCCCAGGCGCTTGTTGTCCACGATCGCGCCCTGGTCCACTTGACCAACCGGTCCTGCAGGGTCAGGTGAGTCCGCTCGACGCGGCCCTTGGCCTGGCTGCTGTTGGCGCAGATGCCTTCGATGTTCAGCTCAAACAACGCCCGGGCAAACTGGGTGTGGCCGTCGCCGCTGGTCGCCCCTTGTTTGTTGACCCGGAAAACGCTGGCCTTGTCACTGTAAAACGCCACCGGCTTGCCATGGCGCTCCAGATAGGCACGGGTCGCCGCGAAATACGTGAACGTGGATTCCGAATGAGTGAAGCGCAGTTCCATGATCCGGCTGGTGGCGTCGTCGACGTACACCAGCAGCGTGCAGGCTGGCGCGCGCTCCTCAAACCAGCGGTGATCGCTGCCGTCGATCTGGATCAGTTCGCCATAGCAGGCGCGCCGGTTACGAGGCTGGTAGACCTTGGGCGGCCGCTGTTTGCGCGGCACCCACAGGCCGGCTGCCGTCATCAGTCGGCGGATCGTTTCTTTGGACAAGGTCAGTCCATGGCGCTCGTGCAGCTTCTCGGCCGCCAGCGTTGGGCCGAAGTCGGCGTAGTGTTCCCGGATCAGGCCAAGGGCTACAGATTCGCGGTCCGCAGGCATGCGATTGTTGCTGGGTCGCCCGCGCCGTCGCGACACTAGCCCGGACGGGCCTTCCTGTTTATAGCGTTCCAGCAGCCGCCGGAACTGCCGGTCCGTGATCTCCAACCGTTCGGCGGCCACACCGGGCCGTAACTGACCATCTACGACCGCCTGGACGGTCTTGAGCCTGTCTAACTCATGCATGCTGACTGTAATGACCTCGGATTTAGCCATCCTCTGGCGTCTCCATCGTGTTCAACCGGGCAGGCTAAATACCACGAATGGAGCACTCAAGCGGACATTTCAACTTTGCCAAAACCGGACATTACAACTTTGCCGCTACACCGCTTGTCCAGCCGGTTTTGAAAGGTCGTCCCTTCCGCTGAATTCAAATGTCGGAGCGAGCGTGCTTTTTGTGCGGGGTTGGCGTCTTTTGCGGGGTGGTGGTGGGGCGGTGGTGCTGGCCTGACGTGACAGAATTTAGCCCAGGGTGGGGCAATGGATTCACGGTGGGCAAAGTTAAAATGTCCGCCTTCTCATTGCGCGGCGGCGCCGCCATCGCGCGCTCCAGATCGAGCCGGTTGATCAGCCGCTGCCGCTTGGTGTTGGGCGCCGGCCGGTGTGGGCGCGGCGGCTCGCCGGCCAGCGTGCGCGACGGCCCGATGGTTTGCCGGCTGTCGCGCCGCGCCTGCACCTGCGCGGCAATGGCCAGCACGTGCCCGAGCCGCTTGTTCTCGACGATCGCGCCCTGGTCGACCTCGGCGAGCTTGTCAAAGGTGGTGTAGGGCAGGGACGCGCCGTCGGCCCACAGCTCGATCCGCCCGTCCGGATACTCGGCGACCTCGAGGTAGCGGTGGACCAGGCGCCGGTGCTCGGGCCGGTCCTCGAGCAGGTACAGCACCTTGTCATACTGCAGCGTGAGGCTGGCCGACACCTTGCGCCACTCGCGCCAGCTGAAGATCCGCTCCAGATCCTCATCGCCGCGCAGCGGCCGGTGCGCATCAAAGTCGCTGCGCGGCACCTTGGCAAAGCGCGCGTTGAAGTCGGCGATGAAATGTGCGGCAAAGGCATTGGCCGCATCCATCGTGCTGATGCCGCGCAGCCGCAGCTCCTTGACCAGCCGGTCCTGCAGTGTGCCGTTCATGCGCTCGACGCGGCCCTTGGCCGGGCTCGAATTGGCGCACAGGATGTCGATATTCAACTCGAACAGCGCGCGCCCGAACTGGGTGTAGCCGCGCCCCTCGGCGCTGTCCCGGGCATTGACCCGGAAGACACTGAACTTGTCGCTGTAGAACGCCATCGGCTTGCCGTGGCGCTCAATGTAGGCGCGTGTGGCGGTGAAGTACGCTGGTGTGGATTCCGATGGGACGAACAGCAACTGCATCAGCCGACTGGTGGCATCGTCGACAAACACCAGTAGCGTGCAGGCCGGGGCCCGGTCCTCGAACCAGGCGTGGTCGCTGCCGTCGATCTGCACCAGCTCGCCCAGGCAGGCGCGGCGGTTGCGCGGCTGGTGCACCTTGGGCGGGCGCAGCTTCCTGGGGATCCAAAAACCGGCGTCGATCATGATCCGGCGCACCGTTTCCGTGGCCAGGTTGATGCCATGGCGCTCGCGCAGCTTCTCGGCCGCCAGCGTGGGGCCGAAGTCGGCGTAGCTGTCGCGGATCAGGCCCCGGACACGGGATTCCAGCCCGGGCGGGAGCTGGCGGTTGCTGTCACGACCACGCTTGCGCGAGCCCAAGCCGACGGGACCGTCCTCACGGTAGCGTAGTACCAGACGTTCCACCTGACGCCGTGATAAGCCGAGCTTCTCGGCCGCGCGCCATACCGACAGGCCATGATCGACCACGGCCTGAATCACCTTGAGCCGATCGAGTTCGCGCATAGTCATCGTGATGGTCTCGGGCTTGCGCATCGCGGCCTCCGGTACATCCCTGGACTAAAAACCTAACAAAGATCTGCTCGTAAAGTCTTTTCAAATCAATGACTTCCATGCGTTTCGTCTTCTTTTTTGGGCGACTGCATTTCAAAATCAGTTGTCGGTTCGAAGAACTAATAATTATACAATTGGAAATTAGTAAGTAATTCATCAACATACGCTGACGGCTTATGTCTGCAATCGACTGCGGATCCCACTGGTCGCGCAAGCGTGTCACCTTTGCGCCACCGTTCCCGCATGTTTGCTTTTTGAGTTTCGAGGAGTAGCAGATCCGCCATCTTTGTTTTATCTGCAGCGCCCATCACGCCCACAAAGGCTTCAGGGTGTTGCATATTCACAAGCCAAACTCAACGCCATCGCCCTCACCCTCACCAGGCGACTCCATGAAATCTGCGCGAAACACCTCGGCTGAACAATTTTATCTATTCGCGGTTGGGATTACATGGGTCAATTAGCGCCATGTCAGACGCGTGAAATCAGAAGTAATTCTTCGAAAATGTGCAAAAGAGGCTTGAGTCTTTAGTCTATTGAACAATTTCTTCATGATGCCTAATCTTCTATGGAAGAGCGGATAGTCATCAGGGGACGTGGAATGGGTCTGATATATTATGGCGCTACACTTCACCATGCCATTTCCCGCATTGAGGAAATCGGTGCCGTGAGAAAGTGGCTTAATCGTTGCGAGGTGCCCTCGACGTTTTGTTCTTATCGTCTAGAAGTCGCACGGCTGGCAATATGGTTCGATTTGTCTGAAAACCGCTCCCTTAACAGGCTCTCGGATGACGACTGGGCAGTGTTTGTCGAGTTTCTAAAAGACCCACCAGTAAACTTGATCGGGCATGTAAAGGCCTCGTACGCCTCATCGGAATGGAAGCCGTTCTTTCGAACCGGCTTGAAGACTGCCGCTCTACGCACGTCGCTCAGGATCTTCTCCTCCCTGTATCAAGAACTGCAAGCAGAAGGCCTGGTAGCCAGAAACCTTGCCCTCATCAACATTAAAAACCAAAAATGGGAACGACTGAAGGAGCCGAAAGTCCCGGCCCTGACGGATGACGACCTTAGTTGTGTTGAGGCACATCTGAAAACTCTTCCCACAGATGATGATGGCCCGCGTCTACGTTGGATTTTTTCACTTCTCCGTTCCGGATTTCGGGTGTCGGAACTGGAGGATCCAAGAAATACTATGGCAGCATTCCGAGACGTCTTGTTGGGCAGGAGCACGACTGTTCTTGCGTATTCAACTTGCCTTGGTGTACGAGAAATTCCGACTCTGGGTTCTGAGTTGGCTTCCCGCCTGCAGGACTATCGTCTGAGTATGGATCTCTGGGATTTGCCTCATCCTGATGAAGACGCTCCGCTGGTCTCGTCGGAGGCAGGTAATGTGATAACTAGACAAGCTCTTCACAAGCTGATGAAGTCGGTATTTTGTTTCGTGGCAGACGAGTGTGCGCAGGCCGGTGCTCCTGCCGCTATGGTCGAACGCCTACGTTGCGCTTCGTTAGAGTCGGTGCGATTAGGGGCGGCAAGGGAGATTGCTGAACAAAGAGGCGCAATTGATGCGCGAGCTTTCCTTGGGCTAAAAAGTTTAACCAACGTTCCAAGTCTGGATCAACGTCTTTTTGAAAATTACCGAGCAAAAGAATAGCGGTTAGGCCAGAATGTAATCATAACTCGCCCGGTATTTTTCGCTGAAGTTGGAAACCGTAAAGGAAGTTACACCGTCGGCTACGTGATTCCACCCGTGGCGATTGTAAGATTCATTAGAGTTTACCGAAGGCCGAGCTGATGTCGATCGCGTTACGCAAATATTCGTAGTGCGATCGCGAATGACTTCGGTCACTGGTAATAATCCTATTATCGCGTTTTGATCATTTATATATTTCGCCATAACCCTCGTTTCTGAGTGGTTTGTCTGAATCTTGAATGGAAGGGTCGCCGAAATATGGTCCAATGTAAGTTTCCATAACCGGATAAAGTCTATCATTAAGCTTATTAATTTCGCCTGAGCTGGAGTATCTTTTTTGATCCAGTATGGCAGCGATATGTCCGAGGGGGGTGCCTTCATGTTGAGGGCATCGATCGTGCACCCCTCCCGCGCCGCGCGCCAGGACAGCAAAGCTAGGGCAAACGGGCAGCAGTTCGAAATCTCGATGGCCTCACGTTCATGCTGTGCGAGCCGAAGGAGTTCAGCCAGGCATTGCCGGTGGCGACGACTGTAGGTATGGGTAATCCAACGCCTCACGATGCGATAGATCATCCGATCATCGAATGCATCATTAATATCCGATAATGATCGCTCAATAATCCGACACAATGACGGCTGGGAGGGGAATAATATCCTCGGCGGAGATGGCTCAATCGCCGTTGCGGCGCCTAAAATCCATGGAAATATCGGGTCTGGCCTACGCGCGTTACTTTTATTTGAAAATAGGGCGGAAAGCAGTCCATGGTGGGAGTGCGCGCCGTGCAATCTAACGAGCCATTCAACAAGGGATCTGTTAATGCTGGACATTTCATTTTCGAAGTCTGGCTGGATTCGATGTCGATGATCGAGTAGATCAATGCTGATTCCGGTTGTGCAGCAATTAAGGTATCGAGGTATGATGTCGTTGCGCGACAAAGAAAATGATCTCGCGCAAGCTTTGCAGCGAATATAAGGTTCATCGTGTATAGGGCACCGTTCCATTATGCGGAGAGCGTTGAGCGAGCTTTCATATAGTTGCATCAAACATCCTGGGCAATGAAAAATCTCTGTAGTTTGGTTTGCGCCAAAGCCGAAAAGCTCGGCAAAAGAAAGCTTTGCCAAACCGTAGTCGGTGTCAGTCAGCCGAGCTAAGCGTGCCACATCAATGCTGGTGTCTATGACGGTGCCAGCGGCATTCGTATCACCGGCGGCTAGCAGACGCATGAGTTCCCTGATTGTCATGGCGTTGTCGACGGCAAGCGAATAAATCCACAGCCATCCGGCGACAAAGGGCGTTGGCGAACAGCGTTGGATCAAGTGGGCCGAGGGTGAATTCATTACGTTCGGCCTTGAACAAGAAGAAAGATCAAAGATTGAGTTTTGGATTTTGGTTTCCATAATCAGATTTTTCTATTGCAGCATCGATATCTTGCGGTGTGAACGCAAAACACGGTGAGTCCCGTTTGAAGTTATCGAGAAAAAGATGTCTAACGACCAGTGCGACAATCTCCATTTGTAATCCAATTATCGGAATTTTCTGACGCGACTCTAGCGTTTCCCATATGGACGACGCGTAGTTAGAAAGGCGAAAGCCATTGTGGACGTATGCCAGTGGAAAATAAAAACGGGTAAAGCAGATATTAGTGCCGTCTGGCCACGCGGAGCCCTGTGGTGAATCATACTGAGAGAGAATGTAATGAAGCTCCTCCACGCTTCTGCAGCCATAGAACGGATCCACGGATCGGAAGAAGCGAGCAATAATCTGATCTTCTTCGTCTTCACGAAATTGCGAGATCCTAGCTTTCAATTTCGTTAGCCCAAACAAAACGGATGTCATCTTTATCTGCTGCTCATCAAGACCGTTTTGAATCGCGATCAACTGGTGAAAATCGAGTTTGCCCAAGTTGTTTGCCTCATCGATGACAAGTACAAATTGGTGTCCCCCAAGTTGAGCGCATCGGGAAATAACAGCGGAAATAATCATCTTTAAAAGGCGAGGTTGTCTTGCTGATTGAGGATAGGGGTGTCCAATCGCGTCGAGCAGCAGACGATGAACTCGCTCATTGGAGGTGCTTTCAACAGCCGGAACAAACATTGCTGTGACGGCGCATTGAGGGAAATCTTCAATAAGTTGGCTTTTGCACCATCGTGCTGTATACGTCTTCCCTAAGCGCGATTCGCCAGCAAACAAAGTTCCCGTACGTTGGTCGGCTACACGACTACTTGCTTCCTCGTAACATGTCATAATCATCGGAGTTGGAATGATATATGTACCCATTTGAAGGGGGTGCATGGACAGCAACCGTGCTCGCTGTGTTTCGTCGCGAAGCAGGGACTCGGCTTCCGCCGTCAGTATTATCGATTGCGAATCTTCCATGATCTTTCTCCATTGAGAATGCCTGTGCGATTGGTAAAGCGTGGCGTAGTCGGCGGCGTAACTTTCTGCTTATTTTTTTTACCTTCTTTGTGTTTGTCACGGAAATATTCCGCCGATTCGAGTCGCAGTAACTCGAGAGCCGCCCTTTTTTGCCGTTTGGGGTCCTTCGTCGTCTTGAGTCGGTCGACCAGCATCTCGTGATAAGCCTGCATATAGTTTGTTCTACCCACCAAGGAAAGTTCTTTGCTTCGGACGGCGGATAAGATTGCTTTTCGATCCCGAATCGAATGCTCGAACCCAGACCATTTACCCTGCACCGTGACTCGATCGAATAAATTACCTTGGTAATAGAGATCGAGATGTCGCCCCCCTCTTTCCAGGCAGTCTATTTTTTTGCCGCGGAGCCAGTAACTGTTTGCGAGCTTCGGGGAAGAATACCGACAACTCTCGTGTTGAATGTACGGATGTATTCCTTTCTCGTTATTTCCTTTCACCGTATGTACGGCATGCACAGACAGTACGTCCGCCAGTTCCTTTTGATAGGTCGGGAGATGCCTCGGCAGTGCGCTGGGCGCGTTTCCGGCGAATGCACGTTGAAGTAGTTGCATCGGGGACAGCCCGGGAATTGTCGCCTTGGGAGTAACGTTGTAATTGGCAAAGAAATTTCCACTGAGATGCGCGACTTCGTCAGCGCGAATTCTTAGGCGAAGCGCGTTTTCTTCGGCGACTGAGGGTCTTTTGTCAGGCCGGTTTCCTGTTGAACTGGGAAGCTGATGAGAGACCCCGTCAGCGTATCTGTCGAACAGGTGTTCGATATTGTGCCGAGTAGAAGGCGTGTGTGGACTGCCATAACAAATCGAAAACCCGAAGATCTTCCTTGTTTCCATGTGGATAGCTCTAGCAAGATGGGCGAGGGCGTTGTCAAAAAGGACGAGACTCGGGACGGCTCCCGAGAGAGCGGGAATCAATACGTTCGGGAACCCGGCGCCCGGCGCGAACCGCTGATAGGGCTCCGGGAAACCGTTTGGAGTTTGCGGTGTGCCGAAGGCGAGCTTTATCAGTTCTTGGACGTCTGACGCCCTCACTTCGGAAGAAAATACTGGAAGATGTGCCCATACCGCCGTGGAGCGAGATTCCACAACAGCGAGAATCCACCAACGGGGTAGGATTACATCAATTTCCTCGATACCGTCATTAAACATGATGGTCGTCAACGCTTGGATCTTGTGGGCGTCTATCTCGACAGCATAAAAGGGCTCAAAGAACTGGAGTAGCGATGTTTCGCCCGTGCCTGTCTGTGATCTGGTTCGGGCTAGGTCGCTTTGGGTCGCAACGAGGAGGCCTGGTGTGGTGGCAATAATTTCGTCAAACCATTTATAAAGCGTCTTCCGTCCCTTATCGTTGGTATTCTCTGGCCATTCGGTGTCCACCTTATGGACGTATAACAATCGAATGAATTCGGCATATATTAGACCCTTTCGAAAGGCTTCCGGATTGCCGCTGCAAATTTCCACGCGTTGCTTAAGAAATTGGATAAGGTCGGTCTCAAGCCGGGGTTCCTGGCGCAGGACGTACTGCAAGGCCCCAGCATAGTGGCCACGGTTGTTTGAAGGCTTTCCTTTGACAGGCGTTGTGCGCGTATACCGCTTGTGATGCTTGTGGGGCTCTAAGGCTCGGAATCCGAAGATCTGGCCATCGGGCGCAGTTTCCAGGCATTTCCTGAGCAGCCCAGAGTAAAGGCATCGATTTATGGTTGTTTCGCGTTGGATTTGAATGCCGGTTTTCACGCCGTCGACATAGTCGGTGAGGGCGGCGACGCGATGGGCGAACAGTTCCCTTTTCTGGGACGACCAGCCAAGAGTAGGCGGCGTCGGCCATTCTTCGATCGGTGGCGCGAATGCAAGTAGCGTCATTACTGGTGAAACTCTGCCCATCGCGAAATCTCCATGTTCGTCTTCAACGCTTCGCTTCTTCCTGTCGGCCCTGAAACATGTGTGGGCTGGCCCTCGGTATCGGTTCAATCACCGGGCACAGTCGGGATTTCAAGCACCTGAGGCGGTTCAAACTACCTTTTTGTCCACATGGTGCGCAATGAAAACGATTCAAGGGTCAGATCGATGATTATCGTGCCATTGGCGACTAATCTGCTTACTATCCCGAAGAGGATTGGTTGTTCAATGTTGGGTAATGCGGTTGCCAGATCGGAGATTGATCCGCGTTCGCGCTGCGCAATTTCGTGCAACAGGGCGTTTTGCTCAGCAGCGCACGCATAATCCCGAATTGCGGCCGCGAAGCATGTTAACTGGTGGTATCTCTGAATCAACGGGACATGTTTCCTCAGATCTTTTTTGCGGTGAATAACTATACTGTAGTCATCCGCGAAGGAGCTTTGCACGTCGGATCGTTCTAAGGTATCGGAGATATAATGGACTTCTGCTGGAAATCCCTCTGACAGCGTAAGAACAAACGTTGCATGTTCTGCAGATTTTTCCATTCCGGGGGGCTCAGGACGATAGTCGATGGCCTTCACTCGAGGGTCCATTTCGACAGCGATCATCCACAGTACAAACTCAGCGTCGCCAATCAGGAGGACATCGTCGTTAATCGTTGGACTGTAGAGAAGAAATAATTGTCCTTTGGACTTGGCATATTTTTCATCGCTATATCGGCGGATTAATGCGGCACGGCCACCCCGCATGGGTGTCGGATAAGTCATGTTGTCACGGCTGCTGCTGAACGTCTTCCGGTTAACGTAAGTGCGCTGTATCGCTAGACCGGGACCAGTCCACAGCGCAGGGCAGCATTGCTGCGTTGCCGCCCGGTGTGCACGCTCGGGCGCCGCGATGTCTACGCTGAAATCGCGTATCCTCGGTAGTTCACACGATTGACCGTCGTACGCGGCCAGTGATCCAAGGCGCGGCCGCCCTCTGGGGGGCCGCGCGGTGTGCGCTCGGCGCGGTGATGGGGCGGCGAAGGAATACGAGCAAAGTCGCCATGTGAACTCTTATTTTTGAAATGTAAACTAGGCCAAGTTTCGTGAAACCGCAAGCCATACGATCGACGGTTGCCGGCGTGCCGCCGCGGGAAGCCATTGCGCGGGACATCCTAGGTTCGCAACTGAAGTGGCACCGGGTGTCTTATGAGGATCTCGCAACTGCGGTGAACAAGCTACGCACCGGGCTATTGGGGGTTGAAGCGATGGAGACCCCCCATGCGATGTTGCAAAAAGTGGGGCGTGGGACGTATTCGCTTGCCTTTTTCTTGGAGCTTTCCTGGGTCCTGCCTATCCGCCTGCCCGCTGCTTGGGTATCGCTGTCTGGCCCGAAATCAGCGCTCTGGGCAGCACAAATTCTGCGCTACGAACTGGCGGCACGCGACTTGACCTATGCGCGCTACGCCGACTTACTGCGCCGCAGCGGCATGCGGGAAACGGCCAACTCGATTGCGCTGAAAGCCATGCGCGGTACCTACCGCATGTCGTTCGTGATCGACTCCGATCGTGCCTTGGTGGAGGCAGGGTACGAGCCCATGTTGCCAAGGGAACTGATGGTCGAGCCCCAGACACGTCGCTCGTCGCGAGCCCGCCGTGAGCGGCGCAGCGCCTCGACGGGCGACGATGACTGCCTACCGGCTGAGGCGGAGATTTTGCGACAACGCGGGCTACATGGCGTTTAAGGCGGTGAGCCTTACACCCACGTAGTAGGACTACACTCCGCGCGCGGTGGGGTCACACTTCGGCTAACTGACCGGCCGGCTGTCTGGCGGCGCGCGCCAGCCAAGGGGATGCAGGGGCCCCGGCGCAAACGGGCCTGCAGGGACGATAGCGTCGCATTTAGACAGTTGTCCGCTTATGTCTGAACCTGTCCCTTATTTTGCTTTTAGGTGCCGCTGCATCTTGCTCGGGACTGGTGGATGCAAACGCGGACGCCCCCCGCGTTGTCCTGGCTTTAGTGGTGCGGGGCCGATGGCGGTGAAGCGCAGAGCGTTACTTGACGGCGAAGGATCAGGCGTTGTGGCGCCCTAATTTTGCTGGCAGCCGAGGAAGCCAAAAATTGAAACGCGTCGAATTTCAGCCGTATGTCTTCGTCAGGCAAGTGACGGCTCATCGCAGAACCCGTTCAACGGGAGTTCAACGGGGGGAAGGTTGGCGATCGTCCTTCGCTCCGCCCTTTTTACAGCGGGCCTCCTCAGTGAGACTTAGAAAGCCGGGTCTATAGGCATATCGGGATGAACGCGTTTCGACGGCGTCCAGTTTGGACCCGCTGCGCTGGTATTGCGACAAGAAAACTTATCGCAATAGTCGGCTTATGGGGCAAACGCGGGCGCAACTTTTAGAACGCCCCTGCCGCAGCAAGGGCGATCTGCAAGCTTGGGCCCCTCTCAAATCGTTGACGCTTGGCCACAATTCGCGTGGGCATGCGTGCGCGATGTGTGAGCAACCTACGACAGGTGTGGCGCTTCGAAGGGAGCCGTCGGGATTGCCTAGCCCGTGATTGCTCGCACGAGCAGGACAAGCGATCAATGAGCGGATTTCATCGAAGCATCCGCTGAGATTCAACCGCACAGCATGGCGTTACGGATACGATCAGCGCGGTCATTCCCCATTTGTCTTCCGTTCGGGCGGGAGCTTTCAGCAGAAAGTGTTTCACATCTATCTCGGTCTTGCGGCCGCGTACCTGCTCTGGCGTTTCGTTCCTCGGCTACCGCTATCTCGGAAGTGTCGAGCACTTATCAGTGCACTTGTCGTCGCGACCGCGATGCACTTTTTGGCCTTCCAACTGGTGTGGGGAAACATGTTTTCTCCTGAGTTCCCTCGACCATTGGTTGCGGCAGTTGGCTTCCTTTTTGGAGCTTTCGGTCTGTTGGTTGCCTTCACTGTCGTTTGCGATGCGGTGAGCATTGTTTGGCGGTGTATGCGAATCTCAGGGTGGAGTCGCCGGCGCGACGCCTTGCTTCGTGGCGCCGCTGGCGTGCTGGCGTTGTGTTTGTCTGCCGCTGGTATCTGGGCGGCAACACGATTGCCAGAGGTAAGGCGAATTGAGGTGAACGTCGGAAATCTGGCGCCGCGCCTAGATGGGTTCACTCTCGTTCAGCTATCTGACCTTCACATTAGCCGTCTATTTCCGGAAGAGTGGGTGAGTGGGGTCGTCGCGCGGACGAACGCGCTTCGTCCGGATCTTGTGGTGATCACGGGGGACCTGATCGATGGCCACGTTACTGCCAGGAAAGCTGACGTTCGACCCCTTGCCGCATTAAGCGCCCATCATGGTGTTCTCGCGATTCTGGGTAATCACGAGTACTACTTCGGCGCTGATGCGTGGAGGGAAGAGTTTGAAGCGCTCGGCATGCGCATGCTGGTCAACGAGCATGCCGTTGTCAGCACAAGTGGGGGGAGCCTTGTTGTGACGGGGATTCCCGACCCGGTTGCCGCTTCCTTTTCCGAAGAGCCACCGAACTTCCAGAAGGCTGTTGCCGGCGCCTCGCCTGACCAGCCCATGATTCTATTGAGCCACCGCCCCTCGGATGCTGAACAGCACGCACAAGCTGGTGTGGCACTTCAACTCTCCGGGCATACGCACGGCGGCATGCTGCGAGGGTTCGACTGGTTCGTGGCGCGGCTCAATGAAGGATTTGTGTCTGGTCTCTACGAGATTGGTGGGATGCACCTGTACGTAAGCAACGGCACGGGGTTGTGGAATGGATTTCCGCTGCGAATAGGCGTTCCCGCCGAGATCACGGAATTTGTACTGCGCGCAAAGCGCTGATCGTTTGGAGAAAGCATGCATCAAGCCATACAAAAGAATGCCGTCGCTATCGTCACGGGAGGTGCGGCAGGCATTGGCTATGCGATTGCGCGCCGGCTGGTCGCAGAAGAAATGAGAGTTGTTGTCTTCGACAAGGACGAGGCCGCATTGAACGCTGCAGTCACCGAGTTGCTCGAGCAGTCCCCGTTGCGCACTGTCTACGGCGTTGTCGGGGATGTCTCATCACCGAGCTCGCGGCAGACATTGCTCAAGAAGTCGCTCAATCGTGGCGACATCGCTCTTCTGGTGAACAATGCCGGCTCGCTGAAAGGGTCCGGACCGTGGGAAAACATCGAGCAATGGCGACAAACTATGGAGGTCAACTTCTGGTCAATCGTAGAACTCCAGGCACTGTTTGTCGAACATTTGCTGAAGCAGGAGTCCTGCTCGGCGATTGTGAACGTCGGCTCTAAGGAGGGCATAACCACCCCACCGGGAAACGCTGCCTACAACGTGTCCAAGGCAGCTTTACGGGTGCTGACGGAGCAACTGGCACATGAACTGCGAACGCGAGCAGGGGAGAAGGTCACGGCTCACCTCTTGGTGCCGGGCTACACCTTTACGTCGATGAATTTTCCGGGTATGGCGTCAGCCTCGCCAAAACCTCGGGGCACTTGGACGGCTGACCAGGTCGCCGAGCGAATGCTCGAACGCCTGAATGCGGGCGACTTCTACCTGTACTGCCAAGACGAAGAGGTGACCTGGGAAACTGATCGTCGACGATTGCAGTGGTCCGTCGACGACATCATCAAGAATCGACCGGCGCTGTCGCGTTGGCATCCCAACTATCAAGCCGAGTTCCGAGCCTACGTGGGCGGCGGTCAAATCAAAGATCAGTGAAGGAAGCCAATGCAAGGAAGTGTGATTGGCGCCCGGCTCTCCGCAATGCTGGTCTTATTCAGCAATGGCCTGCTGTATGCCACGTGGGGTGTCAGCGTCCCGTTAATCAAATCGAAGTTTGACGCGTCGGAAGCGGTTCTGTCCTTGGCCATGGCCGCGGTTGCTTTGGGTGGGATCGCGACTATGGGCCGGGCAGGCACCTGGATCGCTCGGCGCGGAAGCGGTACCACTAGTGTGAGAACGGGATTAATGATGGCGCTAGCTGCTGCCCCGATCCTGTTAATTCCAAGCTATCCGGTGCTGCTGATTGTTCTCTTCGTCTATGGCATCGCCACGGCAGCCAACGATGTTGCCGCGAACGCGCAAGGTGCCCACCTCGAGAATCTAACCAAGAGATCTCTCATCGGCTCGCTCCATGGGAGTTTCAGTATAGGCGGTTTGGTTGGCGCACTATTGGCTAGCGCATGGGCGGCCGGAGGGCTGCCGTCAGCGGCGAGTTTCATGTCGTTATCTGCAGTTGTCGGCTTCGCTATGCTGATTGCCGCTCGTCATCTGCAAAACGAGGAGCATCGGTTTGATTCCTCCCCACATCCCGAGGCTGGCAACGCCAGCCGTGTGCCTCAGGCGAGTACTGTTCGCCTGCGTCTTTTCGCGTTTGGAGTGCTGGCCTTTTGCGCATTGGTTGTGGAGGGAGCCTTCTATGACTGGGCGGCCGTGTATATGCGCGATGTTGCCGGGGCACCGCCCTCATGGGTGGGCTTCGGGTATGCCGCGTTTGCCGTGGGGATGGCGGGTGGGCGGCTAGGCGGTGATTGGGTGCGGAACCGAGTCGCACACCAGGCTGTCATCGCGGCCAGCAGTGCGGTTGGCGTTGCAGGATTGGGGGTCATCCTGTGGAACAGTTCGGCAGATGGGGTGGTGGTCGGCTTCTTTGTAACGGGTCTAGGGCTGTCAAACGTGATCCCCATACTTTTCTCTTCCGCAGGAAGACTATCGATCGGTGCTGGGTTGGCACCATCCCAAGGACTTGCAGTGACGACACGTGTTGCCTATGTGGGGCTGCTGGTAGGCCCTCTCTTCATCGGTCCTCTAGCAAATATTGTGGGGCTTCGCTGGTCACTTCTTCTTGTTGCGGTCGCAATTGGATTGATATGCGCGGGATGGCTGTGGCTTAGCTGGATCAGCGGCGGGACACCGTGGGAGATGCCGACGAAAGACGATCACCCGGCGTGAAGCGGTAACCGATTGCATGCACAAGTTTAAGGAAGGAAATGTCTAAAGGACAGCCGATACAGAACGCAGGAAACCTTGTCAGGCCGCCTCGCGGGCTCTTCGCGGCGATACTGACGCTGGGACTCGGTGGCCTGGCTATCGGAACGGGCGAGTTCGTTTCAATGAGCCTTTTGCCAGGCATGGCTCAGAGCACGAACGTATCGATTCCGGGGGCCGGCGCCTACATCAGCGCATACGCTGTGGGGGTTGTAGTCGGTGCGCCGCTCATCGCGGTCTGTGCTGCACGATGGGCGCGGAAGGTTCTCCTCTTT
Organism: Cupriavidus sp. P-10; assembly: GCF_003402535.2. Classification (NCBI taxonomy): domain Bacteria; kingdom Pseudomonadati; phylum Pseudomonadota; class Betaproteobacteria; order Burkholderiales; family Burkholderiaceae; genus Cupriavidus; species Cupriavidus sp. P-10. Next base: position 1,340,932 of record NZ_AP025171.1, read on the forward strand.
GCGCTTTTGGCGCTAGTCATTGTGGGATATGTCGGGAGCGCCATTGCGTGGGACCGCGCGAGTCTGCTGACGGCACGGTTTATCTCTGGGTTGCCTCACGGGGCGTTTTACGGGGTGTCATCGCTTGTTGCGGCGGCCATGGTTCCCGCAAACCGGAAAGCACAGGCAATTGGCTATGTGATGCTTGGGCTAGCCGTTGCAAACGTAATCGGCGTCCCTGTGGCGACGTGGATCGGTCAGGTTTGGGGGTGGCGTGCGGCGTTTTTTGCGGTGGCAATCGGATCTGCTTTCACCGTGATCATGATGCAGTTCTTCGTCCCGTCTGTTGGGAATGATGCAGAAGTGAGTCCAGCGTCCGAGCTGCAGGGGTTGAAGCGACCGATGGTCTGGCTGACCCTTGCTGTTGCATCTATTGGCTTCGGCGGCATGTTTGCGGTCTACAGCTACATCACGCCCACGCTTATTGAGGTTGCCGGGTTTTCCGAGGGACAGGTACCCTTGGCGTTGGCCATCTGGGGGGTAGGCATGGTTTTCGGCAATCTTGTTGGAGGATGGCTTGCCGACCGCGCGTTGGTGCCCTCGATCTTAGGCATGCTCGCCTGGAACGCGATCTTTCTGGCCCTGTTCTCCCTCGTCGCGAGCTCTCGGCCACTGACCCTTGTGGTTCTGTTTCTTATCGGAAATGGATTCGCTTTGGTTCCGGCTCTTCAGGCTCGCCTGATGAACGTCGCGGGTAGAGCTCAGACGCTCGCTGCAGCGCTCAATCATAGTGCGTTCAATATATCCAACGCCGTTGGGGCCATCCTGGGCGGCCTGGCAATCGCTCATGGACTGGGCTGGGCCGCTACGGGCTGGGTAGGTGGCCTGCTTGCCATTGCCGGACTTGGTCTGATGGTGCTCTCCACGCTTCGCCTTACTCCTGCGCACGCCAGTACTCAGAGTCGAGCCGTCACTGAAGGCGCTTCAGCGGAGGACTGAATTGGTTTCATTCCGTAGCGTGGAAGTCTTGGTAGCCTAGTGTGTAGCGAAACGTCTCCCCATTTTGCGGGTGCTCGTTAGCAATCTCGATATCAATGTGCTTGTTGGCGCTCTGGTGCCAGACAACAAAGGGGGCAGGATGCAATATACCAAGCTGGGTTCCACAGGGCTGGACGTCTCGCGTCTTTGTCTTGGATGCATGACATTCGGGGATCCTCAGGCCGGCGATCACGCGTGGACTCTCGGCGAAGCGGAGTCGCGCCCGCTCATCAAGCGTGCCATCGAACTTGGCATCAATTTCTTCGATACCGCGAACAGCTATTCGGCCGGGACGTCGGAAGTCATTGTCGGGAAGCTCTTGAAAGAGTTTTCACAGCGAGACGAGATCGTGCTCGCAACGAAGGTGTACTTTCCACCAGGCGGAGCTTTGGGGGGCGCGTCACGCCCCAATAGCATGGGGCTTTCTCGCAAGGCGATCATGAACGAGATCAATCAAAGCCTGTCGCGATTGGAGACCGACTACATCGATCTCTATCAAATTCATCGATGGGACCATGCAACGCCCATTGAGGAGACGATGGAAGCGCTTCATGACGTCGTTAAGGCAGGAAAAGCTCGGTACATTGGGGCCTCATCGATGTTTGCCTGGCAGTTTGCTAAAGCTCAAGAAGTGGCGCGACGTAATGGTTGGACTGAGTTCGTCTCCATGCAGAATCATTTGAACTTGTTGTACCGTGAGGAGGAGAGGGAAATGGTTCCGCTCTGCCGCGATCAGGGTGTGGGCCTGATTCCTTGGAGCCCCCTCGCCCGAGGACGGCTCAGCAGGCCGTTTGGTACGCAAACGCAGCGTTCAGAGACAGATGGCGTAGGCAAGTTGCTGTTCGAAAGAACTCAAGCCGCAGACAAGCAAGTCATTGACGCGGTGGAGCGCGTGTCCAGCGAACGCGGGGTGCCCATGGCGCAGGTCGCGCTTGCATGGGTACGTTCGAAGGGTGGTGTGTCGGCCCCGATCATCGGTGCCTCCAAAGTTGCGCAATTGGAAGATGCCGTGGCGAGTCTGGAGGTGGAGCTGACGGGGGACGAAAGGTCGCTTCTGGAGGCTCACTATGTGCCCCACGAGATCGCCGGGCACAAATAGGCATACAGCGCCCGGCCCGTTTCCCGTTTATTTAGGGGCGGATGCAACGTCGAAATCTGGTAGGGGCATTGTGTTTGCAGAGCGCCCGCACGTCAGGATCTGATGTGCGGGCGTATTGTTCGTCGCAGGAAGCGTACAAATGCGCTTTCCCGTAGCCAGGAATATCAAGTTTCATATTGAACCCTTGCTACTGACGGAACAGGTGGTCCGCAGAGGCTGGCGAAACGTCACAGTCTCCGGCCAGCCACGTATGAATGGCGAACTGGGCCGAGTGCGAACGCACGTCTCGAAAGCGTGAAAACTACTTCGCTGTACACGACCATTCTTCTCAACTCAACGACTTCTTGAAGTCGTGTCTAGATTTCAGAGCTGTCGCGAAATGTATCAATCATCTCCCGCAAGCCAGGCGGCATCCGGCGACGATCAGGGTAATACATATGGAATGCGGGCTCGATGGGCGACCAGTCGCCCAGGACGACCTGCAATTCTCCCCGTTCGACATGCGCTGCAATCCGGTCCTGAAGGCAGTACATCACGCCGAGGCCAGCCAAGGCCATCTCTATACCAAGAGTCGTTTCATTGACGCAAAGCTGGCCAGGAACCTCGATCACTCGATAGTCGTCGTCCTTTTTGAATTCCCACCGATAGATGGTTCCTTGTCCGGTTCGAATCTGAATGCAGGTGTGTGAACGCAGATCTTCGGGCACCTTAGGTGAGACACGTCTGTTCAGATAGCGAGGAGATGCCACTGCGACCCATCTGAGTTCTGGACCGAGTGGCACTGCCACGAAATCCTCGGGTATCGTCCCGCCAAAACGAATCCCGGCATCGAATCCGGCTGCCAGAATGTCAACGACCCGGTCGTCTACGGCAACTTCAACCTCGACGTCGGGGTAGCGCTGTAAGAACGGAGGCAGGAGCTTCGCCAGGACCAAGCGCGCACCATCACTGAGTACGTTCAATCGCAATCGCCCAACAGGGCTGTCGCGATGTTTGTTCATGTCCTCCAGCGCGTCGCCAATTTCCTGGAAGCCGATATCAAGTCGGCTTGCCAGGCGTGCTCCAGCATCAGTTAAGGATACCGTGCGGCTAGTCCGGTTCAGAAGGCGAACACCCAGCCGCGATTCGAGGTTTCGAATCGCATGGCTCAGCGCTGACGGCGTGATTCCCAATTCCATGGCTCCCTGCTTGAAACTTAGCAATCTGGCAACGGCACGGAACGCGTTCAGATCGGCAAGGTCAGCCCGAGAAATCTTAGCAATCGGTCGAACAGGCATGTAATGAGACAGGAACTACTTTTGAGCTGGAGGCCGCAGGTCTTGCCGGCCTCGCTAGCGCCGCGATTTGCACCGGGCGATGCTGAAATTCTTGGTTCCACCGATCCGTTTCGCCAGCCGACGGAACATGGGCTGTCTGAAGAGCCTTCCCTCGTGCGCCCGTCACGGTCACGCCCGCTTTGCTGCCCAATAGTGAGATTCGACTTCGCGAAGGTGGTCTTGCATGGCCGCCTCCGCAGCATCGGCATCATGCGCGGCAATGGCCTCGTAAATCCTGCTGTGCGCTTCGAAGGCTGCGTGCTCGGCGCCCGCGGACCGCAGCGACGTGGCGCGCTGCTCTTCCAGCCAGCGCGCCATCGCGGTGTGCAACGCCAAGAAGATGGGATTGTTCGGAATCTTGGCTAAGGCAAGATGGAACTCGACGTCAGTCCTAGTGAACTCGGCATCGTTTCCCAGCGCGTCTTTATTTGCTTGGAGCGCCTTCTCAAGGCCCGCAATATCAGTAGCGGTTGCGTTCTTGGCCGCATATCGTACCAGCGAAATCTCGTGCATTGTGCGCGCTTGCTGGAAGTCCCGAACTCCCTCAGGCGTCGATAGCAGATGCCGAACCGAGCCTGAAAGTTCTCCAACAAGGGTATCGGCTGATGGGCGTGTGACATACGCGCGCTCACCGTTTCGAATAACGACGAGCCCCATCTTCTGCAAAGAGAAAAGAGCCTCCCGGACCGACGACCTTCCGACCTGGAACGTGTCCATGAGCTCGCGCTCGGGCGGGAGTGTGTCCCCCGGGTTGAGGGCCCCGCTAAGCATCATTGACTCTAGTCGCGAGGCGACTTCCTCATAAAGCTTCTTCCGCCGAATCGGCTGGTTGGGAATCGAAGAAGTATCCATTTGCGTTCGAATGGTTGTGGTGTATGCAGCACATTTGGTGGCCACGCCACCTTTGCGAAGTGGTGCTCCGAAATGGCAGGAGCTATCCACCTATTAGACCATAATGGTCGGAGGCTGTCTGCTTTGAGCCAAACAGATGCCGAGTGTCGCCTATTAAAGAGCCTAATAGTCTACAAATTGCCGAGCCGATTTGAGGGTTTACCCTCTAATTTTGAAACACACCTAGCTTTTGGTCTGATAGGTGGATAGCATGTGGTCTGAAAGGTCGTCAAAGGACGATGACTCTGACCTAACGGAGACAGCATGAAAGCGCAGAAGAAACTGATCATCGAGGCACGTATCAACGAATACATGCCACGGTCTGAGAATCCAAACATTCCCTATACGCCAGAGGAGATCGGGCGCGAGGCTGCAAAGGCGAGGGAGGCGGGCGCAAGCATTATTCATTTTCACGCGCGGCAAGCGGACGGCAAGCCGGCCCATGATGCTGAGACGTTCGCCGCATGTATCCGCGCGATCCGGGCAAACTGCGATTGCCTCGTGTTTCCGACGCTAGGCCAGATCTCCAACGAAGGCGAAATGAGTCGATTGGCCCATATCGAGGTTCTCTCCAAATCGCCCGAGACGCAGCCGGACCTCGCACCGATCGACTGCGGCAGCACGAATATCGACCGCTTCGATTACGAGGCGAATCGCTATCTGACCGGCCATCTGACCTACAAAAATGACACCAAGATTCTAGAAGCCTTTGCGCGTCGGCTGCCGGAGTTGGGGGTCAAGCCACAGTTCGTGAGTTGGACCGTGGCATTCACCCGTTGCTTTAGCGCTCTGCGGGATATGGGCTTGGTGAAGGACACGCCTTACTTCATGTTCGAGCTAACCGATTGCGGGATTCTCGGCGGACATCCCGGCACGATACAAGGTCTGTACTCTCATCTGCCGTTCCTTCCCAAGGCGCCCCTGGAGTGGACCGTCTGCAACAAGATCGGCAATCCGACCGGACCTGCGGTTGCGGCGATCGAGCTTGGAGGCCATATCGCCATTGGTCTTGGCGACTATGGGTGGTCGGAACTTGGGACACCCAACAACGGAGACGTCATCAACCATTTCGCGAAGATCGCAAAGATGATGGGCCGTGAAGTCGCCACGCCGGCCGAAACCCGCGAAATGTTCGGGATGGCGTAATACAACTCGAATCAAGGAGATAAAGACATGCAAAAATTTCAAAAGACCTTCGCAGCCTTGATGCTGTCGTTCTGCAGCGCAGTGGCTGGCGCGCAAGATTACCCGGCGAAGCCCATCTCGCTGATCATTCCGTTTTCGCCCGGTGGCACCAACGATATTGTGGGACGTCTGGTGGCCAAGGACATGACTTCCGCGCTGAAGCAATCGATTGTTCCGGAGAATCGTCCAGGTGCCAGTGGCACCATCGGTGCGAACTACGTTGCAAAGGCTTCTGCGGACGGCTACACGCTCCTGGTGACGGATCTGTCGTTTGCCATGGCGCCGGGTCTGTTTGCGCATCTCCCGTTTGATCCGGTCAAGGATTTCTCGCACATCACGACTGTCGCTTCCGTGCCGTTCGTCATGGTCGTGAATCCAAGCATCAAGGCCAACAACGTTAAGGAGTTCATTGCCCTGTCCAAGGCGTCTCCTGGCTCCATCAACTATGGGTCGGCTGGAAAGGGCACCAACTCCCATCTCGGCGGCGAACTGTTTCGCCTGAAGACTGGTGCCGACCTGACGCACATTCCTTACAAAGGTGCGTCTGCCGCGATGCAGGATTTGCTCGGGGGCCGCATTCAAGTCATCTTTACGGCGTTGCCGACGGCTCTGAGCTTTATCCAGTCGGGCAAGGTAAAGGCACTGATGGTAACTGGCGACAAGCGGGTTCCGGTGCTGCCAAACGTCCCAACCGCGAAAGAAGCGGGGGTCGCCGATATGAACCTGAAATTCTGGGTCGGGATCGCCGCACCGGCAAATACGCCTCCCGCAGTGGTCGAGAAACTGAACAAGGCAGTGGTGTCCGGACTCTCGCAGCCGGAAGACAAGAAGACGTTTGCTGACATTGGCATGGACGTCATCGGTGACAAGCCTGGCCAGGCTGCGAAGTTCGTAGAAGCCGAAGTCAACAACTGGCGCCAAGTGATGAAGGCGGCCAACATCACGGCTGAGTAAGTCGTCCATCCATCGCCGATCGCGGCGATGGGAACCAGAGCGTGGCGAAGGGCTGCGCTCCTTGACAGAATTTTTTTGGAAGGAAAGGCAGAATGGAAGCCGAGAACAGCGTTCGGGTTAGCGAAGCCAACCTGAAGAATTACTGCGTGGAGATTCTCACGCGTGTCGGTGTCTCCCACGGTGAGGCGGTAGAGGTCACCGACAATCTCGTGGAAGCAGACCTCAGAGGTGTCGACTCACATGGCGTCGTACGCTTTCCCATCTATATCAAACGCATTCTCGATGGCGGTACGAATGCCACACCGAAGATTTCCCTCGTTCGCGATAGCCTGACCAGCGCTGTCATGGACGGTGACAATGGTCTCGGCCACCTGGTCGGCATTCGGGCGATGGAGCATGCCATCGAGAAGGGTAAGGCCGGCCACTGTTCTTTTGTGGCGGTTCGGAACAGCAATCACTTTGGCGCTGCGGCCTACTATACGGAAATGGCGGCCCGGAACAATATGATCGGCTTCAGCTTCACCATCGGAGCCATCAACCACATGACGCCATGGGGCGGTGCCGAAGCAGTACTTGGCAACAACCCGTTCTCAATCGCTTTCCCGACACCAGGAGATTTTCCCATCGTGCTGGACATGGCGTGCAGCATCGCAGCGCGCGGAAAGATCATCGTCGCAGCGAAAGAGGGCACCCCTATCCCGGCCGAATGGGCCACTGGCCCTGATGGTCTGCCGACAACGGATGCGGTGGAGGCGCTGAAGGGATTTGTTGTTCCTGTGGGCGGCCCTAAGGGTTACGCGTTGACGTTGATGGTGGGTCTGCTCAGCACGATGCTGTCGGGCGCATTCTTTGGGCGTGATGTCGGCGATCTTTATGAGAAGACGACCACTGCCCAGAACAGTGGCCATCTGTTTGGTGTGCTTCCTGTAGAGGCATTCGACGACGTTGATGCCTACATGCAACGCATGCAGAAGGCGATGGGAGATATCACGGGCGCTAAGCGCGCAACGGGTGTTGAGCGTATCTATTTGCCGGGCGAGCGGGAGTTCATCAGCCTGGGCGTTCGCCGCCGAGAAGGCATTCCTCTTGGCAACTCCCTGGTAAAGGAACTCCAAGAACTGGGCGCGCAGTACGGCGTGCCGCTGCCTCTTGCCTGATTGCGTCGAAGGAACGTGTGTCGTCTCGGTGCCCTGCAACGGTGAGGCGCCAGACGGCCCCGATTCTTGCCCTATGTTACCCCCCTAGAAGACGAGGTTGCGCATGCATGCAGTCATCGTGACTTTTGAGGTTCTGCCTGAAAAAGTCGATCTATTCAGAGATGCCATTCTGGCCAACGCCGCCATATCCCTTGAAACAGAACCCGGGTGCGTCACGTTTGACGTCCTAAAAAGCCCCACAGCGCCTCAGTTCATGCTGTACGAGATCTATCGAAATGCGGACGCGTTCCAACTGCATTTGGGCATGAGTCATTTCCACGATTTCGATCGTATCAGTACAGATTGGGTCGTCAGCAAGAAAGTGGAAGAGTTTGGCCGGATCAATAACGTAACATAACAACTTCCTTCAGTTGTATAAATAGATTTTTTCAGCATACGGCCTCGTTGGATAGCCGGCAATTTCAGGTAATTTATCCCGATACGGATAAATTACATTTTCAAGTTAAATTTTCAAAATTCCGACTAGACATCGGAATGCTTTCACTCGTCTTTTTTTTCAGAGCGATGTCCCTATCGCTCGCATCAGTCATCGGAGAGAAACATGCGACTGCGGCGTGAGCGCCACACAAAGATTGTGGCAACGCTCGGACCGGCTTCATCAAGCGCGGAGGTTATCGAGCAACTGTTCCGAGCTGGTGCGGATACGTTTCGACTGAACTTCAGTCATGGTACCCATGAGGACCACGCGCAACGACTCCAGACCATTCGCGAAGTCGAAGCTGCGATAGGGAGGCCGATTGGCGTATTGCTTGATCTCCAAGGGCCGAAGCTGAGGGTAGGCACTTTCCCGGCCGGTCCGGAGATCCTTGTCGCAGGGCAGCCGTTCCGGCTCCAGCTTGCCGCCGTTCCCGGCAACGGCGAGATTGCTCAGCTCCCTCATCCGGAAATCTTCGAAGCGCTGACGCCCGGCAACACACTGCTCATCGATGATGGCCGCATCCGTTTGCGGGTCGTACGCTGTGGATCCGATTTCGCGGAAACAATCGTAGAGGCTGGCGGAAAGATCTCGGATCGAAAGGGCGTGAACGTTCCTGACTGCGCACTGAAGTTGTCTGCGCTCACAGAAAAGGACCACCGTGATCTGGCCTTCGGTCTGACGCTCGGTGTTGATTGGGTTGCTCTGTCGTTTGTGCAGTCCGCACAAGATATTGAGGAACTCCGGAAGATCGTCGGGGCGGGCGTTGGCATCATGGCCAAGATCGAGAAGCCTGGCGCCATCTCCGACATCGAAGCCATTGTCGCGGCAGCCGATGCGATCATGGTGGCTCGCGGGGATCTTGGGGTCGAAATGCCTCCCGAAGAGGTGCCAGCGATTCAGAAGCGTCTCACGCGACTCTGCCGGCAGGCAGGGAAGCCCATCGTGGTGGCAACGCAGATGCTGGATTCGATGGTGAATTCGCCCGCGCCGACCCGCGCCGAGGCTTCCGACGTCGCGACGGCTGTCTACGATGGCGTGGATGCTGTCATGCTTTCCGCGGAATCGGCAAGTGGAGACTATCCTGTGGAGTCCGTGGCAATGATGGCGCGGATTATCCGTAATACCGAGAAGGACAAGCTTCAGCGCGACACGATGGGCGCCATTGCGGCTACGCGCAGGGAAGATGCCATCGACGCCATCGGCGCCGCGATCCGTACCGTTGCCGATGTCTTGCCTCTGTCTGCATGCGTCACGTACACACTCTCTGGTTCCAGTGCATTGCGAGTTGCCCATGAACGGCCGAATGTACCCATTATCGTCATGACCCCCCGCGTCGAGACGGCCAGGCGATTGGCGGTGGTGTGGGGAGTCCATGCGGTCCATGGGGAAGACGCGGAGAATGTCGAAGAGATGGTCACCCATGCGACAGAGGTGGCACGCATCCAAGGCTTCGAGCCTGAAAAGCGTCCATTTGCGATCGTCGCGGGCATGCCCTTCCGCACCCCGGGATCAACGAATTTGCTCCGCCTGGTCTTCCCCACTGTCCCCGCAAACTGACACCTGGCTACCATGAAACAAATCGAACGACTGGCGGCACTCTTTCCGGCACGGGAATCGGTTCCTCCCGCACATCGCCTCGAATCGCCGCTGCACCAGCGCAGCATTCTCATCAATGGAGAATTGCGTGATTGGGAGGGACCAACTCATACCGTGCTTTCCCCGGTATCTTTCCGTGATGCGGATGGCAGGCTGCTGCCGGTGGAGGTAGGAAGCTACCCGATAACAAGCGCAAACGAAAGCCTTGAAGCTCTGCAGGCAGCGGTGGGAGCTTATGCTGCTGGTACGGGGCAGTGGCCGACAATGTCAGTCGATCAACGTATCGTCCATGTTCAGGACTTCACTCGCCGAATCGTTGAGCAACGCGATCTCATTGTGAAACTGATCATGTGGGAGATCGGTAAGTCGGCGGCCGATTCGGCAAAGGAGTTCGACCGAACGATTGATTATATCCGCCAGACCATCGACGCGCTAAAGGAACTCGATAACAACAACTCCCGGTTTCAGATGGTGGAAGGAACCATCGCGCAGATCAGGCGAGCACCGCTCGGCGTGGTGCTATGCATGGGGCCATACAACTACCCCTTGAACGAGACGTTCACCACGCTGATTCCGGCTCTGATAATGGGCAATGTGATCCTGTTCAAGCCGCCTCGATTTGGGACACTGCTGTTTGCTCCCATCCTGCAAGCCTTCAGGGACGCATTTCCACCAGGGGTTGTCAACACCGTATACGGCCGGGGTGAGGAAGTCGTACCGCCTTTGATGACGTCTGGACAGGTGAACGTCCTTGCGCTAATCGGCTCCTCGCGGGTCGCAGACAAGCTAAAGAAGCTACATCCGAAGACGAACCGTCTGCGAGCCGTATTGGGATTGGATGCCAAGAATGCAGCGATCATCCTTCCGGATGCAGACATTGATCTCGCCGTGCGCGAGTGCGTGCTTGGTTCGCTCTCCTTTAACGGGCAACGATGCACTGCGCTTAAGCTCGTCATGGTGCACCAGTCCATTGCGGACGCGTTCGTGGAGAAGTTCTGTGCAGCCGTTTCGGCGCTGCCGGTTGGGATGCCGTGGGAGCCGGGCGTCGCAATTACTCCATTGCCCGATCGGAACAAACCTGGATACCTGTCTGAGTGTGTGGCCGATGCGCTGGAAAAGGGGGCGCGAGTCTGCAACACGGATGGCGGGCAGAGCGCTGAGACGCTCTACGTTCCGGCGGTGGTGTATCCGGTCGACGAAACAATGCGGCTATTCCGCGAGGAGCAATTTGGTCCAATCGTTCCGATCGTGCCGTTCGACGACATTGACTCGGCGCTCTCCTATGTGGAGAACTCCGATTACGGGCAACAAGTCAGCATCTTCGGCTCGGACGCGGACACCATCGCAACACTCGTTGATCCACTGGTAAATCAAGTTTGTCGCGTCAACATCAACTGCCAATGTCAACGCGGTCCAGACGTTTTTCCTTTCACGGGCCGGAAGGACTCGGCGGAAGGGACGTTGTCGGTATCAGATGCGCTTCGAGCTTTTTCGGTCAGGACCATGGTTGCAGCAAAAGACACGGCGGCATCAAAGGCGCTGCTGGACGATATCGTACTTGGTCACAAATCGTCGTTCGTCAATACTCGCTTCATCTTCTGAGACACGTCGTTTCTGAAGAAATAACGCGCCGGTGGGGCGCCAGGCAGATTTTGCGGGGGTCTCCATGGCGCCCGATTGGTGAGAAAGCATATGTTGCAAGCGACATCGACGCCGAGATCGCATCGGCCGGATTCCCGTGATACGCGCTCCGGTGCTCGCAGTCCGGAACCCGACCTTGAGGGCGTTGCCGTCCTTCAGGCCCTGCAAGCTGACCATCAGGAGCGGCTGAATGCGGACATCCGGCTGTTCGGTGACCTCCTTGGCGCCATCATTAGAGTTCAGGACGGCGCGGCGATGTTCGAGAGGGTGGAGGAGATCCGTCGTCTCGCATTGCAATTCACCCGGACTGCAGAAGCCGCTGTTCGGGCGAAGCTCAACCAGACGATGGCCGGTCTTCCAGCGGAGGCCATGCAATCGGTCGCACGTGCTTTCTCGCTGTTTCTTCTCTTGGCCAACATTGCCGAAGACCAGCATGAACGCCGCATCAGGCGCGCCGCCGCCATTGCTGGTCAAACGAGGCGCCCCGGCAGCCTGGCCCGAAGCCTCGACGCGATGGTCTCGCTCGGCTATGCACCAAACGAGACGGTAGGAATGTTGCGGCGGCTATCCATCATGCCCGTCCTCACGGCCCATCCGACGGAGGTGAGGCGTCAAGCGATTCTATTACACGAAAGGCGGATCGCGGAGTTACTGGACGCGAGAGACGGGCGTGCGCTCACGCCGGAAGAGGACGAAAGTAATCGCGAAGAGATTGCTTTCGCGGTGAACTGCCTATGGAACACGCGCCTTCTGCGGTTTCAGGCGTTGACACCCATCGACGAGGTGAGGAACGGAATCAGCTATTTCGAGAGGACATTCTTCAGGGAGGTCCCGCGTCTGTACTGCGGGCTGGAGGATGCCATCAGGGAGATGTGCAAGGGGTCGCGTAGAGATGTGGCGTTTGCGGCTCCGCCCTTGCTGCAGATCGGCACATGGATAGGCGGGGACCGGGACGGAAACCCGAACATCGACGCGTCAGTGCTTCGTATGGCGGGCCGCTTGCAGTTTGAAGCTTGTATTGGGCATTACCAATCCATTCTGGGTCGATTGGTTCAGACGCTTACGCTCTCCACCGCGCGCACTCGCGTCGCACCCGCTGTCAAGTTGCTGTCCGAACGTGCGACTGGCGTATCACCACACACGGTCGATGAGCCATATCGGCGCGGCCTTGCGTATGTGTCCCAAAAACTTCGTGGCACGCTGGATCTACTCACGTCCGAGTCGCAGGGAGCAAGCGTCCGCAAGGAAGACCGCTACCGTGATCCTCGTGATCTGCTTGACGATCTGAGTCAGTTTCAGGTCTCCCTCGAGCATGCGGGCAACGGGAGGCTGGCACGAGGGGAATTGCGAAGCCTAATCAAAGCTGTAGAGATATTTGGATTCCATCTTGCGCCGATAGACCTGCGTCAGAGCGCCGAAGTCCATGCGCGTACGATCGCGGAACTGTTTATGAGAGCTGGCGTCTGTGCGGACTACCTTGGTCAGCCAGAATCCGAGCGCAGGCGCCTGCTCGAAGTGGAGCTTGCCAGTGAACGTCCACTGTGGTCGCCGCTGGGAACCTACAGCGATGAGACATCTTCAGAGATGGCGATTCTCGCGACGGCTCGGGAACTCAGGGAAACCTACGGTCCGTCCATTGTCAAGAACTGCATCATCTCGAAGACCTCCAACGTCTCGGATCTTCTTGCGGTCGCCGTTCTTCTCAAAGAGGCAGGCCTGATCAGCTTTGCTCAGAACTGCCTGGAAGGGAGCGAGACGATCTCGATCGTGCCCCTGTTCGAAACGATCGCGGATCTTAGGGCCGCCGGATCGATCATGCACGAACTCTTCGGCGTTCCGGCCTACAGGAAGCTCATAGTCCGGCAGGGCGATGAGCACGAAATCATGCTCGGATACTCCGACAGCAACAAGGACGGGGGCTACCTCACATCCTGTTGGGAGATTTACCAAGCTGAGGTGGCGCTAAAGGAGGTGCTAATGCGCCATGGGATCGTCATGCGCCTCTTCCACGGGCGCGGCGGAGCCATCGGGCGAGGCGGAGGGCCGACCTACGATGCGCTTCTTGCTCAGCCCCATGGCGCGCACTCAGGCAAGGTTCGGATCACGGAGCAGGGCGAAGTCATTGCGTCGAAATACAAGAGTGCGGACGTTGGGAGACTTCATCTGGAGGCCCTGGTGGCGGGCAGCCTTGAAGCCTGCCTGACAGGGCCAACCCTGGACCCACAGAAGGAAGCCGTTTTCCACAGCGTCATCAAGGCGCTGTCGGATGCCGCTTACAGGACGTACCGATCACTAGTCTATGAGACTGAGGGATTTGCGACGTACTTCCGCGAATCTACGCCGCTCTCAGAGATCGCCCAGTTGAATATCGGCAGTCGTCCGGCGTCGCGGAAGGCGGGGGACCGTATCGACGATCTGCGCGCCATCCCGTGGGTTTTCGCTTGGTCTCAATGCCGGCTCATGCTTCCCGGATGGTTTGGCTTCGGATCCGCGATCAACGCATGGCTTAAGGAAAGCCCCGACGGCATGACCCTGCTGAGGGATATGTGTGCGTCCTGGCCATTCTTTGGCACGATGCTTTCAAACATGGAAATGGTTCTGGCGAAGTCTGATCTGGGGATTGCCTCTCGTTATGCCGACCTTGTTCAGGACGAAAACCTCCGAAACAACATCTTCGGTCGGATCCGCGAGGAGTATGAACTCACCAAGCGCCACTTGCTTTCGATCATGAATGCGGAGGTGCTGTTGTCTGGGAGCCCTGCGATTCGCCGCTCTATCCGAAACCGAGGCCCTTATTTGGATCCGCTGAATCATGCCCAGATCGAACTGCTGAAGCGCCATCGAAATGGACAGATTTCCGAAAGTATCACACAAGGTATTCGAATGACCATCAACGGCCTTGCTCAAGGCCTGCGAAACAGTGGCTGACGGGTTCTCAGTCCCTCTCTCTTTTCCTACAGATAATCATGACTGCAATCGTAGACATCATTGGACGCGAGGTTCTGGACTCGCGCGGCAACCCCACTGTCGAGTGCGACGTGCTGCTGGAATCCGGCGTGATGGGCCGAGCGGCGGTACCCTCGGGTGCATCGACCGGCTCGCGCGAAGCCATCGAACTGCGTGACGGCGACAAGTCGCGTTACTTGGGAAAGGGTGTGCTGAAGGCCGTCGAGCACATCAACACCGAGATCTCTGAAGCGCTCCTGGGGCTGGACGCTTCCGAGCAGGCCTTCGTGGACCGCACCCTGATCGAGCTCGACGGCACCGAGAACAAGGGCCGCCTGGGCGCCAACGCCATGCTGGCCGTGTCGATGGCTGTCGCCAAGGCCGCCGCGGAAGAAGCCGGCCTGCCGCTGTACCGCTACTTTGGCGGTTCGGGCGCGATGCAACTGCCGGTACCGATGATGAACATCGTCAACGGCGGGGCGCACGCCAACAACAGCCTGGACATCCAGGAATTCATGATCATGCCGGTGTCGGCAACCAGCTTCCGCGAAGCCCTGCGCTGCGGCGCCGAGATCTTCCACGCACTGAAGAAGATCCTTGCCGACAAGGGCATGTCCACCGCGGTGGGCGACGAGGGCGGCTTCGCGCCGAATTTCTCGTCCAACGAGGAATGCCTGAACACCGTGGTGCAGGCCATCGAGAAGGCCGGCTACCGCGCCGGTGAAGACGTGCTGCTGGCGCTGGACTGCGCCGCCAGCGAGTTCTACCACGAGGGCGAAGGCGTGTACCAGCTCGAAGGCGAAGGCCAGAAACTGACCTCGACCCAGTTCGCCGACTACCTGGCCAACCTGTGCGACAAGTTCCCGATCGTGTCGATCGAGGACGGCATGGCCGAAGGCGACTGGGACGGCTGGAAGACGCTGACCGACAAGCTCGGCAAGCGCGTGCAACTGGTGGGTGATGACCTGTTCGTGACCAACACCAAGATCCTGAAGGAAGGCATCGAGCGCGGCATCGGCAACTCGATCCTGATCAAGATTAACCAGATTGGCACGCTCACGGAGACGTTCGCGGCCATTGAGATGGCCAAGCGCGCCGGCTACACCGCCGTGATCTCGCACCGCTCGGGCGAAACGGAAGACAGCACCATCGCCGACATCGCCGTGGGCACCAACGCTGGCCAGGTCAAGACCGGCTCGCTGTCGCGTTCGGACCGCATCGCCAAGTACAACCAACTGCTGCGGATCGAAGAGGCACTCGGTGACACGACGTCATATGCAGGCCGATCGACTTTCTATTGTCTGCGCCAGAGGGTTCCCAGCAGCAACGCTAGTACCATCGGTTAGAGGGGCGCGTTGATAACTTACAACCACTGAAACGGAAGGAGCGCAACATGTCAAAGCCACTTCTGGGCTGCGTTGCAGACGACTTTACCGGCGGCACCGATCTGGCCAGCATGCTGGTGAAGGGCGGCATGAGAACAGTACAGACGATCGGCGTTCCGGAAGGAACGGTCGTGGATGCTGATGCGATTGTCGTGGCACTGAAAACACGAACGCTACCCGTCGAGGACGCAGTACGCGAGTCCATCGATGCTCTACGATGGCTAAAGCAGATCGGTTGCAAGCAGTTCTACTTCAAGTACTGCTCGACATTCGACTCGACCCCGACAGGAAACATCGGTCCGGTGATCGACGCCATGATGGAGGAGCTCGGCACGAACTTCACGATCGCGTGTCCGGCGTTTCCGGAGAATGGCCGCACCGTCTATAACGGCTATCTCTTCGTCGGAGATGTCCTGCTTAGCGAGTCTGGCATGCGGAATCATCCCCTGACGCCGATGACGGACTCGAATCTGCTTCGCGTTCTCGCACCGCAAACCAGAAAAAACGTCGGACTCGTCGATCGACGTGTCGTGATCAGAGGAAGCGAGGCGATTCGCGCAGAGTTCGATCGGTGTAAACAAGGCGGTCAGCAAATTGCCATTGTGGATGCCATCGAGAACGATGATCTGTACCGGATTGACGCGGCGGTGGCAGAGTTTCCTCTGCTGACCGGTGGCTCGGGTCTCGCGATTGGACTGGGTGAAAACTTCAGGCGCGCAGGGATGCTAAGCGCCTCGACTGATGCCGCCACGCTTCAAGCCACGTCAGGTCGCATGGTATTGCTGTCGGGCAGTTGCTCGGTGGCGACAAATGCTCAGGTCGAACGCTGGTTGCAAGAGCACGCCGGGTTCAAGATCGATCCTTTGGCCATCCATCAAGGCGAAGACCTGGTGTCTCAGACCGTAGACTGGGTGATGCAGCATGAGGAGCCTGTTCTGGTCTATGCCAGCGCCATGCCCGAAGAAGTCGGACAGGTCCAGCATCAACTCGGTGTCGAGGGGGCCGGCCTGCTCGTAGAGAGGACGCTGTCAACGATCGCAGTAAGGCTTCACGAACGCGGATTCAACAAATTCATCGTTGCCGGCGGAGAAACGTCGGGAGCTGTTGTCAAGGCGCTGGATGTGAAGGGATTGCGCATTGGCGAGTCTATCGCTCCAGGCGTTCCATGGACACAGTCGATCGATGGGACCCCGATTGCGCTGGCGCTGAAATCCGGAAATTTCGGTACCGTCGGTTTCTTCGAGGAGGCAATGAGGCAATGTCCGTGAGCGAATCACAGATCCGTGACGAGATCGTGCAGATTGCCAAGTCAATCTTCGATCGGGGATTGACGCACGGAAGTACCGGCAATATCAGCGTGTCAGTCGAAGATGGATGGCTGCTCACACCGACGGGCGCCTCGCTTGGCAACCTCGATCCAGCACGGCTGTCGAAGCTCGATCGTGACGGGCGCCACATTAGTGGCGATGCTCCCACGAAGGAGAGTCTGCTTCATCTGGCAATGTACCAAGAGCGAAAGGGTGCAAGGGCTGTTGTGCATTTGCATTCCACGCATTCAGTTGCATTGTCGCTGGATTCCGAGCTGGATCCGGAGGATCTTCTGCCCCCCTTGACAGCTTACTATGTGATGCGGGTCGGCTCTCTTCCTCTGGTTCCATACTATGCGCCAGGTGATCCGAAGCTTGCCGACGCCATCAGGTCATGGGCCGGAAAGCATCACGCCATGCTGCTGGCTCACCACGGTCCGGTAGTGGCCGGAAGCAGTCTAGCCGCAGCAATGGATGCGGCAGAAGAGTTGGAGGAAACGGCAAAGCTCTTCATGATGCTTCGGGGCAGGGCAATACGTTCACTGTCTACCGAGCAGGTCGCGGCCTTGCGGAAGAAGTTCGGTACGCCCGGTTAGCTCGAAAGAGCGGGTCCCGGTGTCTGCGCACCAAGGAATACCGACGATCGGCGTCTGGCTCGCGTGGTCGGGTAGCTAAGGATTGACGTGACGGTTTGTCCTCTCGCACACTGGCGCCCATTGTTCGACTGGAATGGATCCCTAAGAGGGAGCCGAACGGGGATCTCACGCTATGCTGACGCGCCGGTTATCTTTGAACGCATTACGAGCCTTCGAGGCTACATCTCGGCTGCGCAGCATGTCCGCAGCGGCTGACGAGCTTTGTGTCACACACGGTGCGGTCAGCCGGCATATTAAGCTGCTCGAGGAGAATCTTGGGGTCACCCTTCTAAACCGCGGTCCGCACTCAACGGAGGCCACGCCAGCCGGTCGACGGTTGGCTGAGGACCTCGCTCGAGCCTTCGGACTGATCGAGGCGAGCCTCGATCAGTTCAAAGAGGGCCCGCTAACGATATCGTGCTCTCCATCTGTGCTGATGTTTTGGTTGTTGCCGCGCATTTCGCACTTCAATCAGAGCCATCCAGAAGTTCAGTTGCAGTTCAACATGAACTACGAGCATGTTGACTTTTTGCGGGATCGTATCGCGGTGGCGATAAGCAATTCCACCTTTACGCCGCCGCCTGATGTCGACATCAGAGACGTCGCGCTGGAAGAAATTGGTCCGGTCTGCGCGCCGGACTATGCCAGGTCAGCCGGCATTCGCGACCATGCGGATCTTCGTGAAGCACATCTTCTGGCGACAAAGACCAGGCCGGACGCGTGGCAAGACTGGGTGTCGAGTATTGGGCTTGAGGCGCAGCTACTGCCAAAGCAGCATTACGATCACTTTTATCTGCTTATTCAGGCTGCCGTGTGCGGGCTCGGCGTAGCCGTTGTGCCGAAAATGCTGGTGCAAAACGATCTCGAGTCGGGGAAGCTCGTGGCGCCATTCGGATTCACACCTGGCGGACGCAAGCTGGTTCTGTGGACAGCGGCTCGTCTTGTTTCTCGACCGGACGTGAAAATGCTGGTGGAATGGCTTGCGAATGAACTCGCCAGAACCAATGTTTCCGGCACCCAGACTACTTAATACTCCATACTCGCGTCAAATTTTTGGGCCCCGCGGCTCGGCAGGTCCTAGCAACCGCAAAACATTATCTAAATTATGCCGTTTCAACCCCGAGCGGAGGCGCTGGCGGGTTGTTTTTGAGATATCTGCTACGCAGAACGGGCCCGGCGGTGCTCAGCTATATTAGGACTTACCCCGAGCCGGCCTCTGCCGGCGTTGGCAAGGCTCGCCTGAGACCGCCCGTACCCCTTGATCTACAGTACTTTGCGGGTCTCACAGCGTTGGTTGTGAGTTTACCTGACAGCGCGCCCATTTTATTTGATTTGTCACCAGCCCGGCCCGAACTTATATTTCCTCCACGCAGTTAGATAACCGACATTTGGAGGAGCGGATATGCGTTTGGACGGAAAAATTGCATTGGTAACCGGTTCGGGCCAGGGTATCGGCCAGGCAATTGCAAACCGATTTGCCAGCGAGGGGGCTCATGTCATCGTGAGCGATATTGTGGCCGAACGCGCTGCGGCGGCTGCTGCTGAAATTCAGAAGAATGGCGGAAAATCCTCGTATCTGATTCTGGACGTCTCGAACGAAGGCAGCGTTCAAGCAGCGTTCGAGCAAATTGCCGCTGATTTCGGTGGTGTCGACATTTTCGTGAATAACGCCGGCGTGGGCATCAATGCCCCGTATGTTGAATACAAGCTGGCCGACTTCGAACTGATGCTGAAGGTCAATCTGACGGGGGCCTTTCTTTGTGGGCAGTACGCTGCACGCCAGATGCTCAAGAAGGGCAGTGGCCGGATCATCAATATCGTCTCGCTGTCCGGCCAGCGTGGCGGGATGGGGCGCACTGGCTATGGCGCATCGAAGGCCGGTCTCGAAGTGCTGACCAAAATTATGGCCGTTGAACTGTCTCCCCACGGCATCAACGTCAATGGCATCGCGCCGGGCCCGATCGAGTCGGATGTAACCACCGCGATGCACGCTGCAAGTGGAACGCGGGAAGCCTATCGCTATCTGGTTCCCATGCACCGATATGGCGAGGTCGAAGAGATTGCTGCTGCCGCGGCATTTCTGGCCAGTGGCGACGCAAACTATATCAACGGTCACATCCTGAACGTTGATGGCGGATTCGGTACTGCAGGTCTGATGTACCCGCTTCCGCGCACGGAAGCATGAGCGTCACGCAAATGGAAAACCTTCAAGTGGAACATCACTGCGCCACTGTCGGCGACTCCCGCGTTCACTTTGTGACCGCGGGACAGGGCCCCGCCTTGGTGCTGCTGCATGGCTGGCCGCAGACCTGGTACTCGTGGCGAAAAGTCATTCCGGCGCTCTCGCAGCGCTTCAAGGTAATAGCCCCGGACCTTCGCGGGCTTGGCGACTCTTCACGACCGCGAGACGGCTTTGATATGAAGCGCGTGTCCGGCGAGGTCGCGGAGCTATTGACCGGTGTACTGGGTCTCAAAGAGATCTATCTGGCGGGACATGACTGGGGCGGTCCTGCTGCCTTTGCCCTCGCAGCATTCAATCCGGGCCTGGTTCGCAAGCTGGTCATGCTGGATGCCGCTGTTCCCGGCGATGGTAGCGGGACGTACAACCAAAACGGACGACGCTGGCACCACGCCTTTCATCAAGTCATGGATTTGCCCGAAGCGCTGATTGCCGGTCGTGAAGACATCTACTACCGCTACTTCTTCAAGCAATTCGGGTTCGTCCAGGACGCGATTAGCGAAGAAGACATCGCGGAATACCTCCGCACGTACCGCGATATCGGCACGCTCCGCACGGGGCTCGGGTACTACCGCGCTGTTCCGCAAACCGTGCGTGACAACGAGGCGTGGTTGCGGGAGAACCGCCTACAGATGCCTGTGTTGGCCTACGGCGGCGGTGAAGCATTCGGTCGCGGCGAGGAAGGCTTCACGTCATTGCAGCGTGTGGCGACCGATGTGAAGGGCGGCGTCATTGCTAATTGCGGTCACTGGGTTCAAGAGGAGCGCCCGGACTTCGTAGTTCAAGAGATGGTCTCGTTCCTCGGGAGTTGAAGCGATGTCTGAATTGATTGCTATCGGTGAGTCGGTACCGCAGCAGAAGCGCTCGAGTACGCGTCCCGAATTCTTTGCCCGCTATCTTGTCGAGAGCTGGGTTCCTTCTGCCAAGGCCGCAGTCGTCATCGCTGGTGAACAATCCAGCGGTACGTTTATGCAACTGCCCGGAGAGACGGCAGAGCTGCAAGAGCGGTTCCGGGCCCGCGTCTGCAGTGTCGAGGATCTCGAGCCAGTCTCGGAGCCGACATTACGGAGTGCGCACGCGGAGCGCCGGGGCCATACTGGCAAGTACTATCGAGCGATCGTCGAGTTAGCATTCCCGATCGCGAACGTTGGCCCGAACCTTCCGACCCTACTCGCGACCGTTGCGGGCAATCTGTTTGAACTTGGCGAAGTCACGGGCCTCAAGCTGCTGGACCTCGATGTTCCTCCGGAATTCGCCGCTGCGTTTCCCGGGCCGCAGTTCAGTATCGAGGGCACCCGTAAATTGGCAGGCGTCTTCGACCGACCAATGATCGGCACGATCATCAAGCCGAGCGTGGGCCTGACGCCCGAACAAACCGCAGCGCTGGTAGACGATCTGTGCGCAGGGGACATTGACTTCATCAAGGATGACGAGCTGCTCGCCAATCCGCCGTATGCGCCATTCAAGAATCGCGTGGAAGCGGTTATGCCTGTGCTGCTCAAGCATGCCGATCGTCTGGGTCGCATGCCGATGTACGCATTCAATATCACCGGGGGCATCGATGAGATGCGGCGCAACCACGATATCGTTGTGGAGGCGGGCGGAACTTGTGTCATGGTGAGCCTCAACTGGACCGGCATGTCCGCCATCCAGAATCTGCGGGAATACTCCGAGCTTCCGATCCATGGCCACCGCAATGGGTGGGGAGCGCTCACACGTCATCCGTCACTGGGCTTTGATTTCCGCGCCTTCCAGAAGCTTTGGCGTCTGGCCGGGGTCGACCATGTTCACGTGAACGGGCTAAAGAGCAAGTTCTGGGAGCCCGACGATTCCGTCATCGCTTCGGCCCGTGCCTGTCTCACGCCGTTTGCGGGGGTTGCGCCAGCCATGCCGGTCTTTTCGTCCGGGCAGTGGGCTGGGGTCGCAACGGAACTCTACGGCTATCTCAAGACTACCGACCTGATGCACTTGGCTGGCGGCGGTGTCATCGGTCATCCGGACGGGATCGCCGCAGGTGTCACTAGCATGCGCCAAGCGTGGGAAGCCGCGGTCTCGGGCGTGAGCCTGGCAGAGGCGTCTGCGAAGCACACAGAATTGCGCAACGCCATCGCAGAGTTCGGATCCAAGCTATGAAATCCAATCTGAAGCTCGCATTCCTGGGCGACGACTTTACTGGGTCGACGGACGCCTTGGAGATGCTTGCAATGGCAGGTCTGCGTTGCGTGCTGTTTCTGCGCCAGCCATCGAAGGAACTCGTGGACCGATTCGACGGTCTGGATGCCGTGGGCGTTGCCGGAGACAGCCGCGGTATGACGCCAGAAGAGATGGACGCGCATCTTCCTGGGCTGTATCGCAGCCTTGTAGATCTTGATCCGGCGATTGTTCATTACAAGGTCTGCTCGACGTTCGATAGCTCGGTAGAAATTGGCAATATTGGGCACGCTATGCGCTTGGCCCGCGATTCTGGTCACTTCGCCGACGGGCCGATTGCCGTGCTTGGTGCCAACTCAGCGTTGCGGCGTTATTGCGTGTTCGGGAATTTGTTTGCGGCCTCGGCGACAGACGGTAACGTCTATCGCATTGACCGGCATCCGATTATGAGCGTCCACCCGGTCACGCCCATGCGTGAGTCCGACTTGGCTGTCCACCTCGCCAATCAGTCGCCAATGGACTTTGGGCGTTGCACCTATGGCGAACTTGAGTCAGCCGGTGAGCGCCTGGACGAGCTCTGCGACTCCCTCTGGGATTCGCAGAAGGATGCAGTGCTCTTCGATGGCGCGAATGAAGACCACATGAGCGCGGTCGGAAAGCAGCTTGTTCGATTGAGCGCACATGCTTCGCGGCCTTCCTTTGTGGTGGGATCATCGGGAGTCGAGTTCGCGCTGACTCGTGCCTGGGACGCGTCAGCCAACGTTACTCATGCCATGCCTGCGGCGGCGCCAGTAAGCCAAGTGCTGGCTATTTCAGGCAGCGGCTCGGAATTGACGGCGCGCCAGATCGAGAGAGCTGGCGAGAGCGGTTTCGAACTGATTGCGGTGAGCGCGCGGAATCTCGTTGACGATGGAAAGTGGGAAGCCGAAGTCGAAGATGCAGTGGGTCATGCGGTCACTTCGCTGAAGTCCGGCAAGAGTGTGTTGGTTCATACCGCAAAAGGACCTAGCGACCCGCGCATTGCGGAAATGTTGGCATACATGCAGCGCGACGGCGCGAGCGTCGCCCGAGCAAGACACGAGGGCGGCAGGCAGCTCGGCATCAGCCTCGGGCATCTGACCCGCGAGATCTTGAATCGCGTGGAGCTTCGACGTCTGCTGATCGCAGGGGGCGATACATCGAGTCAAATCATGCAGGTGGTCGGCGCCGACGCCTTGATGGTCTGCGCTCGACTTGCCCCCGGGGCCCCTTTGTGTCGATTGATTTCCAAGTCACCCTCGCTCGACGGCATGGAAGTGGCACTAAAAGGTGGTCAGATGGGCAATCTCAACTTTTTTGAGGAGGGTAGGCGCGGGATCGGGGGATAAATCCCCACCAGGCATTTCCGGGACACAGTGAAGGACAACCACGGTGTCCCGGACGAACAGTTGAGAAAGGCCTTCGCAGCACGGCTGGGCAAGTCCTGACGGATCGACATATTGCCCACAGCGTGACCGTACACGCGCTCGACGAAAGATCGGCGAATGCACCAGAGTCACGACAGAACAGATTCATAAAGGAGACAGACAATGGAAACGGTTCGTACGACGAAGCCGGACGCCGCACTCTCCAGCGGCATCGGCTGTCGGGGTTTACTAACGGCAGAGCGAGCGCTTGTACTCGCGGTTGAAACGGTGGCGGCCATCCTCGTGGCAGCCGAAGTACTGGTCCTGCTCGCAAGTGTTGTGTCGCGATACGCGCTGCACCAACCGCTGGTCTGGGCCGATGAGGTGGCGTCGATCCTGTTTCTGTGGTTAGCGATGATCGGGTCAGCCGTCGCATTTCAGCGCGGCGAGCACATGCGCATGACCGCAATGGTTAGCCGGGCATCCCCAAAGACCCGGAGTTTCCTTGAAGCATTCGCACTCACGACGTCGTTGCTGTTCATGGTGTTGATTTCACCATCGATCCTCCACTATGTTGAGGAGGAGGCGTTTATCCGCACACCAGCACTTGACATCCAGAACACGTGGCGTGCCTCGGCCATTGCTGCCGGATTTTTCCTGATGGCAGTGTTCTGCTTTATCCGTTTGATTCGCCACGGCGCAGCCAGGCAGACAATGCTTGCCGTTGCGGCCTCGGTGCTGGCAGCGGGGGGGATGTGGTTGCTGCAGCCGGCGTTCGGACAACTTGGCAATGTGAATTTGCTGATCTTTTTCGTCGGTGTTGTCGGCGCGTGTGTGTTCTCCGGCGTGCCGATCGCGTTTTCGTTTGCAGCCGCCACGCTGGGCTACCTTAGCCTTACAACTCAGACTCCCACGGAAGTGATCGTCGGTCGAATTGATGAAGGTGTGAGCCATTTGATTCTTTTGGCCATCCCGCTGTTCGTCTTCCTCGGCCAGCTCATCGAAATGAACGGCATGGCTCGCGCAATGGTGGGCTTCCTTGCCAGCCTGTTGAGCCACGTTCGCGGAGGCCTTCATTATGTGTTGGTCGGTGCTATGTACCTGGTATCGGGCATTTCGGGATCGAAGGCGGCAGACATGGCAGCAATCGCCCCGGTGCTGTTGCCGGAAATGAAGCAACGCGGTGCAAAAGAGGGTGACCTCGTTGCGCTGCTCGCTGCCACCGGTGCACAGACCGAAACCATTCCCCCGAGTATTGTTCTGCTGACGATCGGCTCGGTGACCGGGGTCTCCATCGCGGCGCTGTTTACCGGCGGCATGATCCCGGCCCTAGTTCTCGGGGTGATGCTTTGCGGGGTCGTGTACTGGCGGAACCGTCACGAGGTGGTTGCGCCCCGCACGGCGGCGGGACCGGGGGCACGCCGTGCAAGCCTCAAGGCCTTTGGCGTGGCCGCCCCAGCGATCGCACTGCCATTCGTGATTCGTGCAGCGGTGGTGGAAGGCGTCGCGACCGCGACGGAGGTTTCGACCATTGGCATTGTGTATTCGGTTGTTGTCGGAATCTTGTTTTACCGTCAATTCGATTGGAAGCGTATTGGCCCGATGCTCATTGAGACAGCATCGCTTTCAGGCGCGATTTTGCTGATCATCGGTACTGCAACCGGCATGGCTTGGGCGCTGACTCAGTCCGGCTTTTCGACTGCGCTGGCGCAGGCGATGAGCGGCCTTCCCGGCGGCAGCGCGGTGTTTCTTGCCGTGTCAATCCTGGCCTTCATCATCCTGGGTAGTGTGCTGGAAGGAATTCCCGCAATCGTGCTCTTCGGGCCGCTCCTGTTCCCTGTAGCGCGCGCCGTTGGGATCAACGAAGTGCATTACTCCATGGTGGTCGTGCTCGCAATGGGCATTGGCCTGTTCGCGCCGCCGTTCGGTGTGGGGTACTACGCTGCCTGTGCGATTGCCAAGGTGAATCCTGACAAGGGTATGCGGCCGATCATTGGGTACATCATTGCAATGGTAGTGGGTCTCATCTTGGTCGCCGTGTTCCCGTGGTTGTCCATCGGATTGCTGTAATCAAGTGAATAGAAACAGTCAATGGAGGCAAAAGTGAAAATTAGCCGTCGAAATTTTGCGATCGGGTTGGGCGCCGCTGCGGCATCTGTTGCGCTGCCACGGCTTGCGAGTGCCGCACCGCAATACACGTTTAAGTTTGGCTTCAACTTGGCAGAGAGCCATCCGATTACTGCGCGTGCCAAGGAAGCTGCCGAGAAGATTCTCAAGGAGTCAGGGGGGCGGCTCGAGGTGAGGGTGTTCCCTAACAATCAGTTGGGCGGCGACACCGATATGCTGGCGCAGCTCCGCACCGGCGGCCTCGAACTGTTCCTGAACTCCGGGATCAATGTGCTGTCAACTCTGATCCCGTCTGCATCGGTGTATGGGCTGGGCTTCCTGTTCCCCGACTATCCTGCCGTATGGCGTGCGATGGATGGTGACCTGGGCAAGTATGTGCGAGGCCAGATCTCGAAGGCCGGGATCATACCCTTCGACAAGATGTGGGATAACGGATTTCGCAACGTAACCACGAGTACCAAACCGATCAAGACTCCGGACGACCTGAAGAACCTCAAGATTCGGGTGCCGGTGGGCGCGTTGTGGACCTCGATGTTCAAGGCATTTGGTGCGGCGCCTGCCAGCATCAACTTCAACGAGGTCTATTCTGCACTGCAGACCAAGCTCGTGGACGGTCAAGAAAATTCGATGGCCAACATCTACACGGCCAAACTCTACGAGGTGCAGAAGTACTGCTCGATGACCGGCCATATGTGGGACGGATTCTTCTGCGTGGCGAATCGCAAGGCCTGGGAACGGCTCCCCCAGGACCTCAAGACTATTCTCGCCAACAACCTTAACGCAGCCGCGCTGGGTGAGCGCGAAGACATGCTCAAGCTGACATCGACCTTCCAGGAACAGATTGCGGCCAAGGGCGTGGTGTTCAACAAAGTGGATACGGCACCCTTCCAGGATGCGCTGAAGAAGGCTGGCTTCTACAAGGAGTGGCGCGCCAAGTACGGCGAGGAATTGTGGGCACTGGTGGAAGCCACTGCCGGCAAGCTGACTTGATGCAGGCGCGTAACACGCTTCATTAGACGTTTTCTTAATTCTCCATGGTTGGATTTTGGCCGGACCCATCTTCGATGGTTCCGGTCATGTTTTTTTAGGGACGGCGCGTTGCCTGACAGCATGCCGTCCAGCAGGCTGGGATCAAATGGACGCGAACCTATTGAATGATGAGATTGAACTGGCATGTGAGGCGCTGCGAGAAGGGCGGGTCATCGCCTATCCGACAGAGTCGGTCTTTGGCCTGGGGTGCAATCCTCTGGCCTTAGCTCCAGTGCTCGACGTTTTCGCACTGAAGAATCGCAACCCTGAACAAGGCTTTCTGCTGATTGCTTCCACCTTTGATCAGGTGGCCCCATATATTGACTTCAACAAGATTGCACCTAGTCGAGTCGAATCCATCTGCGCGCAGTGGCCGGGCCCCACTACCTGGATCTTTCCAGCATCCTCCAACGTGCCAGCCTGGCTGGTGGGGCGGCATGCGGGCATTGGACTGCGCGTGACGGCTCATCCCGTTGCGGCGGAGATTTGCCGTGTGTTCGGAAGGCCTATCGTATCCACGAGCGCCAATCCGCACGGGGCGGCTCCTGCGACCTCTGTCAAAGGAGTTCGCGAGTATTTCGGCGATCGGTTGGGAGCGATCGTGAATGGGGAATTGGGCGGCTTCGCGCGACCCACTCCGATCTTGGACGCGCTTACCGGCAAGGTTGTCCGCAACTGACTGGTGCGAGGTCCTTGAGGCGGGTGCCACGATAGCTACAGGACTGGAACTGCTATCATGTCATCTACTGGTGTAATGACATGAAGTGGGGCCTTTGCAATGGTTAGTCCTGAACCGATCCAGCGTCGCAGACTCTACGAAGACGTTCTAGAGCGACTAAGTGAGCGGATCCGCAGTGGCGAGATCGCGCCCGGTGAACAATTGCCCGCTGAGCGGGATCTGATGGAGCACTATGGGGTCGGACGGCCGGCAATACGGGAAGCACTTCAGTCACTTGAACGGGCCGGGATCATTGAGATTGTGCACGGAGAACGTGCACGAGTAGTCATTCCAACTGCTGATCATCTCATGAAGCAGATAGGCGCCGGCGCACAGCACTTACTTCGCTCCAGTCCCCATTCACTCGAACATCTTAAGGGTGCCCGGCTCTTTCTCGAGGCCGGGATGGCGCGCCTTGCCGCGGCGAATGCGACGGACTCCGACATCGAGCTACTGAGGAAAAGACTCGAAGAGCAGCGAGCCGCAAAGGATGATCCAGAAGAATTTCTTACCCGCGACATGGCCTTCCATCGTGAACTGGCGCGGACGACCGGAAACCCTATCTTTCCCGCTATCGTGGAAGCGCTTTTTCAATGGGCGCGCGAATACTATCGCGGAATCGTTCGCGCCCCCGGGGCAGAAGAGCTGACCCTGGAAGAACACCAGAAGGTCGTAGATGCAGTCGCCAAGCGAGACGGAGAAGCTGCAGCTAAGGCCATGGAAAACCATTTGACGCGTGCGAACGCGCTATACAAGAGTATTGAAGGTAGTGGCGTCATGGTCAGCTAACTAACGCTGCATCTTCAGTAAGGGAAGGCGCCTTTCGGGCGAGCCGTTTCATTAATCTGTTGAAATTTGGGGCGCTTTGACTAATCTAGCAGCAACATCCCCGTTCTTTCTGACAGATACTTGATCAAAAAATCTTCCCCAGCGCTTGACGCCACGCGGGAACCCGAATCCGATGTTGACGCGGCCATTGTGGCCCAAGGCGCCTTGACGGAGGCGGCTTCCGCACCCCGCATCCCCGCCGAGGCCGGCGGCATCCAGATCAACTTCTGCAAGACCCCGACATGCGTCAACTTCGGCGTCGCCGAGGATGCAGATGTCGCCAAGTTCTCCAAGAGTCCCGCGAGCCGCTATCGGCTCGCGGGCGCGGGCAAGCATTACCCGCACCTGGTCTGCAAGGCATGCTCCATTTCGTTTCCGGTCAAGAGCAATCTTGGCATTCTCGAAGAACTCGGGCGAATGCAGGCAGAACATGTCCGCGAGCGCGCCGCCCCTAGCTGCCCCATCACGTCCTGCGCCAATCATGGGCTTGGCGTATCCCTGGGCAAAGCCTACTACTCGGCATTTGGCACCTCCGCGATTGGCTCCCCGCGTTGGAAGTGCAAGGCCTGCGGCAAGACGTTCTCGACGCCCAAGTCCACGACCCACCGCCAACGGGACAGCCACAAGAACAAACTCATCTTCAAGCTGCTGGTCAACAAGGTGCCGTTGCGACGCATTTGCGAAGTGGCTGAGATCGGGCCCAATGCCCTCTATGGGAAGATAGACTTCCTGCATAACCAGTGCCTGAAGTTCCTGGCGGATCGGGAGGCCAAACTGCCCACCTTAGCGGTCCGCCGCCTGTATCTTGGCGTGGATCGGCAGGACTACGTGGTGAATTGGGCACGGCGCGATGATCGCCGCAATACCGTCATCTCGGCGGTGTCGAGCGTGGATAACGAGACGGCATATTGCTTCGGTCTGCATCTCAATTTCGACCCGTCATTGGTGTTAGACGAAATCGAGCAGGACGCCCTAGCGGCCGGGGACTTCCAAGTACCGCCACCATACCGTAAGCACGCACGAGAATGGCTAAGCCACGATTACATCAACTCCGTGCGG
The DNA here is from genome assembly GCF_003402535.2 of Cupriavidus sp. P-10. Taxonomy (NCBI): domain Bacteria; kingdom Pseudomonadati; phylum Pseudomonadota; class Betaproteobacteria; order Burkholderiales; family Burkholderiaceae; genus Cupriavidus; species Cupriavidus sp. P-10. The sequence goes on from NZ_AP025171.1 coordinate 1,370,075, forward strand.
AAGCCCACCAAGTCGTCCCCGGCGGCCTCGCTCAAGGACAAGGTCGCTCGGACCTACGCCAAGGCCCTGGATCGGGACGATATTGAGGCGGGGGATGGACCGGTCGACACTGAGAAGCTGCCTGATCAGGGCATGCAGATTCACTCGGAGTACACACTATATGGTCACTTCCTGTATCTCAAGGGGCTGACCGCCAGCGTCGAGAAGCTGTGGTTCTTCCTCGACCAGGATTCGGGCGTGCGGGCCGCCTGCCTGGCCGCCTTCGCCAGCGACATCAAAGTCAAGCGTCGTGTGGACGCGTTCTATGTCAGCATTGCCAAGGAGATGACGGTCGACCAGAAGCGGCGGCTGAAGAACGAGGCCAAGGAGGCGTTGGCCGAGTTCATGGAAGCCAACTCCGCCTTGACGCAAAGCGAGGCCGTACTGGCCATGATCAAGCAGCGGTTGGCCGCGATGACCTCCATCGGCAAATGGAACGACCGCTGGCTGATGCACCCGTTCCCTGATATGAGTGAACCCGAAAAGGCGATCGCGTACCTGACCGACTTGGGCGACTATGACCTAGACCATCAGGCGTGGCTCTACAACAAGGCGAGCCTGCGCGGGGTCGACAACCTCTTCATGCAGATCCGCCGACGCCTGACCCTGCTGGAGCGAGGCATCCACTCGCAAGGCAACGCGGGCCGCGTCTGGAACGGCTATGCTCCGTACAACCCCAAGCAGATCGGCAAGATACTCGGCATCTTCCGCGCCTTCCATAATTACATCCACGTGGGTGCTGACAAAAGCACACCGGCGATGCGACTCGGCCTCGCGCGCGGCCCTATCCAGTATGAAGACATCATCTATTTCCAACCGAAGTGACCCGCGTGAATTGCACTGATCCCTTGGGGTCGCAGTCGTCGCGAGTGGGCACCATAGGTTCGATCGACGCCCGTCTTTCAAATCGGTCGCACGCTTTGTCGGTAGGTCGTCTGGTATTTGTCTCAGTTCGACCCGAAGCGGTCAGTTGCAACTCTCAAAAGCGGACGTTCGCAAGCCGGTGCTACCAGACTCTTGATTCGTAGCTGGTAGGAGGCCGGCCGTGAATCCTTTCGAAGGCAAGCAAGATGTCAGCTTTTGAAAACGGGATGCCCTGGGCCAATAATTCTATGTAAGGAATAAGCCAATCCGCCCCGGTAATCTCGAAGTGCTCCTTCCATTTTTCCTCTAGCGCTTCGGCGGCAGACACCACACATCCGGCGGCGCCATGACCAACGCCCTCGCTGAATGCTATTGGATGCGGGACACTAACTCAAAGCACACAGCGATGTCGTAAGGCCAAGGGAAATTACCTGCGTTAGCTAGCGGCTTGGTTCCGTGCGCGAGATCAAAATAAAGCGCCATAGTCCTCCTTATCTCAGCCTTCGACGAATCTACCGCGCCTCTCCAGCGCAAATCCAACGACCCTTCCTGGCCGGCTAGTGCCTGACGTATCGCCCGAGAGCGGCCACTGATAGCGGCATGCATGCGACGATCTTGCCGAAAAGGCGCGGCCCTGTCGCTAACGGGTATCAGCGATGTAGCCGCGTTTTTCGACGAAACTGCACTCTTGCTGATCAAGCGGCTGAAATTCCGGCAAGGCCTGCGGTGACGCAAAGTGTCAGATTTAATACGGACTGAGCCGAAGTGACGCTTTTATTGAGCTAGGAGTGGAAGCAACACTGTCACTTAAACCATTATAATTCAACTATGTTTTAGCAGATGATGATGGCACAGGCAGTGCCCCCTCGATAATCTTCAAGGCGTGCTCAAGCGCTTTGCGCGGCGGGCATTTTGGGCACTCATCCAAGGTCGTCGCCATGCTCTGCAATGCGATCTCGCGACACTGTGCTTGCATTTGAACGATGTCAACATTGTGGCAATGACTGAGAGAGGCGAGGCGCTCCAGCTCAAGCTGATCCAGCCATTTTTCCGTACCCCTCGGGTCGGTCTTTTGCATCGCTAGCGCGGGCACCTCTTGCGGAAACCATACCTGGGTGGTGAGTACGTCGTACACGGGGGAGAGCCGCGGGCGCATGACATCGTCATAGACCAAACCAAAGTTTTTTAGATGTGCATCGCCGTTGCGTAGTGCGTCGTTCATCATGACCAGTTTCAGCATGGCCACGGCGTTGTTGCATAAATCCGGGTGTCTGGCTGGGCCCTGACGTTTACGCGCAACGGTCTGGGCGGCGCCCCTGTTAACTCTTCGGGTAACTGCGTAGATTCTCGATTTTTGCCCGAGAGATGCGCAAGGACGAACACAAGCGGGGAGAGCCAAAGGGGATCTACCGTGTCAGGAACTGGGCAAAGTACAACGCAGGCTTGATCGCGAGAGGCGACGTCACGATGTGGATCGATGAAAGCGTGATGAATGCAGCGCCCGAGGCGGCGTCGCCCAGGCGTGGCCGGCCACACGTCTACTCGGACGCGGCGATTCAGATGCTGCTCGGAATCAAGCAGGTGTACCGTCTGCCGTTGCGTGCGCTGCAGGGCTTTGCACATAGCCTTCGCAAGCTCGCCTTCGCCGATTTGCAAGTCCCGAACTACACGACTCTGAGTCGGCGCGCCCAGGATCTGAACGTGGTGCTGCCGGTGCAGCGCGCCAGTCAGTCGCTGCATCTGGTGGTCGACAGCACTGGCCTGAAGGTATTCGGCGAGGGCGAGTGGAAGGTGCGCAAGCACGGTTACTCGAAGCGGCGCACCTGGCGCAAGGTGCATCTGGCGATGGACGCCAAGACCGGCCAGGTAAGCGCAGCTTTGATGACACATCAGGACGTTGGCGACGCTGACGTGTTGCCCGAGTTGCTCGATCAAATCCCCACCGATACGCCAATCGACACCATCGGTGGCGATGGCGCATACGACACGAAGCAATGTCACGCGGCGATTGCCGCGCGAGGCGCGCAACCGTCGATTCCGCCGCGTGAGGGAGCGATGCCATGGCCGCAGACCACGTCCGGTGCGGTCTGGCGCAACGAGGCCATTGATGCCATTGCCCGAAGTGGCAGGCGCGAATGGAAGACGTCCAGCGGCTATCACCGGCGTTCGCTGGTCGAGAACTTGATGTACCGGCTCAAGACACTCACGGGTAATCGCTTGTGGGCGCGTGATGTCGGGGCCCAGGCGGCCGAGGTGGCGATCCGCGTCGGCATACTCAACCGCATGGCGGCCCTTGCACGCCCGCAGTCCGTCCGCATCGCCTAAATTCATCAGCACGGGAAACCTTTGTTTTCAGATCTGATTTATGCAACAACGCCCATGGCCACGAGATCTGTCGCCTGGTCGTCTGGATGTACGAAGAAGCGGATCATCTCAAACAGGTGTTCAATCGATCCGTTATATTTCCCACTACGAAACAAGCCCGACAGCGCACATGCATCTTCGAATCCGCGACGTGATCCGTCAGGGGCGATATCAAATCGGCTCATCGTCAGTGACGTGCGATCCGGGCTTAATTCAATCGCAGGAACGTCTAGTCCCGCTGCCGAGCATGCTTTCATGCATGCATACTCAACCAAACTCGCGCCAACATAATGGGGCGAGTCGAATTTAACGATGGAGCCGTGCGCGGCGACAGTCCCGGGGCGAGTCTTTTCCGTCTGGAATGTCGACATCTTGGGCATGACGCCAGACACGCCAAACATCTCCGGAGATGTCTTCAGAATTTCGATCAGCCGCTGTGCCGCACCCTCAGTTCTGGCGGCATCCAGAATTTTTTGTTGAAGTGTGGCGTCTGGGTCCAGCGGGCCGCCGAAGGTAGTGCGGCCGATAGTGTGACGACCGACAAGACGGAGCAGCGACATATCGTTATCAACGTCGATATGCTTGGCGAAGCGGGTTCTAATGGCTTCCAGCACGATGCCTTCGGGCAGGGATATCTGAAAGGGTGGGGGCACCCCGTTGAAACCAAGATACTCTTCCGCTGGTGCGCTCGGCGGCATCAGTAACGAGACTGTCATTTGATCCGGGACATCCGGAAGGTAACGGAAATCAATCAGGCCTGTCTCGATGTCTTCACTGAGCAAGCCGACAGGATAGTCCGAAACGAAAACCTCGAGTTCGCTACTCATTGAGCTACTTTGTGCAAGAGATTCGTCTGGAGCATTGCCTGGCGCTCCCGCTCCGCTCGCATCATTTCCCTGAGCGTTGGGCGACGCCTTACGTTGCTTTCCGGGTAGGAAACTGGGGCGGTAAAGGACGCCGATCCCACGCGCTGCCGGCTGGGTAATTTCGCCTGGAGCATTGCCTGGCGCTCCCGCTCCGCTCGCATCATTTCCCTGAGCATGGGGCGACGTGGTGGCGTGACGATCGCCGGGTCTGGTTGAGGGTTAAGGTTCACGCCGACCGCAGCCGCCATCAGGAGCAGATTCAATGTCGAGACGCTTTGGCCGCTCTCGATTGCAATGACGGTTGCCCGAGACACGCCCACTTTCTGGGCGATGTCGGATTGCTTGCTACCTTGTCGCTCGCGCGCGGAGCGCAAGGCTTCCCCGATTCTGCGGCGCATTGCGTCCGCTTTATCATGTAGCTCTCGTCGATGGTCCATTTGACCCCCTTAACCGGGTTGGATTCAGAAAATCTGATGTCAACAATAATTGACATTATAGTCCATGTCAATTTTTTTTGACTTCCGAAACTGAGTTCGCAATTCGAGGCTGGGGCGGCCTAGTGTTGACACCGCTTGGGGCAGCGCAGCCGGCAATTCGCTCGCCGGAAACCGGTCGTTGAGCCGGGGCGAACGACACCTCGGCTATTCGAATTGGATGGCGAGGTCGACCGACCGCTTCTCGCCTCTGCCATCGGGCCATCGAGCTTCCCCGCAAATCAACGTGGCGCAGAAAGAAGGCCCGCCCGGAAGAGGCGGGCCATAGGTGATCCATATTTCACAAATCAACAACACCCCTGTGTAACGGGTAGCTTATCGGGGGGGCACCGGCTCACTGCAGTTCTCGCCTAGGGTGAAGGTGCTTGATTCCGGCTTCCTGGCCCAAGCAGTTCTTTGAGCGCGGTACGCTAACCCCGAGCATCGCCAAGGCACCAATGCAACGAGCCGACCTAGTTCTCTGGCCGGCTCAGATTTCAACAGATTAATGAAACGGCTCGCCTTTCGGGGCGCCTTTTTTTATTGCTTTCTGCGCCGCTACGCCGAACCAACGGTGAGTGCGGGTTTACCCCCGGCCGGTAGAACTTGGCTTTTTGGTGTACTCATCATACCATTACACCACGCCAGCGTTCGGATGGTTAGCCGTCACTACGCTAGCGGTCGATAGGTCGATTGCGCTGCTGAATTGAATCTTTGGAGAGACACGTGAAAGAGAAGATCGCTTTGTTCGGGGCAGGCGGAAAAATGGGGGTGCGCCTGGCCAAAAATCTGCTGAAGTCTGATTACCGAGTCAGCCACGTAGAGGTCAGTCAAACGGGACAGCAGCGACTTCGCAGCGAACTCGGTATCGAGTGCGTGAGCGTCGACGTAGCCCTCGACGGCGTAGACGTCGTGATTCTGGCCATCCCGGACACGATCATCGGTAAGATCGCCGCTGAAATCGCGCCAAAGCTGAAAGCTGGCACGATGGTCATGACACTGGATGCCGCCGCGCCGTTTGCTGGCCATCTGCCCGAGCGGCCAGACCTTGTCTACTTCGTCGCCCATCCGTGTCATCCGCCGATCTACAACGACGAGACAGAGCCTGAAGCGCGGCGGGACTATTTTGGGGGCGGCGCGGCCAAACAATCCATCACCAGCGCCCTGATGCAGGGTCCGGAGGAAGCGTTTGACCTGGGCGAGGCGGTAGCTAAAGTGATCTACGCACCAATCCTTCGGTCCTATCGCCTCACGGTGGAGCAGATGGCTATTCTTGAGCCGGGCCTGTCAGAGACCGTATGTGCGACGTTGCTCCAGGTCATGCGAGAGGCGATGGACGAAACTGTCCGCCGCGGGGTGCCTGCGGAAGCCGCACGCGATTTCCTGCTCGGGCATATGAATATTCTCGGTGCGGTGATTTTCAACGAAATCCCGGGAGCGTTCTCGGATGCCTGCAATAAGGCGATCGAATTCGGCAAACCGCGTTTGATGCAAAGCGACTGGATCAAGGTATTTGACCGAGCAGAGATCGCGGACAGTATCCGACGCATCACCTAAGCTGCTGAACCTGAATGTCCGGGTTCCAACCCAAGCCGCGAGATGGCACCCGGGCGCGCTTCTAGCAGGGCGGAATGGAGGAGACGCCGTAGGGCTCAAATATGGGCGATTACAGACGAAACTGCTAACACCCTCCAAAGTGACCTGTGCCGGCGGTTTCCGAAGTAATGCGGGCACAAGTCCTGTAGTTGCTTAGGGCAAGTTGTAGAGCGCACCTCGTCCGGCATACGCCGTCGTGTCACCGAGTGCCTCTTCGATCCGCAGCAGTTGGTTGTACTTGGCGATGCGGTCCGAACGCGACAGCGAGCCGGTCTTGACCTGGCCAGCGTTGGTGCCCACGGCGATGTCGGCGATGGTGCTGTCTTCCGTTTCGCCCGAGCGGTGCGAGATCACGGCGGTGTAGCCGGCGCGCTTGGCCATCTCAATGGCCGCGAACGTCTCCGTGAGCGTGCCAATCTGGTTAATCTTGATCAGGATCGAGTTGCCGATGCCGCGCTCGATGCCTTCCTTCAGGATCTTGGTGTTGGTCACGAACAGGTCATCACCCACCAGTTGCACGCGCTTGCCGAGCTTGTCGGTCAGCGTCTTCCAGCCGTCCCAGTCGCCTTCGGCCATGCCGTCCTCGATCGACACGATCGGGAACTTGTCGCACAGGTTGGCCAGGTAGTCGGCGAACTGGGTCGAGGTCAGTTTCTGGCCTTCGCCTTCGAGCTGGTACACGCCTTCGCCCTCGTGGTAGAACTCGCTGGCGGCGCAGTCCAGCGCCAGCAGCACGTCTTCACCGGCGCGGTAGCCGGCCTTCTCGATGGCCTGCACCACGGTGTTCAGGCATTCCTCGTTGGACGAGAAATTCGGCGCGAAGCCGCCCTCGTCGCCCACCGCGGTGGACATGCCCTTGTCGGCAAGGATCTTCTTCAGTGCGTGGAAGATCTCGGCGCCGCAGCGCAGGGCTTCGCGGAAGCTGGTTGCCGACACCGGCATGATCATGAATTCCTGGATGTCCAGGCTGTTGTTGGCGTGCGCCCCGCCGTTGACGATGTTCATCATCGGTACCGGCAGTTGCATCGCGCCCGAACCGCCAAAGTAGCGGTACAGCGGCAGGCCGGCTTCTTCCGCGGCGGCCTTGGCGACAGCCATCGACACGGCCAGCATGGCGTTGGCGCCCAGGCGGCCCTTGTTCTCGGTGCCGTCGAGCTCGATCAGGGTGCGGTCCACGAAGGCCTGCTCGGAAGCGTCCAGCCCCAGGAGCGCTTCAGAGATCTCGGTGTTGATGTGCTCGACGGCCTTCAGCACACCCTTTCCCAAGTAACGCGACTTGTCGCCGTCACGCAGTTCGATGGCTTCGCGCGAGCCGGTCGATGCACCCGAGGGTACCGCCGCTCGGCCCATCACGCCGGATTCCAGCAGCACGTCGCACTCGACAGTGGGGTTGCCGCGCGAGTCCAGAACCTCGCGTCCAATGATGTCTACGATTGCAGTCATTGCTATTTGGTTGGTTAATGCGTTGGAAAATGGCTCGGAGAAACGGTCAACGGGCAAGGGCCGACGAGGGTGATGGAAAGACGAGCCTCAGCAAGTTGGTGGAGCCGGGCGTGCCGAATGGCATGCCAGCGACGATCGCGAACGGGCGTGACTCGGGTGAGAAGCCTTGGGCGAGAGCGACATCGCTAGCTTGGGCGACCATGTCCTCCACATTCTTTGCATCCTCCGCATGCACTGCATGAACGCCCCACACAACTGCGAGACGCCGAGCGGTCTCCATCTTCGGCGTCATGCCAACAATGGGCACATTGGGCCGTTCGTGCGCGACCCTGAGTGCGCTGGCTCCAGAGAGCGTGTATGTCACGCACGCGGAGAGCGGCAGGGTGTCCGCAACTGTGCGGATGGCTGCACCGATCGCGTCGGCAGCGTCAGCGTGGCGCGTTGCAGAGATAGCGCCCATGGTATCCCGCTGCAATTTGTCGCGCTCCGTGTTGCGAATGATTCGTGACATCATCTCAACCGCCTGGATCGGGTATTCGCCGCTAGCAGACTCGGCTGAAAGCATGACCGCGTCGACACCGTCGTATACGGCTGTCGCGACATCTGAGGCTTCTGCCCGGGTTGGCGCTGGCGAGTTGACCATCGAATCAAGCATCTGCGTAGCCACCACAATGGGCTTTCCGGATTCGCGACAGAGCCGCGTGAGTCGCTTCTGAATTGCAGGCACTTCCTCGGGAGGCATTTCGACGCCAAGATCCCCGCGGGCCACCATGATTGCATCGGCCCCAGCCACAATAGCTTCAATCTCCGTAAGCGCTGCGGGCTTCTCGATCTTCGCCATGATGCCCACACGGGTTCCAACGATAGCCCTGAGTTCTTCGATATCCTGTGCCGATTGAACGAAAGACAATGCAACCCAGTCAATGCCCAGTTGCAATCCGAAGCTCAGATCGCGATGGTCTTTCTCGGTTAGTGCGGAGAGTCGGAGCGCACAATCCGGAACGTTGACGCCCTTTCGATCAGAGACTTTACCGCCCGTTTCGACAATCGTTTCCGCGAAATCGGGCCCGCAGGACGTAACACGCAATCGGATGCGCCCATCATCGATCAGCAGTGCGTTACCCTGTGCGAGTGACTCGAAGATTTCTGGATGAGGCAGATGGGCGATCGTCTCGTTCCCGTCGATCGGTGTGAGTTGAAGCCGAAAGGTCTGCCCCGCAATTAGTTGGACCGGACCATTCGTAAAAGTCCCTAAGCGAAGTTTGGGGCCCTGCAGATCCAGAAGCACACCAATCGGGCGTCCCGTAATCGATTCCACTTCCCGGATGCAGCGTAAGCGTGTCGCGTGATCCTCATGGGTACCGTGACTGAAGTTCAGACGGAACGTGTCCGCACCGGCCCGGAATAGCCGCAATATTCCATCGGATCCCGGCGTGGCAGGGCCTAGGGTCGCGACAATTTTGGTATGGCGCTCACGGCGCAAATTCATTTAGTTCTCCAGAGAATGACGTGTGGAGCAGCCAAGCCGGGCTCTGAGCGAGCTACAGCGTTTGGGAAAGAAATTTCCGCGGTGCCAAGGGACGTTTGCGCACACGCGAGCCTGAGTCGTCGGCAATGGATCGCGGGGGTTGTTGTCCCCTCTCGCCTCCGAGCTGAGCTTGACACGCGCCAAACGCCGTCAAACTTGGGGCGACGTGTCGAAGGACGATGAGGGAACGCTCTCCGTGTCATAGCTTTCGCGCCCAAAGCGCCATCTGAGGCTCCTGGTTACGCTAGCGCGTGGAAGGCCTCATTTTTTGCGATTGTTGCAATCCGAAGCAAGCGATGAAAATTCAGCGGTCGATGAATGTCTGTCAACTATGCGTGGACATATCGAGCGCAATCATCGGCTCGACGGCCGTTTTGCGCTCGCTGCGCAGCCATTCAAGAAAACACATGACTTCGGTGCGTGCGGCAACTCTCGCGGGATAGACAACGAAATGTTGGACGACCTCAAGGCCCAGACCCTCGCCGAAGACGCGGCGCAGGCGTCCATTCGCCAGATGCTCGCCACTTAGCGTGGCACTCTCCAACGCGATGCCTAGTCCTTGGACTGCTGCGTCGATGCTCATCATGGAACGATCAAAGCGCATTGTCATTCGCTCCGGGCACCCACCGGGTAGGTATTTAGCAAACCATTCCGGCCATTGCACGAGATTGGAACTGGACTGTATCAATGGTGCCTGCGCTAGATCTGCAGGTGAGGAGATCCGATGCGTTTCCAGAAAGGACTCGCTTGCCAGGGGAATAATGGCTTCTGGAAATACTGGCTCGACTTCCAGGTCGGCCCAATTCGGTAGTCCATAGCGGATATCAAGATCGACCTGTCCAACTTCAAAATCAGAAATCTCCGGCGAGACCGAGAGATTCAAGGAGATCTTCGGGTACCTTCGAGCGAAGCTTGCGATCCGGGGCATCAGCCAAAGACTCGCGAAGCTTGGACTGGAGTGCAGATACAAGGCGTCTTGGACGCCATGACGCAGATCCTCCGTTGCAGCGTTGATCGCGCCAAGCGCGCCAGCCACACGTTGAAGATAACTTTGGCCAGCCGGAGTCAATTCAACGCCCCCCGTTTTGCGCTCAAAAAGTCGCAGGCCAATCAGCTTCTCTAACCGGGCAACCTGATGGCTCACGGCTGAAGGCGTGAGGTGAAGTTCTGCCGCGGCAAGGGCAAAGCTGCGACGCCGCGCAATGGCTTCGAATGCAAGCAGGGATGTGAGCGGCGGAATCATGTCCAGAGAGGGTGGGGACTACGATGTTGTGCGGTGCAGCATGTCATCGTTTAATGACTGGGTGAGATTTTATCGTTTGCCCATCGATGAGTCGCCCAAGACAATTGCGTCCACGCCGTGAAAATTCTTCATCGCCATAAGCCCCCACCTCTGGCCCTGCGCCTTTCCAACGGAGCTGTACCGCCCATGGACGATCCGAAACGCACTCTCAGGCACCTCTTTGAGGCTGCAGTTCTCAGTGCTCAGCCCCACGAGCTGTTGAAAGCTCATGTGCCTGCGCCGCCGAGAGGGCGAACAGTTGTCATCGGAGCCGGCAAGGCCGCCGGCGCAATGGCTCAGGCATTTGATGCGCTGTGGCCGGAGGATGCTCCACTGGAAGGCCTGGTGGTGACGCGCTACGGCCACACGCCGCCAACCCCGATGGATATGCGACGTCGGATTGAGATTGTGGAGGCCTCACATCCAGTGCCGGATGAAGCAGGGCTGACGGCAGCGGCGCGGATCCTCAGAATGGTGAGCGGATTAACCGCCGATGATCTCGTTGTGTTCCTCGCTTCCGGAGGCGGCTCTTCCTTGCTGACACTGCCACCGCGTGATTTGCCGTTCGTCGAGAAGCAGCGCATCAATCATCAGTTGCTGATCTCCGGCGCGAATATTTCAGAGATGAATTGTGTGCGGAAACACCTCTCCCTGATCAAAGGGGGGAGGCTCGCTGCAGCCGCGCAACCGGCACGGATGATCACTTTGGCAATCAGTGACGTGCCGGGCGATGATGTCTCGACGATTGCAAGCGGGCCGACAGTACCTGACGAAAGTACCTGTGGGCAGGCCTTGGAAATCCTGCGTCGGTATGGAGTCAGCATACCAGTTGCCATTGGGGATGCGCTACAGCAAGGGGAACTTGAGACGCCGAAGCCGGGCGCACCGTGCTTCGCGGCCAATGAAGTCCGACTGATAGCGACTCCGCAGATGGCGCTCGAAGCCGCCGCTCGGGTAGCAAGGGAAGCAGGCTTCGATGTACACATTCTCTCTGACGAGATAGAGGGGGAGTCGCGAGACGTTGGCAAGGTGCATGGTGCGATTGCGCGCGCGGTCGCGCGGCGAGCCCAACCTTTCCGAGTTCCGTGCGTCATCCTGTCGGGAGGGGAAACGACCGTTTCCGTTAAACCGTCGCGGCCTGGTCGGGAACGGGGCCGCGGAGGCCGAGCAGGGGAGTTCTGCATGGGGCTGACATTAGCGTTGCAAGGATGGCCGGATATATGGGCGCTTGCTGCGGACACCGATGGTCTAGACGGTGTCGAGGACAACGCTGGGGCATTTGTGACCCCCGACACCCTGCTACGGGCTCAATCCCAGGGTCAGAAAATCGAAGACTATCTCGATCGCAACGATGCGTATGGCTACTTTAGCCCGCTCGGCGACCTGCTTTTCACCGGCCCGACCTATACGAACGTGAATGACTTCAGGGCCATACTGGTGCTATGAGGGTCCCTTCATTGCTTGCCTACCATGCAGAGCGGAAATGACGCAGGCCTCGACTCTTTTGCGAGACTCGGCTGACCGCCGCCAGCTTTTCGCCGGCGTTCTGCTGCTCGTCATCGGGCAATGGATACTCAGCTTGCTCGACGCTACCAGCAAAGCCCTGACTCATGAAGGAATATCTCTCGTCGCGGTTGCCTGGGTACGATACGTCGGCCATGTCGTTGCAATATTTTTACTGCTGGGCCCTTCCGGTTGGAAGCGTTATTGGCGGCCAGCCCGCCCGGATCTGCAATGGATGCGTGGCGCGATGATGCTGGTGTCGACCCTGGTTTTCTTTGGGGTCTTGAAGTTGATGCCGCTAGCCCAAGCGACGGCGTTGAATTTTTGCGCGCCGCTCTTTGTTGTGGCGCTTTCTCCCTGGCTGCTCGGAGAAAGGCCGCAACGCCATGTTCGCCTGGTTCGGTGGGCGGGCGTGACTATCGGCTTCGGCGGGATGCTGGTGGTGGTACGACCAGGAGGGCAGCTCAGCCTGTTTGGTATCGGATTAGGGCTCGTCTCTGCGTTGGCCTTCGCAATGATGAACATGCTGACTAGACGCGTCGCAGCTCATGATCCGCCGATGACCACTCTCATTCAGAGCGGGATCACGGGAGCATGTCTGACGACCCTGATCGTGCCATTCTTCTGGTTCGACGCCTGGCCGACGCCATTGCAATCTGCGTTGTTGCTGTCAACCGGCGTAACCGGCGCGCTCGGTCATTACTTCATCATCCGAGCGTTCAGACACGCTGACGCATCGTTTCTTAGTCCGTTCCATTACCTGCAAATCGTTTCCGCGACGGCGATCGGATACCTTGCATTCTCGCAACTGCCGGATTGGACTACGGCGTTGGGAATTGGCATCATCTGCGCCGGTGGATTGTGCGTAGCGGGAGGGGAAGGGGCACTCAAAACTATCCAGAATCGCCTATCAGACATCCGTCACAGGTGAATGCACGTTCCGCCAACAGTCACGTATTCTCACGCTGTTGGCTCAAGGGTGGACATCGCGGATTGTCCGGTCCGTACTCAGCCAGGAGCCGGTATATGCTGAATTGATTTCATCGGAACGATGCGCACCGTTGGCGGTAGTGCCGTGGAGGCGAGTGGTCAAACTGCTCAATACAAGGGCGACAACGCTAGATACTGGCGATCTCAGAACCGCTACGCATCATCGCCCGCAGGTTCCCCGGAGTTCGCAGTAGCGCACGACGTCCCGTAACGCCCCGCGAACGAGGGTTGGACGCCACGTGACGGGCTCCCTGTTGTCCCTTCCTGCGGCCTTATGTGCATCGCGTTGCCTGGCCGTTTGTGGCAGCCCTAACCGCAGCGAGCAGCCCTGTCGCGGGACTGGTCAAGGGGCGAAGATCTCGGGGGAGCTGGTCGGCGGCTTTTGCCATCGACGCCTGCGCAAGCGCAACCGTGCACTCGGACGCCTGCCGCACAGCCAGTGCCGCTTTCGCAATCAATGTCAGATACCCGTCAATGTTGCCCGCCTTGAAATAGTCCCATGCCCCTGCCACCAACTCAACACTAACGTCCGCACCGGCGCGTGCAGCGGCGTCATTAAAGACTTGGCGCGTAGCCTTGATGCTCGTCTGGACAGCGCACAGAGCGACCACTTTTCCACCCAGGCGGGTGGCTTCGCGGGCGAGAGCAGCATCGACGCGTAGAACAGGGACAGACGCGGCTTCATCTGCGACATCGGCTGCCGGCCCCAACGTCGAGCAAGTGAGCAGTACAGCATCAACATTGCGGGAAAGCGACACCAACGCTTCCACTGTGTCGCGCTGGATTGCATGAGTTAGGCCGCCTTCATTTTCTGCGGCGACGAGGAGATCCGCGCGCACGAAATGTTGTAACGACAGCTCACGGACATCCAGCCGGGATGCCGCGGAATTGAACACATCCACGTTACTGGCGGCTGTGTGTAGGCAAGCAATACGCAAAGTGTTCTCCGATTCGTGACCCGCAGTGTTTGGGCAGCATCCTCCGAACCTTCCGATGGCTTTGCGTGGGTCAAAGATCGACACCATTCAGCATCCGGATGGTGCCCGCGTGAACGGCATCCGACTTGGACCTCAGTTCGAACGGCCTGTCGTTCTAGCATCAATTCTGGAACCCCCGATGCTAAACAACGATACGAAGATCGTCCACTGCAACCGTTTTGGAAACACCTGCCGGTAGCGTGACCGAAACGGGCCTGCGACATTGCACGACGAACGGCAAAGCCAGGCGTCATCGCATTCACTTTCACGTTTCCTCGCGTTGTCGCAAGTATAGGCCGTCTCGTCATTCACTATGTTGACTACCGCGCCCGAGAATGAGGTCGGCAGCCTTCTCCGCAATCATCATCGTCGGAATCTGCGTATTACCGGACGGCATTGTTGGCATGATGGACGCGTCGGCTACCCGTAAGCCTTCCATACCGATCACCCGCAGGTTTGGGTCAACTACAGAATCGGCACGGTCTACCGGCCCCATCCTGCATGTGCCCATGAGGTGCCACGCCGTGCCGCCGCGCTGTCGCGCAAAATCCAAGAGTTCGGCGTCCGACCGTGCCGTCTCCGGCGGGAACTCGTCTCCCGCACGGTACCGCTGGAGCGCAGCACCGTGAAGAATCTTACGGGTGAGCCGAAGGCCGTCGATTGTTGCCCGCTGGTCATTTTCGTGCGTCATGTAGTTCGGCTGGATGACCGGGTCGTCAGATGGGTCTCTGGAGCGGAGACGGATGGCGCCGGTACTTTGGGGGCGCATTACATAGAACCCCAAGGTCATTCTAGGAAACTCATCAAGCAAGCCCGCCACCCCTTCCTTGTAGCTGCCGGGACTGAAGTGAAATTGCAAGTCCGCGCGTTGCAGAGTCGGATTCGACTTCCAGAAAGCGTAGGCCACCGAGGGGCTGATGGAGAGAATGCTGGGCTGTCTGAGCGCCCAGCGCGCGACCTGTCCTATCAGAGACAAACCGCGTGCTGTCTCATTCAGCGTTTGTGTATTCTTGACCCTGCAAACCGATCGTATCATGTGATGATCGCGCAGATTTCTGCCAACGCCGCCCAGCGCATGTCTAACTTGGATACCAAGTGGTGTTAGATCCTCAGGATTGCCGATGCCAGACAGCATCATCAGCTTCGGCGTGTTTGCAGCGCCAGCGCAAAGGATGACCTCGCGACGAGCCTTCACGTAGCGAACCATCGCACTGTGACCGTGGGCATACGCAATGCCTACTGCACGATTCCCCTCAATTAAGATGTTGGTCGCTTGCGCTTCCGTGCGGACGTCCAGGTTCCTACGGCCGAGCACCGGACGCAGAAAGGCATAGGCTGCACTGTAACGGCGTCCCCGGTAGATCCAACGCTGGTAGTAGCCAGCGCCTTCCTGGGTCTCGCCGTTGTAGTCAGGATTGCGAGGAACACCGACTGAGTGAGCGCTCTCAATGAATGCATCACAAAGAGGATGTCGCCAGTCGCAATCGGTTATGGGGAGCGGGCCATCGCTACCACGATAGCGCGGGTCAAAATTTCCAATACGCCGCTCGCTTCGCTTGAAGTACGAGAGTACGTCGGTGTATCCCCATCCCCGATTTCCGAGAGATGCCCACTCATCGTAGTCCTGTGCCTGCCCACGCGTGCAATTGAATCCATTGATTGCGCTGGAGCCCCCCAGTGTTTTGCCCTGCGTGGTGGGAATGCGCCTTCCCGCGGTACCTTGGGCAGGCTCGGTCTTGAATTGCCACGTGTAACGCGAATCGTACGCCAGCTTGATAAAACCCGCCGGAATGTGGATGAACGGGTTCCGGTCGGGGGGGCCTGCTTCAAGCAAGCAGACCGACACGCTTTTGTCAGCGGACAGGCGGTTCGCAAGGACACAGCCGGCAGCGCCGGCACCGACGATTACATAGTCGAACTCATCCGCGCTTGCAGAAGGGGCAGTCATGGTCGATATATTCTTTGATGTGCTTGCCGGGCCGGAACCGGATTTCGACGCCGGCCCGGTGGCGTAGTGCTATGCGTGGTACTGGACGATAGTCTTGGGACTGCTCATCTCTTCCAGCGCAAGCAAGCCCTTTTCGCGACCATGTCCGCTCCCCTTCACGCCGCCGAAGGGAAGTTCGACTCCGCCTCCTGCGCCGTAGCAATTGACGAACACCTGGCCGGCCCGGATGGCTTTTGCAACGCGGACTTGCCGAGCACCGTTCTCGGTCCATACTGCTGCGACGAGGCCATAGGGCGTTCCGTTGGCGAGCGCGATGGCTTCCGCTTCATCACTGAAGCGTTGCACCGACAGGACCGGACCGAATACCTCTTCGTTCGCCAACGCATTGTCTGCAGCAACAGGGCCAAACAGAACAGGCGTCACGTAATAGCCGCCTTCAGGCAGATTCGCATCCAGGCGTCCCTCCGCCAGCACCGGGATGCCGTCGCGCTTCGCACGTTCGATATAGCCTTTGACACGTTCAAGCTGCGAAAGATTGATCAAAGGCCCGCAATCCCGGTCGTTTGCAGGAAGGCCCACGCGGATGCCGCCGAACGCGTCGGCGACTTTCGCCACGAACTTCTCATAGATGCCATCCTGCAGCAGCAACCGGCTGCCTGCGGCGCAAGTTTGTCCGGCGTTCTGTGCAATCGCCTTGATGATGATGGGAAGGGCACGGTCGAGGTCGGCGTCATCGAAGACTACCTGCGGGGATTTTCCGCCTAGTTCCAGCGCCACCTTCACGTGGTTGCGGGCAGCCGCAGCCTGGACCAGGGTGCCAACTTCGTTGGAGCCCGTAAACGTCACGAAAGCAATCCCGGGGTGAGCGGCCAGCGCGGCCCCGGCTTCCTCGCCAAGTCCCGTGACGACGTTCATCGCTCCTGCGGGGAGGCCGGCCTCCGCCGCCAGGGCGGCAATCCGTAGGGGAGTCAGGCAGGCATCCTCGGATGGTTTCAGTACCGCGGCATTCCCCATGGCCAGGGCCGGCGCAACTGAGCGACCCACCATCTGGGCCGGGTAGTTCCACGGAATAATATGGGCCGTGACGCCAAGCGGCTCACGTGACATCAAGGCCTGATATCCATGAAGGAATGGGATCACTTCGCCGTGAACCTTGTCCGCAGCGCCACCATAGAACTCAAAGTATCTCGCGAGAACCTGGATATCGTTCCTAGCCGTTGAAATCGGCTTGCCGGTGTCGCGCGATTCGAGTTGAGCCAGCTCGTCGATGTTCGCGAGAACCAATTCCCCAATGCGGGACAGAATGCGCCCGCGTTCGGTGGCCGTCATGCGACTCCAGTCCCCCTGCAGTGCGCCCTGGGCTGCGATCACTGCACGATCTACATCGACGCCCGCTCCACGGGCGATCGTGGCAAAGACTTCGCCCGTGGCGGGATCAATCACATCCAGGCTCTGGCCAGATTCTGCAGGAGTCCAATTGCCGTTGATGAATAGCTGGTTCATGTTCGTTCTCTCGGGGTAATTAAAGGATGCAATGGAGATATCTAGGCTGCATCCGGGGCAACCTCTAGGAATGGCTTACCGGATGCCAAGCCCATATCGATGAATTTCGTCTCCGGCGTCAGCGGGGCACGGCCGAGAATCATGTCGGAAGCCTTCTCGGCAATCATCATTGTGGCTGCGCACGTGTTCGCCGATGGCATCTGCGGCATGACGGAGGCATCAACAATGCGCAGATTCCGCAGGCCGTGAACGCGCAGTTCGCTGTCGACCACCGCAAGTCGCTCACCGGCGAGTCCCATTTTCGCGGTCCCGTTGACGTGATAGGAAGACACGCCAAAGCGTCTGGCGAAATCCAGAAGCTCGTCATCGCGTTGGACATGCTTACCGGGGAGTGTCTCGGTATTGACGTACTGGGAGAGTTCCGGCGTCTCAAGGAGTCGTCGAGCGATTTTCATGCCGCCGACGAGGGTGGCGCGATCGCGTTCATCTGCCAAGTAATTCGGCTGGACGTGCGGAAGGTCCCGGAAATTGCGCGAAACAATGCGGACGCTTCCTTTGCTGTACGGGCGATGCTGCCATACGCCACATGTCATGCCGGGGAAGGTATCCAGCATCCCAACGTAGCCTTCGCGATAGCTCGCAGGCGAAAAGACACCTTGCAGGTCGGGACGGGACTGACCTGACCGCGAACTCCAGAACCAGTGCACAAGCGAAGGGCTCAATGATAGGATATTTGGTCGGTCGAACAGCCAGTTCGCAATCTGGCCCCAGAGCCGTGGCGCGCGTGCAAGCTCGTTCATTGTCACAATATTTCGTGCCGAGGCCACGAGGCGAACGGAGTAGTGGTCTGTCAGATTCTCACCCACGCCTGGAAGGTCGTGGACAACTTGCACGCCCATAGACCTGAGAAAATCGGCGGGGCCAACGCCGGAGAGTTGCAACAGTTTTGGTGTGTTGATGGCACCCGAGCAGATGATGACTTCACGACGTGCCGATACCTCCTGCTCGCCGGAGCCGGCACCCCGTACATATCGCACGCCCACCGCTTGTTTCCCATCGAAAAGCACCTTTGTGGCGCGCGCCGTTGTGAGAATCGACAAGTTGTGGCGCTTGCGGGCCGGGGCCAAGTAGGTTCGCGCGGTGCTCATGCGCCAACGACCGCGAATCGTGCGCTGGTAGTAGCCAACACCTGCCTGCGTTTCGCCGTTGTAGTCGGGGTTCAGCGGCATCCCCAGACCCTGCGCACCAGCGATGAACTGTTCGCATATCGGATGCTTCCACGCAATGTCTGAGACAGGGACTACGCCGTCTGCACTACGGAACGTCGGATCTGCCGCGCCGAGCCGACGTTCATTGCGCTTGAAATACGGCAGCACTTCCGCATAGCTCCAGCCTTCGTTCCCCGATGCTGCCCATTCTTCAAAATCCTGCCGCTGGCCGCGGTTGTAGACAAGGCCATTGATGGAAGTCGAGCCGCCAAGGGTGCGGCCCTGCGGGAGTGGTACGCGGCGGCCGTTTGTCCAGTCCGTCGGCTCGGAACTGAATTGCCAGGTGTATGAAGGATTAAACAATACCTTGATGAAGCCGGCGGGTATATGCAGAAATGGATGCCAGTCTTTGCCCCCAGCTTCGAGCAGACACACTGAGTGCTTGCCATCCTCGCTCAGGCGATTCGCCAGAATCGACCCGGCAGCGCCGGCACCAACAATGACGTAGTCGAAAGTAATCCGGTCCATGGTCTTAATGTTTTCCAAGATAGGCGGCGCGAACCTGCGGGTCACGGCTGAGCTCGGCCCCTGAGCCTTCCAACGTGATATGACCCGTCTCAAGAACGTAGGCCCGGTCAGCCACCTTCAATGCCTGGTTGGCCATTTGCTCAACCAACAAGATGGTCATGCCGGCCACTTTCAAGGCAGCGATGACCTCGAAGATCTCCTTGACGATGAGCGGCGCCAAACCTAACGAAGGCTCATCGAGGAGCAAGAGCTTTGGCTTGGCCATTAAGGCGCGAGCAATGGCCAGCATTTGCTGTTCGCCACCCGACAAGGTCCCCGCCATTTGGAACTGGCGCTCGTGCAGACGAGGAAAGGTCAGGAATTGCTGTTGCACATCCGCTTCAATGGCGCGAGTACCGTCCCGTCGATGGAATGCGCCCAACAGCAGGTTGTCGCGCACGGTCTGGTCTGCAAAGACATGTCGTCCTTCGGGAGACTGTGCGATGCCCAATGCAACGCGCCGATGCCCTGGCATGCTGCCAATGTCCTCGCCCCCGAAACGGATCTGGCCCGAAGTTACTGGCTCAAGACCCGAGAGCGACTTCATCAGCGTGCTCTTGCCTGCGCCATTGCCGCCAATGAGCGTGACAATCTCGCCGTGATGAACCTTTAGGGAGATGCCTTTCAACGCTTGGATCGCGCCGTAGCGAACATGAAGCTCGCTAACCTCCAGAAGAGCCTTATGCATGCTTTACCCCCGTGGCACATGAGATGGAATGCACACCACCAGTACCGTGAGCATCGGTGGAGACCTGAACCTTGGTTTCTTCGGCGTTACTCGCCGCTTCGGAGTCCGCAGCTTCCTCCACGCCAAGATACGCGGCAATCACGGAAGGGTTGTTCTGCACGGCAGCGGGCGTGCCCTCGGCTATCTTCACGCCGTGGTCCAAAACAATCACGTGGTCGGAGATGGCCATCACGAGATCCATATGATGCTCGATGAGGAGCACCGTGATTCCGAGGTCTCGGATCTTGCGAATGACGTCAATCAGTTCGTGCGTTTCCTGAGGATTCAAGCCGGCAGCGGGTTCGTCCAGAAGCAGTAGATGCGGGTGTGTGGCAAGGGCACGAGCCAGTTCGACGCGTCGCTGCAGCCCGTATGCGAGCCGCCCTGCCTTCTCGTGGGCCACACAAGCCAAGTCCAGTGTCTGGAGTATCTCCATTGCCTCTGCGGTGGCGGCGATTTCATCCTGACGTGCGGCTGAAAGACCTAGCAACGCATCAGCCATGCTGCTGCCCAAACGGGTGTGCAAGCCGACCTTCACATTGTCGAGCACGGACATGTCGGTAAACAGCTTGAGGTTCTGGAACGTGCGTCCAAGCCCCAGCCTGCAGATGCGATTGACGGGCGAATCGGCGATATCGGTTCCGCGCAGGGTCACGGTGCCGCGGTCTGGGCGCACGACACCAGAAAGGATATTGAGAAGCGTCGTTTTGCCTGCGCCGTTAGGGCCGATAAGCGAATGGACGTGTCCAGTTGTCAGCGTGACGTGGACATTGTTTGTGGGAACCACGCCGCCGTAAGCCTTGTAGACATCGCGAGCGTGAAGAAGCGGTTGACCTGGTGTCGTTGACGCACGATTCTCACCGATCGACGGACGCCAGCCGGCCGAGCCCGCCTTGGCTACAGCCTCTACATCCTCGGCAGGGAGGAGTCGCGAAGCGATGGCTCGGATGGCGCCCGCTAATCCGTCCTTCATTGCGTAGAGCGAAAAAAGCAGAAGAAAGCCGTAGATGAAATGCTGTACGACCGGCCACCGCGCCAGGAACGCATCCAAAAGCGTGAGCACGATGGCACCAAGAACCGGACCATAGATCGAGCTTCCTCCAAAGAGAACAATGAGCAGGAAGAATACGGACAGGCCGAACGTGATGAAGTCGGAGCTGATGAACTGGTTCTGTTGTGTCGTAAGCGCGCCTGCGAGACCACACGTCACAGCACTAATGACGAAGGCCAGTACCTTGAATCGGTATACGCTTATTCCCACGCTTTCCGCGGCAATCTCTGCTGTACTGACGGCGCTAAAGGCGCGTCCGAATTTCCCGCGCAGCAGCGATCGAAGCATGAGGTGGACGCATAGCGCGAGCGCACCGGTGAACCATACCCACTCCCGTGGCCCGAAATCGTTGCCTTGAATGGACAGGGATGGGACACCGTAGATCCCTTGCTGGCCAGCGAATACATCCTGCCACTCGGACACTACTTTCTCGACGACAACGCCGAATCCGATGGTAACCATCGCGAGGGCGGGTCCCTTGACCCGCAGCGATGGCAGTGCGATCACAATGCCGAAGACGCCGGCCAGTCCAGTGCTGACGGCCAAGGCTATCCAAGGGTTCCAGCCAGCCCGTGTGGTCAGCAGCGCGACGGCATATGCGCCTACCGCGAAGAGTCCGGCATGTCCCAGTGATTTCTGGCCGGTACGGCCGACGAGCACGTTTAACCCTGCAGCCGCGATGTAGTTAACCCCAACGAGAAACAGAATCTTGAGATAGAACGCGTTGTCAGTAAGAAGCGGAATCGTGGAAATTGCTAAGGCGGTGAAGGCAACCCCCACCAGATGTGTGCGATTGTTAAGAAGCATCAGACTTTCTCCACCAGGCGCTGGCCGAGCAGTCCCTGAGGACGCAGAACCAGTACGAGTATGATCAGGAGGAACACGCTGATTTCGCGCAGCTCCGCTTGCCACAGCCCCACCATGGCCTCAATCAATCCGATGATAAAACCGCCAAGCATGCAGCCGCGTGGATTGTCCAGGCCACCCAGAATGGCCGCCGAGAACGCTTTGAGCGCGAGTGTTAGGCCCATGAATACAGATGCGGTAGTGATGGGTGCAACGAGCAGGCCGGCCAGGCCGGCAAGTCCGGAGCTCACCACGAATGCCATGATGACGACGGCCGTCACATTAATGCCCATCAGCGTTGCGGCGTTGCGGCTTTGCGCCACCGCCCGCAGTGCTTTGCCGATGCGTGTGCGTCGCATCAAGACGTCGAGCCCTAGCAGGATGGCTATGCTGAAGACCAGCACGAATACTTCATGTGGAAGGACCCCTGCGCCTCCCAAACGGATGACGTCGCTTCCCAGAGGGGAGGGCACAACGGTGGCGGAGGGACCCCAAACTGCAAGGGCCGTGTTCTGGATGATGATGCCAAATCCCAGCGTGCTCATCACCCAAGCAAGGCCGCCTGCACCTAGGAACGGACGGACGGCGGTGTAATAGAGCGCGATACCCAGAAGACCTACGATAGCCAAGGTCGCCAGCATCGCCGTGATGTAGAGCGACGACGTCACCTCTGTTGGCGAGAGCATGTCGACGGCGCTTTTTCCATTCAATAGTAGTAACGTCGAAACGCCGACGAAGGCACCGGCAACTAGGAATTCCCCTTGCCCAAAGTTGAATGTCTTTGTGGTGTTATGGGTGATATTGAAACCCACTGCCACCAATGCATAGACGCCGCCAAGCGTCAGGCCGCTGAAGATGGCCTGCAGAATTGCAATCATGTCTTGCTCCGTGTAGCCGAAGGCGGTGTGTTGCAAGCCGCCCACGGGTGTGCGGTTGATTAGCGCTTCAAGTCCGCGGTGGTAATCGACTTGGAGACCGTGTCCTCATAACGAACTACCGTCTTGCCATCTTTCCATCGCGCCAGGTAGAAGTCGGCCACGCTCAAACCTTCATGATTGGTTTTGCTGAACGGCTTGTCGTAGGTCTTGATGATGCCTTGGACGCCACTAACCTGCTCCAAGGCAGCCGCAACCTTCTGGCCATCGGTGGAGCCCGCGGCTTTCATGGCTGCCGCAATCAGCATGACCGAGTCATAGGTCTGGGCGGCGCAAGGAAAGGTAGTGAGTGTGGGAAAGTTTTTCCGGACGCGATCAGCCAAGGCCTTAGCTCGCGGACTGCTGTCTTCGGTCGTGGATGCAGCCAGAATCATTTGCTCGGAAAGCTTGGTCCCGGTCATGCGCGGGAAGAGGGAGCTCAAGCTGCCCCAAGTTCCCAGGGTAATGGGTGCATAGTTGATTTTCTCCATGCTGCGCACGACTTGTGCTGAGCCGTCGGCGATGGCGTAGACGATGACTGTATCGGCGCCTGTGTCCTTGATCTTGTTCAGTTGAGAGGTAATGTCGGTATCTTTCGGACCAAACTTCTCGATCGTGACCGGCTTGATGCCATGCAACCCAAGCACCTCAGTCGTATCCTTGATGCCGCCTTGCCCGTAGCCCGTTGTATCGCCCAGAATCGCAATCTTCTTGTTCTTCGAGGCCTTCGCTGCGTAGGCCACCAACAGCGAAACTTGTTCGCGGTCGACCATGGAGACCCGGAAAAGGTAGTTCTGTGCCTCCTTGGCATAGCGAGTCGTAATTTCGCTACCCGTGGCGATTGGCACGATCACAGGAATCTTTCGCTGTTGTGGGATGTGCAACCAAGCCAGCGCATTGCCAGAGTTCGCCGGGCCGACAACGGCTTGCACCTTCTCGTTGTCGATGAGTTCGGTCATGTTCTGAATTGATTTCGGCGGCGCGCCCAAGTCGTCCCGAATGACGCCCACTACCTTGCGGCCCAGGATGCCGCCATTCTTGTTAAGGTCCTCTATCGCTGCTTCGAAGGCCCAACGACCGGATGCGCCGAGCTCGGCAACACCACTGGCGGATTGGTCGGCGTTGTACCCGATGCGAATCTCCTGGGCCAGTACACCGGTTGCGCCGAGCGCGAGGAGTGATAGCGCGACGGCCGCTTTGCGCAAGGCCTTGCTTGCATTAGTCATTGGGGTCTCCTTGGGGTGGGTGGGCTGCGGGAGCGCGTGGGATGCACGGCTCCGCCTGCCCCCAGCGCGATGCGCTGTGCATGGGAAATGGCTTGGATTTGGGAGCCGACGCTGCGGCGATCGCAGCGCCTCGGGCGCGGGCGGGCTAGGTGGAACGGTGAAGCGTTGGCATCTGTGTCTCCGTTTATGCGTGGCGCCAGTGCGGGGCCGCCATCGTTTCTGCTTATGTGAGTCGACTATAGAAGTCTTTTGAGATACAGTCCAATATATGAAACGGATCCTGTAATACTTTCCACAGATGGAACTTCGACACCTACGTTACTTTGTCGCTGTCGCTCACGAACTGCATTTCACACGAGCGGCTGAGCGGCTCGGGATTGGCCAGCCGCCCTTGAGTCAGCAGATTCAGCAGTTGGAAGCCGAGATTGGGGCGCCACTGTTCGTGAGAAATCGGCGAGGCGTCGCGCTCACCGAAGTCGGCAAGGCATTCCTTGCGCAATCCGAGTTGTTGCTGGAGGGGGCACGACATGCCATTGAGTCGGCGCGTAGTATCGCCAAGGGGGAGATCGGTTCTTTGAGGGTGGGATTCACGGTGTCGGCAAGTTTTCACCCATTTGTTCCACGATTGATTCGACACTATCGCGAAAGATATCCTGGCGTGAGTGTTCGCTTGAGTGAGCACCATACCAATGAGCTTGTCGAGAGCACCGAGAAGGGCGCGCTAGATCTGGCTTTCATTCGCGCTCCGGCGGACTGTCCGGCTGGCGTGACGATCGAACCCATCCAATCGGAGAAGATGCTTGTCGTTTTGCCGGTACAGCACCCGTTGAGTCGTCGCAAGTCGTTGCGACTCGCGGATCTGGCCGACGACACGTTCATCCTGTATCCCAGAAGCGCCGGCCATGCAGTTTACGATGCAGTGGTGCAAGCATGTGAAGCGGTGGGGTTCAGTCCGACGCTGGGGCAGGAAGCGCCTCAGTTGACTTCGATCGTCACCTTGGTCGCCGCAGGGATGGGCGTGTCGGTGCTTCCCTCGACGATGGCCCAGCTCCGCGCGGAGGGCGTTACCTATGTACCGATTGCAGGACCAGCGCCTGAATCATTGCTCGCAGCCGCCTTCCGCACGCAAAATCCGACCCCGGCTCTCGGATACATGTTGACTCTTATGCGGCAGGACCTGGCAACACAGAAGTAGGCGGGAAAGTCGAACGTCGTTACGTGGCAAGATACCGATGAGCGATCACTGTCGATCACACAGGCAGCGACGGGTTTTAGGAGGAGTTATGGTGGCGCTGCGTGAGCAGCACCCGGCGTTAGTCCGTACCGCGCCACAACAAGCTCCCGACCGATGCGGGCCGTCGCGCAATCCTGTGCGCAAAAAAATGAGCGCCGAATGGACGCTCACAAAGGAGGATCGGCAGAGCCGACAGACAACATCAGGTCGAAGGCTCGTTGCGATCAGCCTCCGAACAGCTTCGCGGGTTCGGTCACGATTTGCGGGAACAGCACCATGAGAAACATCACAGCGAACTGCACAAGCATGAACGGCATTACTCCACGGGTGACCTGGTCCATTCTCATCCGACCGACGCCCGCGACTGCATTGAGCACCGTGCCGACGGGCGGTGTTACCAGCCCGATGGAGTTGTTGATGATGAAGAGCACACCAAAGTAGACGGGATCAATGCCGGCCTGCTTGACCAGTGGCATCAGGACGGGAGTGAGAATCAGGATAGTCGGCGTCATGTCCATTGCTGTTCCCACGACCATGGCAAGAATCATGATGGCGATCATCAGCAAAATGGGACGATCGAGGAAGGGTGTCAGCAACTCGACGACTTGGTCGGGCAGTTGCGCCACTGTGATGAGCCAGGAGGAGACCATTGCGGCAGCGACGAGAAACATGACAACGGCTGTCGTTTTCGCGGATGCCAGGAACACCGCATAAAGTTGATGCCATTTGAGCTCGCGATAGACTACACACGCGACCACCAGAGCGATAACGGCAGCGACGACTGCGGCCTCTGTGGGCGTAAATACGCCGAAGCGCAGCCCTACCAGGATAACAACGGGAAGCGTTAGCGCCCAGCCTGCCTCCTTTAGGGCGGTTAGAACTTCTCCGCGATTGCGCTTTGGTGGTGGTTCCAGCTTCTCATTCCGGATAAGCCACCACCACGTTGCCCATAGGCCCAAGGCCAGCCAGATGCCAGGAAAAATCCCCGCGAGAAATAGCTTCGAAATGGAGACGTTGGCAGCAACGCCGAAGATGACGAAGCCGATAGAGGGGGGGATGATCGGGCCGATGACACCGCACGCTGCGATCAGTCCCCCGCTTCGTGCCTTGTCATGTCCTGCTTTTACCATCATGGGCAAGAGGAGGGCAGTCAACGCCGCCGCGTCCGCCACCGCAGAGCCGGAGAGCGCGGAGAGGACGCATGCCGCGACGATCGTTACGTAGCCGAGTCCTCCACGGATATGGCCGACGAGTGCCATAGCGAAGTTCACGATCCGTTTGGACAGACCGCCGGTATTCATGATTTCCCCGGCCAGCATGAAGAATGGAACGGCGAGGAGCGGAAAGCTGTTGGCACCTTCAATGATGTTTTGCGCAAGAATCTGGGAATCGAAGGTGCCGAGGTGCCACATCAAAGCGACGCCGCACAATAACAGAGCGAAAGCAATAGGAACACCCAACAGCATGGTGCCCAAGAGCGAGGACAAAAAGACTGCGATGGTCATGATCGGTTCCTCACGCTGGTTACTTCAACGGTACTGGTAAATCAATTGGCTCTTCTTCCGATTCTCGGATGCCTATCAATTCCGTTTCAGAAAGATCGCCCTTGAGTAGACGCCAGAGATTGTCAATAAGAATGACTGCTATGGACGTGGCGCAGACGACGCCACTGGCATAGAAGATGCCCATCGACACTCCCAAGGTTGGACTTGTGGCACCGAGATTGACCTTCACTTGCTGAAGAGAACCCTGGAGCAAAAGCCAGCAGCAATAGAGCATGAGCGCATGCCCAAGAACGAGACATATCTTTTGACCGGTCTTACCGAGACGCGATACAAGCATGTCCGTTCCAAGATGGGCACCGTCTCGCATGGCCGCCACGGCGCCTAAGAATGTGACCCAAACGAATAGCCAGCGGGAGAGCTCGTCTGAGACGGTTATCCCGGAATTAAAGATGTATCGTAAGACGACATTTCCGAATACCAGTATCACCATGATCGCGAGCGCGATGACCATGAGCACATGGAGGACTTTGCAGTAACCATCAATGATATTTCTCAGCATTGCGTACCTCATAGCTTTAGCGGAAGACGGGAAGGCCTTAGTATGACGATTCGCACAGGAGCGCGTCGTGTCTGCGTTCAGCGCGTCGTCAAGCGGACCTTTTCCAACTCGACGGTGATCTGCTTGTAGGTATCTTCACCAAGCAATTTGGAATGCTTGTCATAGACGGGCTTCAAAGCCGTACGGATGCGCGCGCGTTCCGCGTCGGTAAGATCGTTGTATTGCATACCCTTCGCCTTGAGACTTGTCAGCAGCTTGGGATCCTGTTCTCGATTAAAACGGCGCTCGTAGTCGCGTGCCTGGTAGCAGGATTCCTGAAGCATTTTCCGCTCGTCAGAATTCAAACCGTCCCAGAATCTTTTTCCCACAAGTACCACTGCGGCGCCGTAGATGTGGCGTGTCTCGCTCACATACTTCTGTACTTCAAAGAACCTGCTGGTATAAATGCTGTTGTAGGGTGTTTCTTGTCCGTCAATCGCACGCGATTCGAGCGCGGTATAGACTTCAGTGAACGCCAGTGGTGTTGCGTTGGCACCAAGCGTATTGAACACATCAATGAACACAGGGTTCTGGATGGTGCGAATCTTGAGTCCTTTGAAATCTTCGAGCTTACTGATCGAACGCCGGCTGTTCGTCACGTTTCGGAAGCCATTCTCCCAGTAGCACAGCCCAACAAGCCCGCTGCCCTGCAGCTTCTCCAGTGTGCGCGTTCCGACGGGTCCGTCCAGAACTGCGTCTGCCTCCTTGTAATCGTTGAAGAGGTAAGGCAGGTCGAACAGGCCAAAATCCTTGATGGTAGTGGCGGCGGCTGCAGTTGAAACGATGGCCATCTCGATCACGCCCCCTTTAGCCGCGGAAATCGACTGTACTTCTGCGCCCAATTGGCCGTCAGCGTAACCACGAACCTTCATCTTGCCTCCTGTTTTGGAAGCAACAAGCTCGGTGAACTTCGCAACGCCGGCCCCATATGGATGGTCTTTGGGCACGACATAGCTAACCTTTACGTTTCGGTCCGCGAAGTCCGCCGCCACGGCACGCGTTGAAAGAAAGGCAAGTGGCAAAATGCACGTCGCGAGCAAGGCAAAGCGGGTGTTCATGATCGTCTCCTGTTTATGCATTTGTGCGGGTGTACGGCGAGGTCACACTTGGGAATTGAACAGTGCTTCGCGCGTATAGCGAGGGGAGGCAATCGATGCGCCTTCCGCCTCGATCAACCGGCGCGCTTCATCCACCAGCATGGCGTTCGTCTGGGGGGCGAACAATGGGCTGTCCTCGATGCCGACGCGCACATGGCCGCCGTGCCGAGCGACATAGGGCATCAGATGCCGAATATCGACGCCAAGGCCGGCGACCATCCACTGCGCGCCTGGCGCTTCTTCCTGCAGCAACTGGAGGTAGGCCGCTAACGCGTACTCTCGGGGCGGGAATCCGAACGTAAGTTGGTCTGAGAACATGAACCGGTACATCGGTGCAGGCACCTCTGGCATCGAGCGACAAAACGCAGCGGCCAGACGCAGATAGCCGGGCTCGTAAATCGCAAAGCCGGGATGGAGTTGATATCGCGCGGCCAGCTCCAGTCCATGACGGATTGCGGATGGGGTGTTGATGTCGACGAGGCCCTTCGCGCGAGTCTCAACGTCTCGGTAGCTGACAAGGTTCGTGGAGCCGGGATCGACGATGAGCCAATCCGAGATTCCTTTGCTGGCCATTGCGCCCAGATGCGCATATCGTTTTGGGCCCGAGTCATCCGCGATCGACTCTGCGTTGCTCATGTATCGGATTGCGGGATAGACAATGACATCAGTCTTTGCACGAATTCGGTCGATGATTTCGGTCACCAGGCCGAGATCCGTCGTTTGCTCGCCTGTCGTCACATCGTATGCATGGAAGTGGACGACGGATGCGCCTGCATTTGCGCACGCGACGGCTTCATTGACGATTTCGTCAGGGGAAAGCGGCATTTGGGGCTGCAACCGGCGCGTCCAGGGTCCATTCAACGCAACCTCTATGCAGACAGTGTGGTGTTTCATTGCTTCCTCTGGAAAAGCATGACCGAAGAAATCCGCACCGGAGCGGCGCCGGGCCAAGCCGGCTTCCCCCGGTCATGTGGTTAAGTTCGTGACAACCGGCGAAGCGACGTTATTTCAGATAACCGAGCTGGAATTGGGGGGCATCGGGAGTCTCCGGGGTCACCGTCCGTTGTCGGCACCCTCGTGTTCGATTGATGGTGTAATGGTATGATGAGTACTCCAGAAAGCCAAGAGAATGACGTTTGGCGTAAACCCGGAGAGCGGTTGAGATGTGGACGACGTTTGCCGCACTAAGTGCTGCTTAAGGAACAGGAAATGGGCATTGCGCGCGCACGCAAGCGGGGCAGTCGTCGATCGACCGAAGGGGCGTGAGGGGAGAAGGGGCGGAGTTCTGAGCGCCCCGATAGGGCAGCTCAAGAGGAGAAGTCCTGGACCCAGGGCCAGGACTTCTCAGTTGACAGCTATTACGCCGTCAAGAAACTGCATTCCAGAGGCGTCAAGGTGCCGTCGAGTTGATAAACGAGCGGCACCCCGTTCGGAATATTGAGCGCAACAATATCCTCGTCGGAAATGCCATCTAGATGTTTTACCAAGGCCCGAATACTGTTGCCGTGTGCGACGATGAGGATGTTTTTTCCATTACGCAGGGCTGGCGCAATCTCGGATTCCCAGTAAGGAAGCACCCGCGCCATCGTGTCCTTCAAACATTCAGTGGAGGGGATGAGCGCCTTGTCCAATGCGGCATACTGCGGATCAGCTTTCGCGTGCCGCGGATCCCCGAGTTCAAGGGCGGGCGGTCGCACATCATAGCTGCGTCGCCATTGCAGTACCTGCGCATCCCCGAACTGGGACGCCATCTCTGCCTTGTTCAGACCTTGCAGGGCGCCATAGTGTCTCTCATTGAGGCGCCAATCGTTCTTGACGGGCACCCACATGCGATCCATTTCGTCCTGGATGTGCCAGAGGGTTCGGACGGCTCTCTTGAGAACCGATGTATAGGCAACATCGAATGCGAAGCCCGTTTGCTTCAGAAGCCGACCGGCTTGTCGGGCTTCTTCGATGCCATTGGCGGTGAGATCGACATCGGCCCAGCCTGTGAATCGGTTCTCCAGATTCCAGGCAGATTCGCCATGGCGAACGAGTACAAGTTTTGGCATAAAAGCACTCCAGAAAGGAAAGAATTGGCGGTGTAGCCGACCGCCAGTCGGTGTCGTTGTTGCAGGTCACACCGAATTTAGGATCGCCAGAAACTCCGCAGCACTCAACGAGGCACCACCGACGAGCCCGCCATCGATATCCGGTGCGGTGAACAATTCGGCCGCATTGTTACTCGTCACGCTTCCTCCATAGATAATGGGTACTAAGCTGCGGATCGATTCGGCTTTGGTGACCAGCCGTTGCCTCAGGTATGCGTGGACTTCCTGTGCCTGTTCGACGGATGCGGCCCGGCCACTGCCTATTGCCCAGAGGGGTTCATACGCAACTACGATTTGATTGATCGATTCGGTCGCGAGCCGATTCAGCACGACGTCGACTTGTTGTCCAATTACCTCCATCGTCCGGCCGGCATCACGTTGTTCCTGCGATTCGCCGACACAGATGATGGGACGGATTCCCGCCTCTAAGCATCTCGCGGCTTTTTCGGCGACTACTTCATCGGTTTCGCCATGCCGTGTACGACGCTCGGAGTGACCGACAATTGCAAACCGGCAATCGAAGTCTTTGAGCATCGATGCGGAGACTTCGCCCGTAAAAGCGCCTTGCTTGGCCATCGACACATCCTGTGCGCCAACTAGCAATTCACTATTGGCGAGGATAGTGCGCGCGCGATCGAGGTACACCGAGGGGACACAGACGGCGGCGGAGCATCGGACATGTTGTCCGGCCAACTCCGACAGCAGCGTGTTGACGATGTCGGCGCTCCCATTCATTTTCCAGTTACCTACAACAAGACACTTTTTCATTGCCTACCTTGCGTGATTTCGCGGAGTGATAAGCACAGCTAGCTTTTCAACTGTGTGCTGAAAGATGCCAATATCGACGCGATGTGGTTTCTTGGGAGCGCAATCACCACTTGTAGATTGCGAACGATAAAGCGGAAGGGGGCTGTCGATTGCTGCCCGTGACCGCGCGGTCTACCTATCCGATAGCAGACCTATCATACCAATGCAATCACGTCGCGGGCTAGCGCTGTCGGGGAAGGGTAAACCCGGGAGCCGCGGTCCTCCCGTGATGTTTTCGACACCTTCGGCAGATGGGCTCGGAAGCCGTTCCCAGTGGGGTATGCTTCCTCTTTCGATTCGTACCAACCCATTGGCAAGATCGTGCGGATAGACCCGACCACCCTGACCATCTTCCTGACCGTTGTTGAGGAACAAAGCTTGGCTCGTGCCGCAGAGCGGCATTTCATGGCTGCTTCGGCCGTCAGCAAACGGATCAGTGACCTCGAGGACGCGCTATCAGCCCGCCTTCTGGACCGACACAGCGGTGGCGTCCGTCCGACCGCCGCAGGCCTTGAACTCGTCGAATATGCGAAAGGTATCGTGGACTTACTTCAGCGTCTGCGCGCGGACATGAGTCAATACAGCGAGGGGACCAAGGGAGACGTTCGGGTCTATGCAAACAGTACTTCCATCGTTGGCTTCCTGGATCAGGATCTTCCGGCATTCCTTAGGCGCTATCCTCAGGTAGAAGTGCGCCTGGAGGAGTGGAGCAGTCCGTATATCGTGAGGTCGCTCAAGGACGGTTTGGCCGATGTTGGCCTGTTCTGGGCTGAGACTCCCCACGCCGGCCTGGACACCGCACCGTATCGGTCGGCGCGTCTAGTAATCGTTGTGCCGGAACGGCACGCCCTTGCTGGCAAAACCGGCGTGCATTTCGCGGACACGCTGGACTTTGACCATGTTGCCTTCCATGAGGGCAGCATGATTCATAGATTGTCGGTTCAGGCTGCGGAAGCTCTTCAACGAACCATCCAGACGCGGCTTCAAGTCACGAGCTTTGATGCCATGAGGACTATGGTCTCGGCCGGGGTGGGCGTGGGCATCATGACGGACTTTACCGTTGCTGCGAAGCACAATCGGGGTGGGTTATGTATTGTTCCACTGCTGGATGATTGGGCCGGGATGGACGTGATCCTTGGGTATCGAGACTATGCTGCGCTGCCGCGGGCAGCGCAGCAATTTGTTGATCACCTGTCAACTGGGCGCTTGCCGACTGGCTGAGCCATCAAAATTTGGAACGGCCGCCATCGAAATCCAATTATTTACGGTCTGCGGAGGTTTTCCGACACTAGCCACTCACGCAACAAGATGGCTGGTGCCTCATGACTCTCCCTTTGGACGGAATTACTGTAGTAGCGCTCGAGCAGGCAATCGCTGCTCCCATGGCAACTCGTCACCTGGCAGATTGGGGCGCGCGGGTCATCAAGGTGGAGCGTCCCGACGTCGGCGACTTCGCGCGCGGTTATGACAAGGTTATGCAAGGCATGTCCAGCCAGTTTGTCTGGACCAACCGCACAAAGGAAAGCGTTGCGCTGGATTTCAAGACCGAGGCGGGTCGATGCGCACTCGACGCCCTGTTGGAAAAGGCCGACGTCTTCCTGCAGAACCTAGCACCTGGCGCGGCCAAGAAACTTGGCCTGGACGCCAAGAGCCTAGTGGCCCGGCATCCTTCCCTGATTGCCTGTGACATTTCCGGCTACGGTTCGACAGGGCCGTACCGCTCGAAGAAGGCATACGACCTGCTGGTCCAGTGCGAGACCGGCTTCTTGTCCATCAACGGGACGCAGGAATCGCAAGCCAAGTGTGGTCTGTCGATCGTCGATATCGCCACTGGCATGTACGCGCTGAACGGCATCCTGATGGCGCTCTACCGCCGCGAGCGTACCGGCGCAGGTACCGCTTTCGAAGTCTCGCTGTTCGACAGCATGGCCGAATGGATGAGCTACCCCGCCTACTACACGCGAGACAGCGGTGCACCCCTTGCGCGCGCCGGCGCACGCCATGCCACCATCGCGCCGTATGGCCCCTTCAAGGCTGGAGACGGCAAGGCCGTGTTCTTTGGGATCCAGAATGAGCGCGAGTGGCAAGGCTTCTGTGCCCGCGTTCTGGAAGACACCGCCATCGCCGTCGATTCCCGCTTCAATACGAATCCGAATCGCCTGGCCAACCACGCCGAGCTGGAGGCGGTGATTACGGAGCGTTTTGCGAAGTGGTCGAGCGAAGAGGTCGCCGAGCGACTCGAAGCAGCATCCATTGCGAACGCGCGCCTGAACGATGTCGCCGAATTTCTGCAGCATCCGCAACTGCACGAACGCGACCGGATCCGGACGGTGGATAGCCCGGTTGGACCACTTCAGGTCTTCAAGCCGCCTCTCATCATTGATGGCATCGAACCAGTTCTCGGACCGGTGCCAGCGGTGGGTGAGCACACCGACCGGGTCCTCGTGGAACTCGGTTTGAGCGAGACTGCGCAGGAATCGGAGTCGGCAGAAAGGAGCGCCAAATGAAAATCACGCGAACCTATCTCGCCGTGCCTGCTCATCAGGACAAGCTGGTGACGTCTGCAGCACGCTCTGACGCCGACGCCGTCTTTCTGGACCTCGAAGATGCCGTGCCGGAGGCGATGAAAGCCACCGCACTCGGCGCGGCCGTACGGGCCATCAACGGACTGGACTGGGGCAGCAAGGTTGTCGTGGTGCGTGTGAACGGTGCGGGCGTTCGACAGCGACAGGAAATCGACACCCTCGTGAGGTTTGCGTCCCGGCTCAATGGCGTGCTGCTTCCGAAGGTCGAATCTATCGAGGAAATTCACGCCGTCCAGCAGCAGGTCGACGGTACCGACGTCGCCATCGAGGCGATGATCGAGACGGCCAAAGGCCTGGTGTGCTGCGAGCGAATCGCGGCTGCAGGGGGTAGCCTGGAAGCGCTGCATTTTGGCGTCGGCGATTTCGGTGCTTCCATTGGTGCCAAGGGTGTGGAAATCGGGCTGTCCCATCCGCAGTACACCATGAGGTCACGCGCTGGAGCCGGCTATGCGGATACCGCCCTCGACATGTGGGCCTATCCGATGATGCGCATCCTCGTCGCGGCTCGCGCGTTCGGGCTGCGAGCCATCGACGGTCCCTGCGGTGCGTTCCGCGACGCGGCGCTCAGTGAATCCAGTGCGCTGAAGGCCGCCGCCATGGGTTATGACGGCAAGCAAGTCATCCATCCTTTGCAGATGGCCTTTACCAATCGCGCCTTCACGCCCACGGACGCAGAGTACATAGCCGCCCAGCGAGTCGTTGCCGCGCTAGCGGAAGCGGAGCGCGAAGGGCGGGGCGCTGTCCAGCTCGACGGGAAGCTGGTGGACTACGCAAATATCCGGATGGCGAAGAAGGTCGTGGAAGTTCGCGACCGCGCCGTCGCCTGAGCATCTTGGATTCCTGCTTTTAGCCGGTCACGTTAGAGGCCCGGCAATACCCTTGGAGACACACAATGAATCATCCCATCCGCATGGCGCTTGCCTGCGTTCTCTTCGGTGCTTCGCTTGCGCACGGCGCCACGACCGACAACTATCCCTCGAAGCCCGTGACCATCGTGGTACCGCAGGCACCCGGTGGTACGAACGACATTGTCGGCCGGATTATCGGCGCAGCACTTTCCCAGTCCACAGGTCAGCAATTCATCGTCGATAACAGACCGGGTGCCGGGGGCAACATCGGCAGCCAGTATGCCGCCCGCAGCAATCCGGACGGCTACACGGTACTGTTGACCATCAGTAGTACTCAGGCGATCAATCCCGCGCTCTACAAGAAAATTCCGTTCGATCCGGTGAAGGACTTTGAGCCCGTCGCGCTCGTGGCCAGTGTGCCGAACGTACTGGTGGCCAATCCGGCATTCCCCGCCAATAACATGAAGGAACTCATCGCCCTGGCGAAAAGTAAGCCGAACGAGTACCGGTTCGGTTCTGCCGGCAATGGTTCGCTGAATCACCTGCTGGGTGAAATGCTGAACAACATGGCAGGCATCTCACTTGAGCATGTGCCGTACAAGGGCGTAGGACCAGCGCTGAACGACCTGCTCGGCAACCAGATTCCGCTGGCCTTTGCCAGCCTGCCTTCGGTACTGTCCCATGTCAAGGCCGGCAAGTTGAAGGCGCTTGGCGTGAGTTCGGCCAAACGTTCCAGCGCAGCGCCAGACATCCCAGCCATCGCCGAGACGATTCCTAACTACAACGGCGACCTCTGGGTAGCGCTCTACGCGGTTCACGGCACGCCCAAAGACGTTCTGGCGAAACTGACGAATGCGGTGGACAAGGTCCTTAATGATAAGGCCGTGCAGGAGAAGTTGAAGGCCCAAGGTGCAGATCTGCCGCGCGCCACGCCTCAGCAACTCTCCGGCATGCTGAAGACGGACATGGATAAGTGGGCCAAGATTGTCAAGACATCCGGTGCGACAGTCGACTGATATGCCGATTCACTCGGGAAAGTAGGGCATCGCTCGACCCTTTCCCTTTGGGAAAGGGTGCTCAGCAAAATCGCAATTCACCGATCCTGGCCGTCACGTCATCATGCAAAAGTAGCGATGCGGGCGGCGATGCCGCCCGTTTCTCATTCATCCAAGCAGGCGAGCCGAGCGCGTTCGCCGGGACATTCACTTCAGGCCGTACGCCGGCACCATTCCCATGAAGATCGTATTTCTGGACCGTTCCACCATCTCCCCGCAAACGACGCTCAAGACCCTGCCGTTTCCGCATGAGCTTTTCCTTCACAACGAAACGGCTGACTCAGAAGTCGCGGGTCGTATCGCTGACGCCGATGTGGTGATCACCAACAAGGTCAAACTCACCAGCCAGCAACTGGATCAGGCGAGCCGGCTCAAGCTCGTAGCCGTTGCGGCGACCGGTACTGACATCGTCGATCTGAAAGCCTGCTCGGCACGAGGAATCATCGTCTCAAATATTCGTAACTACGCGGTCCACACGGTACCGGAACACACGTTCGCACTGATATTTGCGCTGCGACGGAGCTTGGCGGGTTACCACGACGCCGTCCGCAAGGGGCGATGGCAAGAGGCCGGGACGTTCTGTTTCTTCGACTATCCCATCAAAGACCTGTATGGCTCGGTTCTGGGCATCATCGGCGATGGCGTGCTGGGGCAGTCGGTGGCGGCCATGGGCAGGGCACTGGGCATGCAGCCGCTCTTCGCCACCTACAAGGGTCGCACTGACATGGGCCCTCTCTACACACCGTTCGATGACGTCATGCGCCGCAGCGACATCATCACGCTGCACTGCCCGCTGACGCCTCAGACGCGCAACCTCATTGATGCGGCGGAGTTCGATCGGATGGAAAAGCGTCCTCTGCTCATCAACACGGCACGGGGCGGTTTGGTGAACGAATCCGCGCTGGTCAATGCCGTGCATGCCGGCAAAGTGAGTGGTGCAGGCTTTGACGTCGCCAGCCAGGAGCCGCCGGGAGAGGACCATCCTTTCCATCAGTTAAGAAACACGCCCAACTTTATTCTCACCCCTCACGTGGCCTGGGCCAGCGAGGAGGCGATGCAAGGCTTGGCCGATCAGCTCTTTGACAATATCGCCGCGTTCGTGCAGGGCACGCCGCGCAACGTCGTGGCTTGATCACTGGATTTGTGCGAGGGTATTAATGAGACGCTATCGCAAGGCGAAGATTGTCGCGACGCTGGGACCTGCGACCTCATCCGTAGAAGCTATCCGTTCGCTGTTTCTGGCCGGCGCGGATGTCTTTCGATTCAACTTCAGCCACGGGTCGCACGAGACCCATCAGCAAAACTACGCCTTTGTCCGCCAGATCGAGCGGGAAACGGGACGGCCAATCGCGGTGCTGGCCGAATTGCAAGGGCCGAAGCTGAGAATCGGGCTGATGGGCGAGGCGACCACCTTGGTCGAAGGCAGCGAATTTGTCCTCGACCGCTCACCGCAGCCGGGAGACGCCCGGCGCGTCGGGTTGCCACACCAGGAACTCTTCGACTGCGCCCGGCCCGGCAAGACCCTGTTGATTGACGACGGAAAGCTGCAGTTGCGCGTGCAGGCCGTCGCGCCGGACCGAATGGTCACCACGGTCGTCACGGGCGGTATCCTCTCTTCGCGCAAGGGCGTCAATGTTCCCGACGCGGTCATCCCGATCCCCGCGTTGACAGAGAAGGACATCGCCGACCTGGAATTTGCATTGACCATGGGGGTCGACTGGGTAGCGTTGAGCTTCGTACAGACCGCAGACGATGTGATTGCGGCAAAGACGCGCATCGCTGGCCGTGCGACAGTTGTCGCGAAGCTGGAAAAGCCGGCGGCCGTCGAGCACCTTGAACAGATTGCACGCCAAGCGGATGCCGTGATGGTGGCGCGTGGCGATTTGGGTGTCGAGCTGCCGCCCGAGCGTGTTCCTGCCGTGCAGAAACGAATCTCTCGCGTATGCCGTCAGTTGGGGCGCCCGGTGATCGTGGCGACGCAGATGCTTGAGTCGATGATCGCTGCGCCCGTGCCGACGCGAGCGGAAGCCTCGGACGTTGCCAGCGCCATCTACGACGGCGTCGACGCCGTGATGCTTTCGGCCGAGTCGGCGTCTGGCCGGTACCCCCGCGAAGCGGTCCAGATGATGGATCGGATTATTCGTGAAGTGGAAGCCGACCCGCTTTACCGCAACATGATCGATGCGCAGCAGGTGGCAGCGCTGTCCAACAGGCAGGATGCCGTGTGTGGCGCGCTGCGCGACATTACACGCATCGTGGGCGCAAATACCACGATTGCGTATACGTCCTCCGGCGCCACGACGTCGCGAGCAGCCCGCGTGCGGCCGCAAACGCCCATTGTGGGTATCACGCCTTCGCTGGAGGTGGCCCGGCGGATGTGTCTCACCTGGGGCGTGCATGCTGCTGTCGTACCCGACGTAAAGGACGTGGACGAGATGATAACTGTGGCCAGCAACGCAGCGCTCAATGAAGGCTTTGCCGAGGATGGCGAGGAGATTGTCATTGTCGCCGGCATGCCATTCGGGAGGCACGGATCGACCAACATGCTGCATGTCGCCCGCGTAGCACAGGCGCAGGATGTCGCGCTCTCCGGACTTCCTGCCTCCAAAAGCACTGATGAAAAGGTGACCGCATGAGCGAGGCAGTGTTCCGTGTCCTGGTAGCCCCCGATTCATTCAAGGGAAGCCTTGGCGCCTCGGCTGTCGCCGATCGCATTCGCGCAGGCATTATTCGGGCCGTTCCCGGGGCAGATGTCGTACTGGCCCCCATCGCCGATGGTGGTGAAGGAACCGCAGAGGTAATGGCGGCAACGTTGCCCGGCAAATGGGACGAGGTTCGGGTAGTCGAGGCCAACGGTATGGAAAAAGCGGTGCGCTATTACCGAGGGCGATGCAACGAGTTCGGGGAGATTGCCATCCTGGAAGTCGCCGAAGTCGTGGGTCTTCCGCAAGCAGTTGCGGAGCCGGGCAAGCGGACAACGCGGGGCATTGGCCAGGCCATCCGGCATCTTGCTTCGCAGGGCGTGAATACCATCGCCATCGGACTTGGCGGTTCTTCCACGAACGAGGCTGGCGCCGGTATGCTTTCCGAGCTTGGGTTCCGCTTTGTCGACGGGAATGGCAAAGTGCTGTGTCCGATCCTGGAAAACCTCCAGGCAATCCGCGAGATTGGATACGAACGGCCCGAATCGCTGGCTGGCGTCCGCATGATTGCGCTTTCCGACGTCAATAGTCCATTGTGCGGCCCCAC
The DNA here is from genome assembly GCF_003402535.2 of Cupriavidus sp. P-10. NCBI lineage: Bacteria > Pseudomonadati > Pseudomonadota > Betaproteobacteria > Burkholderiales > Burkholderiaceae > Cupriavidus > Cupriavidus sp. P-10. The sequence goes on from NZ_AP025171.1 coordinate 1,409,058, forward strand.
TGGCGCGACCTACGTCTTCGGGCCGCAAAAGGGCGTCACGGCATTGGCTGCGGTCGATGCGACCCTCGCGGGCTTTGCCAAGCGATGCACCGCCGCGCTGGGCGTCGATTTCACCGAGGCCGAAGGCAGTGGCGCGGCTGGCGGAATCGGCTTCGCATTGCGTCTTCTCGGTGCCGAGGTGGTTTCGGGCGCCACGTTCGTTTTGCGGGCGGCAGGGCTCCACAAGGATCTGAACACATTCGATTGGATGATCACGGGGGAAGGGCGGTCCGATGTCCAGACGATGATGGGAAAGGGGCCTGCGACCATTGCCTACATGGCGAGGGAGGCGGGTGTTCCGGTCACGCTCCTGTCAGGTGGCATTGACCCCAGCCCGGCGCTGACCGAAGCTTTCGACGGATGCATCTCCATCCAGCAGGGTCCAGTGTCGTTGAACTTTGCCATGGAACACGCGGGGGCGTTGCTTGAAGAGGCGTCACACCAGCTCACGCGCTTGTTTGCCTCGGGGAGTCGGCGGAACTTGGCGGCCAGTAGCGCAAGAAGGTAGCGAGGTATGACGAGAAGAAAGGGCGAATTGGCACGCGGCCAGTGCCCTCTCTTCACGGCTTCCACCAAGTGTAGGATCGCGTTATGTCCTTATCCTGCGCTCGACGAGAATGCATGTTGTTCCGGCAGGCTGGCCGACGCTGGCATCGGATGAAGGTCGGAACGGCGACCGGCCTTGAGAATCTGGCTTGGCACATCGTGGCCAATCAGGCCGGGGAGCCTGGCCGATGCGACAAGGATGGCAGCCAGGTCGACGCCCGTGTCGTAGCCATCAAGTTTCAGCATGTGAACCAGGTCCTCGGTGCACACGTTGCCGGTGGCACCAGGCGCGTAGGGGCAGCCGCCCAGCCCGCCGAGCGAGGCATCGAACCGATCGACGCCGACCTCCAGGGCTGCCAGGGTATTGGCCAGGGCAAGGCCGCGCGTGTTGTGAAAGTGAAGGGCGAGTTCGAGAGCCGGGAACTGACGTCGGGCGGCCTCGCACAAAGCTCTCACCTGCGAGGGGTGAGCCATGCCCGTGGTATCGCAAAGGGTAACACCATGCACCCCCATGTCCGCGAACCGTTGCATCCATCCCAGCACCGCCGCAACGGCTACGTCGCCCTCCATGGGGCAGCCCATCGCGGTGGAAAGCGACACGTTGATAGTGGTGGGTGTGCTACGCACTATGTGGATGACGTCCGAGAGCTGAGCAAACGATTGCTCCCGCGACATACGCAGGTTCGTGCGGTTGTGGCTTTCGCTGACCGACATCACGAGGTTGACTTCGCTGACGTTGCACGACAGCGCGCGCTCGGCGCCGCGGACGTTGGGAACCAGCACCGTGTAGACGACACCGTCCTGACGGGTGATGCGATGCATCACGGCCTCTGCATCGCGCAGGGCGGGGATGGCCTTCGGAGACGTAAACGAGGTCACCTCCACCTTTGCATAGCCACACGCGCTCAGCGCGTTGATGAGGCTGATTTTGTCCTCTGTTTCAACGAACTTGACCTCGTTTTGGAATCCGTCGCGCGTCGCGACTTCTTGAATATGTACCTTCTTGTTTTTCATAATGTTCTCCTCATTGACTTGCCGGCCTGTCAGGTTGTATGAGCCGGTACACGCCACGATCCGGTACCAGTACGGCTGCCAGAAGGGATCGGCGATCCCCTCTCAGGACATCGCACATTCGTTCGGATCGAACTACTTTCACGCCTTTTCCCTCCGTCTCATTCCACTTGTGAGAGGACAATTTTTTTATGAATGGCGACGCAGGGGAATCCTTCATCCCTCAACGACCCTTTCCGGAATGGAAAGTTAAAGGGGTGACGGAAATCCATGCGTAGCGCACAAGGAGCTGGATTTTCAATGCTTAAGCCGACGCACTTTGACTTACCGTCACTGAGAATTTTCATGCTAGTGGCCGAGAATGGCAGTGTCACCCGAGCTTCCGAGAAAGCGCACATGACCATGTCGGCCGTCAGCAAGCGGATTGCGGATCTGGAGCGAACCGTCGACTGCCCCTTGTTTCAGCGCTTGCCTCGCGGCCTGGTGCTGACCGCGGCTGGGCACGAGTTGATGCGCCACGCTAAGACTGTCCTTGACACCGTCAACCGTATGTCCAGCGCAATGAGCGACTATGCAATCGGTGTCCGGGGTCATGTACGGGTATGGGCCAACACCTCCGCAATCATTCAATTCCTGCCACGCGAGCTTGCTGATTTCCTGAGCAAGGAGCCGCTGATTCGAGTCAGCCTTGAAGAGCGCCTAAGCCAGGAAGTCGTCGAGGCGGTCATCGCCGGTATTGCCGATGTGGGGGTCTTTGCCGACAACGTTAGTGCTTCGGCACTGCAGAAGTTCCGGTATCGTGAGGACTCGTTGGTCGTGCTGGTTCCCCCGGAACATCCGCTGGCAGGCGTCCCGGAAGTTCGATTTGCCGATACCCTGGCCTATGACTTTGTGGGGTTGAATCAGGGGAGTTCGCTCCTTAACCGCATGAGCGAAGCCGCCGCCGCGCTGGAATGCGTACTGAAGCTACGGATTCAGGTGACAAGCTTCGATGCCATTTGCCGAATGATCGAAGCAGGGCTGGGTATTGGTGTGCTGCCCGCCGGGGCGGTGCGGCAGGAAATTCTGATGGCTGGATTGAGGGCGGTCCGGCTATCCGATCCTTGGGCGAATCGGTCGCTGTGGTTAGGGGTCAGGGACGCAAAGGCATTGCAGCCGGAGGCCATAAAGCTGGTTGAGCACCTATGCGGCGTGAGTCTGGACGCCATTCGAACAGGCTGAGATATCCGTACCCTTTCTGTTCCGGAAAGGGGCCCTGAAAGTATTGCAACGCCTTCTGGCGCGAGTTGTCACATCATGCTGGCTACCACCGGCAGAAAGAGACAACATGGAACAAGCACTCAAGGGTATCCGCGTCATCGAACTGGGGCAACTGATCGCAGGCCCGTTCGCAGCCAAGATGCTGGCGGAGTTTGGCGCGGAAGTCATCAAGATTGAATCGCCCCGGCATGGCGATCCGTTGCGAAAATGGCGCCTGCTTCATCAGGACACATCAGTCTGGTGGGCGGCGCAGTCGCGCAACAAGAAATCGGTAACCTTGGACCTGCGTTCAGAAGAAGGGCAAGAGGTAATTCTGCGCCTCGTTGCGTCTGCTGACATTCTGATCGAGAACTTCCGCCCAGGCACCTTGGAAAAGTGGGGGCTGGGTTGGGATACCCTCAGGGCGATTAACCCGAAGCTGATCATGTTACGCGTCTCGGGATACGGGCAGACGGGGCCTTACCGCGATCGGCCAGGATTTGGCGTCATCGGTGAGGCGATGGGCGGCCTGCGGCATTTGAGCGGCGAGGCCGGCCGTACCCCTGTCAGGGTCGGCGTGTCCATCGGGGACTCCCTATCCGCACTTCATGGCGTCGTCGGCGTGCTTCTCGCGTTAGCGCATCGAGAGCGCAATGCCGGCGAGGGCCAGGTCATCGACGTGGCCCTTTATGAGTCCGTATTCAACATGATGGAAAGCCTGGTGCCGGAGTTTTCGGTCTTCGGCGCTATCCGCCAGGCCGCCGGTAGCAGTCTTCCCGGTATTGCACCGAGTAATGCCTATCAGTGCCGGGACGGGAAGTACGCATTGATTGCTGGAAACGGCGACAGCATCTTCAAACGACTGATGTCGGTGATCGGGCGGCAAGACCTTGCCGACAACCCGGCTCTCGCACAGAACGATGGGCGCGTGGCAAAGGTGGAGGAAATCGACGCCGCCATTCGGGAGTGGACTCAAGCGCGTGCATTGGACGACGTGCTAGCCAATCTCCACGAAGCGGGGATTCCGAGCGGAAAAATCTATGATGTGGCTGACATCGTCCACGACCCGCACTACCGCGCGCGCGAGATGTTGCTGGACGGGCGGTTGAGCGATGGCACCCCGGTGATGTTACCGGGGATCGTGCCGAAGCTGAGTGGTACGCCCGGTACCGTCCGCCGACCGGCTCCCACTTTGGGCCAGGATACCGATGAAGTCCTCGAGTCAATTGGCATTGACGCTGCCACGCGCAGCGACTGGCGACTACGGGGCGTGCTCTGACCGAGCGATAAGGCCCTATATTGTCGCTGAGGCGGGATCGTCTCGGCGAGTTGGGGTAACAGTCGGGTGTCGGTGCCCAGAAAAAGAGCAGAGAACATGCAAAAGGAAAAAACTGGATCGATGCAGCAAGGCATAAGGGACGTGCATGGGGACAGCGACCGCAGGACCACGCAGGGCTTCTTGGGCGCTCCTTGGTCCGCTTATGCCGTAAGGGGGCGCACCACTTAAAGGTGAGAGCGCCCAGCGCCCAGGCGCCGAGAACGACGGCGAGGGCGAGGGCGGTCTGCAACCTTGGCTTGCTGGATCAGGAGCAGGTGTAACTGCTCGCATGGAAAGGATCGCCATTCACGAAGGTGATCTTCTTCGGATAGGCGCACAGGGGCATGCTTTTGGCGGGGGATGATGCGCGAGCCATGAGACTGTCTGGCGAGACCCCATTTTCGACCCAGTCTTGAAGGGCAGCGAAGAGTTCCTCTCGTTTCGGAAAAGCCGGAATCGCATTCGGATTTGCGCTGCCGTTGTGATAACCATTGAATCCGTGTCCCATGCCAGGAACGAGGTAAAACTTATAGAAGCTCTGCGTGGCTGAGAGACCTCCCATTTTAGACGTGACCCGGTTGTAGTAGTCGACGGAGCCTTGGGGCGGGATCGCTTCATCATCCAGACCATGATAATGAATCATTTTTCCACCTCGAGCCTTGAACGCAGACAAATCTGGATTGTTCGCATCAATGTTGCTGAATGCCGCTTGCAACGATATACCGCGCTCAAAGGCGTGCGACAACTCCGCGTAGGAAAGCCTCTTCCAACGTGCGGCGCCATTTCCGGTAGCGTTTACGAAATTTGATTCCGCCATCGTCGGATCTTGGAGGTTTAGCGCGAGTACGTCGGAAGCGATAGTGAAGGGGCCACCTGGTGAGGCATTAACATTAGTGGTGGGAGAAAGGCTACGGATCCACGCGTCATACAGGGACGTTCCGCGCGACGTCCCATACCAGCGCCGGCTGCTGCTGAGTGCAGTATCCCAACCGTTATCGATTGCAGGATCGGGCACACTGCCATCCGCAGTCATGCCGTACCAGATTTTGTTAAGGGCAGACGCTTGTGCGAGATTGACACAGTTTGCGCTGCTACTTGTACCACGTACACCACCATTGCCATCGACACCAGGGCACAGCACCGTTGCATCCCTTGTCGGGTCGTAGCGACACTGCGAAGGGTCGATAAGGTATCCCATATGCTGCCCGCCCACCATATCGCATGAGCTGATTGCCGTGTTGGATACGAAGTCAAGCTGGGCGATCGTCGGGATCGGGATGCCGTTGTCGACCAGATCACGCTGATACACGATTTGCGGGTACATTTCGGCGGTGATAAAGCGCGTCCAGTTCATTGCAGGAAAGGCAACCATAATCCCATCGTAGTCAGCCGGATACGACTGTGCTGCCTGCATGGCTTGGCGACCACCCATTGATCCGCCATCAAAGTACGCGTGGGACGGTGCCGAGCCGTAATATGCTGTGGCCAAGGCTTTCGTTTTCACTGCCAGTTCATGGACGGTACGCAACGAGAAGTCGCGCCATCCAGCAGAGTTGATCGATCCGTCGGGGCTCATTGCGAACGATCCACCGTGCAGCCTGTCGGTGTGCCCCGTGTCGGAACTTGCACTCACGGAGCCTTCCGACGCAGCGATCTCGGCAGGGCTGCCGGATGCGTTGATAAGCGTCGCAAGCTGCGTAGTGGACGTTTCCACGCCGCCACCCCAGCCGCCGCTACCGAGCACGTGTATGCGTTTGTTCCATCTTGTCTTCGCAGGAAGCCATATCTCCATCCCGATTCCAGACGTTGTTGAGGGGGCATCAGCCGGCCCTGCATTGCCAGGGCCGACACTGAGCTTGACCATACATAGATCGCTGCCGGCAACTGGTGTCGCATCTGTTGCGGCACCGGTCAGCAAAAGCGGATCCCCCTTTTGGAACGCTTTCACGAGCAAAACAGTAGTGTCGGCATCTGGTTTGAATTCGGTCTTGAGGGAGTCGTCGCAACCCAGAGAGGCCGGCGTACCTGAAGTGGGCGCGGGCGGGTCGTCACTGCCGCCGCAGCCGCCAAGGGTCAACAAGCAGATCAGTGTCGCGAGCGCGGATGTTGCCCGTGTCGGTATTGGGCGCGGATGGGGAAATTCCATAAGTGTCTCCAATATATTGTGGTCGGTTACTTCGCTTCGCCCGAAAAGTCGATTACATCAACTTGGTTAACGAAAAGTGACTGATGAGTATCTTTAAGCGGTGCACTATAATGCATCGCCCCTAATGATAGGTTGCGCACTATCCTGCAGTAGTCCAGAATATTGCTGTTCTTGCTCTGTAAACTTGCTGTCCTGCAGCCGCGAGCGCCGGACGTGTGTGCGACCCCTCATCTCTTTTCCAAAGATGTCGATCCAGCGGCCCACTAAGGCAGCAGCACCCATCCAGTTACTGGCTGGACGCGTATCGGTGCGGCTTGATGAATTGAGAATTGGTGGGGAGAGAGTGGGCCAACAGCCCTTGCGGCCGTGGCTTGGATTTCCTGTCGAGTTTCACAAAGGCCGTGCCGAAAACCGAGACGTAGGCGCGCTGCTCTATCCCAACGCATTGATCTGGCAGCAGAGAGTCGGGCGGACCCGAGCCCAGATGACTTCGGGCTGCCAGGAATTTGAGGCTGTCACGCACGGCGGCGATTCGCTCTTGATTCAGGAAAACTTCGAATTTGATCGTGGCCATCTCCAGACATCAGACACATACGGAATCGCAGTGGAGATCAGTCGGGAGAAATTGACACACCTGTTCCCAGATGAGAGTGGGACGATGAACTTGTCTGGATTCAAAATCGTGCAGGACAGGACGTTAGACAATCTCTTTTCGTTGATGGAGAAGGAGATTGCTGACGGATGCCCTTGCGGTGGCCTTTACGCGGAAAGCCTGTCCGTCGCATTGGTAAGCTATCTGACCCACGTATATGCCTGCCCAAAAACTCCCCGAAAGATTGGAAATCGTCTCTCAGGGCGAAACATTGAAACAATAAAGGCTCATGTCCGGGAAAATCTTGGGAACTCGGATGAACTTCGATTAGCAAAGCTGGCCAGCCTCGTCCATACGAGCCCATATCATTTCGCGCGCCTATTTAAAGCAGCCCTCGGCATCACGCCGCACCGCTACGTCATGGATCTACGTATCAAAGAAGCGCAACGGCTATTACGGGCGGGTCTTACTATCGCCGAGATAGCGGTTCGAACGGGGTTCGCCTCTTCGACACACATGTCAGATGTGTTTCGACGCCGTATGGGCGTCTCGCCGAGCCAATACCGCGATTAGACTCGTTCGAGGGCGCGTCCGAACAAACTGAAAGAGGTATTGACTTTGTACTTCCGGCGGGGCTGTCGTGGGCCCTGGTTCCGGGGGGCTAGCACATTGCCGGTGAAATGCTACGCAAGTGGACCGACGTTCCGATGATGCAAGCATTCTATGGCCTTATACGAAAAATGCTCGATCGACTGGCCAGCGCTCACAGCTCGCTATAGCCAGTCCGGTAGATCACCGTGGCCGTCCCACGCGTGGCCATCGGCATCCCGGAAGCAAATCGGACGGGCTGCGGCATTGACAAGGGACGCTCCTTCAGAAAAAAACAGCCGGCGTTCTGCAGGTCAGCCAGATGCAGGCGGTAGTGGGCCATCTGCGTCTTGATCCAGAGGATCGTCTCTGCACGCTCGCGCAACAGTTGGGTGTCGGAATTCTGGAGAAGAGCAGGGGGCATGCAGGCGAAATGGGGTCCCCGCCTCGTCTCTCTGGGCGGACAACTGCTTCTGGTCCCGCAACCGCTGCGGCAAAAGGCATGGCCGTTTACGCTGTCATGCATGTCGATGCGTTCCCGCCTACCGCAAATTCGGTCGGGTGCGGCGAATCGTGGATTTTTTCCCGTGGAAGGAGCGTGCCTGAGGGGGCTTGTACTCGCATCTGGGATACGCAGAGCAGGCCTGGAACTCACCATATCGTCCCGGTCGGGTAATGATGACCCCAACCTTGCAGATCGGGCACCGGTGTTCATGAATCGACTCGCCTTCGGTGTTTGTCACCGCGACGGCGTGATCCTGAACGAGTTCATCCAGGAAGCTCGACACCTGTCCGCGGACCGTGAACAACGCAACGCTGCGGCGTGCGCGCGTGAGGGCGACGTAGAACAGGCGGCGTTCCTCACTCAGGGCAAAGGTGTCACCCGCCGGCATGGCCAGCGCGAGGACCGGGTCGTCTGCCCGCAGATTGGGAAAGCCTCGTCGGACCATGGCCGGCAGGACAATGTAGTCGGCTTCGGCCCCCTTGGAGCGATGCACCGTTAGAAACTCCAGATCGATCCGCGCCCCATAGCGAGAGCGCCATAGGGATGGCACAAAGGCGCGGTCGGCTTTATAACGTCCCAGAATGAAGACGGAGACCCGGCCATTGCGCCCTTGCGGAATGGTTCCCTCGCGCACGCCGTCAAAGAGCCGTGAGAGATACGCATCGATTGCGCCTTGGGTCTCGTCTTTGTGGGAAACCTGCAGGGCTTGCAGGACTGGGCCATGGGCCGCCGTGGCGGAGCGCACGCCCTTCGGAAGCTGGTTCGGATTGCGGGTGATGAAGCGACTCGATGCGTCGCAAAGTGCCTGGGGGCAGCGAAACGTCTGTTCGAGTTTGAGGACTGCGCTGGGCCCAAACCAGTCTCGAAACCCGGTCATCACGGACAGATCGGCGCCGGCGAACCGGTTGATCGATTGCCAGTCATCGCCCACCGCAAAGAAATGCCGACCTGGTTGCCTGACCAGCGCTCGGCAGAGTCGCGCGCGGGCGCGCGAGGCATCCTGGAATTCGTCCGCCATGACCAGGTCGTACTCCGGCACGTATCTGCCGGTTTCGAGATGCTCGGCGGCCTGGTTCAGCATGTCTTCGAAGTCGATGCCATCTTCGGCCGCCAGCGCCGCGTCCCAGGCCTCCATGATGGGGATCGCAATGGTCAGGAACATGCGATGACGAAAACGGAAGTCGTCTTCGGGCATGGCGTCCAGGCGCTCGTGCAGAAGCTTTGGCGTCAGACAATTACTCTTGGCGTGACTGATGAAGGTGCGTACCAGCGCGACGAGGTCGGCGGCGGCCATGGGCGGTTGCCCCTGGGCTGGAATGGGCCGGTCGGGATTGGGATCGAGCACGAGCCCGCGCGCGGTGAGCGCGCGCGACAAATGCGCGAACAACTCGCCGGAACGCAGTTGGTGCGAGGTCGTTTCGACCAGCGCGGTGCCGCGCCGTTGGTGCTCCTGACGCTTCCAGGCGAGGCTCTCCAGGTAGCGCGCGAAATGCGCGGGTGGCTCACCCCTCCCGTTCAGAGCAAGGTGTTCATGATAAAGCTGGATGTCGGGATAGTAGAAGTCGGGCCGGTACTGGCGGTATTCGTCGGTGGCGGTGTCGAACTCGTAGGGCGGCTCGTACTGATAATTGACGCCGTTGTAGAACAGCCAGTCAGCAATCACGCATTCCTCGCGGCTGCGCACCCGTTCCCCGTTTAGGGTCCGGACGTAGCCGACGCCGTGCCGGTCCCATTCCTCGGCAGGCGTTTCCGCGCCGAAGCCTGGCAGGTCCCGGCCGAAGACGAGGCGGAAGAGATCCCAGGCGGTGCGGAATTGCGGGGAGCGATCCTTCAGTCGGTCGACCATGCCGGCGATTTGCTGGAGCCCCTCGGCCGTCTCGACGGCCCAGACGGGGAGGTCCGGCATGCGGCCGGTTGCCTTGCCGATGATGCGGCGCCCCAGCGCATGGAAGGTCCGGGCGTCCACAGCCGTGTCCTGCAAGCCAATCCGTTTGAAGGCCCGCTCCGAGCGTACCGCCAGTTCCTCGGCGGCTTTGGCGTTGAACGCCAGCAGCAGGATGCGCTCCGCAGGGACGAGGGCACGGCGGATGGCGTAGGCCGCCTTGGCGACCATCGTGGAGGTCTTGCCGGAGCCCGCGGACGCGATCACCAGCACGCGGTTGTCGAAACAGATCACGGCTCGCGCCTGCTCTTCCGTCAGCGGCTGGCTTTCGACGGTATCGAACAGGTCCTTGTGGTCGCGCAACTCCCGCTGCAGATGCGCTTCATTTTCGCGCGCCCAGACCGTCGTCCAGTTCGCGTTCCATTCGCTGATGTCCTGCCGGTTTTTCGTCTGGTCCTGGGCGGGTCCCGCCTGGATGTCCGGATCGTCCAGCAGCTCATGCAAGTGTTGGTCACTGAGCGCCAGCGCCGGGCGCTTGTCCAACAACGCCTGCTGTTGTTCCTGGGTAATCCAGCGGCGTTCGGTGCGGGACAACTGGGTGTGCCGGGCCACCAGCTCGAGCCAGCCGCGGATCTGACGCAGGGCCGCATCGAAAGTGTCTTGACGCGCCCGCAAGCGCTGGGTGGCCAGTACACCGGCAATGAAGGCCTCGACTTCTGCGGCGTGCCGATGGGGCAGGCCCTTGAGCTGCACATTCTGCAAATCGCCCGCGCCAAAGCTCAAGGTCGTCCAGAACAAGCCCCGCTTTGCCCGCATCGGCGACGCTTGCTGGATCGGAATCTCTTGCCGCCCGCCGGCGGTCGTCAGTGCCAGACCGTCCTCGATCGCATTGAGTCGCCACGGCTGGCATTGCGTCAGCAATCTGCCCCAGCGGGAAGGTTCCCATTGATTCATCATGTTCGAAGCCCCCATCCGCTCGCCTGTCTATCCCCGGCGGTGCCTTATCTCCAGTAGTGCAGCACCGAGTCGAAATGGCCGGGAAATGACGGCTGTAGCCTGTCGTACCCGCCTCATCCCTTGCTTGACAGCCAGCGTATGCGGGCAAGCTCCGATTTTCTACTCTACAGGCAAGGCAAGCGGTGACCGGTCGACCCGTCAGCCATTGCCCGCTGCGCTCGAGCGGCTACGGGATCAATTCCGCTTCGGTCGACGCGTAGATATCGAGCCTGAGCTTCCCCATGGGCACGTTCTTGTAACTGGCGTTTGTCACATCGAAGCCGACCGTATCAGATTTCTCCGTCTGCAGGTCGGGCAGGAGTGCCGCGAGCATTTGCTGCCGCGACGCCAATGTCATCAGTTGCCTGCGTAACCGGAACATCTGGTCCACCGCCACCTCGTAACGCTCGGGTAACGCGAAGGTTTTGAGCGAGGCCTGCGCCTTGGCGATGTGAGCTCCAGCGAGAGGCTCCAGCCGAATCTCGAACTGACTCGAGTCGGCGTTGCAGACCCTTGTGCCGAGCAGGGTTGCAGGGGGGGCCGTCCGCTGGGCCAGCGCAAATTGCACGGATTCGCGATCGCTCAACGGATGCAGATGGGGGACCGCCACAAAGTCAGTGGTGTGCTTGCACTGTGGGCCATTGCACTTTTCGCAACAGGGAATCAGGTTCGCCAGCGTCAGGGCGAGGTAGGGGTACTGTGCCTTCGCATAGTAGTGATCCAGATTGGGACGCAAGCCATCGTCGCGGTCATCTGCCGGGAGTTTGGTCTCGATGGGAACGATGTGACAGTACGGGCAGATCGCATAGCGCGCCAGGCTGCACAATTTATATGCCGACCAGGAACGCTTGTGCCAGCCCCGTTTCCGAGAGAAAGCATCGTAGTCAAGATGTTGCTTGATGAGGTTCTTGGCAGCGGTACGATCATCGTCGCTGACAAACGTGGCCTCGAAATCCTGTACCACCGGCGGCAAAGCTACACTGCGGGCCGAACACAGTGCCTTCACATTGCGATCGAGAAAGTCTGCCACGCGCAGCTTAATCGCCTCGGGCCCATTACGCAAAGTCAAAACCGTCGTCTGCAACAGCGGCCGCAGAAACAGCCGGTGGGCATGGGCGGCGTCCCGCCATACGTCCGGGATATGGATGATCATGACTGGCTTCCCTTGGCGACACGGCGCAAGGCATTCTGGATTGTGAGGTCGCCAATCTCCTCGAGGAGCGCCGCATCGGCCTCGGTTGCGTTGCCGTCGCGCAGGTTGGCGTGCAACGCGTCGATCTTCTGTGCCGCAAACGAACCGAGCGTCTGAGTGCCAAAGGAGGTGAGGGCAATATCGTCCAGCGGGGCGGCAAAGGTCCGGCGCGGGGTCACGTCGTCATCCAGGTTCGTAACCATCGCACTCGGGAAATCGGTCGCGATCACGGGAGAGTGGGTCGTCAGAATAACCTGGAGCGTCGCAAGATCGAAATCGCGCTTCATGCCAGTGAGGAAGCGGTCGAGCAGCTCGACATAGCGCCGCTGCCAGTCCAGGTGCAGGTAGGCATCGCCCTCATCGATCAACAGCAGGATGTTTCGGATGCCGCGCTGGTGCAACTGTTCAATACCGCCGCGAATGCGCGAGAACTGGTCGATCAGGGCCTGCATGCCGGAACTGAGCTGATCCCACGCGACTTGAATGGCCGTCGTCGACCGCTCCAACACGCTCGCCTCTTCGTTCGAAGGGATGACGAAATAGATGCCGTCTCGGTCGTCTTCGATCTCAGCCAGGCTATCAACGTGCCGGTAGGTCTCATCGATCATGTCTCGGAAGGTGGCCAGATACCTTTCATGCCTGCGATCGGTAGCCGGGCCATCCAGCGTGTTGGTCCAGATCAGGAAATTGAGACCGAGTTCGACCTTGTCGCGCGTGCGGGCGGCCAGTTTCTGGAGTACCGCCAACTCAATGGTTCGGCCGCGCGAGATATATTCCGCCGCGGATAACTGTGACTTCAGAATGTGGATGAGCTCTTGCTTCGCTTTCCGGCGGCCTTTGTCGCTTTCGGCACTATCCTCGACGGTGAACGCTTGAGGCGCGTCAGACAACGCGACGAGCAGCTTCTCCGCTATATCGTCCAAGTGTGGATCCTTGAATCGATAGCCGCGTTGGCGCCCTTGCACGACTGCCGGCAGCAACACTTCCGAAAAAAGCGTTTGGCTAAAGCTGATGGACGCGCGTAGCGACGTGTGGACATCCAGTTCCCGACAGACATGTCGGAAGATGTCGATGTCGCCAATCGTGCCCCGGTCGCGCTCGCGCAGCGAAGCATCCACAACACGTGTTTTCGGTAGCGCACGGCGGTACGGTAAGGCCGTAAAAAAAACGGCGCCGTGTCGACGACGTTCGTCGGCCGTCATCCAGCGCGCCTCGTGGCCGTCCTCGCGCGCCAGCAGTATCTCGCTATCCCCGCGCGGCTGGGCCACCATCTCCGCGATCCGGGTCAGCAGGGTCGTTTTGCCAGCGCCATTGCGCCCCAACAAGATATGGCAGGAATCTATGCCGAAAAAATTTGCAAAAACCTTGCGTCTCGGCGCAATCAACAGCGCGCGGTCATCGACGACGATCTTATGAATGAGGGCCATGCGGAGCAGTCAAGAAAGGGCGCGTCAGCCAAACGGGACGCGTGCGTCAGCAGGATAGCGCAAACGCCTTTCCCGGCGCATCAGTACGGAGAGGGGCTTGACGCAGTGCTCCGACGGTCCGGCGCTCACAGCCAATCGGTGAGTGTTCTGCCCTAAACGCGAAAGGCCTTAAAAGGCACTTTATGCTGTACTGCAGAAATCTCTATATCTTGATAACCGCGATTATCACGGGACGGTAGGCCGGCCGAACGCCGTTTCGAAGGTTGAGACTGGTTGCACGAGGAAGCGGTTGTAGCCGACTTTGGACTCGACCGGTCAACGCAACAGCTTGATGAGTCCGGCCCGGTTATCGAAGTTTTGCGTGGACGTTCGTTGAAGCTATGGCGTTGAGCTTGGCTTGCGTGTAGACCGACAGATCGGTGACTTTTGTGAGATACCGTGCGACAGATCCTCTGTCAGCGACTTGTACAACTCCTGTGGCAGCGCCGGCGCTAAGCGTCAGTCTTGGGGCGTCACGGCTTTTGCATGGCTCTCAAGAACCACTGAGGTGGCACTGTTTCGTCCGTTTTGAATATCCGCTCCGGAATACGCGTCCAGAATTCCACGACGGCGTCAGAAAATTCCTGGAATTGCTCGTCGCTGACAGTGAGATAGGTATGATCTCTAATGGCTGGCTCCCAATCGAGTTTCAGGCCGCTGAAGGGGCCAGTCAGATACTCCGGATGATCCCGTCTTAATTCCTGCAAAGCCTTGCCGGTGCCATGCTTGTAGACATTCACCACCAACCGGCATGCGTCGAGCTTTCGGTAAAAATCAGCGGTGCGAAGCTGCCAACCGAATCCCTCCAGCAGGTCGATGATTTGGCTGAAATCAGCAGACCAAACTTTGGAGGCCACCAGTTCACCGGAATGCCAATGTTTAATCTCCTTCACCAGCCAGTCGCGCAGTTGCTTCTCCCACTCGTGAAACATCCCAGCCACAACACTCAAGCGGGTGCGTTCTTTCATATCGCTCAGAAGCTGGTAGAAGGCAATTCCTGCGTCGTGGGCGGCTTCGAGGAAGTCAGCAGGGTCATGACGATCGGGATCAAAATGCCGGTCATGCTTATCTAGCCAGGCTTGTTCAGCAGCCTTTGCTTCCCCTTCCAGGTCGCCAAACTGGGACAGTAGCCGGGTGCGGGCCTGCTCGACATAGAACTTATGGCCCTCGATGAGCACTTGGCGAGAAGGGTCCCACATATGAAACAAGGTGAAGTTGGCCATCGGTGCTTTCCAGAGAGAGGAGACCCCATGATCGCATGCGCGAGCGCTTCAGTGTTTCCTGTCGCGAAGCTTCCAAGCCGCGAACGATTCGTAATCGTCCGGAAAGTCTGGCACCACATAGTTGCGGCCGGTTTCGATGTGTTCATCCAGAGCACGCCACTTCAGAAGTTGGTCGCGAAGCTCGAAAGCGCCCTCCATGCCGTAGACAAAAAGCACCGGTACGCCAAAGCGCAGATAAGTCTTCCACTGGGTCATGCCGTGCTGGCCAAGCTTGCCCTTCGCGCGGAATGTCTTGATCTCGATGATGTACTGGAGATGTTTTTCGCGGTCGAAGACTAATAGGTCAAAATAGCACTGTCTGCCGGACGGGAGCCGGATCGGCGTCTCACCACGGACGTCGAAGCCTACGTCGAGCAGCTTCATGACCAGCCACGCCTGGATCTCGAACTCGGTGGTTTGTCGCGGGTACGGTGCGAGAGCGTTGTACTCGGCGCTCGTTGGTCCGAATCGCCGAACGAAGTCTGACTCGTTCATGGTGTCAATGTCCCATTGAGTTCGTGCGGGCGTTTTTCCCGTGTTGCGACGACAGGCTCGGGCTTTGGCGCTACGCCAAGGCCGTGGCTAGTTCTTGGAATCCCCGCCAAGGATTCGATCCAATTCCTTCCCGAGCGCGTCCAGCAGCAATTGTTGAGCCCGCGCCAGATACGGCTTGTCCTCGCTGGACAGGCGGGCCACCTTGGCGTGGACGAGCTTGCCGCGGACTTTCAGTACCTTCCTGTACTGCCCAGCTAACTCCTCTCGCTCCTGGCGTGACCGTCCCAAGAGGAAGCCATAGCGATCGGCAAGCCGGTTCGACATGTCGTCCATGAAGTCGTCGCTGCCGAGCAAGGCCTCTAATCCTATGCATGCGGCGAGGTACGAGAAGGTTTGATTGTCGGCGTAGACGGAATCGTGATACCACTCCATGGCGGCGGAAATGCTTGCAAAGTCCGGATGACCGTCCTTGGCAAAGAAGCGAAGAAGAACTTTGAACTGGTGTTGAACCGCCGATCGTTTCTGATCATCGGTTTGTGCGGCAAGTTCAAGGACTGAGCCCAGCATGGCCGCCGGGCTGTCGTTGTCCACGACTGTTCTCACCAGCTTGAGCGGATCGGGAGTGAGGCGGCCAAAGCAGTGGCCGAGAGACCGGGGGGCTTCCACGCGGTAAACCTGCCCTTGACTGGAGAGCAGGGTGCAGCGCGCCTTCCTAAGCGTGAGCTTTTCGATGAACGTCCCAGAAGCACTCAGCAGGAACGCGCAGCGCTTGGCGACGGACAGAGCCTCGGCAAGGGCGGGGGAGTCCAGAAATTGGGTCGCGTACCCCATAGTCTGGATCTCTAAGTAGCTTGCCTGAGGCGCTTCAAACGGGGGCAGCCCATCAGCAGGCCCACTGCGGGGCCCGTCAAAATCGTGGCTTCCTTGAACCAACGTGATGTTGTCCGTAATGGAAAAAGCAGACTGCCCAAGCCACGGGAACGACGGGAGCTCGATCCGGAGTCGATACGTGAAGGGCAGGTTTTCCACCATCGACTTCATTCGATGGAAGTAGGCGTGGCGCAGTACGGGTAGCGTTTGATCGTCATACGGTACGGTCTTCTCGCCGCGCAGCGCTCGTTCCGCGATGATTTCATTCAGTTCGCGCTCCACAATGTCTTCGGCCGTCCCCTTGTCGATATACCGGTGATGGATCCCCGCGATGCTGCGGGCGACGGCGTCAATATGCGCGCGCTGGGCGGTCGGATAGTCGCCGTCAATGCCCTCGCAGAGCGTCTGCAGGGCTGCGAGATGTTTCCCGTTGAGGTCGATTGCCATGGTGGTGATTCCAAGCCAGCCGTTGGTTGAGCCTGCCGCGTCGCTGCACATTCCGAAGCCACCCACTGTGGGGCATCGAGGCTCTGCGCGGGGGTCGGTTATTCCTCTGCGAGATGCGCAGCGAAGCGATTGTGGGAGGCCGTTGGGCGATTAGACCATTGGCCGGAACCCGAGCGCGGCGACAAACCCCCCGTTGCAGAATGCGTCCGTGGCGGACAGCCCGCGTAGCAGCGCCGTCCGCCAGTCGTTGCGCCCGAACCGTTGCGCGTTCTTTTCCGCCGAGCGGTCGAGGAACGCGCGGAGTTCGTCGGCGCCGCCGGATTCGAAGGCGTACTCGAACGCAGCCTCCAGGCTGCCCAGATAGATGTTGACTTGCGCCGGGTAGCGCTCATGCAGGTCGTAGTCGTCCAGATGATTCACCAGTCGCGCATACAGTTCGTCCCCCATGCCGGCGGGCTGATCGATGGTGAAATGGACCTGCAGCGCCCCGTGTGCGGGGTCGATCTGTACGTCGGCCACCAGAAAGTCGTAGTCCGAAACGTCCTCCAGAAAGGCATGCAACATGTGCCGACGCGGATCCTGCCGGGGCCGTCTCGGCCTGCCGCGGTTGCAGGTCGCGCAACACGGGACGAGATTGAGCGGGAAGATGCTGAACGGCTTGTAGATGGCTTTCGGCAGGTGATGATCCAGATCCTGGATCTGGCCAAATCCGCAATAGGGGCATTCCGTCGCAAGCAACTTCAGCGCGCTCCGGAGCGCTGCCAGCTTGCCATGGTCCTGGACCGCGCTGTACGCATCGTGCACTGCCTGCCTCAACTCGGCCGACAAGGCGTGGCCGAGGAGTGCCTGACCGGGACGACCCAGGGCCACCCGATACGCCTCATACAGGTCCTCGATGGCATCCTTCTCTGCCGCCGTGGCGATGGCTGGCGGCGGGGCTGCGGGAAAAACGCGGTCCAAGTCATCCCTCACCCCGGAAATGTCCGGCCTTGGCAAATTCCACATGCGGCTAGCTCTTCTGACGGTTGCTCAGGCGACTCATGACGTAGGCGCGTGCCTGGTGACTCATGGCGCCATCGAGGAACAACTGTTCGAGCGCGTCGAGATCCGGCGTGCGCCTCACCAGGTGGTCCAGAATCTTGTGGAAATCGGTCGCATCCGTCTGCAGGCCGAAGACTTCGGCGGAGATCAACCCGATACTCTCACCAAACGTTTCACCGGTCATAGGCACCACTCGGGTCAGGTCGCCCTCGCGACGCACCACGCGGACATGGCGCGCGAGGGATTCCTGAACCACTACCGGTGAATGCGTGGCCACCACCGCGAACGCCTTGAATTCGCGCAGGATGCCGCGCAGGGCGTGCATCAGCGCGGCCAGCAGCGGCGGATGGAGATGGGTTTCCGGCTCGTCGACCAGGACAAGAGAATAGGGTTCGATATGGGCGAGCAACCCGGTGACAATCAGCAGGGCAATCTTGTGCCCCGTGCTGCAGGCCAGGAAGGCCGCCCTGGCATCGTCGACGGAACATTCTGCCAGCAGCAGGTGAGCGTCTTGCAGCGCCGACTCCCCGATCAGGTCAGTGGCGAACTTGTGAAGCCGATGCTGCCGGCCTTTCCCATGCACCTTCTCGAGCGAGAGGCGGAACTCATCGGCAAGCTGCTCGATCGACTTCAAGCGCGTTCTTCCCAGACGATCGCCGCGCAACGGTTCGTCCTCGAGCGAGGCAGGGGCCGATGTGGTTCCCCTGGACGTCGATTCTCCAATGACGTCCCGGATGCCGATGAAGCTGAACCGGCCTTCACCCCGCTCCAGATCCTTGAGGACTTGCTTGCGGTTGCGGCTGTCGGAACCGGGCAACTTGAAACTGTCAAAGGGACTGAAGGCGACCGTGATGATGCGGGGGAAGCCGACGCCAGGCGGTTCCAGTCGACCCAGGTCAGCGAGGGGTCCCTTCGCGCGTTCCTCGAGCGTGCCAAATGCGACACGGGCCAGGCGCGCCAGCAACGTGCTTTTCCCCGACCCATTGCGTCCGACCAGTACTGCAATGCGCTCGGGCAGGAGCGGGGAGGACAAGAAATCATCCGCCGGGGCGTCGAACGCGAAGTCGACCGGCGCTTGCCAGGTGGGCATCGCAAACGAGAACGACATGTCTTCGGCCGGCGTCCTGGCGTAGATCCCCGTAATCAAGCCTCGCGCCAGCGTCATGAAGCTGGTGCCGTCGTCGTTGTGGTCCCGGAACAGGGAGGTGGACCAGCCCGCCTCATGCTCGAACTGCGCCACCAGGGCCGGACTGTGCACGACATCCCGCAGCGCGCTCAGGACCTCGATTTTCCGCTTTTCGCCAAGTGCGTTGATGCGCTCGTAGTAGTCGAGCGACTGACCAACCGAACAGAAATCCTCGTCAAGCTTGTCGAAATCCGCGCTGAGTAGCAGGCCGTCCGCCGCCGTCTGGCCCCGCTTCAAGATCTTCACCGGGCCGAGTAGGGTCTCCTCGATGCTGCCCGAGGCATTGATGTCGAAGTAGGAAAGGTGATACTGCGTGCGAAAGCTGTGGTCATTCCAATTGTCCTGCTCGAGGACGAAGGTGGGGAATCCGGCCTTGGGGCGCGCGCCGCGAGGCTTCCGAATCTTGAACCGCTTGTTCTCCACCGCTTTGCTCCAGAGCTGTGCCGACCGCATCATCGCACAGGAGACGTAGGCGCCATGCGTTCTCCCATCCTGAGTAGGGGGCTCAATTGGCCCGCCCATGGTGGGTGTCGACTTGATGCGCCGTTAGCATCACAATCGACCGGGACGAAGAAATGCGCCTGTCTTGATAATTACCATTATCTCGATACCAACTTTAAGCCCGGAAAGCGCGCCGCTGCGGTACCATCTGACCCGCCCGCATCCGCCCATCTGCCGTGTCCGACCCCGTCCGCCCACCCGATTCCCGCGCCCCGACCGCCACGCCGGACGGTGGGGCGGACCGCGTCGCAACCCCGGTACGCCGCCGGCAGCGTGCGCCGGTCGCGCCCACGCGCCTGCTCGGCCCCCATCACTTCGCGTTCTACCGCGGCGTGCTCGAAGGGGTCGATCTGGCCCGCCTGGCCGACCGCTATCTGGACACGGGACGGGATCTGCGCGTGGCGCGCGCGACCGTCGACTGGATCGCCGGGGAGCTGACCCGCGGCGTGCGTCGCCTGGCGACCCGGCCTCGCGCGGCGCAGTCCCCAACCGACGGCCACGACCACGATGCCCACCATCCGGATGCGCCGGCGCCAGGCGGGGCGGCCGGGATCCCAGGCATGGCGGGCACCCCGCCGCCGCGCCGCTGGAGCGAGGCCGCCTGGCACGCACTGTTTCATGCGCCGGCGGGCGAGAGCGCGGCCGCCCGGCAGGCCCGGTGCCAGCGCCAGCAGCGCGCACTCGAGGCGTTGCAGCCGCTGCTCGCGGCGCGTCCGGCGGCCGACGATGCCGTCGGCGGCTGGTTCACACCCGCGATCGCCCAGCGCCTGGTCGCGGTGGGTTGGACCACGCTCGGTGCGCTGCAGGCCGGCATCGCGCAGGGCGGGGCGCGCTGGTATCGGCAGATTTCCCGCATCGGCACGCACACGGCGCGACGCATCGAGGCGTGGCTGGCCGAGTTCGCGACTGAACTGGGTGCCATCCCGCCGGCCGCGCTAGTGCCGCGGCGCAGCGCCACGGCGGCAGAGCTCGCGAGCCTGCGTCCGCCCGCCGCGATGGTGGCGCCGCTGGAGGCGCTGCTGCTGCCACCGGCGCTCGATGGCCGGCACGGCCACAATCGCGCGGCCGCTGGCAGCGAGTCGCGCATCGCCGCCCAGACCGACCTGATGGCGATCCACGCCTGGCTCGGCGTGCATCCCCCCATCGGCGGCCATACCTGGCGCGCGTACCGCACCCAGGCCGAACGGTTCCTCCTCTGGGCCGTGTTCGCCCGCGGCAAGGCCCTGTCCGACCTGACGGTCGAGGACTGCAGCGCGTATCTGGCCTTCCTGGCCGATCCGCAGCCCGCCGCGCAGTGGGTTGGGGCGCGCGGCACGCCGCGCTATCGCTTCGACTGGCGGCCGTTCGAGGGGCCGCTGTCTGCCGGCAGCGTGCGGCAGGCCTTCACCATCGTGAAGAGCCTGTGCGCCTGGCTGGTCAGTGCCCAGTACCTGCGCTACAACCCGTTCGCGCTGCTGCCCAAGCCGAAGGCGGCCAGGCAGGGCCGCATCCAGGTGGCGCGCAGCTTTACCGAGACGCAGTGGCAATTCCTGCGCAGTTTCGCCACGGGCCTGCCGCCCGACGATGCCCGCACGGCGCGGATGCAGTTCCTGTTGCGCTTCGCCTACGCCACCGGCCTGCGGATCTCGGAGCAGGCCCAGGTCACGGTCGGCGAACTGCGGCAGCAGGATCTGGCGGCCGACCAGCGCGGCATGTGGACGTTGTCGTTCGTGGGGAAGGGCACCCGGGCCCGCGAGGTGCACGTGCCCGCACCGGTGATCGAGGCGCTGCGCGACTACCTGGCCGCGCGGGGCCTGGGCCGGGAGTTCGAGCGCCTGCACCCGGAGACGCCGCTGATCGGCCGTGTCAAGGCCGACGGCCAGGCGGGCAGGCTGTCGGTGGCGCAGCTCGATGCGATCTGGAAGGGATTCTTTGCCCAGGCGGCCGAGGTGCTGGCCACGGAGGATCCGGCCGGCGCCGCGCGCCTGGCGCAGGCCAGCGCCCACTGGCTGCGGCACACCTTCGGCTCGCACGCGATTGCGCGCGGCGTGGCGCTCGATGTGGTCCAGCACCAGCTTGGCCACGCGTCGCTCGCCACCACCTCGGTCTACGTCCATGTGGAAGACGCGCGGCGCGCGCGCGAACTCGATCGGGCCGGCATGTATTGACCACCGCCGCCGGATTGCGCATCCTCTCTTGAATCCGGCGGCCCGCATGACCACGTGCGGCCACCCTCGACCGACGAACCGCCCCCCGCCCGCCTATGTCCCCTGAGCTTGAACGACGAGACGCCATTACCTGGATTCGCGTGCAAATGGCGCGCCATGGGTTGCATGTCGAGGACCTGATCGCGGCCGGCTGCTTCCCGGCACCAGCCGCCGCGGTGGCGAAAGGCGTCGTCCGCTATCGCAACGCCGAGGGGCAGGGCTGGGACGGGCAGGGCGCGATGCCCGACTGGCTGCACCGTGCGGTCAACGCGGGACAACGCCTGGAGCATTTCGCGGTCAGTGATGCCGCGTTCCCGTGATCAAGGCCGGCGCGGCAGGCGCAACACCGTTGCCAGGTCCGCGGCGCGCCGTACGCAGGCGAGGCGGGTCATCGCCATTCGGACGGACTTCGTGGCCGCAGGCCGTTGCGCGAGGGCATGAATGGCGGATCTAGTGGCGCTGCGCCGCGTGCTGGCCCCCCTCATCAGCGGGTTGAAGGACCATGCCACGCACGAGCGCCTGCCGGAACTCTGCCTGGCACTGGGTCTGCCGCCGCCGGATCCGGAGGGATCCAAGCGGGACCGGATCGAGGCCAGCTTTGCGGCCGTCGCCGATGGGCGGCTGCCGGAGGTGGCCACCCGCCTGCTCGCGCAGCATCCCATCGACGCGGCCGTCCGCAACCGCATCCAGGATCTGATTTGGCACGATCAGACCGCGGTGGCCATCTCCAAGCGGGTGCGTCGGGAGGTGGCGCGGGCGATCCCGCTCGAAGACCTCTATCTCGATGCCGGCCGGTTCGACATCCTGCTCGACGCGCTCTGGGTCATCGAGGATGACCCGTTTGCGGCGCTCCTGGGCAGGCCGGCGCACGGCCTGCGGACCGAGATTGAGCAGCATGTGCACCGAAATCCGGGAGACTGGTCGGTGGAGACCTTGTTCGACCGGCTGGGCGCCTTTGAGGCCAGCGACGCGCGCTTCGCGCGGTTCCTGGAAGGTCTGGCGGGTGCCGATGTGCGCCCCGACGAAGCGGCGCAGCGCGACTTCGTCGCCCGCGTGAACGTCGCGCTGCACCGGGCTGGTTGCGATTTGCGGGAGTGCGGCAGCCAGGATGGCTATCCCGAATACCGCCTGATGCCCTTGCATGATGGGGTGGCCGGGCGCCCCAAGAACCTGATCTTTGCCTCGTCGGTCAAGCCAGACCTGCGCTTTCGGGACGCCATCAATAACGACATCGAGATCGTCACGCACGCCGACCAGGTCCTCGTGTACGACCGGCCGATCTCGGTCGAGGGCTTGCGCTGGCAGGATCTGCAGGACTGGTGGCAAGAACGGGAAGCGATCGCCGATCCGGAAATCGCCAAGCGCACCCTTTATGAGCGGCTGCAAAGCAGCCTGCCCGAAAGCTCGCCACCGCAACGGACGCTGTTCAAGGGCTATCACCGCGCGTTTGGCAGACGGATTCCCGGGCTGCCGGCCCTGCTGCCCGAGGTCTGGCTGCACTGGGATCCGCGCACGGCAAAACAGCGGGGCGCCGCAGCACTGCTGAGTCACCGGATGGATTTTCTCCTGCTGCTGCCGCATGATGTCCGGATCGTGATCGAGGTGGACGGCAAGCACCACTATGCCAAACCGGACGGGATGGCATCCCCCCAGCGCTACGCCGACATGGCACGTTCCGACCGCGAACTGAAACTGGCCGGCTATGAGGTCTACCGGTTTGGCGCCAACGAGTTGCTCGCCGACAACGCCGAAGCGCAGATGCGGGACTTCTTTGCTGCCATGTTTGCCCGCTATCGCAGCGCGAAGCTGTAGCCGCGACGGGGAGGGATTTGCCTTTGCTATGATTTCGCGGCTGAGATGGCATGTCTGGCATATCCTTTGATCAAGACCACTCATGTACAAGATTCCGCGAAACATCGGTTACAACGATCTGGCGACGCTCTACGACGCGCTACAGCGGGAAGGCGCGTCGACGGCAGCAATGCCGGTTAGCTTCCCCGAAGGTGGCAAGTTTGGAATGGCCGGCCTGCTAATCCAGTGGATCGCAGCATGGGCACGCTCTGGCCCGAACCATGTCGTCTCTGTCTCCGGCGTACCGATTGAGACCGTACTGGCCAATTTGGCGGACGAGCCTCATGGATGCGCGGCACTGTATTTTGCCTCCGGTGTCTCCGGTGCACGCGGCGTCGAGTTCGGTCCCGCGGAAGCGCGCAAGTATTTGATTCCGGGTCTGAAAGCCATGCAAGGGTCCCGGTTCAGGGACACCAATGGCAGCCGGGGGGTTCACCTCTGCTGCTACCATGGCGCGGTAAATGAATTCCTGCTGCCGTTGTACGGCAGGCGTTCGGAAGATTCACTGCGCGACTCGGACGGCTTCCTTGTCCTGACCAAGCAGATCCTCGAGTCGTTTGAACCTCTCGCCGTTCGAGCGATGGCGCCGGACCAACTGGAGTACCTGGCCACGCTGGTCGAAGAACTATTTTCGAACACGCATGACCACGCGCGCGTCGACCAGAACGGCATGAGTTACCCGAGCGGTAATGTTAGGGGGATCTTCGCTCGTACGTTTGAGCAGAGGGCCCGCGTTGACGATTCCGGAAAAGACCTTGGCCCCCTCGGACGGTACCTGACGTGGCAGAGCACCCATAGGAAGCTCTACAAGCCACCGGTGAAGACTGTGTCGCCGGACGAGTTGCGGGAAATCCGGAACGTTCGGAAGGACGCCGTCGCACCCAGAGCAACCCGGTTCCTCGAGATCACCATCTACGATGCCGGTCCTGGACTCGCCCGAAGATGGGCGTCCCAACACGTGCAGAATTTCCGTTGGGACAAGCTCTCGATCGAGGACGAGGCGAACTACGTCAAAGCCTGCTTCCAGGCCCATGCAACGACGAAACGCAGTCGAGGATTCGGTCAAGGCCTTTCTTCGTCTCTTCAAGCCCTGAAGGCCCTGGATGCGTTCATGTCGCTGCGCACCGGGCGGCTTTTTCTCTATCAGGATTTTTCGAGGCAAGATGCGGAAGGCTTCGCGCCGAAGCATTGGGATGAAGCAAGGCCACAACTGCCCGATGTACCTGGGGCGTCTTATACGGTAGCGATTCCGCTTGCGAGGGCGAAGAAATGAGCGGTCTTTACTCTTACCGCTGGGAGCGCCCCTCGAAGAAATCCATCTAGGTCATTTTTTGTCCCGCAGGGTGCGCTTCAGTCCCCGATATGGCGGTCGCCTTGAACAGGGCTGCGCAGGCCGTTCTGTACCCGGATGCCGTCATTGTTGCCTGCCTGTCGGAAGACAAGGGCGCCAACCTGGCCGTGCTGACCAGCGACCGGGTACAACAAAGCATCGCACGGTTCGCGGGGAAAGCGAGTGTGCATCTCGCCGTATTCGGCGTGACGGGCGACCTCGTCGAGATAGCTCCCATCCAAACGCATTCGGCAACGGATGCGCTCGTCACGCTGGCCGCGTTGCAAGCCCAGTGCAAAGGTATGCTAGACGCGGGCGTCCATGCCGTATTTTCCCAGAAGGGCGTGGTGGTGCCGGCTCCGCCGGGATTTGAGTTCATCAAGCCGTCCGGTGAACGATCCAGTCACTTCCTGCGTGCCGAAGAGGCGCTTTCCAACAGCGCCGCGGTCGATTTCATCGCGTTCGCACTGCTGCGAAGGATTCAGATCCAAGATTTGAAGGTGATCTTCGTGGACTCGATGGCCATCGCAAGCATTGCCTATGCGATTCGGGAGATTCGATCACGCGCCGGTTTGCCGATGCCTCAAATCGTGAGTTTTCACTCTCACGAAGGACTGGCAGCCACGACCGTCCCTCCAAGCGGCACCTTCTTTTGCATCATTTCGGCGTCGTCCTCCCTGTCCTTGGAAAAAAAATGGCTGGAGTACACGGGATGCGCCGAGGGGGAGGTCGTTACGCTCCTGACGTTCCGCGATGCGATCACCTCGCAACAGCCGATGTGCGCGGTCGATCGACCGCAAAATTGGCGTGATGCGCAGTTGCCTGTCGCGGGAATCCGAGGGCTGCGGATCTTTGGCGAACGGTTCCAGCCGGAACAGATGCCGGCAAAGAAAGTACTGCTGGGTCTGAAGAAGCACCGCTGCGAAAACGCGACGCTGTTGGCCGAAAGATTCCACAACGCCCGGTTATTCTCCGTGGATGGACTCGATGACTTGGGAAAGCGCCGTGCGCTGTATGCAGACGGCGCGACGGTGCTTGCAAACGGGAATTTCGACGATTGGCTGAAAAAGCAACTGCGATCCCGGGTGCCGGCCTCGATTCAGGGCATCATCTACCAAGATGATCCGGCCAGTCTCGCCATGGCGAACACGTGTCGCCGGATCCTGGCGGCGATGCAGGTTTCCTGGGGACTGCATAGCAGTTCGACCTTCGAGGGCAAGCTTGACGAGGTGGACAGGCATCGGGCGATACTGGTTGTCGCGGCGGTGATTGGCAAAGGCTCGACATTACTCGGCATTTCGAGAGATCTGCGTGCCAGCCATTTCGGCGCGAGGACGTATCTCTGCGGGCTGCAAGTCTGTGCGACTGATGCAAGCGCAACGTCTCTAAGAAGCAATCTCGCTCAAACGAAAGACGGAACCGCGTACTTCGGGGCCTTCCACGTGGCCGCGGTCGGAAGCGCGCTCGAGCAGTCGCTGCGGCAGGAGGCAGATATTCTGCGTCTCAAGGATTCGCGCCTTGATGTCCTGGAATATCGCTGGGCCCCGTCACGCAATGCAGGGCTTGTGACCGACGCCTTTCTGCCTTCGTTGGTGTCCGGCAAGCATCGCTTGGTGCTGCGTCCCGATTTTGCATTCTGGAAGCCAGGGTACGTTGAGGGCGCCTCTCACGCACCCATGGTGTTGGCGACCATCGGGGCCATTCTCGAGCGGGCGAGAACGCCAACGATCGAAGAAGATGATCACCGCCTGTCTTCCGCCGCCTTCCAGCAAGTCGTGCTGGATCCGCAGAATTTCACGCGGTACAACGATGGTCTGATACAGTCGGCGCTACTGCGACAGGCCTATCCCTCCGAGCTCGACTCTTCATCGCTGCCGGAAAACAGCAGTTTCATGCTGCTATTCCTGAAAAAGCTCTTCGCGGCCCGCCACAGCCAGCAGGGTGAAGCCGCCCCTGAATTTGCCTACGCGCTCGGCGTTGGCAGGCTGAAGCTTCAACCGCGCGATCTGCAGGAGCTGGTGACGCACGTCCGCGGCATGGTGGGGCAAACACCCGGAGACGCTGAACTTATGGCGCTACTATCGCCCGAGCCGGCAAACGCGGACGGTGCGAATGCGGCCGTCATCTAGCTTCCGGCCTTCCAGCAGACGCGTGGCTTAGTGCCTTTTAGTGCCGCGCGATGCGCCGCTGAACGGATGGCTCAGCGAGGCAAGTCCGGAACCGCCTGGGGGCCGTTCGCGCTAACGCAGAAAGGCGGAGGGCGGCTCAGTAATCCGTTCGGCACACAGCGCTGACGGAGTCATGCGTCTGCGCGGCGATCGGTATGTCTGCAGCAACCCCCTCCCTAAGTTGGGTTATGGAGAAGGGCCAGGTGCCGAAATATATCTGATAATCGCAAGTTTGACTGAATTGGCATTTTGGGATGCAATCATCCAGGATTGCGCTTGGGGGTTCGCGTCTAGACACCGAAATTGGCTCACGGAGTGTTGGGCATGACGAGAAGAGGTTCGCGCTCGGATGCGACCGCATCCACAAGAGCAACGGTTCATCAGCTTTGCGTGGCCGTGGCGCAGTGTTTTGCGCTGAAGTCCGATCAGAAACTGCTGATAGAGCGATTGGGGGATATCACGGTCGAAGGGCATACCCAGTTTGAGGTAAAGCGGTACCACAGCAAACCTCTGACGGATGGCAGCAAGAACTTCTGGAATACGGTGTACAACTGGATGGACGCTCGGTTCCCCCGGGCCCAGTACGCCTCGCTCATCCTTTTGACGACGCAATCATTTGGCACCACGGCCCAATTGCGATACTGGAACGAGATGGATCGAGCCGGTCGACTCGACCTGCTATGCGCCATCCACGCCAATCAAGCCGACGAGTTCGAAGTGGCTCAGGGCGCCGACCCCGAGCTGAAGCGTAGCAAGGTGCTGGAGTTGCAGGACTGGATCCTCGACCCGATTCGCCGAGACCTGCTGGAGTCAGTTGTGCCGAAGATCTACATCGAGGCATCGGCGCCGGACCTCAGCGAACTATACCAATCGATCCAGACCGAGCAGCTCCGTGTCCCAGCCGAAAACAAAGGCGCGATGATGGACGCCTTGCTCGGCTTCGTCTGTCGTGCGGATCAACCCCGGGAGGCGGCTTGGGAAATCGATTTCCGCGATTTTGATACAAAGCTGAAAGAGTTGTACGACATTCACGGCAAAGCGACTCGATATTTTCCGGAGAAGCCTCATCCTGACCGCATATCAGAGGTGCCGACTGACACCGCTCAGGACCCGTTCGTCAGCAAGATCCTGGACATTGACTACGAAGACGTCATTCCCGAGGCGATCCACCACTATCAGAATGCGATGACGTTGATCGAAACGCACATCCAGAGCTATCTGATTGAGCCATCCCGGTGGAAGGGCTATCACAGCGAGGTTCTCGACATCTTCAATGCGAACTACCGGAAGGCCGCACGGAACTGCGTCGATGAAATTCATGCGTCACAGGATTTCTATGATGACGTCCATGGCACCGGAGCACCGAAGTTTCCAGGCTACGACGACTCGCCGACCTGGTTTCGCAATGGACTGCTGCACGTTGAGATGAATAACAGCCAATTGCAATGGAAGCTCAAGAAAAGAAGATCGACGTAATCGAAAATCTCTTTGTACTGCACAACAATCCCTTCCTGTTTTCCGAGCTATTCACCGAATTCTATGGGGCAATGGGACCACAAAAGAATGGTGTCTTGCTGGCCTATCTGGTCTTGCCCCTGGTCTTGCCGGAACAATCGAGGAAGGTGCTTTACAAGGATCGAGGCAGGACGCGTCTCATGACGTTTGCGGCGAAGCCCGAGCGCCTGTATGGGTTGCAAGGCCGGATCGATACCTACCGTGCGCTCACCAACGTTACCCTCCAGCATCTGCTGAGCTGTGGTCGCCTGTCGATGACGGCCGACTTGTCGCTCGAAGTCTGCGGGAAAGTTGTCGACGAACCGTTAGCGCCACGCGAAGCCCTTGCCGCCTCGAGAAAACTCGGAACGATCGTTGCCCCCTATGACGTGCCGACGATCTTTCGCATGCTTGGTGTTATGTCCCTATGAAAGCCCACATCCTTCACATCGGCGTCGTCGATAAGAACGACACCGTACACGCAGTGACCTTCTCGCCTGGCGTCAACGTCATCACTGGGCGCTCGTCTACCGGCAAGAGTGCGCTGATCGAAATTTTTGACTACTGCTTTGGCAGCTCCGAGTTTACCGTGCCGGTCGGCGTGATTACTGACCGGGCGAGTCTGTACTTCACCGTGCTGATGCTCCACGATACGGCTGTCGTTCTGGCTCGCCGCCCGGACACACGGACGGCATTCCTCAAGGAGGAGCTAGAGACCGAGCGAGTCAAAGAGGCCCGCTCATTGACCAGCGCCTACTTCGAGGAGAAGTTCTTCTATTCACCCTACCTGTTTAAGAAGAACTTGATACGAAGCTTTGGCGTCTTGGTGACCGACGTGGATGAAGACCTCTCGGTTCGCGAAGCCCGTTTTAATAAAGCCCGTTCGGCACCCCCATCTGCAAGAAGCTTTACGTCGTTCATGCTGCAGCATCAGAATCTGGTCGCCAACAAGCACGCAGTCTTCTATCGCTTCGACGAGCGCGAAAAGCGCGAGCAGGCGATCGACCATTTGAAGGTGTTTCTGGGTTTTGCCAAACAGGAATATTTTCTCCTGAAACAAAAGCTCAACGAACTGGAGCAAGAAGAGCGATCGTTGAAGCGCATGGCGCCCAAGCGCGAAGCGCTGATCGACGAGGCCAAACGGAAGGTGGCCCTCGCAAGGACCGAGTACGAAGCATTGTCTGGACTATCGCTTCCGGTGGATCTGGCTACCATGTACGCAAGCCCGGCGGCCGCCAGAGACAGGATCGAAGCCATGTCAGTCGCGCTGTCGGCGGATACAGCGGGGCATGTGCGACGACGGCGTGAACTGGAGATGGAATACAGCAAAACCGTTGCTTTGCTACGGGAGCACGCCACAAACCTGGAAGGCATCGAATCGTCTATCGCCTTCGCGATTCAGTATGACCAGCGCAAGCAGGCTATTCCTCTCCCGGTAAAGACGGATTTGCACGCTAGTGCTTGCCCATTCTGCGCGACGCCCACGGAAACCGTCGAGCACAGTGCGAACGCACTAAGCTCGGCGATTGAATGGCTCAACACGGAGCTGCTCCGATCCAACTCGCGACTGGCGTCATTTGAGGAAGCACGTGCCAGGGTGAGGGATGAGATGCTCCCCGTGCAGAAGCTGGCGGCGGCGCAGGAAGGCGAGCTGAAGAGGTTAAACGCGGAACTTGCCAAGATGGGCAAGCTGAAGAGCCAGTACGAAATGGCAGTTGCGGCGAAAGGGCGTCTAGAAGAGGCACTACTCGCGCTTGCCAAGGCGATGAGCCGAAAGGATGAGAGTGATTTGGCTCAACTGCGCCGAAACATCGCCAAGCTTCAGGCAGACCTGAAGCGCAAATTCGATGTGCAAACAAAGCTTGCTCAGGCCGAAGAACGCATCGCGGAGATTCTGGATGATCTGGGCACACGATTCGACTTCGAGGACTCGTACAAGCCGATTCGCTTGCGGTTCTCAGTTGAGACGTTTGACCTGTGGCACGAACCCGCAAAGGATAAGAAAGTCTTCCTGCGGTCAATGGGAAGCGGGGCCAACTGGCTATCCTGTCATCTTGCGCTGTTCCTCGCGTTGCATCGCTATTTTTGCGAACTTGGAGACAAGTGCGCAATTCCACCGATCCTGTTTCTTGACCAGCCGAGCCAGGTGTACTTTCCTGCCTTGCTGGACAACGACGCCGAATTTAACGCGATCCAAGATCCCTCGCGAACATCGGCGCATAAGGTGGACGAAGACTTGCGCGCGGTGACAAACCTGTTCGATCAGCTTGTTTGGTACTGTGAAGACACGTTCAAAGAGACTGGAATTCGTCCGCAGATCATCGTCACCGATCATGCCGATAAGCTGACGCTCGCGAACCAAGTCGAATTTGAATCGCTGGTTCGAAAGCGTTGGCGCAAGCCTGGAGAGGGCTTTATTTCGGCTGCACCGTACGGCCCTGCACTTGAGTAGCGCAGGAGGATCGTGAAGGGGCAACGAAGCTCCCTTTTTTTCCGGTAACAGACGCGCTGTAAAATCTTGGTCGAACCGCTGATGAACCGGCGGCCGCAGGCTTCGATCCGATATCCCCACTCAACTGTACTCCTACAAATGGACCGTATTTGCTCATCCTGCTTCGCTGACGAAGATCTGCGCGCATGGATCCGAGAGGAGGGCGGACCGCGCGGCTGTAGCACCTGTCAGAAATTCGACTCGCCAACGGCAGAGTTTCATAAGGTCGCAAGCCGTATCGAAGCATGTATCCGACGGTACTACGGGCGTGCTGTGGATCAGCTCGGATACTGCTCGGCAGAAGGCGGCTATTTGGGTCCCCACTGGGATTCGTGGGATATGCTGGAAAAGATCAATCTGGTACTGCCCAGGGATGATGGGACCCTATTTGATAGCATCGCCCGGACCATGATGGATGAAGTCTGGTGCGATTTCGATGTGGGTGCTCTCGACCCTGACGAAGCGTTGTGGACAAGTTGGCAGAGCTTCTGCGAGACAGTCAAACACGAGCGACGCTTCTTCTTTCACGCAACCGGAAGAGATGACCAGGATTCGTTATCGCCAGCGTCTCTGCTAAGCCACATTGCCACCGTGAGCGAGAATATCGGCTTAATCACGGAGATACCCGCGGGTACTAAGTTCTGGCGCGCGCGTCCCGACATCGCCAAAGGCCAACGCGTGTCCGCCGCACAATTTGGGCCGCCGCCAGTTGAACACGCCTTGCAGAGCAATCGCATGAACCCGGCTGGTATTCCCATGCTTTATCTTGCTTCCAGCATTGCAACAGCGCTTAGGGAAACTCGGGTGGCCGCGGCGAAAGTAGGGCTTTGGCGCGCGATTCGTCCACTACGTGTTCTTGACTTGCGGACTTTGCCACCCACACCGGGCATGTTTTCAGATGCCGCCCGGATGCCAGCTCTTACTCTGAGTTTCTTGCACGACTTTGCCGCTGACATCATGAAGCCGGTGGCGAGGGACCGGCACGTCCATGTTGACTACTTGCCGTCACAGGTCGTCACCGAATTCGTGCGGGACTATCGGTTCGACGGTGGTGTCGTGGATGGAATTGCGTACGGGAGTACCGTACACCGTCGTGGCTGGAACATGGCACTGTTCCTCGGCCCAGTCGATTTGGGCCTAGCAGATCCAATGTGGGGTAGAAAGTCGCGCCCCAGCCTGGCATTTGAGCGAGCCGTGTGGGCGACGAATGTCTAGCGACCGGCGTAGGTCGCATGGGGCAGAATGGCGAGAAGGGCCCGGTGTTTATGCTCTGCCGCGACAGGGATTCGACCCCTTGCTCTCCTGGCGCGGCACCGAGCGGGGGATTCCCGCACGGCACGTGACCTCGCTCGCTGAAACGTTCGGCGCAGGCCCCAGCGGCCCGAGGAAGTTTGGTGGGCCGCGACGCACGCGTCGCAGATGGCTGTCGTG
The DNA here is from genome assembly GCF_003402535.2 of Cupriavidus sp. P-10. Classification (NCBI taxonomy): domain Bacteria; kingdom Pseudomonadati; phylum Pseudomonadota; class Betaproteobacteria; order Burkholderiales; family Burkholderiaceae; genus Cupriavidus; species Cupriavidus sp. P-10. Next base: position 1,441,331 of record NZ_AP025171.1, read on the forward strand.
CCAGTGCGCACAGGGCGGCCGTTTAGCCTCTACGTTGAACTGGACACCCGGATCGGCGATGAGGTGTGGCCGACTTGATCAAGCCATTGCCGGACGGGATTGTCTGCGCCATGCATTCTCACCCGCTTCCATCGAGGGGAGGCCATCGCCCGCTTGAGCCGGAGTTGTAGACGCGCAGAGACGGAAATGTGGTCGCGGCTGCTGAACCCTCCAAGTCCCATACTCGGTGCGCGGCGGGTACTGACTCCCTATCAAAAGACTAGCGACACGTCTGCAATTTTGGATCCCGCGGATCACCTCTGCGAGGAATGTACCCTCGTAGTCGTACCTTCCGACGACCAACGTTGTTGGGTCATGGTCACACCAATGGACTGACGGCTAACGTCGGGGCGTGTATCGGCGCGGGCCATACACTGGGCTTTGGAGTCCCGGCCGAGGGCCTGCGCTGGCAGGATCTGCAGGACTGGTGGCAAGCGCGCGAAGGGATCGCCTATCCGGAAATGGCCAAGCGCGCCCTCTATGAGCGGTTGCTAAGCTGCCTGCCCGACAACTCCCCGCCGCAACGGACGCTGTTCAAGGGCTATCACCGCGCGTTTCGCACCCAGATTCCCGGACTACCAGCGCTGGTGCCCGAGGTTTGGCTGCACTGGGATCAGCGCACCGCAAAGCAGCGGGGCGCTGAAGCGCTGCTGAGTCACCGAATGGACTTTCTGCTGTTGCTGCCGCATGACGTCCGGATCGTGATCGAGGTGGACGGCAAGCACCACTACGCTGCCGATCCAGAGGGGAAGGCCTCGGCCCAACGCTATGCGGACATGGCACGCTCCGACCGCGCGCTGAAATTGGCGGGCTATGAGGTCTACCGCTTTGGCGCCCATGAGTTGCTCGCCGACAACGCGGATGAACAAGTTCGGGAATTCTTTGTGGCCATGTTTGCCCGGTATCGCACCTTGAAAAGGTAATACTGATGAGGGTGGGGAGCGCGAGAAGGTTGAGCGCCGGCGCCAGAGGCGGACCAGACCTCCAGCCGGCCGGACTACAGCAACATCAACATGTGTCGTAGCCAAACATGCACGCCGCGAGGACCTTCGTGGGTTCATAGGACCCGTATCGACCTTGCGGACGCCCGACCTCCGAGATTAGGTGAAGATGCTTGCGCGCGCGCGAACCGACGACATAGAGAAGCTTGCTAGCGGCCGCATGGCTGGTCGTTTCGCTGAAATGCGGCACCATGCCTTGAAGCAGACCAAAAGCGATAACCACGTCGAATTCGGCGCCCTTGACGCCGTGTATGGTCGAGACGGTGATACCGGTCCGTTCACGAAACACCTTCTTGAAGAAGGACACATCGTTGATGTAGCTGGCCCCCGCTTGCCGAAGCTTGGCAATCCGCGCCTGTGAGCTGCGAAAGAATGCCGCGTGATGTTCAATCAGCGGAGGGAAGCTGTCGAGGTCGACACCAAGCCGCCCAAATAATATAGCGAACGCCTGGTGCAGGTACGCAAGTCCGTCCGTCTCGGAAATTGCGATGGCGTTGCACTCCCTCAATAGCAACCGCGGTGTCAGGGGAGAGGTGTCGACACCAAAATCTTCCAGATCGTCGATGACCTCGTTCGCCCAACGCATGCGACGAACGAGCATCCCTGGCGAAGACTCCGTCAGCAGAATCTTCGACAGCTTGAACCAGTAGTTATCCGAGTCGTTGCTAAAAGGCACGAGGCCCGGCCCGTCGAACTGTTGATCTGGCAGCATCGCCACCAGTTTGCGCGTCGTCGATGCCAGCAATGTCCACCAGGGGGCGAGCACGCAAATCTCCTCGGGGGCATGCCCTGCAGCCAGGCTCACCTGAATCAGCCGGATCAACTCGTCATGCAGGCCAGTATGGGCGATCTGCCGGTTGTACGACACCATGCTTGGAAAGCTAGCGTTGACACCCGCGCCTTCGATGGTGGTCGCATGGACGTTGAAGTTTGAGAACTGACTGATGATTCTGTTACTCGAACGATAATTTCGGCTGAGCGCCATCTCCTCGATCGGGATCCCCGCCAGGGCACGAAACTCGGGCAGGGAAATCGCATAGCCGCCGAGCGAACCATAGATGGCCTGGTTCGGATCGCCGACGATGAACGTCTTCGTCCGTCGGGCGCCCGCACGCAGGATCGCGGCCAGCAGGCTATATTGGATCTGCTTCGTATCCTGGTACTCGTCTACGAAGATATAGGAGAAGACTTGGGAGAGAAGGGGTGCGATATGCTTCTGGTCACGCATGAGGGTATGCGCATGCCAAAGGATCAGCTCGAAATCGATCTGCCGCGCCGCTGCAAGCTCCCGAAAATACTCCTGCAAGATCTGATGGAGCGCCTCATGTTTCCAGGCATCGGCGCATCCAAGGTGGTACCCGCTTTCGTTGAAGTAGTAGTCGCAATCCCAGTGGCTGACGCCCGAATAAGGCGCGCACAGCCGCTCAAGCAGCAGTTCGCGATCATGCCTGTCCAGGACGCGGTAGCCACGCGCGAGCTCGGGCAGGTAGACGCCATACGGCTTGATGATCCATTCGAGACAGAAGGAGTGGATCGTCCCGATCCACAGGCCCGAGGTGTCGACACCCATCGCTTCGATGCGCTCCTGGATCTCGTCGGCGGCGCGATGCGTATAGGTGATGGCGACCACAATCCGCTTGTCCGTTCGGCGGGAAAGCTCATAGGCAATCTTGTAGGTCAGCGTCCGCGTCTTGCCGCTGCCGGGGCAGGCAATGAGGAAGACGCTCGACTCCTCCCTAACGGCGGCCGCCTGCTCCTCGTTCAGGTCCCGTGCATCCCAGGCGAACATCAGGACATCTCCGCCAAGAACGGCGCGATGGCGTCCCCGGGCAACGCGCAGGCGACTGCCGTCCTGAGCGCTGGCATATCGATCTCTTTCCGACGGAAACGATCGAGCTCGATTGCGAAATGGGACAGACGCGCGTGCGCAGAGGCGTCGGTACGCCACAAACAATCCGCCCGATGCCGAAGGATCCGGGCAATCAGCGGGCGGGAGAAGGGACCATGTGCGAACAGGATCGCCCGTCGGATGTAGTCCGGGATCACCACCTCATGGGTCAGCGCATCGGCGAGCAGGATGGCGAACCAGCCCTTTCCATCGTGCTCGGCCATCATCAGCGCCCGAAGTCCCATTTCAGGCAGGAACCTCGAGTGGAGCGTCGCAATCGATTGTGCAATGGTCGCGGGATCCTTGTAGACCCTGTCGACGACCCGGATTAGTGCCTCCTGGTTGCCAGCCGCGACAAAATCCACTTCAAACGTATGCGTTGCGTAAAACGCCGCGAGCCAGGGGTTTCCCGCGACAAAGGCGTCGAGGTCAGCCTTGCGCTCGGCACCGGATTTCTGCGAGCCGGCCGCTTTGCGTTTTCTCGCTGCCCAGGCGTCCGGATCACCGGGTTGTGGCGTCACATCGAAGAAGATCGTATCGAGGTCGGTGACGATGCCGCAGCGCTTGCGGATGCGCATGTCGTGAAACAGGACGGCCACATTCTTGAACCCGGTGCTCCGGATATTGATGACGCTGATGCCCAGCTCATCGACACTCAGGCCGAGCACCTTCTTGACGAGGATCGGGATCAGGATCTCCTCGGCATCGCCTTCCACGAGCACCACGCTCTTTGCGAAAAGCAGGTTGCTACGCACCGCGTCCAAATACCGTTGAATGCTGGTGAGCTGGGACGGCTCCAGCCCCGTCGACGGCTGGTAGGCCTCGCAGAACGAACCGTGACGTCCCAGGATGTTGACGTTGCTGACGTTACTCACCTCGGAGATGTGAGTCGAGTGCGTCGTGTAGATAATCTGGGCGTCGCGGTAGGCGATGCGATCGAACAACGTCTTCTGAATATGCGTGTGGATATGCGCTTCCGGCTCTTCGATCAAGAGGAAATTGGCGATCGCGAGTTTTTCGCGCTGGTACTTGAATTCCAGCAGCTTCAACGTCAGGTAGATCAAGTTGGCCCCGCCCAGACTCAACTCGTGTATCGCCCCCTCATAGCCTTCCTCGGACTCGCCCACAAACAGACGCAGTGACTGAAATAGCTTCTCGGCTTCGTTAGGCAGGTCGGACTTGATCGACAGCGAGGCAGGTGAGTAGGTCTCGCCGGCGGCATCCTTGATCGTTTCGCGGATGTGCTTGCGCACCGACTGCACGTCCTCCAAGCCTTCAATGGAGGCATTCAAGTCGTGAACCATCTGGGTGATGGGGAGCATTGCCCCCGGCGCGAGCTCGCCGCTCTTGCTCTTAAGCAGCGTGAATAGCGGGTTCGTCCGGTTGTTGTGAAACTCGGCGACGACGTCGCGCAGGGCCTGGATGAAGGTCAGCGACACCTCCTTTGTGACCGAGAGGAAACCAGGCACTTTCGCTCCAATCTCCGGGAACTCAGTCTCCGGACTGAGGACGCACTGCTCGAAGTTGCCTACGATCGATTCGTAGACCAACGGGTCGCCGAATTCCGCGCTACTTCTTCCGGTGAACACGGTCTCGTAATCATCGATCGTGATCGCGTCACGGATTCTGGCGAGGTTCTCTTTGTCGCCATTCTTTAACCCAGCCAGCTTCAGCCGAACCTCCTTCTTCGGGCGAAAGATGAGGTTATAGGTGGCCTTCGAGAGCGGCCCGTCTTCGAGAGCGGCCGTACCGTGAAGAAACAGTGCCTGCACGGCTTCGTCGGCGCTGATTTCCTCGAACTCCATACTGATAATGATCCAATGGCCCTGCCATTGTGCTAGCGCCCGGCTGAAGTCGGACTCTTCCAACCGATAGGCAGCGCGCACCATCGTGTCATCCAGGAGAAGCCGGATCGCGCGAAGAATAGTGGACTTGCCTGACCCATTTTCGCCGATGATGGTGTTGACACCCCGATGAAACCGCAGCGTTGTGCTCCGAAAATTCCGGTAGTTAACCAGGGTCAGTTTGGAAATATGCATGCTTTTCCGGCCCGCCGCTTCCTTGAACGGCCTTGTCTGTTTTTAAGCAAATCGTAACGCTACGGCCTTACAGGGCGTCCAGTGCCGGTAAGAATCGGAGTTTGCGAGATTGTAGCGCGTGCAGCGCGCCCAGATTCCACCCAAATCTCGGGATTACCTGTAAGCCTGTCCGGTAATATGAAAACGGGCCTCATCACACTACTTGCCACCAGCAAGCTCAATGTTTATGCGGGTTATGGAGCGCAGGATCAAGTATCCTCCAATTGGGGGATTGACAATCGTCTTTCGCTGTGACGGATTAAATCCAGCGCCATGCGGAGGCCATCTCCAATGTGCGGGGTAGTTTGCAGTTCCGGCGTTCTCTTCGCAATATGTCAAATCAGATCGCGGCAGGCGCTATAGTCGCGCTCTCACTAGGTAAGGCGAGGCGCTTGTGAGCGCACCAAAATGAAAAAGTCAGGTTCGACGGAACGAATCTGGCCACACTGAGTAGTCGGTAGTTCCTGGTGACGCCTACCCGTAAGCCAGTGCGGGCACGCGGCAAGAATCTGTCCGGAGAGAGAACGTTTGTTTAGTCACGAGACGATAACAACTCCAACGAAGATGGCACAACTAACGAGTTTGTCGAAGCTCCCGCACGATGTTCGGCTCGTCGCCGCGGTGTCGCGCCTGATCGACCTGCATCAGAGTCGTCGTGAAACGGGCGGCGTGTACGTTCCCGAGACCCCAGAGCGGGCCGGATATATGCTGGCGGTCGCCTTCCTGATCCTCGAACTCCTGAGGGAACTCGAAATGGATCGCGGCCCGACGTTTGTCGCCTTGACGGAACTCCATGCGCGCATCCGGCAACGCGTAACGACGGTCACGGCAGACGACCTGACCTTCGTCGTCGACACGCTCGCCCGCGAGCGCGATATCCGCTACGGCGTGGAGGACGGCAAAGGCGGCTTGGAGTTTGGGCTCACGAAGGATTCGACGCCGCTTCTCGAACGAGCAAGGGATTTCAACCAGGTACAACTCACGGAGAATGGACGTCTGCTGCTGCGGGTGTCGGCCGCCAAGGAAAACTGGCTCTATACCGACGTCGACGCAGAGCGGCTGGTCGCTGCCATCGAGCGCAAGCAATTCGGCGACATTCCGCGGCTGTGTCGCAGCCTCATTCTTGAGGTGGCGTCGAAAAGCAAGCAATTGACCTCCGCCATGGAGCGGCCCACGCTCTCGGAACTGCGCGATATCCTACTGACGGAGGGCAGCGGCATCGCCGATGCCCTGCAGAAAGCGATCGAGGTGGTCAAGCGAGCCATCAACCTGATCCACGGTACGGGCGCCCGCGAAGCATTTGACGCGTGGAAGTACACCTACGGCGTCGAGTACTCGCTGGGCAACCTCCAGACGGAAGTGGAGATGGTCATGCAGAACGTCGAGGCGCTGTCCCGGCGCTTTGTCACCTTTCTGGACACGGCGCAGCGCGCGAAGCCAGTTGGCGGCACGACCGTGGACTTCCTGTCGATCGTGAATTCATTGACTATGGTGGGTGCGTCTCCCACACCCGATCGACTGGAAGCGCTCATGGCGGGCATCATGCCTTGGGGTATGCATGGCGAGACGTTCCATCCGGTCGATTTGGTGGGGCAGGTGGACTTTACCCGCCTCGGCGAGGAGTCGGTCACCCCCGTCTCGACCTTCACCGTCGATCCGACGCAGGGTGACGCCAGCCACAATCGATTCCTCAACTTCCTGCTGCGCAATCGCGCGCTGGTGATCTCTCAACTCAAGGAACAGCCGACCCTGTTCTCTGAGATCGTGACAGGGACGGACTTCGCACTTGAGGCGGGCGAAAGTCCGGCCGACTTCTTTGGCGTGTACTCGTCGCCCGAGCAACTGGATGGCGAGGGCTTCACGATCAAGGTCGGCCTAACCGGCAAGACCTTCCAAACTAAAATCGGCGGCACCTGGTTCTCGGGGACGGATCCGATGATGTTTCTTGAGGAGAGCACGCAATGAACATGGCCGACATGGGCGCAGCATTCGCCTACCTGCAACACTGGCGCGTCGCTTTCGGAAACCCGCCCGGGCGCAACCTGCGCGATGGCGAACGGGAAGCCGTGCGTATTCTCTCGAATTGCAACGCTGTCGATCTAGCCGCCTTCGATGAATTTCTGGCCACGCAGGGTCTGACGTTGATCGAGCGCAACGGCATGGAGTTTGGCATCCCGTCCAAATCTGGTGTGTCGAACAGTATCTGGGTGCTGACCCGCAAGCGCGGTACCAGCCTGCCCGCCTATGTCGATAGCCGCTGGTATGTTGAGCGCATGCGTGACCGCCGGGGTGGGGACAGCGACGAAAAGCGTCACGAAACCGTGTTCTGGGTGACTCGCCTTTGGCTCACGCTGCAATGGTTCTTCTATCAGAAGATTGACCGACACCCGTCTGAGGTCAGCCGCTACCGGGAGGCCATGGTGTCCAAGCGTCTGTTCGTTGACATCCTGAAGGGCGGCATTGAGGAGATGGGAAATACTGGCCGCCCGGAAGGCGAGGCCGGGATCGTCTTCGACTACTTCTGGAAGGAAGCCAACAAGATCAACATCTGGGCGACGCGCTTCCTGACTGTGATGGAGGAGGCTGGCATGATCGAGCCCACCGGCAACAAGGAAGAATGGAGCCAGACTGTGCTCGCGGCGGTCGAGATGGCTGATGTGGCGGCAAACGAAGTCGCCTACCTGTTGCCGCCGGCGCAGCGCCCGGCGGCCTTGGAAACCGCAGCCCTGTTACTGGGTGAGTCGGTCGAGTCGGTGCAGGCCCGTCAAGCAGAACAGCAAGTACACGGAGCGTAAGTGGCATGCCTTTAATCAATCGCATCGAAGTTTCCAACTTTATGAACAGCCGTCGCCAGGAGCCGTGGCGCCCGGATTGGGTCTACCAAGTATTCAACCCCAAGGGTGAGAATACCGCCATGAATATGCCCAATGGTCGTGGCAAGAGCACCATGATCGGCGGCACGCTTGGCATGCTGGCGGGCGACTACAAGGTATTGAACGACATCCGGCAAAAGCACTTTTCTCCGGCGTCGAATGGACACTTCACGCATCTGCGGATCGAAGTCACGATCGCCGCCGATGACGAAGCGGGCATGGATCTGGTCGCCCAGTCGGGTGGCGATTTCTCGGGCTACCGGATGGTCTTTGGCATCTACGGCACAGCCGGGGAAGGCCGTGACTACTTTCTGTACTCCTACCGAGGCACCTTTGAAGACTGCCCGATCGGACGCCGTGACGGCCACCGCGTCACGCTGATCGGCAACACCACCTTCCTGGAGACGCTCGACGCGCTGCCTTCGCGCTTCCCGACGACGCGCCGGGAGGGAACGCTGATCAACTGGCGCGAGCACGTTGGTGGCATCTTCGATATGGCTAGTATCGAGCAACAACTCGTCTATCAAAAGGCGAAGGGCGCCGAGGGGAGCAGCAACTACTTTGCGGTCCATTCGGGCAAGCGGCCCTACAGTGAAGCCGTGTTCTACGAGCGCCTGGCGCCGGAACTGCTCGTGGACATGATGGGCAACATTGACGAGTTCGCGGGCGAACGGGGTATCGAGGACACGATCCACGAAAAGGTCCGCAATATTATCGGGGCCCAGAACCGCACCAAGCAGGCCGAAGAAGGCCTTAACGAAACACGGATCCTGCTTGACGAGCTGGAACGGGTGGAGAAGCAGGCCGGCGACCTCAATGCAGCAGAGCAGGAAGCGCACGCCGCGTTGACCGACGCTTCGCTGGCGCAGGCCGTCATCAAGAATTTGGCCACGGATGATCCCCTGCCTGGCGTTCCGCTTGCTCCGCCGCCCGGTGCACCGGCGCTTGCCCGGTGGATGGTGATGCAGGATGGCGAATGGCACTTTGCCGATCTTGGATTCGAGCAATTGACCGGGGAAAAACCGGCTGATGTCGCGACCCGAGCCGGCCGCAATCAGGTTTCACTGACCCCGCTGATGAAGCAGCGGGCGATTGCCTGCGAGGGCAGCGGGATGGTCGAACTGCTGGTGAGCGCCTCGAAAGGCAATCCGAAGCTGTTCAAGCGCCATTTTGCGCTGGCCTTCAACGGTCTGACGAGGAACTTCCGCGAACAGTTAGACCAAGCATCGGTCGCAGCGGCGCTCAATACGGCCTTCGATTGGGCGGAAGCCAACGCCGATACGAACCCCGCTCGTCTCGAAAAAGCTCGTCTGGATATTCAGCGTGAAGAGGCTAGTGTCGAGCATGAGGCGCTTCAACGGGAGGGGACTGCACTGACCAGGGAGGCTGAGGAGCTTCGGGGCCAGTTGTCGGAGATCAACGCGCAGCAAGCCGAATACGCTCGGATGTTGGCGAGCGGGCTTTTCACCGAAGCGGAAATGCGGCAGCCGCTGAAAACCGGGCAGCGGGTCGGCGAAGTGCTTAGCGAGGCGGAAGAGAAGCTGGGCACGCATCGCGTGAAAATGGCCGAGCAAACAGACTCCTTCGAGAAGTGGCAGGAGTTCGTGGCCGAGCATGGGGACGATGCCCAGCCAAAGGCCGTGTTGGAACGGCTCGGCGACGCCTACGAAACCGCGCAAGCACAGGCCTTTGACGCCAAAATCACGAAAGATACCGCGTCCGAAGCAGCCGAGAACGCTCGACTTGAAGAGAAGGCCGCCACCGCTGCGCTGAAGGAAATCTCCGATCGCACCGGAAAGCTGGAAGATCTCGCCCCCCGAGTCGGCGTCTTCAGGAGCGTCTTCGGGGATGAATCGCCGGATGGCCTCGCGGACCGCGTGAAGGCGGTCCTTGCCGCCGCGAGGTACCGCGACGCTGAGATCCACACTCAACGCACGAGAATGCGCGAAGGGCTGGAGGCGCTCGCAGCCTTCGAAGCGGCCCATGGTGACGCCGTGGCGCCCGCCCAGTGGCTGGAACAGCGGACCAAACGGAGCCAGATGTTGACCGAGGAAATCCTTGGCCATCGGCATGATCTGGCGGACTTAACAGCGCGGCGGCGCGACCTCGATACCCATCCCGTGGCGGCCGGTAAGGTGGCGCGGGAAGTCCTAACCTTCGCGGGCGCAGACGCCATGCCGCTGCACACGGCAGTTGAGCAGATGGGGCTTGCAGAGGAGCGAAAGGGAAAGATCCTTTCGCTGTTCTCGGCGTTGCTGTTTTCGCCGGTCTACGCCGATGCCGGCCGCGCTGCGGCCGTGGCGTCCCAATTGGCGGAAAGAGGGATCGAATCGCCTGTCTTTGTGGCGATGGAACTCGAACAGTTCTGCACGGCGGGCGAGATCGCGTTCGACGGCCGTGTGGCAAGTACGTGGCTCGTCGGGGTCAGGACGCGGCCAGTGGACTGCTTGCTGGATCCGACCCTGGTCGAGCGGGAAAAGACACAGCTTGCACTCGAGATCGAACAGGTGCGCACGCTCCTCGCTGAAAAGGAGGTCGAACTCAAAGCAATGGACCCGAACTCGCCGGCGGCCCAGCAGGCATACAAGGCCAGCGATGCCGTGGCCCAGAGCTACCGCCAACTGGACAAGACGCTCGCGGATGAGCAGGCACCGCTGCGTGAGCGGCTGCCCGAACTTGAGGTACGTGCCTCTGCCGAATCCATCGAAGCCATTAAGGCGGTAATTGCTCATCGCCAGGTTTTGGGCGACGACAGCATCGAGGAATTGCTTGAGCGTTTGGTCCTCGCCAAAGACCGCCACGGGCAGGCAGAGGAGGCGATGAAAACCAGGCTCGATCAGGCTCGTGTTGCCGACCAAGCCTCCGACGAATGTCATCGGGTAGTAGCGGCGGCGGGTAGAGAACTCGCCGGCGCAGAGGGTGACCTTAAGCAGGTGGACGCCTTCATCCAGGCGCAGGGACCGGAGTTCATGCGGACCGCAGCTAGTGTGCGAAACAGTTTGGCGAAGGACTTGGATACCGCCAAGAAGCGGAGCGTGTTTCGGTTCGATGCCGTGGAGTCCTTTGTGACGTGCGGCGACCAACGGCCCAAAGAGATTCAGGACCGACTGGCGGAGATCCGACCTGAGCAGGAACGCGTCAGCAATGACCTCGGGTTGGTCACAAAGCGCATGGACACGCTCATTGGAGCTTCCCGCGCCTTAGAAGGCCAAGCCAGAGAGGTCGATGACGTTGTGCGCTCACTGCGGCAGAAGCAGCGTGAGTTGGTGCTGCGGGACTGCATCCCGATCACAGTCCGGGAAGATGTGCTGATCAGCCACCCTGCGTATCAGCAGGCCGCGGAAGTACGTTTGGGCCGCGACATCGAAGCCATTGTGACCGCACTCAAGACCCTTAATGAGCGACTTGGCGACATTAATGCCGGGGTGATCAGCCAGAATCTTGACGCTGCGCGTAGGCAGTTTGCAAGGGCACGCACGCTCTATCACGACGAGATCGACCGCGTGAAGGGTAGCGGCATGGCGCTGATTGATGAACAGATCAAAATGGGGCTCGATGAGGCGAAGGAAAACCTCGCGGTCCTTGGCCAACTCATTACCGGAACCCGGAGCATCTATGAGCGTAGCCGGCAGGCAAACGAACAAGCCGCTCAGTACCTCGATCAGCAATGGTCTGAGATAGGCTCGTGGTTGGGGAGCTTTACGCGCCGCCTGCCGACCAATCTCGATACCATGAAGCGGGTGTTCCGCCCGCGGCGCGACCCGGTCTCAGGCGATATCGTCAAGGCTGGATTCGAGATCGAGGCCAAGCTCGCCGATATGTCAGATGTGAGGGCGGTGCTCGACGGTATTGTCCAGAAGGTCGAGAAGCGAGAGCGTACGCGCGAAACCTACGCCGAAGACGAGGTGGTGCAAACGATCGCGGACAAGAACCTGCGCAAGGATATCCGAGACGAGTTTTACCGCAATGTGATCGTGGAGCCGAAGATCCGCGTGTGCTTGCCCGCGATTTCGCAACGGCCGCTGCTTCTGGAAAAGGATATGGCGTCGTCCGGGCAGGGTGTGGCGATGACCCTGCTCTGGATCGTCAAGATGGCGGATTACGTGACCGAGCGGGAACTCGACAGGCAGAGCGTCAGCGCGGCGAACCGCAAGAAGATCCGCAGCCAGCGGACGCAGTTCGTCTTCATCGACGGTGCATTCTCGCACTTATCGGACCCGCGCCTAATCGATGATGCGCTTAAGGGGGTGCAGGAAAGCCGTGGCAAGTTCCAGCTTCTCATTACCGGGCACGATCCCAACTATCAGAATAAGTGGGAGTACTTCCCGACCTATGTGGTGGCCCGCGAGATCGGTGGCAACATGATGTACGCCGATAGCGAGACCCGACGGCTGCTGGAGCCGGAGGAGGTCGGGGCACGACACGGGGTCATGGAACTCGCATCGTTCCGCAAGGGCGAGGCTGCCGCGCAATGAGTCGCGAGGACCAGTTGCTGACTGAACTGCACGCGATGCTGGACGGGCGGGCATTCCTCCAAGGCTCGGGTCTGGTGGCGAGGCTGGCAAAGCGCACGGGCTGGCATGAGTTGGATGTGAAACAAGCCCTGGGCCGCCTGGCCCGCTCAGGGACGGTGACGGGGATCACGGTCCAGGGCGATGTGTACAAGCGGGTCGGCGTGACCGCGGCGGCGCCAGCAAAGCCCGTCCCGGTGTCCCTGACGCAATGGGAGACGGCCATGCAGCGGGCAGGGCTCAGCACCTCGGATGTCGGGGCGCTTGCAGCTTGCCACGACAGGATTGCTGACTTCTGCGACACGGATATGGAGGCACTGGCAGCAGGGCTCCTGGCGTTACGTCGGGCTGCGCCTCAGGAGGTAGGGACACCGAAGTTTGTCCTGTCCGCCCGATATCTCCTCGGGTCGTCAAAACTCCTCGGGCAGTTGCCGGCAGCCGCGATGTCGACCTTCGGCCTAGACTTAAAGGCGCACCCCGATGCGCCACCGTACGTCATTACGGCGGGTCCCCCAGAGCCTGAGGCGGTGGTGCTGGTCGAGAACCCACATGCCTTTGACGCAGCCGTTGCGGCCGGAGCGGCCTCCCGAGTGGCGTTTGTGGTCACCTTTGGCTACGGGCTGTCACGCAGTAGCGAGGACTTTGGCAATCAGTTGCTCGCCTCGGTCGCCTACGGCGATGGGCTCATTGCGCTGGTCCGGGAAGGCCGACCTCCAAGTCCGGCCGCACTGCTTGAGCACCCCCGAGTCTACTTCTGGGGGGATCTCGATCGCGAGGGGCTGCGGATCTACGGCGGCCTGCGACATCGCATCCCGCAGCTAAGGCTTAGTGCGCTTTATCGCCCCATGATCACAGCCTTCCACGCCGGCGCCTCCCACCCGTACGCAAAGGCAACCTGCAAGGATAAGCAAGCCGCAAGCCAGATTGCCCCCGACGATGGTCGCGATCTCATCGAATTGTGTGGGCTTCGTGCCGTGGATCAAGAATACGTAGGTACCGAAGACATTAGGAACCTATGCGCCCATGCATTGATCTAGGGTTAGCGGCCAGCGCTTTCGGGATGGCCGCCACAAAAGATGTTGAAAGCTGACTCGATTCGAAGCAAGCATGCAGCATGCTGGGAGGCACGAGGGAAAAATGAGGAGATTCGCAGCGTAAGCCTGACGCCGAAGGAAGATGTCGACCAGGTCCGTTTGCCAGGCGGTACTGCAGCGAGGCATCGCGGCAGGAATCGCCGTCCAGCGCCGGAAAATTAAACGTGCTGTTTCAGTTCCCTATGGTGCGCGATGGTCAAGGCGACCATGTCGCGGGGTGACAGCTTTCCAGCACGCGTCAGTGCAACAAGCAAATGGTCGGTGGCGTCCGGCGTGACATCATCACCCACTAAACCGGTCACGGCTGCTGCCCATTCGTCGGCAAAGGTCGCCGCATAGCTAATGCCCTCTCTATGCGCCAGGTCAGCGACATAACGCGCGGTTTTGGTCATGTTTCAAAATGGAGTAGGGGGATGGCTGGACTAATGGCATACACGTCTCCCTCAACGCGGGTGAAAGAGGGGTGAAGTGCCCGAAGCCAAGGATTCGCGTGTAGAGGGTGCTTTTGCCCACCTCACCAGCAAGCTCTGCGATCGCGACTAGACAAGATACTCACGGTGGCGGGACACTTGCCGAGTCTAAGCGCATTCAATAGCGTGGCTTGCGGCGCAACGACCCTTGGAACTCGGGCGCTGGAATTCCGGCGAAAGCGCGAAGCATTTGCCTTGCCCGTTCAAGCGCCGGCAGCAAATCTTCCCGGCCTCGCAAGCCGATCAAATCTTTTCTTCTTTGCACAACCTCCGCCGTTTCAGCGGACTGCGAGGCGTCTGCTTCGCGCATAGCGTCGGGATACCTGATCATCCTGTCCTCTTGGTCCAGTCTCTATTGTGTTGGCGAGCCGTTCGCAATGGCGTGTCATTCGTCGGCGCCTTGCTGGCTCATGTAGCACTCCTTGCAGACGCGCCGGTGAGCCAACGCTCCTCGGCAGACTGAAGCCTCCGAAAAGCAGCGACCAGGAACAGTTTAGCCACGAATGCCGCAGCCTAGAAGCTGGACACCACGTCCTGTCGACGCGTGGGGAATCAGTATGCTTCCCATAGCAGGCGTATCGAACAAATTCTGTCAATAACGCCTGCCGCAGGACGCCGAATGGAAAGCGAGAAATCCTTCCACTCGTCGCGCCGTCGCAACAAGAGCCGCGCAGCCCAAGGCGCGAGGGCATGCGCCTGTCAATCCTTCTGAGCTTTTATCACGTACGCGCGCATTCGAAGTTGCCGCCGCTTCGTCAACGCTAACGACGTCGGCAAGGTATCCGGGAACGCGGCGTCCAGGTTGCTAAGCACGCCCAGCCCACGCATGACCTTGATGAGAGTCGACAACCGAACATCGCGACCGGCCTCAATGTCACCCACCGCGGTACGACCGACACCGGAGCGTTTCGCGAGCGCCTCAATAGTGATATTGCGCTCCAAACGCCGGAAGCGGAGCCGCATGCCAATCTCTTGGGCGATCTCGTCGCCTGTCAGTGCGTTTCGAATAGCAGGCATAGTGAGCAAAAAACGTCGATAACGCCCGCGTTGGCAGGCATAACGGTTGGCCGCAATGTCAGGCTCTCAGATACCACTCGTTGGGCCCATAGATGCGCAGGGTGGTGTCGACATCGCGCTTGTAGTCCATTTCCGCCGTAAAGCCGGCGTCGCGCAGCACTTGGCGTACGATCATGAGATCCGCTTGATCATTCCAATCCAGCGTGAAGATGCAGATGACATGACCGTCGTGGTATCGACGACCGATCGCGCTCGATACCTTTGCAAGAAGGATCTTCTCATCAGCGGCAAGACCCTGGATCGTTGCCCATGATTCATCGATCTCGTGCTCGGAGCGAAAGATGCATCATTTTCCAGTGGACTCATTGGATTCGAATCACTGCACGAAGGCGCGGCCACGTAAAGCCACACATCATCTTCGTTTAGGGACGGGCGGTCGTCTGGCATAGTCGCTTTCTCTATCTGCGGTGGATCATGTGGGCCGGGGGCCGGTTTCCATCGCCTCGCCCCAGTGAGGCAAGCTACATTCCACCAGTCGCTGCGTCGCGCGCGCGCGCCATGCGTATAAAGCAGATTGCGCCGGCGTCAGGTCCATACGAGCAGCCTGATGAAAAGCGTCCATAATGTATTGCGTCGGTGGAATCGCCGTCATGCGTGCCATACGGCCGGTTGCTGTCACCACGGCGGTGGAGAACTTCCGCAAGCCCAGTGGACCGGGCGGCGCCACCAATGCGGCGATCTGGGTGTCGTGACGAATCTCCACAGTCACGCCCTGCGCATTGGTGGCCTCCAGACGATCCCTTGTGACCTGACGCACGATAAACGACTTGTCCGCGGCGCGCAGCGCATTGAACGCCAGATCCTTCGCTGATTCGCTGGCGGCCCAGAGATGGAGGCTCAGGGGCGCCGGCACATTGCCGGCATTTGGCGGGGCACACAGGCGCACGCCCGCTTGTGCCGCGTACGCAAACAGTGCGCAGTCGCCGGCAACGACCACCTGGTCGTGCAGGCGGCGTCGATCCATCGCCGAGAGGATCCGCTCCAGCAGCGCCGGCACGTCGCCGACACGCAGGGCGCGGTTCATGCGGTACTGAATCGCCATCTGTTGGCGTAGCGCCCGCAAGCGGTCTTGCGCCGTGCGTTTTCCGGTCACAAACTGCTCATACATGGATTCGGTTGCGGCCGACCGGCGACCGAGGGAGCGTTGACGGTTGTCGCTGCTGGTCTGGATCAGATACTCGTGACCCTTGCTGGTCCGCCACAGCATGCCACCACTGAATGCATCGACGCGAGAGCGAGCGGCCTCGCAGGCTTCGAATACGGCCATGGCATCGATGTACTGGCGCAATGCCAGCTCGTCCAGGTCGATCCAGTACGCCATACCAGTACCGTGCAAAAAAGGAGGTGAGGGTGGCATCGCGCACCAAGCATTAGGCTGGCCAGCGCAATTACTTAAGAACATGAGGATGCGTCGATGGCTAGGTGTGAAGAGAAAGCGAGGAGGGCGGCCATCTACTGTGATACGCGCCAGGGTTGCAGTGTCCCCAACGTAACGGCACTGCGAAAAAACTCGCGTACACGACCGCGCAGGACCGCGCCACGCACGTCCAGATCATCGGCCATAACGTGGCAGTCTCCGTTGTCCATCGGTCCGGCTTCCAGGCCCGGGAGCTGCGTCTCGATGAGATGGCAAATCAAAATCACCTCGTCGTCGTTCAGATCGGTTTCGCCTAGCTGGCGGCGTTGGCGTGCCAGCGCTGCTGGCCTTTCATCACTGGGCATCGTCCGCATCAGAGCCAGCAAACGGTCGTGGTGATACTGCAGGTAGTCCGCACGCAATCCGGTTTCGCCCTCGACGGGCGCCTGCGATACCACGTACATGTGGCCAGCGAACGCCACAGGTAGCGCGATGCCCATGGCATGACTCAGTTTGCGAAGGTCGGGCGGTAGGTACTTGCCGGGCAGCACATGCCCGGAAATGGAGACTGGCCAGTTAAATGCGCTCATCGTTGATGCGGTGAAGCCTGATGCGGTGGTGCGCCGCTTGGCAGCGGATCTTGCAAAACCGAGCCGGAGCGGTCGCCAGGTTGGAAGAAATCAACGCTGCGGGGACGCTGGGCTGGCCCAGCTTATGGCCGATGCAACACTGACGATCCGGTTCAGACCGAAGAAATAAAGTTGGTGAACTTTAACTTTAGTTGAAGTTTCAGTGCAACTGGGGCCTGAAAATTCGCTCTAGATCACTTGAGCGACTGCATGGACCGGACCGAGGCGCTCAGCCACGTGCTGAGAAAAATCAGAGAAGACAAAGGGCTCACACAGCTCGTTGTCGCTGATCTCGCCTTGATGTCACCGACCTCCGTCTCCAATGTCGAAAACCACCGCAAAGGCTTGCGGATGGCTTCCTTCTTTGATCTCTGCGACGCGCTGGGCGTCCGGGCCTCGGATGTGATCCGCCAGGCTGAGGAAGAGGCGGCCAAACATAGCGGCCGCAGCCGCTCGCAGAAGCCGCGTCTTGGCCGCCCTCCGACCAAAAAGGCGGTTTAACATAACGATGATTATGCGACGTTTGAGTCACTTTTTGGGTGAGCCGTGCAGCATGGCGGAAACGAATCTGGACAGGCTGCCGGAAGAGACGCACCGCAAAAGTAAGTTCCGACGATCGTAGGTCCTTCCTTGATGAATATCACGTCATCGAGCTTGACTCTTCCGAACCTGGAAAGTGCTCTCGGCAATTTCTACGCTCAGAAGCGATCCCTGTATGGCATCCCATGTCGTGACAACACTGGACGACCGATTCGGCCATCCTCGCTGCGAACAACGAAGTCGAGCGCAGCTACGGCGTACTGAACAGAAAAGCCAATTTCGCTACCGGAATTGGATGCTGGGATAAAAGATAGGCTTATAGAAGCCGGTCCACCGTAGCGTTGGCGGCAAGTACCCGCGTCCGTAAGATCAAATTAGGCACGCTGATCCGCTACAAAACTCAGTCCCAGCAAACTGCGGCAGCCTTGCTCGAAAAGAAGATTTCTTTCCCATGAAGGCGAGAAGTGCATCAAAAATATCTTTACAGTGCCATTTATAGCGGAAGTTGCCGCGCCGGCGTCGCCCAGCACTGGTTGATTCATGACGGAAGTTACCGCCACATCCGCGCCAGCTAAGGGTTTCCGGGCATTTGTAGCAAAGTTGCCGCCACCACCGAGAGTAGCGGAGCACCATTTGTAACGGCTTTTGTTCCGAGTCACGGCGTTCTGTTTGACTTTTCGTTCGGCTGGCGAGTTGTTCCACTTTTCCTTCTGTAAGCTGCTGCAAATTCAGTTCGCGGCTGTCCGAGACGACTTTGACCACGTCTGAACAGGTCCGAACACAAGAAATCAGACACGCGCATAGGTGCAACCCATGGATGTATTGGCGCCTGAACATTGGTTGTCACGAAACGAACATCATCTCGTAGATTTGTTATGGCTTTGGTTCCGCTTTTTGATAAGTTCTTAGTCCGGGGATGTCCGGTCTCGGACAGACGGAAAGCCGCCAGCATGCCAGCCTTGGCAAGGGGGTACGACATTTCTATTTGGCTCAAGTACGACATTACTATTTGGGCCTAACACTAACACTTCGCATAATCTATCTTATGTTAAATGAAAGACACAGATGCGCCGTGGTCCCCGGAACTCAGAAACCCTGGACCGCCACTGCCTCGCGGCGGATTCCACCCTTGTCCTTCTGAACACCGGATGATGACAAGGCTCGGATAGCAGCTTCGCGGGAATTCGCGATGCGCTTGTGTGCGGTCTGCAAGACCGCATCGATGTCTCGCCTGGTGACAGCACGCTGCAGCGCACGCCAGGTCTTCAAGGAATTTTCCAGCGAGCCTGGATGGCATTCGAGCCCCAGCCGGACATAGCGCAGGACCCGCAGCGAGATGGAGTTCAGCAGTTCCCCGACCAGCCGGTTGCTCGTCAGGTCTGCCATGGCCATGTTCGCGATGAAGGTCACGCTGATATAGGCGTCTACCGATTCTTCGACGGCCTTGCTGAACTGCGGCATGAACTTTTCGAACCAGGCGTCCAGCGCGTCCGCGCGCTCTTCCACCAGTTGCCTGAGCAGGATTTCAAACAGCGCATCCCGCACGACGTAGATATCGCGCAGATCCTGGGCGTTGGGCTCGGTGACAATGGCGCCGCGCCGCGCGCGAAACTCCACCAGGCGCTCCCGCTCCAGGATGCGCAAGGCCTCGCGCACAGGAGCGCGGCTGACTTCCAGCACCTCGCAAATGTCATTTTCAAGCAGGCGTTGGCCGGCGTGGATTACGTCGAGCGTGATCAGGCCCGCCAGCCGCACTGCAATCTGATCAGCGACCGATGCCGACCAGTCGCGCCCATGCATCAGCGCCTGCTCAACCGCCAGCATGACCGGACTCTGCGGCGTTTGCGGCGCAAGCAGCGACTGCAGGTCTGGCGTGTTGGTAGTCTTGAGTCGAGCCATGCGCGGCGCATCCTTCCGATATACGTTGTTCAGTTTTTGTCGACAATATTAAACCGCGCAACCGGCTGGAGGCAACCAGGACCCGTGCCTGGCATGGCTTCGTGAAGCGTTATGCGTTGTCCACCGGCAGAGGTGCGGCCTGCCGGCGCACGGCACCGCGTGCCGCCCTGCTTTCCTTGGGGCTGCAGCCGAATTGCACGTGATACCAGCGCGAGAATCCACTTGGCGCGGAGAATCCGAGCAGGGTCGCCACTTCGGTCAAGGGACGATCGCTTTCGATGACATGGCGCGCGGCGAGTTCGATGCGGACGTCGTTGACGATCGAAGAAAAGCTCTGCCCTTCATCCGCAAGCCGGCGTTGGACCGTTCGGCACACCACGCCCAGATGGTCCGCCACCTGTTCGATGGTGCAGCGCCCGCCGGGCAGCAGCAACAGGATGATGCGCCGCACGTCTTCGAGCATTGTCACCTGCCGGCAAATGGCGGAAGCATCTACCAACTGTTGCGCATAGCGCGCCATGGCAGGATCGGCGGAGGAATTGCGGGCATCGAGATCGGCCTTGGGGCAGATGATGCAGTTGAATTCATGGTCGAACTCTACGCAAGGCCCGAAAAACCGTTGGTGCGTACTGAGGTCGCGTGGCGCCGGATGTTCAAAGCAGACGCGCCGCGGCACCCAGTCGGGGTTGAGCAGTTGGCGTATCAACCGCACGATGACCCCGAGTGCGAGTTCCACCCGTTGGCGTGTGGGCTGGTGTGCATTGCCGGCGATGACCGCCTCGCGAATGATCACCAGTCCGTCGCATTCCTCGACCGCCAGCGAGAGCGCACTGTTGAGCAAGGCTTGATAGCGCATCAGGATGCGCAGCGAATCGCGCAGGGTCGCCTGGTCGCGGATCAGCAGTCCTACCGGCCCGAGATTGGACAACAGGCGCGACTCGGCCATGCATAGCCCGAAGCTCTCGTTTCCTGACAGGGTTGCGGAGGCGTGCAGCAGTCGTCCGACACGCTCCACCGGAATCATGAGGTCCGGATCGCGCAGAACGCTAGGACTCAAGCCGGCGTCAAGGAGCATTCGCACCGGGTCCAGTCCGGCAGCCAGGGCGACCTCGCTGTAGTTGGTGAGGGCCGCGGCGCGGACCAGTGACGACATTGCAGGGGCGAGTAAAACAGTGACATGGAATGATAAAAGCCTGTCATGTACTGTCAAGCGGGAGAAACCCGTGGCGTCCAAACTCCAAGGCGATCGACCAGCTCGACGAAGGAGACAACGCTCATGATCCAACGCCTCGAAGCGGCACCCGCAGTGGTCCGCGCCACCTCGCTTGGGAATTCCATCCGGGTCGAGCCAATCACTTGCACGATCGGCGCCGAACTCGGCAACGTCCACCTTGGCGCGGCTGCCGAGGACGACCAGCAGATGGCGGAGATCCGGGCACTGTTACTCAAGCATCGCGTGTTGTTCTTCCGCGACCAGGACATCACGCGCGCAGAGCATGTGGCCTTTGCGCGCCGCTTCGGCGAACTGGAGGACCATCCGGTGGTAGGCAGCCATCCCGACTACCCGGGACTGGTCCAGATCTACAAGACCCCGGACAGTCCTCCCGAACGCAATGAGAATTCCTGGCATACCGATGCCACCTGGCGCGACCAGCCGCCACTGGGCTGCGTGCTGCGCTGTATCGAATGCCCGCCCGTGGGCGGCGACACGATGTGGGTCAACATGGTCGAGGCATACAACCAGTTGCCCGAGGATATCAAGGCAAAGATCGCCCCATTGCGTGCGCGGCACAGCATCGAGGCGAGCTTCGGCGCCGCGATGCCGATTGAAAAGCGTCTTGCGCTGAAGGCCCGGTACCCGGACGCCGAGCACCCCGTTGTGCGCATCCATCCCGAAACCGGGGAGAAAGTGCTGTTCGTCAATGGAAGCTTTACGACGCATTTCACCAACTTCAATGTGCCGGCGAACGTGCGCTTCGGGCTGGATAAGGCGCCAGGTGCAAGCCACCTGCTCAACTATCTGGTCAGCCAGGCCAGCATCCCCGAATACCAGGTGCGATTTCGTTGGAAGAGAAACAGCGTCGCGTTCTGGGACAACCGTTCAACCCAGCACTATGCAGTGATGGACTATCCCCCGTGCCACCGAAAGATGGAGCGAGCCGCCATCGTTGGTGATCAACCTTACTGAAAGATCGACATGACCGCTACGACACCAACCGTTCTTATCGTCCCTGGCCTGCGTGACCACGTGCCGGAACACTGGCAGACGCTGCTGGCCGCAAAGCTGCCTCGCGTCGTCAGCGTCGCCCCGCTTGAGCAGGACAAGCTGAGCTGCGCAGCCCGGGTCGAGGCAATCGACCGCGCCCTGGCCACCATCGACGGGCCGGTCATCATCGTCGCGCACAGCGCGGGCGCGATGATGGTCGCCCATTGGGCTGCGCGAGGCGCCACACGCGAGATTCTCGGCGCATTGCTGGCGGCGCCCGCGGACCTCGAGACGCCCATGCCGGCAGGCTATCCGACGACCGAGACACTGGGCGCCCAGGGCTGGCTGCCGATTCCTCGCGGCCCGTTGCCGTTTCCCAGCATTGTTGCGGCAAGCAGCAACGATCCCCTGACGCGCCTGGATCGCGCCCGCGAGCTGGCGCAGTCGTGGGGAAGCCGCCTTGTCGAGCTTGGCGAGGTCGGGCATCTGAATCCTGCCTCGGGCTATGGCGAGTGGCCGCAGGCCGAAGCGTTCATTCGCGAGCTTTCGCAAGCGAATATCCCGGCGACGGCCCGCGGATAATCTGAGATCAGTCCGGCTGGAAATTGATGGATTTCAGTAGCGCGGACTGTTGTTGATAGGCCTGCTTCAAGTCCGCCATCATGTCTTCCGTGGTGGCGGCACTCCCCTGCTCCATGCCCATGTCCCTGACGCGATTCTGCACCGCTGGCTGCCTGAAATAAGCCAGCGTCACCTCGCGGATCTTTTGCTGGACGGCAGGATCGACATCCGGGCGCGACCTGAAGCCCGCGAATTCCGCGGGCGTGGCGGATACTCAGGTCACGAAAATGAGGAGCCGGTGGTCTTTCGCGCCTCCAGGTCCCGATGTGCCTGCACGGCGTCTTCCAGGGCGTAGCGCTGGTTGATCCCGATGTGGATGCGGCCTGCCGCGACGTGCCCGAACAACTCATCGACCAGTTCCGCCTTTTCGGCGGGATCGGCGATGTAGTCCGCCAGGCCCGGTCGAGTCAGGTACAGCGAACCCTTGCGGGCAAGGATTTGCGGATCGAACGGCGGGATCTTGCCGGAGGCGGTACCAACGCAGACCAGCAGGCCGCGGCGCTTGAGGGAGTCCAGCGAGGACATGAACGTGGCCTTGCCCACGCTGTCGAAGACCACCGACACCCCTGCTCCGTCCGTCAGTTCCCGCACGCGGCTGGCCACGTCCTCGTGGCTGTAGTTGATGGTGTGATCGCAGCCATGGGCGCGCGCCACTTCGGCCTTGGCGTCGGTCGAAACCGTGCCGATCACTTTCAGCCCGAGGCCGGGCAGGCGGATGGCGCCGGCAGGAAACTGCGTGACCAGGCGAGGGGTGCGGGGCTTCTTATTCTTCGACCCGGATGGCTGCGTCGCTGGCGATCTTCGTCCAGACCCGCAGGTCGTTCTGGACGATCTCGCCCAGCTGCGCGGAGGACTTTACCGGAGCCGGCTCGAAGTTGAGCTTGTTCATCAACGCCGCAATCTCGGGCGATCCCTGCACCTTGTTGACCTCGTCGGACAGGCGCTTCACGATTGCCGGACTGGTCCCTG